>JAUXUI010000022.1 GCA_030681035.1 Lysobacteraceae bacterium | reverse complement strand
TGCTCGCGTTGATTGCTCGAAAAACCTATCGCCATCGAGCGAACGTCTCGAAACCGCGCAACCTCGGCCACAAGCCGCACAAACCGATGACGCAAAAACAGTGCTAGCCCAGACCAGAAGGCTTAACTTGGGTGGATTGACTGCTCATTGCCCACCCCCTATAGGCACGGATCTTCCAATCGATACTGAGTTCGTAACATTTCGTGCCCTGATCGGGCCGACGGAGATGATCTCGAAATTGTCAGCAGCGGTCGTTATACGCAGCAGTTGACCGCCCACTTCTATCGCACCTGCTTCAGCGTGAAACTAAAAAATATCTCGTCTCCTTCGATGCCATCCAGAAATCGCAAGGCATCTTCGAACGTGCTCCGGAGAAAAGACGAATCATCTTCACGTGCGCGGGAGGAGAAGTCAGCAATCAACTCACTGTCGAGAATTGTTCTGTTGCCTTCTTGCCTGATGCAATCAATGCCGAGTATTCCAAACCCCTCCTTGTTGCATCGCGCGAGGAATTGAGCAGCCTGACGTTTAGGAATGTAAACCTCTCCGCCAAGCGTGACGATGCTTGCTGTCCGGTAAGGCTCGTAAAGCTCTTGTTCAGTCATGGCAGACTATGGTTCAGGAAAATTGGGTATGAAGTTCGGATTTGTCTTGTCAGAAATCTGAACGATATCGCCAGTCTTATTGTTTCGGACAACGAAGTTCCCTGCATCATCGAAGAATACGGTCGCTGGGTCGTTAAGCCGTCCTCCTCCCGGAAGATGGCGCGTGTCGCGAGTGGCAAGCGTCCGACTTGGATTACGAATCAAGTTCAAAACCTCCTCCTGGGTGAATCCTCGCTTGGGAAGTTGCTTGAGTATTTTCTCACCGAATGTTGCGCCCCTTGCAACTACAACCTGCATCTCTCGGGCAGCGACCCTCCGCAACGCTCGGATACTGATTGCCCGCAACGAACCCGCGAACCCGGTGATCGGAACGATTGGTCCAAGATCGAATCCCAACTGGCCGATGTTCGAATCCGGCCGGCTGAACAGTTCGGTTGTGCTTAGCTGGAAATTGAGTAGGGCACTTGGGATGTTGCCGCTGAGCAGCGAGAGAGTTCCAACCGTGAACGCCGCCGACTGGATTGTACTGTTCGCCGAACCCGCCAACAAGCCAAGCGCAAACTCGGATGTCGCGGTTCCCGCCCCATTCCCAAACTTGCCGCCGGTCTGCTCCGAGTCGGTACCCGCTATCAGCACGTCTTGCGTCACCGCCGCCACATCATCGCCAGTCACCGAGCCGCTGGCAATACCGGCAAAGAACCCTGCCTGCACAAAGCCGTGACCAAAGCCGCCATCGCTGCCGGCGGTGCCGCCGGCGGTGCCGATGTCGCCTGGCCGCTGAGCAAACCCCGATACCGCTACGTTGCTGAAAGCACCGCGCACGCCGCCGCTGCCGGTGCCGGGCTCGATCAGGTTGGCCAGCAGGTTCAGGGCGATGGTGCCCAGCAATCGGGTAAACGGGTTTTCCGAGGGAATCGGGATGTTGCGCAGCACCCCGGCCAGTGCACGGCGAAACGCCTTGCCGATCCCGCCAAACAGGAAGCCGCTTGGATCGGTCAAGCTCAGCGGGTTGTTGAGCACATAGCTGTAGCGGTTGAAGTTCTGCGGGTTGTTGGGCTCCTGGATGATCGGGTCGGCTTGCAGGAAGCGGCCGAGCGCGCTGTCGTAGATGCGCCCGTTCATGTGGATGACGTCGGTGCCGTCGATCATCTCGTGGCCGGTAAAGCCGCGCGGGGTGGTGCGCGGCACCAGCGCGGCGAGGGTGGGATCGGTGTAGCCGCGGCGCTCGCCAAAGGCGCCGTAGTCCATGCCTTCGAGCACCACGCCGCTGGCGGAGACGGCGCGCACCACCGAGCCGATGTGATCGTGGAACAGGAACTGCGACGTGGTGCCGCTGCTGGTCAGATCCTGCACCAGCACTCCGGCGACGTAGCGCTTGGTGGTGGTGATGCCGCCCTGGCTGACGATTTCGAGATTGCCGATGTACAGCGTGCGCTTGGTGCTGCCTGCCTGCGCGGTGTCTTCGCGCTGGTAGCGGCTGCCATCGGAACCGTACCAGAAGCGGGTGCGCAGGCTCGGCGCAAACGCGTTGCCGATGCGAATCTGCACCGCCTGATCGGCAGCGCTGTAGTCGATGCTGCGGTTGCGGCCGATGTCGCTGTAGCTGGCCTCGGTCTGGTTGCCATGGCTGTCGTACTGAAAGCTGCCGCCGTTGGCCTGGATCACTGCATGCGGGCTGGCATCGGGCCCAAAGTCGCCGCCCGCGCCCGCCAGACCGCCGAGGCCACAACCCGCCAGCCCGCCGTAGCGGTAGTCGCGCACCGCGCCTGCAATCAGCTTGCTGCACAGGTTGCCCAGTTTGTCGTAGCTCTGCGCACTGCTGAGCGGGCCGGTGTCGGGGCCATACGCGACGCTGCCGATGCGCTCGTAGCGCGACTGGGTGAGCCGGTTCAGAGCGTCGTAACTGAACACCTCGCGGTACTGGCCTGCCTTGTCGCGCGCACGGAGGTTGCCGGCGGCATCCCAGGTGTAGTCCTCGTCCAGCAAGTTGCAGTTGCCGCCAGCGCACTGGCTGAGCAGGCGGCCGGTGCTGTCCTCAAAGAAGCGCACCAGCCCCAGCGCATCGCTGCCACCGCGGCGCTCGGCCAACACATTGCCGCGCGCATCGGTCAACAGCGTTTCGCGCCAGGTGCCGGCGCTGCCGCTGGCGCAGGTGGTGGTGCTGTCGCCGGCACTGCTGTCGCACAGCCGCACCGCGTAACCACGGGCATCGAACTCGGTC
>JAUXUI010000078.1 GCA_030681035.1 Lysobacteraceae bacterium | reverse complement strand
ATTTTCGCCTCGACCGGCAAAGCCCGACAGGCTCCTGGCATCCAGCTTCTTTCGCTCGTACCCAATTTCCTGAAGTCACTGGATCCCCGCCTGCGCGGGAATGACGAGTTGAGGGGGCTGGCTTAAGTGAGCGCCATTGGTGACTAATCGGTAAGTGCTTGCGCGACAATGGATTGCTTGGTGCAGTTCGGCTCAAACCGCATAGCGGCAGAGCCGACGACTGCCGAGTACCGAAGCCTGTAGGTCGCCCACAGGGTGGGCCCACACAAAAGCGGCAATGCGCCCCTGTAGGAGGCCACCCTGTGGCCGACCACAACCCGCAACCCACCAACAAGTCGCCCACAGGGTGGGCTCCCACACAAAAGCGGCACCCCGCTCACACAGGCGTTCAGCTCACGGTGCGGGTGCCCAGTCCTCAAGGCCATAACGGGCGAGGATCGTGGCCAGCTCGCCCGATGCACGTGATTGATCCAGTATCTGATCGAATGCGGCAATCAGCTTGGTCCCACGCGCGTTGGGCGTACAGGCCACAAACAGATCGTCGGCTTCGGTGAGGCTGCTGGAAACCGGTATCACGCGATTGCTCAGCCCCAGTTGCTTGAGCCCGGCGGAGGCGACATTCTCGTCTTCGATCAGCACGTCGATCTTGTGGGTGACCAGCTTCATCACCAACAGTGGAAATGCGCGGCGGCTTGCCTCGACACGACTGACCTGTGCATCGTCGGCAGCCAGTACCTCATCGATCGCATCGCCGTACGCATAGTCCTGCACCACGCCAATTCGCAATGGTTTCAGGTCGGCAACCTGTTTGAGTTTGATCGGTTTGCCATCAAGCGCGTACGCCGCATTCTGGCTGCTGTGCAACGGCTCATTGCTGATTGCACCGACGACTTCGTGAATGGCATTGGCGTCCACGACGAGGCCGTACACCACATTCTGACTGCGGCCCCAGGGCGCACTGCTGCGCAGGTGATTTGGCGCGTCACTTTCGATGGCGCCTACCACGCAATCGCTGGTGCCGGTTAGAGAGCGCTCCAGGGCAAGTTCCCAATCCATCAGCCGATAATCGATGGTGTCGCCACTGGCGGCGGCGGCGAGCCGAAGCAAATCGATCATGTAGCCTTCTTGTGCGCTGCCGGGCTCACCGTTGTAAGGGAACCAGTAATCGCTGCGGACTGTAATGGTATCGGCACATGCATTGCTGCCCAGCGCAAGCAGGGCAGCAAGCAATGGCGCTCGATGGAATGACAGGCCATTATTTTTGTTCATGATTTCCCCAAAGTGGCTGCTGTGGAGCAGCCATCGTGCTGTGATGTCACGTTCCCTGTGTGTCGGCAGGTTGCAGTTGCAGCCTGGAGGTGTCGTGCAGTCATCTTTTTTTAGCGACCGGAAACTGACCTTGTTGGCATTGTCAAAGTTCCGCTGAAGGGTTTTGGTAATGCATGTCGCTGTGGGTAGCGTAGTCGATAGCGAAGCCCGTTGGATACAGCGACCGTAAGCGACTCGATTGTGTTATTCATGCACATTGCACAGTCTTTTGCGAGATCGGCTTGAGCAGCAAGGCAATCCGTGGTGAGTTTTTTTCTGGCCGGCTCGCGGCGTGGTTGGCAATGGTCGGCGTTGCCATTGGCTTGGGTAATGTCTGGCGCTTCCCGTACATGATGGGCCAGCACGGCGGCAGTGCATTCTTGCTGGTCTATGCGGCGCTGGCGTTATTGCTGGCGATGCCGGTGCTGGCAGCGGAGTGGGCGCTTGGCCGCGCCTTGCGTGCCGGGCCAGTCCCCACTTTTCGTGCGTCCTTCGGGCAACGTGCGGGCCTGGTGATCGGCGCGGTGCTGGTGCTGTCGATTGTGATCGCGGATTCGTATTACATCGTGGTCATCGCCAACATCGTGTACACCGCGGGGTATGGATTGGGCCACGGCTTTGGCGCTGAATCGGGTGCCGCGCTAGCTGCTGGCCTGCAAGACGGAGCAACCCAGTACGCGTTGGCGCTGCTGGTGCTCGCCGCAGCGTGCGCGGTGATGGCGCTGGGGGTGCGTGAGGGCATCGAGCGGGTCAGTCGCTGGTTTGTGCCCGCGTTCGGCATTGTGGTGTTGTATCTGGTCGTCAATGCCTTGCTGCTCGATGGCGTGGGCGCAAAGGTGCTGCTGTTCCTGCGCCCGGATTTTTCATTGATGGGTGCCACCGACGTATTTGCCGCGATGGGCCAAGCGGTGTTCTCGCTCGGCGTTGGCGGCACCATCATGCTGGTTTACGGCGGTTATCTCGACAACGAAACCCCGCTCATTTCCACCGCGCTGGCAACGGCGCTTGGCGACATGGCGGGTGCGTTGCTGGCGGCATTGTTTATTGTTCCAAGCGTGCTGTATTTCGGGCTGGATATGGCGGCCGGGCCGGGGTTGGTGTTTTCGACGTTGCCCAAACTATTTGCGGTAATGCCGGGTGGGCGCTGGTTGGGCGTGGCATTTCTCGCCGCATTCGTGTTGATGGCGTTCTTGTCGGCACTGGCGGCGCTTGAAGTCGGTCTGGTCGGGCTGCGCGATGTGGTGGGTGGGCGCTGGTCACGGCGGCACATGGCACTGATCCTGTTTGCGGTGGAAGCGGTGTTGATGCTGCCCAGCGCCTTCTGGCCGTCGATCATCGGAACCCTGGACATGCTGTTTGGCTCGGGCATACAGACCCTCGGCGCACTGGCAGCGGTGCTGGCGCTGGGCTGGAGCATGAGCCGCAACAAGGCGATGAAGCAGTTGTTTCCAAACGGAATCGGGCGCTGGCAGGCCGGCTTCGTGTTCTGGTTGCGTTGGGTGGTGCCTGCCGCGCTACTGGCAATTGCGGTACTGTTCGTACGCGAACATCTCCAACGGAGCGTGTGAATATGACAGGCGGACAAGACAACGGCATCAATGCGCTGAATCGCGATTTCAGCCAGTTCGATCAGGTCAACAAGCCGCAGAGCTATCGCTTGTCGGAGGCTGTGCAGGGCGAGGAGTTCGACGAGGAGTTTGTCATCCGCAGCTGTGACCTGTCGGACTTTTTCAACGGCGGTGACGCCGGCAAGCAACGCTTCGCAAAATCGCTGGGCACCGCGATGGAGGAGATCGGGTTTGCGATCCTGGTGGGCCATGGCGTGCCGTTGGATATCTACGCGCAAGCCGAACAGGCCTGCGCCCGGTTCTTCGAAACCATCCCGATGGCCGAGCGCATGCCGTATCTGGCCAAGCGCCAGGGTTCGGTGAATCAGGGCTATTTTCCGATCAAAGAAACCACGATCATTCATCCGGATTTGGTCGAGGGCTGGGTATTTTGCCGGCGGGCATTCGATCTCGATCATGCGCCGGATTACGATGCACGCGTGTTTTGGCCGCAGCCGCAATACGAGCCGATTTTCCGGGCGTTGGTGCAGGCGCAGGAACCGCTGATTGCGCCGATCATGCAGAGCATCCTGCGTTATCTGGGCTGCGATCCGCATCAGTACGACCGCCAGTTGGCAGCAACCAACTTCGGATTCCGGCTCAACTACTATCCGGCGCCGGAGCCGTCGGCCGCGCTGCCGGCGGGTGGCCGCATGCTCGGCCACGAGGACGTTGACCTGTTCACCCTGCTGCCGGCGCCGGCAGTGGAGGGCCTGCAAGTGCTCAACCGGCGCAACATGAAATGGATTCGGCTCAAAGCGCCGCCCGGCAGCATCATCCTCAATACCGGTGATTACATGCAGCGCATCAGCAATGATCGTCTGCCGTCAACCACGCATCGGGTCAGCCAGCCGCGCGACCCGACGGCGCGGCAGCAAGTGCGTATCTCATTGCCGATGGCGATCTATGTCTGGGAGGATGAAATCCTCGAAGTGTTGCCAGGATTGGGCGAGCCCAAATACCCGCCGGTATCGGCGCTCGCCTTTCATACCCATACCACCGCGAAGTATTACGGCGCGGATTACGCGGTGAGCGGTTGATGCTGAGGTGAACAATGGCTTCAGCTTGGAGCCCAGACTCCCGAGTTTCGTCATTCTCGCGAAAGCGGGAATCCAGCGGTCTCGGGTTGCGGAGCTGCCGGAAGGCTCTGGATTCCCGCTTTCGCGGGAATGACGCGACTTGAGGAAGTGACATTGGGCACCGCGACCGGTTTACAACGCGTCCCAGCCCGGACGCGGCGCAAAGCGTGGCCCATGCCGCTGCGCCAGTTGCTGCAGTTTGGCCTTGAGTTGCGCCGGGCCTGCAGCGCGGGCATAGCTGATCGGGCCGCCACGGAATGGCGCAAAGCCGGTACCGAAGATCACCCCGGCATCAAGCAGGTCGGCATCGCCTACCACGCCTTCGTGCAGACAGGCGACGGCCTCGTTGATGAAGGGCAGGATCAGGCGATCCTCAAGATCATCCGGCGCCTTGTACTCCTTCGGCACTTCGGGCTTTTTGGCACGGCCATTTTCCCAGGTGTAAAAGCCTTGCCCGTCCTTGCGCCCGCGCTTGCCGGCCTGCAGCAGCGAATCCAGGCCATCGGGGATGCTCAGGCCGAGGAACGGGGTCAGCACCTTGGCCACCGAAGCGGCCACGTCCAAGCCAACGGTGTCGGCCAGCTCGATCGGCCCCATGGGCATGCCGAACTTGACCGCAGCGCGGTCGATCACCGCGCCGGGAATGCCCTCGCCGTAGCAGGTGATCGCTTCGAGCATGTACGGGAACAGTACCCGGTTGACCAGAAACCCCGGGCTGCCGGCGACCGGTACCGGCAGCTTGTCGATGGCGCGGCAAAATGCGGCCAGGCGGCGCTCGGTTTCTGCGTCCATGGTGTCGTGGCGGACGATTTCCACCAGCGGCATCATCGATACCGGATTGAAGTAATGCAGGCCGGCGAATCGGCCGCGGTGCTTGATACCCTCGCGCAATTCGGTCAACGGGATCGAGCTGGTGTTGCTGGTGAGGATGGCATTGCTGTTGAGGGTTTCTTCAACGCTGGCGAACAGTGCCTTCTTGGCGTCGAGGTTTTCGAAGATGGCTTCAATCACCAAATCTGCTGAAGCAACGCCGTCGCCGCCGACATCCGCTTGCAGCCGCGCAATCGTGGCTTGGCGTTGATCCTCGCGTTTGACTTTTTTCTCGAAAAGGCTGCGCGCGCGTGCCAAAGCCGGCTCGATGTACTTGAGTTCGCGATCTTGCAAGGTGACGTCAAAGCCCTTGAGCGCGCACCAGGCAGCGATATCGCCGCCCATCACCCCGGCACCGATCACATGCACATGCTTGACGCCGTGGTCCTTGCCACCAAGGCCCTTGAGCCGTTCTTGCAGAAAGAAAATGCGCACCAGATTGCGTGCGGTGGGGGTCTGTGCCAGCTTGACCACACTGCGCGCCTCGGCCTTGAGCCGTGCCTGCACAGAGCCACCGCTGCGGCGCCAGGTTTCGATCAGGGCGAACGGTGCCGGGTAGTGTTCCTTGCGTGCCTTGCGGGCGACCTGTTTTATAAGGATTGGCGCCAATATCTGCCGTGCCAGCCAGGTGTTGGTAGCCCAGGCCAAGGCGCGTTGCTTGAGCGGACGGCGATGACCGCGCTTGGCCAGTTCGATTGCGGCGTCGAGCAACAGCGCCGACTCGGTGACTTTATCCACCAAGCCGATCAGCCGTGCCGCGCTGGCAGAGAGCGCCCGCCCGGTCAGCATCATGTCCATCGCCGCCGGTGCGCCCACCAACTGTGGCAGGCGCACGCTGCCGCCCCAGCCGGGGTAGATACCGAGTTTGACTTCCGGTAACCCGATACGGGTGTTGTCGGCGTTGCTGGCAATCCGATAACGGCAGGCCAACGCCAACTCGGTACCACCACCCATGCAATGGCCGTGGATCGCGGCGACGCTGGGGCAGGGCAGTTCGGCCAGACTTTGATAGACCGCCTGTCCGCGAGCGATAGCGTCGGCGGTGGTGCCGTTGGCATCAAATGTCTGAAACTCGTGGATGTCGGCGCCGGGCACAAAACCGGCGGCTTTGCCCGACTGGATCACCAGCGCGGCGGGCTTGGCGATGGCAATACGCTCGATCGCCTGGCCCAGTTCATCGAGAACCGCCTGCGACAGGGCGTTGACGCTGTTGTCAGCGCGGTCAAGGGTCAATACAACAATCCCGTCGGGTCGAATCTGGGTCTGCCAGTGCTGGAAGCGAAGGCCGTCGAACATGGGAGATTTCCGCTTTGGGTTGTGAACACCGTATCATCCAGCGCAGATGCCGGCAGGTCAATGCCGGACGCGAGGTACGGTCCAGTGAACTTTTTGCACTGACTGCGAGTCTTTAGCAGCGACCTGTGGCGATTTGTCCAGGTTGCGCCGACAGGGAGTAACGGCCCGGATGGCCGATAACGAAGTGGATCAGGCGCTGGTTTTGCGGGTGCAGCAGGGCGACAAGGCCGCTTTCGATTTACTGGTACGCAAGTACCAGCACAAGATCGGTGGTCTGATTTCCCGCTACATCTCGGACTGGAGCGAGTGTCAGGACGTTGCCCAGGAAACGTTCATCCGCGCCTATCGGGCGCTGGCGAACTTTCGTGGCGATAGCCAGTTCTATACCTGGCTTTACAAAATTGCGGTGAACACGGCCAAAAACCATCTGGTTGCGCAAAAGCGGCGCCCACCCAGTGAAGATATCGATGCAGGCGACGCGGTGCAGTATCAGTCGGGTGATCGCCTGCGCAACACGGACACGCCGGAGCACGAGTTGTTGCGGCAGGAGATCGAGAAAACGGTCACCGATACTGTCGATCAGTTGCCCGAGGACCTGCGTACCGCAATCAGTCTGCGCGAGGTGGATGGTTTGAGTTACGAGGAAATCGCCGAAGCAATGGATTGCCCCATCGGCACGGTACGATCCCGGATTTTTCGGGCTCGCGAAGCGATCGACATCAAATTGCGGCCCCTGCTGGATAACGAGCGAGAGCGAACATGACCAAGTACGACAAACCCACCGCGTTCGAGTCACTTTCCAGTCTGTTTGACGGCGAGTTGGCGGCAGACGAGTCGAAGTTTTTACTGCGACGCGTCAGCAGCGACCGCGAGCTGGCGGAAGCCTGGAGCCGCTGGAGTCTGGCTTCGGTTGCTATCAAGCGCCAAACCACCTTGCCGATGGCCGCCGACTTTGCTGATCGTGTCGCCAATGCAATTGCCGACGAGCCGGTACACAAACGCGGTGCCAACACTGGCGCCCGGCCGATGTTGCGTTGGGTAGGCGGTCTGGCAGTGGCGGCAAGTGCCGCGCTGGTTGCGTTGCTGGTGATGACGCCGGGGCCGATGGGTTCGGGGCAGGATGGCAGCCGCAGCCCGTCCGATGCTGGGCAAGTGGCGGCGTCCGGCCTGCGCGAATCGGATCTGCGGCCGCAGTTCGCGGCGCCAGCGGACACCGTCGCAGCTACCGCTACAGGGGCGGTATTGCAGTTTGGTGCCGAGCTCGATGGCCTTAGTCCAGAGTTGCAGGATTACATGATTCGACACAACGCGATGCTCAATGAAGCCGGTATCGGCGGTTTTGTGCCCTACGTTGATGTGATCGCACATCCGAAGGCCGGGGCGCTGAGCGTGGCTCTGCCTGAGAGTGCGCCACAGTGATGCAGTGGCTGCTCGGGCTGCCATTGGCGTTGACCGTTGCCGGCGGTGCATTGGCTGGTGAGGCGGATCAATGGCTGACACGCATGGCTGATGCGTTGTCGCAAACCGATTATCAGGGCACGTTGGTTTACCTTGACGGCAGCCGGATGGAAACCCTGAAGGTCTATCGCTCAGCACGCGATTCGCGCGAGCGGTTGGTGGTGTTGACCGGGTCGCACCGCGAAATCGTGCGTGATGGTGACACCTTGATCTGCATCGGTGCCGGCGACCCAACCGTCGCCTACGAAGGCTCACCGCTGGCCAAGTGGGAAGAAACCGTCAGTGCTGCGCAGTCGGGAATGTTGTCCGAGTACGAGTTGGTGTTGGGTGATGTCGAGCGTGTTGCCGGCTACAACACGCAAGTGCTTGCGCTGCGGCCACATGACGCATTTCGTTATGGCTATCGGCTGTGGCTCGAAAGTGAAACCGGCTTGCCGCTGCGAATAGTGCTCGAAGATGGCGGCGAGGGTGAACAGCCGCTTGAACAACTGATGTTCACCGAAGTGCAGGTTGGCGTTACACCGACGCCAAGTGATTTGCGCCCTTCGATACCGGATTTCAATCGCCATTACAGGCTCAGTTCACCTGCGGCGGGCGCCGCCGACGTGGGTTGGTCGGTGCGCGATGTGCCGGCGGGGTTCGTGCTGCGCTCGCAACGGCACACGGATGCTGGTGCCCATCTGGTATACAGCGATGGGCTGGCCAGCGTATCGGTATATATCGAGCCCCGTGGCGAAAAGACGCAAACAGCGTCCGCCTCGCGTGCCGGTGCGGTACACGCGCGTGCCTTTGCGCTGGGCGATCAACGCGTATTCGTGATTGGCAAAGTCCCGGCGGCAACCATCGAGCGCTTTGCCCGCGGCGTTGTTGCTGTCGATTCGCACTGAAATGCAGCGGCACGCGCGGGTGCTGTCTGTCAGCGCGCAATCGGTGACGGTCCGTCTGGAGGATGGCCCCTGCACAGGTTGTGCGACGGGCTGCGGCGGGCAATGCGATCTGTTTCGCAGCAATCACCAGAAGCAATTGACGCTGGCTACCGGCGTGGCCGTCGTGCCTGGGCAGCAGGTGGTGTTGATCGTGAGCGACGAACAGTTGCGTCGCGCTGCGTTACAAGGCTACGGCCGCTCTTTGTTGGGCATGTTGTTTGGTGCCGCTGCCGGCGCAGCGTTGGCGCGTTGGCTGGGTATCGCCCCCGACCCATTGGTATTGATTGGCCTGTTGTCGGGAGTAGCTGCATCGCTGTGGTTCACCCGTTTGCTTGCAGTTAATCCTTTGCTCACACCGCTTGCGGCAGACTACGCGGATTCGTAACTCAAATTGGGTTGATGATTGCCATGAAGACAGCTTTCCGCTTCGTACTCGCCTCATTGCTTTTGGTGTCTACCTTGGCCGGTGCGCAAACCACGTTGCCGGACTTCACAGTGTTGGCTGAAAAGGCCAGCGCGGCGGTGGTTTCGATTGAAGCCACGCGCACGGGGTCTGCACGCCGGGCCGATGCCGATGCGCCGGTTGACCCACAAGATATGCCCGAGTTTTTCCGTCGCTTTTTTGGCCAGCCCGGCATGCCGCCGATGGAGCCGCGCGATCAGGTTTCGTCGGGCTCGGGCTTCCTGATTTCCGCCGATGGTGAAGTGTTGACCAATCACCATGTGATCGACGGTGCCGATGAAGTGATCGTTCGTCTGCCTGATCGCCGCGAGTTCGAAGCGACCGTGGTAGGCAGCGATGCGCAGTCGGATATCGCGTTGCTGCGCATCAAGGACAGGGGTTTGCCATTTCTTAAAACCGGATCATCCAAAACCTTGCGTCCTGGGCAATGGGTGTTTGCCATCGGCTCACCGTTCGGCTTTCTTGATAATACGGTTACCGTTGGTGTTGTCAGTGGTGTTGGTCGGCGCAGCATGGATGCCTCGCAGCAGTACACGCCATTCATCCAGACCGACGTTGCCATCAACCGTGGCAACTCCGGTGGCCCGCTGCTCAACACCGATGGCCAGGTGGTTGGCATCAATTCGCAGATTTTCTCCAACTCGGGCGGCTACATGGGCGTGAGTTTCGCCATCCCGATCGAGGTGGCGATGAATACCGCCAAGCAACTGCGCAAATCCGGGCATGTCAGCCGTGGCCAATTGGGCGTAGCCATCCAGAATGTAGACCGCACATTCGCCAAAACCCTCGGCCTGGATCGCAGCATCGGCGCGCTGGTCAGTTCGGTAACCCCCGATAGTGCCGCCGACAAGGCTGGAGTAAGGGTTGGTGATGTGATTTTGAGCTTCAATGGCCTTGAGATACTTCAGTCGTCCGACCTGCCGCCGATGGTAGGCAACACCGCGCCCGGCACCAAGGTTCGGCTGCGTTTGTTGCGCGATGGCAAAGAGCGCGAGTTCACGGCAGTGTTGGGCGAAGTGCCGAGCGATGATTCGGTTGCCGGCAGCGGTACCGGTGGCAGCGGCAAAAGCAGCAGTGGTGTGCTTGGATTGGTGGTGCAAACACCATCAGCAGAGGAACGCGAGCAACTGGGCCTTGATGCCAAGGAAGGCGTACTGATTTCGCGCGTAGTCGGTGATGCCGCGCGCCGCGCGGGTCTGCGCGAAGGCGATGTCATTTTGCGGGTGGGACGCACTGCGGTCGCCAGCGCCAATGCGTTTGCCGACGTGGTTGCCGAAGCGGGCAACAGCGAGGCAGTGATGCTGCTGGTGCGCCGCGGCGAGCAGACCCAGTTCATCGCCATATCGCCACCCAAGACGGAGTGACGCGAATCGATGGCAATCCCCGTTTCCGACCCGTTCGCGGGTTGGAAACGGGGAAAGGGGAACGGGGAAGCTGGTGGCTGCAATTGTGTACCGTTGAACCGTACCGCGTAGCGCGATTGCCGACGAATCCGCTCAGGCTCTGCCAGCAAACTCGCCGGTAAGCGTACTCACCCATATCTTCTCGCCGTTGCTGACGTACTCCGGCACCATGATCTCGATGCCGGTGTTCAGCGTTGCCGGCTTCGGCCGCTTGGTGGCGGTCGCGCCCTTGAGCTCGGGCGCGGTATCCACCACCTGCAACACCACGCTGGCCGGTAGCTGCACCGCCACCGGCATCTCATCGATGACCTGCACGTAGCAGTCGTCGAGGCCATCGCTGATGTAGCCGGCGAGATCACCCACCACATCGGCGTCGAGCTGATACGGGGTGAAGTCTTCGCTATCGAGAAAAACGAAAGCCTCGCCATCCTTGTACGAAAACGACGCCGCGCGGCGCAGCAGATCGACTTCCTTGAGGTCGTCTTCGGCACGCAGCGACAGGTCGAACTTCTGCCCGCCGGGCACCGAATACATGGTGAAGCGGAAGGTGACATTGCCACCACGGCCTTGCGGCGAGCTGCGCTCGATGTCGCGCACCTGATACACCGTGCCGTTGTGTTCGATGACGTTGCCTTTCTTGATTTCGGACGCTTTCATGTCGGCGGGACTCAGGGATTGGGTTAGTGGGAAGTGAGCGTTTATTTCGGCGACAGGCGAACCGCACCATCAAGGCGAATCGTCTCGCCATTGAGGTAGCGGTTGCCGAGAATGAAGGCGACGGTCTGCGCGAACTCTTCGGCCTTGCCCAGCCGCGATGGGAATGGAATCGATGCCGCCAGCGACGCCTGCACTTGCGGCGCCATCATGTCCACCATCGGGGTCCAGAAGATGCCCGGCGCGATGGTCATCACGCGGATGCCAAAGCGCGCCAGTTCGCGCGCCATCGGCAGGGTCATGCCGACCACGCCGCCCTTGGATGCCGAATACGCGGCCTGGCCGATCTGGCCTTCGAAGGCGGCAACCGAAGCGGTGTTGATGATCACGCCGCGCTCGCCGTCTTCACCCGGCGCATTGTCCTGCATCGCCTGCGCCGCCGCCTTGGCGAGATTGAAGCTGCCAACCAGATTGATCATCACGGTGTTCTGGAAGGTGGCCAGCGGCATCGGGCCATCCTTGCCCAGCACCCGGCCGGGGCCGAGCACACCGGCGCAGTTCATGGCCACATTCAGGCCGCCCAGAAACGTGCGCGCTTTCACCACGTTTTCTGCGACTTCGGATTCGCTGCTGACATCGGTGCGCAGGTAAATCGCCTTGTCGGCGCCCAGTTCGGCAATGGCGCTGTCGGCCTTTTCATCGTTGATATCGAACAGGGCGACTTTGCCGCCGTGTGCAACCAGATGCTGGGCTACGGCGAGGCCGAGGCCGGAGACGCCGCCAGTAATGACGGCGCGGGTGTGTGCAAGTTCCATGGGTTATCCGCGTGCGGTTGGCGAAGTTCGGGTGCTGATTTTAACCCGGAACCGGGGTGCCATCGTTGGCTCATTGTTGCTTGCCAACAGCAGTTCGTGCGCAGACACTTGCAGCTTGACGATCAAGCCGAGGAGCACCTTGTGAGCGCCGCCAATGCCGTGGATGTCACTGCGCCTGCCGATACCTTGTTGCGTGAGCGCAGCGCCGCCAAGAACCTGTTTTTTGGTGAGATTCTGGAACAGAACCTGTTTCCTTACCCGCGCATGCGTGAGCGTGACCGCGAGATGCTGGGCGCGATGGTGGATGCCATCGATGATTTTCTTGGCGAAAAGCGTGAGGACTTCCGGCGCTGGGACCACGACGCCGGGCAACCGAAAGAGTTTGTTCAGGCATTGCGCGACATGGGCTTGTTTGGGCTGATCATTCCCGAAGAATATGGTGGCTTGGAACTGTCGAACGCCGCTTACGCGCGGGTGCTGACCCAGACCAGCGGCCACGACAGCTCGGTATCGCTGACTATCGGTGCGCACAGCTCGATTGGCATGAAAGGCATTTTGCTATTTGGTACCGACGAGCAAAAGGCGCGTTATTTGCCGCGCTTGGCCAGTGGCGAGATGATCGCCGCATTCTGTCTCACCGAAGCCGGCGCCGGTTCCGATGCGGCGTCGATCCGCACCAAGGCGGTGCGCAATGATGATGGTAGCTGGACGCTTTCCGGTGAAAAAATCTGGATCACCAACGGTGGTATCGCCGATCTTTACACTGTGTTTGCGCGCACCGATGGCCCCGAGGGGCGGATGAGCGCGTTCGTGGTGGAAGCGGCGTGGCCGGGTGTCAGCCACGGCCCGCACGAAGACAAGATGGGTATTCGTGCCTCATCCACCACCACCGTCGCGTTCAGCGATGTGCGGGTGCCGGCGGAAAACGTGCTGGGCGCGGTCGGCAAGGGTTTCAAGGTGGCGATGGCGATTCTCAACAATGGCCGCACCGGTCTTGGCGGTGGCGCGGTGGGCGGCATGAAGTCGCTGATCAAGTTGGCCAGTGCGCAGGCCAAAGAGCGCAAGCAGTTCGAGCGGCCGATTGCCGAGTTCGGGCTGGTGCGCGAAAAGATCGCGCAGATGACGGTGGATTGTTTCGCCGCCGAGAGCACGGTGTGGATGGTGGCGCACTATATCGATTCGGGTTGCGCCGATTATTCGGTGGAAGCGGCAATCAGCAAGGTATTCGCCAGTGACGCAATACAGCGTGCCGCCTATGAAGCGCTGCAAATTGCTGCCGGCAATGGTTACATGCGCGAGTTCCCGTACGAACAGGTGGTGCGCGACGCCCGCATCCTGCCGATTTTCGAGGGCACCAACGAAATCCTGCGGCTGTATATCGCACTGTCAGGTTTGAAGGATGTCGGCACCAGCCTCGGCGAGCTGCGCCATGCCGCCAACGACATTTTCAACAATCCAATCAAGGGCTTTGGCGTGCTCAGCGGCTATGCGGCGCGGCGCCTGAAGGAAAGCACCGGCGTTGGTACCGACACCATTGCGCGCGAATTGCATCCGACACTGCGCAAGGCTGCGGCCAGCTACGAAAAATACGCGGTGTCATTGTCCAAGGCCGCTGATCGGCTGTTGCGCAAGCATGGCAAGGCAATCGCCGATCAGCAATATGCGTTGAAGCGGGTGGCGGACATCGCCATCGATCTGCTCGTCGGCCTGTGCGTGCTCTCGCGCGCCGACAGTTTGCAGCGCGACGGCCATGAGGCAGCGGCGCAGGCGTTGGTGATTGCCGATCTGTTTACCCGTCAGGCCCGCGCACGGATGGCGCGCAATGTGCGCAGCCTGCCGGTCAATGCCGACGCGCGCATGGATGCGCTGGCCGGATTCATGCTGGAGCGCGGCAATTACCCGTTCGATGTGATTTGAAGCAGCAGCCGGCCTGCCGGCGAACGATCTTGCCGGCCTGCTTCTGTGGGAGCCGGCCTGCCGGCGAACGAACTGGCGAAAGAGCTTCGCGCGCGGGCGCGCTCCCACAGGAGAGACCGCATCGTGCGACGGTTTCAATAGATTCCTTGCGGGTTACAACTCGCGCAGGTAATAGCGATCACAGGCAAAATGCCCGGTGCTGCCCAGCGGCGTCGGGATCTGGGTAAACCCGGAACGCTCGTACAGGCGCTGCGCACCATCCATGCCGTACAGGGTTTCCAGATAGCAGCGGCGAAAGCCGAACCCGCGTGCCGCATCCAGGCAGCGCTGCATCATTGCGGCACCAGCGCCCTTGCCGCGCAGCGCCGGCAGAAAATACATCTTGCGCAGTTCGCAGACCGTGTCATCGCCGCCGGCCAGCGGTGCGATGCCGGCACCGCCCATCACCGTGCCCTGATGCTCGACTACGAAGTAGACATGGCGCGGCGCGACGTAAGCCTGGCTCATCGCCGCCACTTCCGGGTCGTGAATGGCAAAGCCCGGGCCATCGGCACCGAACTCGGGCATCACGCTGCGGATGATCGAAGCCATGGCGGCATTGTCATCAGCGCGGATTTCGCGGATCGATAAATCGCTCATGCCGCTTCCCCGTTGCTGCTGCCGGCCAACGCGCGGCCGACCTTGCTGCCGTTTTCGCGGCCGAGCAATGCCGACAGCCAGCGCCCGGTGGCAGCGAGCGCATCGAGATCGACGCCGGTGCTGATGCCCATGCCGTGCAACATGTACAGCACGTCTTCGGTGGCGACATTGCCGCTCGCCCCCTTGGCATAAGGGCAGCCGCCGGTGCCAGCAACCGAGGCATCGATCACGCGCACGCCGTGCTCCAGACAGGCGAGGATATTGGCCAGCGCCTGGCCGCGGGTGTCGTGAAAATGCACTGCCAGCGCCGCCATCGGCACCGCTTCGGCAACCGCCGCCAGCATCGTGCGCGCCTGGATCGGGGTGCCTGCGCCGATGGTATCGCCGAGCGAGATTTCGTAGCAGCCCAGTGCATGTAGTTGTGCCGCCACGCGGACGACATCGGCTACCGCTACCGCGCCCTGATACGGGCAGCCGAGCACGGTGGAAACGTAGCCGCGCACGCGCACGCCATCGGCCTTCGCCTGGCGGATCACCGGTGCAATGCGGGCCATGCTTTCGCTGATCGAGGCATTGATGTTGCGCTGGCTGAAGGCTTCCGATGCGGCGGCGAACACCGCGATCTCGGTGGCGCCAACGGCACGCGCACGCGCGTAACCGTGTTCATTGGGCACCAGCACCGGGTAGCTGACGCCGGCGGCCTTGTGAATGCCACTGAACACTTCCGCGGCGTCGGCCAATTGCGGAATCCAGCGCGGGCTGACAAAGCTGGTGGCTTCGATACTGCGCAGGCCGGTTGCCGACAGTCGATCAATCAAGGCGATCTTGGCGCTTGCCGGGATGGTCTGCTTTTCGTTCTGCAAGCCATCACGCGCGCCCACTTCGACGATGCGTACGGCGCCGTCCGATGCTGGTGCGTTGCTCATCACGCATCCTCCAGCACGATCAGGGCGATGTCGGCATCGACGAACTCACCGACCGAGACCCGTACCTCGGCGACGGTGCCAGCGCGCGGGGCTTTCAGGCTCAATTCCATTTTCATCGCTTCCATCACCGCCACTTCCTGGCCCAGTTCGACCACATCACCGACTGCAACCCGCAGCACGATCAATTTGCCCGGCATCGGCGCCGGCACGCGGTTGCCGGTGTGCAGGGTTTCATCTTCTTCGAACTGGAACGGATGCACTCGCGCCATGCGCAGACGCTGCGCACCATCGTGGATGAACACCGACGCGCTGTCGGCATGGGCGCGTACCCGCATCGCCACGCCATCGACCCGCGCGCTGAGCCAGTGGCCAGCAAATTGTGCGGCTTCGACGCGGCATGGCGCGCCAGCCCATTCCAGCAGGTAGTTGCCGGCGCTGCCGTGACAAGTCAATTCGTAGCGTTCACCGCGATGGGCAAGCCCCAGCACGCGATAGCTGGCGTGGCCCAGACGCCAGCCATCGGCGATTGCCCACGGCGAATCCGGCTCGCTGCTGCGATGCGCCAGTTGCATGGCCAGGCGCTCTTCGGCCAGCAACACGGTGCTCGCGCACAGGGCAAGCTGCGCCGGGCTGGGCGGCAGCGGTGTCGGCAGCACTTCATCCAGATGCTGGTCGAGGTAGCCGGTATCGATGTTGCCATCGCGCACCCTGGGGTGGCGGATCAAACGTTCGAGGAAGGCGATGTTGCTGCTCGGCCCGACCACTTCACAATCGGCCAGGGCATCGGCCATGCGCGCCAGTGCCTCGCTGCGATCCGCACCATGTACGATCAACTTGGCGATCATCGGGTCGTAATGCACGCTGACGGTATCGCCCTGGATGACGCCCGAATCAACACGCACGCCGGGCTGTGCGCTGGGCAGGCGCAAGGTCTCGAGCCGGCCGGAGCCGGGCAGGAATTCGCGCTCCGGGTCTTCGGCGTACAGACGCACTTCGATGGCGTGGCCGTTGCTCGGCACGCGCAATGCCGGCAGCGGTTCACCGCAGGCGACACGCAACTGCCATTCCACCAGATCCAGACCGGTGACCATTTCGGTGACCGGGTGTTCAACCTGCAAGCGGGTGTTGATCTCCATGAAATAGAAGCCGCCATCGGCATTGACGATGAACTCGACGGTGCCGGCGTTGCGGTAGTCGATGGCGCGCGCGGCCATCACTGCGGCTTCGCCCATGCGTCGGCGCGATGCGTCGTCGAGAAATGGCGACGGCGATTCTTCGAGCACCTTCTGGTAACGCCGTTGCGCCGAGCACTCGCGCTCACCCAGATGAATCGCATTGCCGTGGCTGTCGGCAAAAATCTGCATTTCGATATGGCGTGGCTGCTCGATGTAGCGCTCCAGCAACACCCGGTCACGGCCGAACGCGCCCTGTGCTTCACGCTGACACGAGGCGAGGGCGGCGGCAAACTGCTCGGCGCTGCGCACGATACGCATGCCTTTGCCACCGCCGCCATGCGCGGCCTTGATCATTAGCGGATAACCAACATCCTCGGCCTGCAGCGCCAGATGTTCGGGCGATTGTTCGGCGCCGGTATAACCGGGCACCACCGGCACACCAGCGGCGTGCATCAGATCCTTGGCGCCGGCCTTGGAACCCATCTTGCGCATCGAAGCGGCACTCGGGCCTACAAACACCATGCCGGCGCGTTCGACGGCTTCGGCAAACTCGGCGTTTTCCGACAAAAACCCGTAGCCCGGATGGATTGCCTGTGCGCCGGTTTTCAGCGCCACCGCGATGATGGCGTCGCCGCGCAGATACGAATCCGCCGGTGCCGGGCCACCAATGCAATGCGCTTCATCGGCCAGCCGCACATGCTGGGCATTGGCATCGGCTTCGGAAAACACCGCGACCGTGCGCACACCGAGCCGGCGACAGCTACGGATGATGCGGCAGGCGATTTCGCCGCGATTGGCGATCAGCAGGCTATCAAACATGGCGTTTCCTATGGAGTTTCATTCAACGGCTGGCCCAGTCGGGTGCGCGTTTGTCGAGAAAGGCGGCCAGCCCATGCTGGCCCTCGGGTGAAACCCGCAAGCGGGCGATCAGCGTGGCATTCTCGCTATCGATGCGTTGCTGCGTGTCGGCATCCATGCCGGCCATCGCCAACGCCAGTCGTTTGGCCGCGCTCTGGGCAACGGGGCCGCCCTTTTGCAGCCAGTGCAGACAGCGTTCAACCGCTTCATCCAGCATCTCGGCAGCAACACATTCGTGCAGCAGGCCGACAGCCTGCGCTTGCTCGGCATCGAACACTTCGCCGGTGATGAACGCACGGCGCGCAGCACGCGCACCCATCGCAGCCACCACGTAGGGCGAGATCACCGCCGGCACCAGCCCGAGCTTGACCTCGGACAGCGCGAACTTCGCGCCGCTGACACCGATCGCGATGTCGCAGCAGGCGATCAGCCCGACGCCGCCACCGTAGGCAGCGCCGTTGACGCGGGCAATGGTCGGTTTGCCGAGAAAGTTGAGGGTGCGCATCAATGCTGCCAGCTTCAGCGAATCGTCCCGGTTTTCGGCTTCGCTGGCGTTGGCCATGGCGCGCATCCAGTTGAGGTCGGCGCCGGCCGAAAACGTGCCGCCACGGCCAGTCAGCAGCACTGCGCGAACCTCAGGATCGGCATCGGCGTGTTGCAAGGCATCGGTGAGTTCGGCGATCAGATCGGCGTCGAACGCGTTATGCACCTGCGGGCGATCCAGGGTTATCCGGCACACGCCGGCATGGATTTTTTGCTCGATGTTGGGAGGCTTGGCCATGGGCTGATGTCAGGCAAAACACGATTGTATCGTCCGGGGCGCTCTGATGATCGCATTGCAGAATATTCACCAATGGCCAATCATTGCATGCACAGGCATTGACGCTTCCGGGCGAAATCGATAATAATGGCTGCTTGCCACGCCCGTGGCTTGGTTGGGCGAGTCGGGCTTCCTAGCGAGATGCGTTGAAGCACCTCTTGTGCCGGCGGAGTTCACCAAAGGCAGTTGCACGCCAAGCAGTATCATTCAAAGTAACAACGCGCCCGTAGCTCAGCTGGATAGAGCACCAGGCTACGAACTTGGGGGTCGGGAGTTCGAATCTCTCCGGGCGCACCATACGATAAAAAGGTCTGATCTCGGTCAGGCCTTTTTTTTTGGCTCAATTTCAGGTCAGGATTGAATCGTCGGGCTTGAGCTGCTTGCAAGCGAACGACAACGATCACAACTCGGGTGGGTGACCGGCTGTGCCGCGCAAGCTACCCTATGACGCACGCTGGGAGATGGCAACGTGAGTAGACCGCTGGATTGCAACGCGGCACAGATGTGGCAAGACAATGCCTGGGCAGGGCCATGTGGTTTGCGGGCCGATGCGGCGGGCAACTTGCAAACGGATGTGATTGCAGCCGCAGGCGTTGAGCAGTCGAGCTGGTTCTGCCCCGGCGTGCCCAATCTGCATTCGCACGCATTTCAGCGCGCCATGGCCGGCATGGCCGAGCGTCGGGGCAACAGCGACGACAGTTTTTGGACATGGCGCGAAACCATGTATCAGGTCGCAGCGCGTTTCGACCCGGACACGCTGCGCGCTGTAGCCACGCAGGTGTATGCCGAGATGCTCGAAGCCGGTTACACCCATGTCTGCGAGTTTCACTACCTGCACCATGATCCAGCGGGCCGGCGGTATGCCGATCCGGCAGCGATGTCACTGGCGATCATCGAGGCCGCTGAACGCGCCGGCATCGGCCTGACCCTTTTGCCGACCCTGTATCAACGCGGTGGCTTTGATGATCGCGCACTCAGTGCGCGGCAGCAGCGTTTTGGCCACGGGATCGATGATTATTGCGCGTTGATCGAGCGCCTCAACGGCATGCAGCATGCACGCTTGCGCGTCGGTATCGCCTTTCACAGCTTGCGCGCGGTGGCACCGACAGCCCTACGCGTCGTACTCGACGCTGTTGACCAGCATGCGCCGGTGCATATCCATATTGCCGAGCAACAGAGCGAAGTGGACGAATGCATTGCGCACTATGCTGCGCGGCCGGTACGTTGGCTGCTCGATCATCTGCCCGTGGATCAGCGCTGGGCACTGGTACATGCCACCCATTGCGATGCCGGTGAGTTGCGCGATCTGGCGGCCTCCGGCGCCACGGCGGTGCTGTGCCCGAGCACCGAGGCCAATCTGGGCGATGGCTTGTTCGACCTGCCTGCGTATCTGGCGCACGGTGGCCGCCTGGGGATCGGCAGCGACAGCCAGATTTCAATCGCGCCAACCGAGGAATTGCGCTGGCTGGAATACGGCCAGCGATTGCGCTTGCAGCAACGCAATATCGCCGCTGTTGGTGCGGGTTCCGTGGCGCAAGCGTTGCTCGCCAAGTCGTGGGATGCGGCGGCGGTGTGTGGCGTCGATCTGGGCGCGTTGCACGTGGGCGCACGGGCCGATGTGCTCGCGCTCGACCCGGACGCACCGAGCCTTGTCGGTGCGCGTCAAGGTGATGTGCTGGACCGCTGGATTTTCTGCGGCCAGCGCAGCGCGGTGCGCGATGTCTGGGTGGCGGGCGAACAGGTGGTGGCCGCTGGCAGGCACCGCGACTGCGAGGCAATTGCGCAGCAGTTCAAGGCTGCGCTGAAGCGCCTGTGGCCCGCGTGATACGCTGCCAGTGGCTGCGTAATAGCAAAGTTCGATCCAACGCAAAGAATATCGGCTAAGGCTAGGATCGTGCTAGGATTTGAGCGTTGACTCCGGGCCGGTTGCGCGGAGTCGGGACGGGTGGGAGTTCGACGGCTGGCGGGATTCGTTACAGGGGCGGGCATGGCACTGGGGCAATGGTTCGGGCGACGCAAGACTTCAACTGATCGCATCGGCATTGCGGTGGGTCCGCACGGGCTGGTCGCGGTTCGTGTTTCCGTGCCCGCGCGAGCCGATGACCGGCCGCAGGTTCAGGCCAGCGCGTTTTTTCCATCCGGTGCCGAATCGGATTGGCCCGATGGCATGCGCAAACTTGCCCGCGATCTTTCCGGCAATGGGCTCGACACCGTGGTCGTTCCGCATGCGCAATTGGTGTCGTTGATGCAGCTTTCCATTCCGCCAACACCGGAATCCGAGCGCATCGGCGCATTGAAGTTTCGCGCCCGCGAAGTGAGCCAGGTGCCGATCGAGGACATGCTGCTCGACTATGTCGATGTCGCCGGCACCCGCGCGCGTGGCGGCGAGCCGCCATGCTACTGCGCCATTGCGTCGCGTGAGCGCATGACCCGCCTGCGTGATGCCGCATTGGGCGCGGGTTTCCATCTGGAAGCAATCGACGTGGCTGACATGGCGTTGAGCCATGTGTTGGGACGCGCTGCGGGTGAGGGTGAGGCTGTTTCCGCCTTGGTGCTGGGCAATCAGGGCCTGCGTTTTGTAATCGTCAATGAAGGCAAGCTCAGCTTGTTTCGTTCCAGTACACTCACCGCCGAGCATTTTCGCAATGGGTTTGGCGAGCACCTGGATCAACTGCTGCTCGAAGTGCAGCGCACCATCGATTTTTACGAGAGCCACTACACCACGCCGCCACCCAAGCGCTTGTTGTTGATGCCGGACTGGCCGTTTACCGAGGCGCTTGCCGAGGCGTTGACGCCTGCGCTGCGGGTTCGGCCAGAACCCTTTTCGCTGGATGAAGTGTTGCAATCGACGGATCGCCTGGGCAGCCCGGCACCGGATCTGATGGTGCTGGCGGTGGGTGCGGCGCTGCGGCCGAAGGCCGGGGTGAGCGCATGAAATCGCTGCTCAACCTGTATGACGAGATTCGGCCGCACGTCGTTCGTTACAACCTGTTGCAGTTGTTGCTGGTTGCCGGAGTGTTGTTGGCGGCGCTGGCTGCCTGGGGCATGTATTCCAGTGCCAAGGTACGTGAATTGGCTGCACAAAGTGCCACGCTGGAAAGCCAATCGCAGGAATTGACGCCGCAGATTGAAGTGCTGGAGGCCGAGTTGGCCTCCGATAACCGCCTCAGTGTGCTGCGTCGCCGGGTTGAACGGCTGACACTTGAGCTTCAGGCGCGTGAGCGGATGCTAACCGTGATCGCCGATTTGCACAGTACCCAGACACGGGGTTTTGTGCCGTTGCTGCAAGCGCTGTCGCGCAGTGCTGGCGGCGGTGCCTGGTTGACCCGCATTGAGCTCGCTGATCCCAATGCAGCAGGGCTGCCGGGCACGTTTCGTTTGAGCGGACGGATGACCGAAGCCGCTGCTTTGCCACGCTACCTTGATACGCTGGCCAGGCAACCCGAACTTGCGGGTCTGCAATTTGCCCAGATCGAAGTTGCCGCTGATGCTGGCATGCTGGATGATCGCGGCGATGCTGGCGATGCACAGGCCCCGGCAAGCGATAACCAGCCGCTTGGCGCACTGGGTTTTGATCTTCGCAGCAACCGCAACGAGGCAAGCCCATGAGCGAGTCAACACTAGCCCAATGGCAGGGCCGGTTCAACGCACTCAGCGAGCGCGAACGCTTGCTGGTTTTCGGCGCCGCGCTGGTGGTTTGCTGGGGTCTGGTGGAGTTGCTGTTCCTCGGTGATTTGCGTACACGGCAGGCGATGGAATCACAGAACGTGGCGACCTTGCGCGAGCAGGTGGGCCAGCTGAACGCCCGTCAGGCCGAGCTGGATCAGCAGATCACCGCTGGGCCATTGCAGGCGGCGCAGGCGCAGGAAGCCGACTTGCTCAAACGCATTGCTGAGGCCGATTTGGCATTGCGCGGCGAGGGTGTGCGTTATCTCGATGCAAGCCGTGCGCGTGAGGTCCTGCACGAGTTGCTCAAAGGTAGTGGCTTGACACTGGTATCGATGCGAAACTTGCCAGCTGAAATTGCCTTGAGCACGCGCGACAGCGTCCTCGCACAGCCTGATGATGCAACAGTTACCGAAGACCCGAACGATCCCGCTGCAGAAAGCGCAGATCCCGTCGATACGACGCAAGCTGCGACAACCGCCGATGCGCCAAGTGTCGGGCTGGATTTGTTTCGGCATCCGATCGCGGTCGAACTGGAAGGCAGTTACACCGATATGGTGGGCTATCTTGCACGGATTGAAGGCAGCGAGTGGAGCTTGATGTGGCATGAGGTGAAGATCAATACGCTGGACTATCCGCGCGCCCGACTGCGCTTTGTAATGTACAGCTTCAGTCTGGAGGAGGCCTGGATCGGTGTTTGAGCTTCTCGATAATCGCATGCCCTCACGCGCGTTGATTGTGGCAGCACTGTGGGCGGCTATGGCCGGCTCTGGCACCGCCCAGGCGCTGGCCGACCCCTTGCGTCCAGCGCCATCGGCAGTGGCACTGGGCGCTGCGCAAGGTGCTGCCGGGGCACCGGTGCTGAGCATGATTGTGCTCAGCGATGCGCGTTCCCATGTTGTGCTTGACGGTACCGTACGTCGAATCGGTGATCGTTTCGGTGGCTATCGTCTGTCGCAGATCGGGCCGACGAAGGTCGTTCTGGTCAGTGACGATGGGCAACGTCTTGCCGTTTCACTGCTGCCACTGGCCTCGGTCAAACAGTCTTCGGATAGAAAGCCATGAGCAAAATACCCGTGTCAGATCACAATGGCACTTCCTTGCGCTGCGTCATTCCCGCGCAAGCGGGAATCCAGCGACTTTTGGACTCACTATTCAGGCGGAAATCCCTGGATTCTCGCTTGCGCGGGAATGACGGGCTCTGGCGGATCAGCCTTGAGAAAGTGCCATCGGTTTCGAATCGGGGTTGCACGGCATATCCGGCACCACAGCGATGGCCGTTGCTGGCGGCGGCGATCATGGTTGCCCTGCTGCAGGGCTGCGCGAGCACTCGTGGTGACCCGGAGCGTTCGCGCGCTATTGATGATGTGCTGGCAACTGCTGCAGATCGCCAGACGGCGCCGGTGCAGCCACCACCGTCGGTGCTTGCCGACCTGTTGGCACCGGTGGCGGACGATCTCGGGCATCTGGCGCCGGATCAACTCGGTGGCCGCTTCAACGTGTCGGTTTTCAACGCGCCAGCGCGCGAGTTCTTCATGAGCCTGGCCGAAGATACGCCGTACAACATCATCGTGCATCCCAAGGTCGATGGCAGCATCACCTTGCAGCTCAAGAGCGTCACCCTGGACGAATTGCTGGAACTGGTGCGCACTACCTACGGCTATGAGTACCAGAAGACCGGCATGAACTATGTGATCCTGCCAACCCAGTTGCAGACCCGCATGTTCGAAGTGGCCTACCTCAACATCAATCGCGGCGGCCAGTCGGGCACCCAGGTCAGTTCCGGGCAGGTTTCGCAGTCATCCGGTGGCGGCAGTGATTCGGGCAGCAGCAGTTCCAGCTCGGGTTCCGGTTCCGGCGGTGGTGGTGGTGGTGGTGGAGCAACCACGCCATTCGGCAGCCAGATCATCACCCAATCGCAATCGGGCTACTGGGTGGAGTTGACCGGCACCTTGTGTACGTTGATCGGCCTGCCGCTCAATGCAGCGTCCAACAGCAGCAGTGGCGAGGTGATCGGCGGCGTGTCGTTGGGTTGCAGTGAACTCGTTGCCGCAGCAACGGATGGCAGCAGCAACAGCAGTGCTTCGGTAATGCTGCGCAGCATCGCGGTATCGCCGCAGTCGGGCATGGTAGTGGTGCGCGCGTTCCCCGATGAATTGCGCCAGATCGAGCAGGTGTTGCGTACCTCCGAGCGCAGCGTGCAGCGGCAGGTCATTCTGGAAGCCAAGATCATCGAGGTTGAACTCAGTGACGGCTTCCAGAGCGGCATCAACTGGGCCGGGATCGCTGCGTTCAACAGCGGCGACAGCACTCTGCAATTTGGCCAGACCGGCGGTGGCTCGATCTTCAACGGTGGCCGTTCGGAAATCGAGGGTAATGGCGGCCTGCTCGACCCGGACAACCTGCTGGCGCCGATTACCTCGGCGACGTCGGCATTTGGTGGCGTCAACACTTTCCTGCTCAATACCCAGGATTTCAACGCCTTTATCGAACTGCTGAAAACCCAGGGCGATGTGCAGGTGTTGTCCAGTCCGCGGGTGTCCACACTCAACAACCAGAAGGCGGTAATCAAGGTTGGTACCGACGAGTATTTCATCACCGATCTGGAGTCGACCAATACCAGTACGGCGGCGGGCACTACGGTTACGCCGGATGTCACGCTCACGCCGTTCTTTTCTGGTATCGCGCTGGATGTGACGCCACAGGTGAGCGAAAACGAGGTGGTGCTGCATATCCACCCGATGGTTACCGAGGTGATCACCCAGAACAAGCAGTTCACCCTCAACAACAGCACCCAGATCATTCCGCTGGCATTTTCCAGTGTGCGCGAAACCGACACTATTGTGCGTGCGCGCGACGGCCAGGTGATCGTGATCGGTGGCCTGATGTCTGACCGCAGCGAACGCAACAATGCCGGTTTGCCGGGTCTGTCGAGTATCCCCGGCGTCGGCGAGTTGTTCAAACATCGCAGCAATCGTTCGCGCAAAACCGAATTGGTGATCCTGCTGCGGCCAATACTGGCCAACAACGATGGCGTCTGGAAACGCGAAATTGAGTCTACACGCAGCCGCATCAATGCGATGCAAGGACAGCCGGCCACCACCGTGCAGGGGCAGGAGTAGGGAATGTACCTGCAGCACTTCGGGCTGCGCGAATCGCCATTCAGCATCACGCCCGACACCGAATTTTTTTATGCCTATCCCCGGCATCAGGAAGCGCTGGATGTGTTGCGCGTGGCGTTGGCCGACGGCGAGGGTTTCATCAAGATTACCGGCGAGGTGGGTACCGGCAAAACACTGATATGCCGCAAGTTGCTGGCCGGCTTGCCGGCCAATGTGCTCAGTGCCTGGCTGCCCAATCCGCAACGCGATGCGCAGGGTTTGCAGGTAGCACTGGCCGATGAGCTGGGCATCGACACGCGCAGGCTTGGCGCGCATGAATTGCACAAACGCCTGGCCGAGCGTTTGATCGAACATCACCACAAAGGGCGGCGTGTGGTGTTGGTGATCGATGAAGCGCAGGCGCTGGGTGAAGCGGGCCTTGAGGCCGTGCGCTTGTTGACCAATTTGGAAACCGAAAAAAACAAACTCTTGCAGGTGGTGTTGTTTGGCCAACCTGAGCTGGATGCCATCCTTGCCCGGCCCAGCATCCGCCAGTTGCGACAACGCATCACTTTCAGTTATCAGCTCACGCCGCTGGATAGTGACAGTGTGGCCGATTATCTTAGCCATCGCCTGCGCCGCGCAGGTTACGATGGCCCGCAGATGTTTGCGCCGCGAGCGGCGCGTATGCTGGCGCGTGGTAGCCGCGGGGTGCCACGTCTGGTCAATATTCTCGCGCACAAATCACTGATGTCGGCATTTGGCAGTGGTGCGCGTCAGGTGGAATCGGTGCATGTGCGCCGGGCAATAGGCGATACTCCCGATGCCAGTCAACGGTCGGGGCGTTGGTGGTGGTTATGGGAGCGCTGAACAACGCCCGCCCGGCGTCATTGCGAGCGTAGCGAAGCAATCCAGATTTTGTTTTCTGGATTGTCCTAAAGGACTCCGATCCGCTATGGCCTGAAGGCCATGCGGAATCGTATGCCCTAAAGGACTCCGATCCGCTATGGCCTGAAGGCCATGCGGAATCGTATGCCACGTCGCTTTGCGTCTCGCAACGACG
>JAUXUI010000018.1 GCA_030681035.1 Lysobacteraceae bacterium | reverse complement strand
GGGCGGTTGTCCTGGGCGGTTGGGGTCTGGGTGTCCTGGGCGGTTGTCCTCTGGGCGGTTGTCTCCTGGGCGGTTGTCCGGCGGTTTCTGGGCGGTTGCTGAGCGGTTTGTGAGACCGCACCTTGCGCGCTCGCCCTTCAGACAGGTTGAACCGTGAACTTGACGCCCAGTGCGCGCGCCACCTTCATGACGGTTTCAAAGCGTGGCTTTGCGCCAGGCGACAGCGCCTTGTAAAGACTTTCACGACCCAAGCCTGCGTCTTTGGCAACCTGAGCCATGCCCTTGGCCCGCGCAACATCGCTGAGCGCGAGAAGCAGCAGGTCTGAGTCGTTGGTTTCAAGTACGGCTGTCATGTACTCTGCAATAGCTTCATCGTCATCGAGGTATCGCGCTGCATCGAAGGCCACAAGCTTGAGCGGTGCCTTGGTCTTGGTCATAGATCGTCTCCAAGTTCGGAAGCCAGCTTCAGTGCATGGCGGATATCGCGCTTTTGGCTCGACTTGTCACCTGCTTTGAGCATGACAACGATCACTCGGCCGCGGCGGACGAAGTACAGCCGGTAGCCCGGACCGTAGTGAATCCTCATCTCGGAGACTTCGCCTTCGATCGGCTGCCAGTCTCCGAGGCTTCCTGCTTCTGCCTGCCGTAGGCGCGCTGCGATGCGGATCTGCGCGCGCTTGTCCTTCAGGGCGTCGAGCCACGCGACGAACTCTTCGGTCTGGCGGACGGTGAACACGCCACAACTGTAGCCATATGGATACAGTTCGTCAAGCGGGAGTGTGTCTGGTGCAGCCTAACGTTTGAATTCACTGGACCTGCGCGGCTTTTCGCGCAGGTCCAGTGAAATGATGGGTTGGGCTGATTACTCAAGTGCCCCGACCTATATTACTCGCCAAGCGCCATACGAATCGCGCTGAGCTTTTCGTGGTTGGATTTGTGGTTGCTATACAAGTGCCATACTAGCTCCTGCAGTTCGGCAGCAAGTTCCTTGCGCTCGGTCTTCGAAGTGCTTGCGACATTTGTATTTATCCGATTTGTGATCGTTCTTTTAACACCCATAGCACTTCGACCGCCGGCGCCGTTAATCTCGAAAAATACTTCCCAGTATGAGAACTTCGGGAAGTATTACTTCCAGATGTCAGCAATCTTCTTTCCTTCCTTGGCGAGCTTCTGCATCTTTTCTGAATCAGCCTTCGAGATTGCCATTGCTAGTTGGCGGTCTCAAGAGTCAAGTGCAACACGTTTGGCAAAGTTAGCCACATCTTCTGCCATGGCTTCGTCGGGGGTTTTCCAGCCCAAGGTCTTGCGCGGTCGGCCGTTGAGCAGCCGTGCGATGTCGTTTGACTGACGCCTGACAGGTCGGTGCCCTTGGGCAGGAACTGGCGCAGCAGACCGTTGGTACTTTCGTTGCTGCCGCGTTGCCAGGGCGCGTATGGATCGGCAAACCAGATGTCCATGTTCAAGTGCTTATCCGATACCCGCGCCGCTGCCAGTCGACGAAGATGGGTTGCTACATCCCGAAGGAGGGACATATGCAATATCAGCGCGGATCTGCGGGCATATCGGCACACAGGGCAAATCGCAACCTGGGCGCTTGATGGACGAAGTTCGACGGTGTTTGCGGGTCAAACGCTACAGCTTGCGTACCGAGCAGGCTTATACGGGCTGGATACGTCGGTTCATCCTGGCGAGTGACAAGCGGCGCCCGAAAGACATGGGTGCGCCCGAGGTGGAGCGCTTCCTGTCGGCACTTGCGGTGCAGGGGCGTGTTGCCGCCAGCACCCAGAATCAGGCGCTGTCGGCTTTGCTGTTTCTCTATCGCGAAGTGCTGGCGGTGGACTTGCCGTGGCTGGACAACGTGGTGCGGGCGAAACGGCCACAGCGCGTGCCATCGGTGCTGTCGTGCGAGGAAGTGCAGCGTTTGTCGTTGGCGATGGAGGGCAGGCCATGGCTGTTGGCCAGCCTGTTGTACGGTACCGGCATGCGTTTGATGGAGTGCTTGCGCTTGCGGGTGAAGGATGTCGATTTTGCCCGCAATGAAATCACTGTGCGCGAAGGCAAGTGCGGAAAGGATCGACGCACGGTATTGCCGCGCACGCTGCTGGAGCCGCTGCAACGGGAAATCGAGCGGGCACGCCAGATTCACCAAAATGTTGAGCCCGTTGGATCGGTAGGCAATGACCTGCGTCGCTGCGTGGACATACCAACGCCGAAACTCCCGATACGTTGCGTGCTGTCGCGGCGGGCACTGCCGTGGTTGCCGATGCGCCACCGTTACCGTGACGCGGCTCCGGGTTACGGCCCTGCGGGCCTTCAACCCGGGCTACAACAACGCGCCACAGAGCCCCGGGTTACGGCCCTGCGGGTCTTCAACCCGGGCTACGACAGTGCGCCACAGAGCCCCGGGCTACGGCCCTGCGGGACTTCAACCAAGGTTACAACAGCGCACCACAGAGTTTTGTAGGACGGGTTAGCACGCAGCGCGTAACCGAGGCTACCGAATGCCAGCTCAAACACCGAAGGCGGCGCGCTGGAATGACAAGTTGATCGGAGCGTCCGCAACAGACTTGATACGCTATTGCCGCCTGGTGCCGACGCCACGCCTTCGCCACAGGTCATACTGGTGTCTCCCCATCGTTATTTCAGCCCATGACCGATCGCCTTGTATCGCCCGATGAATCGCCGGAGGAAGTCCGTATCGAGGCTTCCATCCGGCCGCGCTCGCTCGATGAATACCTCGGCCAGCAGCCGGTGCGCGAGCAGATGAAGATCTACATCGAGGCGGCCAAGCGCCGCGGTGAGGCGATGGATCATGTGCTGATCTTCGGCCCACCCGGCTTGGGCAAAACCACGCTGTCCAACGTGATTGCCAATGAGCTTGGCGTCAGCCTGCGTACCACCTCGGGGCCGGTGATCGAACGCCCCGGCGACTTGGCGGCATTGCTGACCAACCTCAAGGCCAACGATGTGCTGTTCATCGATGAGATCCATCGGCTATCGCCGGTGGTCGAGGAAATCCTGTATCCGGCGATGGAGGATTACCAGATCGACATCATGATCGGTGAAGGCCCGGCAGCGCGTTCGATCAAGCTCGATCTGCCGCCGTTCACCCTGATTGGCGCCACCACCCGCGCCGGCCTGTTGACCAGCCCGCTGCGTGATCGCTTCGGCATTGTGCAGCGGCTGGAGTTTTACTCGCCGGAAGAATTGAGCGCGATCGTGCGCCGCTCGGCGCGGATCATGGGCATCACTTGCGAGGACGAGGGCGCGGTCGAAATCGCACGGCGTTCGCGTGGCACCCCGCGTATCGCCAACCGGCTGTTGCGGCGCGCCCGTGATTACGCCCAGGTGCGTGCCGAAGGCATCATCACGCTGGCGGTTGCACATGCGGCAATGGCGATGGTGAAGGTGGATGCCGAAGGCTTCGATGATCTGGATCGCCGCCTGCTGCGCACCATGATCGACAACTTCGAGGGCGGGCCGGTTGGCGTGGAGTCGCTGGCGGCGGCGCTGAGCGAGGATCGCGGCACCATCGAGGATGTGCTCGAACCTTATCTGATCCAGCAGGGCTACCTGATGCGCACCGCGCGCGGTCGCATGCTCACCCGCAAGGCCTGGTTGCACCTCGGGCTGAAGCCGCCGCAACGGCCGCTTGATCCGGACCTGTTTGTAGCCGAAGACGCTCCCACATGAGTCGTGTGGCCGCGCCAGGCCAAGGTATTGGGCCGCCGTTCATCTACAGTTGTCGGGTCTATTGGGAAGATACCGACGCGGGTGGTGTGGTTTACCACGCCAGCTATATCCGTTTTCTCGAACGTGCGCGCAGCGAATGGCTGCGCAGCCTTGGGGTTGCCCAGGGCGAATTGCGCGAGCGCGAGGACGTGCTGTTTGCGGTGTGCGGCATGCAGGTTGATTTTCTGGCGCCGGCACGGCTGGATGATGTGCTGAGCGTGAGTGTGCTGGTAACCCGCGCGCGGCTGGCAAGCATGGTGTTTGCGCAGCAGGTGTGTTGCGGCGAGCGGGTGCTGGTGGAAGCCACGGTGCGCGCCGCGTGTTTGACGGCTTCGACTTTTCGCTCGCGCCCGCTGCCGGCGTGGCTGTTGCAAACAATTCACTCATTGGACAAGGCGTAATGAACAACGAAATCAATCTGTTTTTGCTGGTGCTGCATGCCAGCCTGCCGGTGCAACTGGTGATGGTGCTGTTGCTGGTGGCCTCGGTGGCGTCGTGGTTCATCATTTTCCGCAAAAAGAAGGTGCTCGATCGCACCGCCGATGAGGCCGAATCGTTCGAGGAAAAGTTTTGGTCGGGTATCGATCTGGGCCAGCTCTACCGTGAGGTAAGTACACGCGAAGTGAGCGGGTTGGAGGCGGTTTTCGAGGCTGGGTTCCGCGATTTCACCCGCCTGCGCAACAAGCGCGGTGTCGATGCGCGCACCCAGCTTGAAGGCGCCCAGCGTGGCATGCGTGCGCAACTGGCGCGTGAGGTCGATCAGCTGGAAACCAATCTCGAGTTCCTCGCCAGCGTGGGTTCGATCAGCCCGTACGTGGGTCTGTTCGGCACGGTCTGGGGCATCATGATCTCGTTCCAGGGCCTGGCCAACGTCAAGGAAGCGACCATTGCAACGGTCGCGCCGGGCATTTCCGAAGCGCTGATCGCCACCGCCATGGGCCTGTTTGCCGCGATTCCGGCGGTGTGGGCCTACAACCGCTTCGCGACCAAGGTGGAACGCCTGAATGTGCGTTACGAAGCCTTCGCCGAGGAGTTTTCGTCGATCCTGCAGCGGCAGTCGCACATCGATGAATAGCTGGCGGGGCATGGCCATTGCCTGTGGGGGCGCGCGAGCCACGCCTTCGCTGCGCTCGGTCGGTCGCTGCGCGACGCTCGCTGCACTCGCCACGCCTTCGCTGCGCTCGCCACGCCTTCGCTGCGCTCGGTCGCCCACAGGGTGGGCTCCTACAAAAAGCGGTAGCACTCACCTGTTGGAGCCCACCCTGTGGGCGACCACACACTCACGTTTCGTAACGATCCCCAACCGTTCCCACACACCTCACCACAGAACACCGCCCATGTCGTCGCGCAGAAAACGCCGCAAGCTCAAAGCCGAGATCAACGTCGTGCCGTATATCGACGTGATGCTGGTGCTGTTGATCATTTTCATGGTCACAGCGCCATTGTTGAACCTTGGCGTGGATATCGAGTTGCCGCAGTCCAATGCCAAACCGGTGGAGCAGATGAAAGACCCGGTGGTGATCGTGATCGATGCCGACGGTAATTATTTTCTGACCCTGGAAGGGGTGCCGAAGGAATCGATTTCGGCCGATGCCTTGGTTGCCAAGGTGTCGGCATTCGTGCGCAACAACCCGCAGGTGCCGGTGCTGGTGGCTGGCGATCAGCAGGTCGGTTACGGCGCGGTGTATCAGGTGATGGTGTTGCTGCAGCAGGCCGGTGTCGCCAAGGTCGGGCTGATGAGCAAGCCGGTGGAAGACTCGGCGCGCAAACGGCCCTGATGGAAACGTCGGCCGACAAAGTGGGTGCCCTGATGCTGGCGCTGGCATTGCATGCCGGCCTGCTGGCGCTGTTGTTTTTTGGCCTGTGGTGGTCACGGCCACCGCAAACATTGTCGGTCGCCGGCCCGGTGATCGAGGCGGTGCTGGTCACCGACCCGGGCATGGGCCGTACGCCGCCGCGCGCGGCACCGCCCAAGCCAGCGCCAGCGCCGAAACCCGAGCCGCCAGCACCCGAGCCGGAGGCCCCGCCGCCGCAACCGCAGCCTGCACCCAGTCCACAGCTGGCCGAGACGCCGCCACAGCCGCAGCCGCAGGCGCCGGTGCCCAAGCCGGACACGCGTGAACAGGAGCGGGTAGCGCGGCTGGCACAACAGCAGGCCGAGACCAAAGCGCGCGAAGAAGCCGTCGAGCGCCGGCGTCAGGAGCAGATACTGCTTGAACAGCAGGCGCAGAAAGTGGAGGCCGAACGGCGCGAGCGCCTGCGCCGCGAAACCGAAGAACGTGAGCGCAAGCTGGCCGATATCAGGCGCCAGCGCGAAGCCGCCGAAAAGCAATCACGGCTGGCCGCCGAGCGCCTGCAGCAGACCCGCGATGCCCGGCCTGAGCTGCCATCGACGCCGAGCAAAGAGCCGGGCCCGCCGGCACCTACACCAGCCCGCGCCGGCAACGAGGGTGTGGATGAAAGCTTGAAAGCGCAGTACGTGTTGGCCATTCAGCGTGCGGTGGAAAGCAACTGGTTGCGGCCGGAAACGGTGCGCCCAGGGCAACCGTGCAAACTGCGTATTCGCCAGATCGTTGGTGGTGAAGTGATCGCGGTCACTATGGACCCAAGCTGTCCGTACGATGAATTGGGTCGGCGTTCGGTCGAGGCGGCGGTACGCAAGGCCGAGCCCTTGCCCTACACTGGCTTCGAATCGGTGTTCAGTCCCGATCTGTTATTCACGTTCGTCGCCCCGGAAGGTTGAACCCATGAAGCGAGTTTTTGCGCTGTTGCTGGCCCTGCTGTTGCCCGCGCTTTCGTTTGCGCAGGCACTGGAAATTGAAATCTCCGGTGGCAGCGCAGCCGCTTTGCCCATTGCCGTTATCCCGTTTGAATATCTGGGCATGAGCGTGGCGCCGGATACCGATCTGGCAGCCGTGGTGCGCGCTGACTTGAATCGTTCCGGCCAGTTTCGCACGTTGGCCGATGCCGATATGGTGGAAAAACCAATTCGGGCGCAGGACATCAATTACGCCACCTGGCGGCTATTGAAGCAGGATTTCATCCTGGTCGGGCGTATTCTCGATACCCCCAGCGGTGGTTATCGCACCGAGTTTGAATTGTTTGATGTGGCAAAACAGGAGCGCATTCTTGGGCTGGCGCTGGATGGTCGGCCGCAGGCGATGCGTGAAGTTTCACACCAGATTGCCGATCTGGTTTACGAGAAAATACTCGGTGTGCGCGGCGCGTTCTGGACGCGCATTGCCTACGTCACCGCGACCGGCATCGGCGCCAATGCCCAGTATGCGTTGATGGTGGCCGATGCCGATGGCTTCAATCCGCAGGTGGTGGTGCGCTCGCGTGAGCCATTGCTGTCGCCGACCTGGAGCCCAGACGGGCGCCGCCTGGCCTATGTCAGTTTTGAGCAGGGCAATTCGGCGATTTACATCCAGGAAATCAGCACCGGCGCGCGCGAGCTGATCGCCAGCCATCGCGGCATCAACGGCGCCCCGGCCTTTTCACCCGACGGCACCCGGCTGGCCTTGACCTTGTCGCGTACCGGCAATCCGGAAATCTATGTCATGGATATGGCCAGCAAGGCCTTGACCCAGATTACCCAGCACTGGTCGATCGACACTGAACCGGCCTGGACGCCGGACAGCCAGCGTCTGATGTTCACCTCCGATCGTGGCGGCAAACCGCAGATTTACGAGATTTCTGCCAGTGGTGGCGATCCGGTGCGCTTGACATTCAATGGCGATTACAACGCCCGCGCCACGATTTCCTGGGATGGCAAAAAAGTGGCGATGGCACAAGGCAGCGGAAACGTATATCGTATAGCCGTTATGGATCGAAGTTTTGGGGGCTTGGGTCGCTGGCAAAACCTGTCTCCGGGTAATCTCGACGAATCGCCGAGTTTTGCCCCCAATGCCAGCATGTTGATTTACGCCGCGCGAGAAGGTCAGCGTGGTGTGTTGTATGCCGTTTCCGCAGATGCGCGGGTTCGGCAGCGTCTGGTTTTTGCTGACGGTGATGTTCGGGAGCCCGCCTGGTCACCGTTTCGGCAGCGTTAGCAGCAAGCTACAGTTCGGGCTCCAACCTCAAAACCGATCCACAACGAAAACATCCCGAATACCCGAGGACCACTCATGAACAATACTACCCGCCTGCTTCTGGCCGCTGCCGTTTGTGTGGCATTGGCCGCCTGTGCCAAGCAAGTAAAGGAAGAGCCCGCACCGCCGCCGCCGCCGGCACCAGCTCCCGCACCGCCGCCGCCGGCTCCGACCGGTTACCAGCCGTCCGACCTGGATAGCGACAGCTGCCTGCGTCAGCGCGTCGTGTATTTCGATTTTGACAAGGACAACGTCAAGCCCGAATACGCGGCCATCCTGAGCTGCCATGCGCAGTACCTCAAGGATCGCTCCAGCGCCCGCATCACGCTGGAAGGCAATGCCGACGAGCGTGGCACCCGTGAATACAACCTGGGCCTCGGCGAGCGCCGTGGCACCGCCGTGTCTTCGGCGCTGCAGGCCAATGGTGGTTCCTCCGCACAGTTGACCACGGTCAGCTATGGCGAAGAGAAGCCCACCTGCAACACCTCCAACGAGGATTGCTGGTCGAAGAACCGTCGCGTCGAGATTGTCTACACCGCCAAATAATGCGTGGTTTGGGCAATTCCAGCGTGAATGCGATACGAAGTGTGATGGCAGCGGTGGCCCTTGTGGCCACCGCTTCCGTCTTTGCACAGGCGCGCCCGAGTCTCGCTGATCGGGTAGCGCGTCTGGAGCAGCAGCAAATACAGGCGCAGGCCAACAACCAGAATGTCGAGTTGCTCAATCGCATTACTGACCTGCAAACCGAAATCCAGTCATTGCGCGCACAGCTGGAAAAACAGCAGTTCGAACTCGAACAGCTCAAACAGCGCAATCGGCAACAATATATTGATCTCGATGGTCGGCTTGGCCGCATCGAATCGGGATCATATGCGTCATCTTCAGACGCCGTAGCAGCGCCCACACCGGTTGCGCCAGCGGATGCAACGCAAGATGTCTCGGCACCATCGTCAGCGGCGCAAAGCACCATCGATGAGCCAGATGCCACCGCTGTCGTGGCTGAACCTGGCACGCAAGCCAGCAGCGACGCGGCTGCGACACCAGTGCTCGACGAACGTGCCGCCTATGAGCAGGCTTTCGATTCACTCAAGAATGGCGAATACGCCGAGGCAGCGCGACGGTTCAAGGCCTTTCTCGTTGCGTACCCTGATGGCTCGTATGCACCCAACGCGTATTACTGGCTTGGCGAAAGTTATTACGTCACCCAAAACTTCGAGTTGGCACAAACCAGCTTTCAGGCGCTGCTCGAACGCTTTCCTGAATCAGCCAAAGCACCAGATGCCCTGCTCAAACTGGGTTATTGCCAGTATGAACTCAAGCAGTTCAATGCGTCGCGTGCGACGTTGGGCCAGGTCATCGAGCGTTACCCCGATTCTACCGTGGCGCGTCTTGCACAGGGGCGCTTGCGCGCCATGATGCTGGAAGACCGACAGTAAGCGAAACCCATGAATGCGACCGACACTACGGGTCGGCTGCGGCTGACCGAGATTTTCTGTTCCCTTCAGGGTGAGGCACGTGACGCAGGCTGGCCCAGCGTGTTCGTGCGGCTGACTGGTTGCCCGTTGCGTTGCCACTATTGCGATACCGCGTATGCCTTTCACGGTGGCGACTGGTGGGCAATTGACGCGATAGCAGCACAAGTGGCGCAATACGGCGTTCGCCACGTTTGCGTTACCGGTGGTGAGCCGCTGGCACAAAAGCGTTGCCACGATTTGCTGGTGCGTTTGTGCGACGACGGTTACAGCGTATCGCTGGAAACCTCCGGTGCGATTGATCTGAGCGCGGTCGACCCGCGGGTGTCGCGGGTGATGGACATCAAGACCCCGGCTTCCGGTGAGGTCGAGCGCAACCTCTGGCAGAATCTGGATGTGTTGGGCGCGCACGACCAGATCAAGTTCGTGCTCTGTGATCGTGCCGATTACGACTGGGCCGGTGCGCAAGTGCGTGAACGCAAGCTCCCGGAGATTTGCACGGTGTGGTTCTCGCCCAGCCAGGGCCAACTCAGTGCAACCGATCTCGCCGACTGGATCGTGGCGGATCGCTTGCCGGTGCGATTTCAGACCCAGTTGCACAAGGCGTTGTGGGGCGACACCCCAGGACGTTGACCGTGGCCTGCTGCCGTCGGTATCGAACGGCGCAAATTTCATGAGTAGCTTATGACGACACCGAAAACTCCAGCTCGCGCCGTGGTGCTTCTCTCCGGCGGCATGGATTCTGCGGTAGTGCTGGCGATGGCACGCGCGCAGGGATTTGATTGTCATGCATTGAGTGTCAGCTATGGCCAACGCCACGGCTCGGAGCTCGATGCTGCCGCGCGTGTTGCGAGCGCGCTGGGTGCAATCGCGCACAAGGTGGTGGCAGTGGACTTGCGTGCGATTGGCGGCTCGGCACTGACTGCCGATATCGCAGTGCCTGAGTACGGCGGGGATGGCATTCCAGTCACCTACGTGCCGGCGCGCAACACCATCATGCTGTCGATTGCTCTGGGTTGGGCCGAAGTATTGGCTGCGCGTGAGATTTTTTGTGGCGTGAATGCCGTTGACTATTCGGGCTACCCCGATTGCCGCCCGGACTTCATTGCAGCGTTCGAGCGCCTTGGCAACCTCGCAACCAAAGCCGGCATCGAAGGCGAAGGGCTGCGCATACATGCGCCATTGATGGCGATGTCCAAGGCCGATATCGCCCGCGAGGGTGCGCGTCTGGGCGTGGATTTTTCGCTCACAGTCTCGTGTTATAAAGCCGATGCCGAGGGCAGGGCATGCGGGCACTGCGATGCTTGCCGCCTGCGCGCACAAGGGTTTGCAGCGGCCAACATCACCGATCCAACAAGGTATGTGCCTAAATTGCTTTAATGCGATAAAATAACCGGCTCGCGTGCAACGAACATCGACGCGCGACCAGTATCAACCGTTTTTCGTGGGGCCGTTAGCTCAGTGGTAGAGCAGCTGGCTCAACTGAATTGGTCAGGTGCCAATTGTTGCAATCGTTTTTCGTGGGGCCGTTAGCTCAGTGGTAGAGCAGCTGGCTTTTAACTAGTTGGTCGATGGTTCGAATCCATCACGGCCCACCACCCCGAAACACGACGTAGCCCGGGTTAGCGCGAAGCGCGTAACCCGGGACCGCGATACCTTAGGGTCATTGCCGTTCCATCACGGCCCAGCCCCTCGAATTGTTGGTCAATGGTTCGCCCTCGCTGCGCTCGGGCCCGGCCTGCGCCCTTCGGGCTTCGGCGTTCGGCGGGGCGAAGCGGTGCTTCGCCTGATCCGCCTCACCCATCACGGCCCAGCCCCGAAACACGCCGTAGCCCGGGTTAGCGCGAAGCGCGGCCGCTCTTGTGCATCCGGCAACTGCTCCTGCGTTGCTCTACCTCCGGCATCCATGCCGTCGCCATGCACTCGCGGCACTCGCACATCCATGTGCAGCGTAACCCGGGGCCGCGTTGCGGTTGCGGATGTACGGGGTTAATCACGACATTACCCGCGCGGGTTCACGCATTGCCCCGGTTAGTGACGCACTGATGGATACGTGCGGCGGCCCCGGGTTACGGCCCGTTGGGCCTTCAACCCGGGCTACAGAGCTCGTGATGCCGTAACCCGGGACCGCGATACCGTAGGGTCATTGCCGTTCCATCACGGCCCAGCCCTCGAAATGATGCGCCGCATATTGTGGCCATGCCTTGCAGCGTGCGAGTCGAGCGCCGAAGATAGCGCTCTGTTCTCCGCGAAGCGTGTAAAGCCCATGCAAGACCTCAATGATCTGTATTACTTCGCGATGGTCGTTGAACACGGTGGCTACGCCGCCGCTGAACGTGCGCTGGGCATTCCCAAATCACGCCTGAGCCGGCGTATTGCCCAACTGGAACTCGATCTTGATGTGCGTCTGCTGCAACGTTCCACCCGCCGTTTCGCGGTGACCGATATCGGCCAGAGTGTTTACCGTCACGCACAGGCGATGTTGTCTGAAGCGCAGGCTGCGCGCGAAGTGGTCGATCACCTCAGTGCCGAACCGCGGGGCGTAATCAAGCTCAGCATGCCGGTCGCACTGGCGCAGCAACAACTGGCGCGTTTGCTGCCGGAGTTCTTGCGCAAGTTTCCGCAGGTGCGGCTGCAGTTGCATGTCAGCAATCGCCGCGTCGATGTCATCAACGAGGGTTTTGATGTGGCGTTGCGCGTGCGCACCCAGCTCAACGACGATGGCAGCCTGGTGATGCGCAGCTTTGGCCAGATTCAGGAATTGCTGGTCGCCAGCCCGGGCTACCTGAAGCAGCACGGGCGACCGCAGTTACCCACCGAACTGAGCACCCACACCACGCTGAGCATGATCGAAGACGACAGCCGCCAACACTGGGATTTGCAGGATGCCCAAGGCCAGGTACAGCGTGTGGAATTGCAACCGCGTCTGAGTGGCCATGATTTTCCGCTGCTCAAGGAGTTGGCGATTGCCGGCATGGGCATCGCCTTGTTGCCCGAAACCATTTGTGCCGATGCCGTCCACGGCAACGCGCTGGAGGTGGTGCTGCCTGAATGGCGCCTGCCACAGGGCTTGTGCCACGCCGTATTCCCGTCGCGTCGTGGCCTGTTGCCGGCGGTGCGTGTATTCATCGATTATCTCGCCGAACACCTGCCAGCGCAGCTCGAAGCCAGCCGCCTGAGTTGTTCCGGTGAGGGCTGCCCGGAACGCGCCAAAAATGCTGCAAAAACACAGCTACAGCAAGACAAATACTTGTAAGTCTGGGACAATTGCCACCCGTGCCTGCATAGCGATATCCGCGCGGTTTCAGGCGTCGGCCTTGACTGTGAAGGCAGGATGCCGAAACGAACATCAGCCGCAGGCTGATGGCCCGAAGGGCGAGGGCCCGAGCCCCGAGTGACTGACGTAACGGCGCACAGCGCCGAGTGTTCTACAACGGAGAGATGGCCGAGCGGTTTAAGGCAGCAGTCTTGAAAACTGCCGTAGGTGTGAGCCTACCGTGGGTTCGAATCCCACTCTCTCCGCCATCTTCGATGGCTTTGTTCGTGCGATTCCCGGCCCGCGCCAGCGGCGCGGGCGCTCACCGGTACCGCGAAGCTGCGCTTCGCAAACGGTACCGTCTTGCCCCACTCTCTCCGCCATCTTCGATGGCTTTGTTCGTGCGATTCCCGGCCCGCGCCAGCGGCGCGGGCGCTCACCGGTACCGCGAAGCTGCGCTTCGCAAACGGTACCGTCTTGCCCCACTCTCTCCGCCATCTTCG
>JAUXUI010000011.1 GCA_030681035.1 Lysobacteraceae bacterium | reverse complement strand
TTGGCAGGCGTTTCTTGCCTGCCTAGTCGGTTGCTTGGTAGCCGTATCAGAGGGGTTGGGGGTGAGGGTTCGGTGCGAGTATCGGCTATCGTACGGGCTTGAACCCTCATCCGGCGCTTCGCGCCACCTTCTGATGAAGCTTCCAGCCAATCGACTAGGCGGCAAAGCCGCCAAGTCGCTGGTTGTCCCGGAGGGAGAAGGGGCCGAAGCCCGCCGGGCTGAGATATAGCGCTAATCAGGAGTAAAGATAAGCGCATTGTTTTTAATCTTCGCTGCGCTGGCCTGGGTGTTCTTTGCCATTCGGTGCCGCCACTGCGGTCTACGTCTAGTTATGTTCGCGATGTCCAAGCGAGGGGTTGGCGAATGGCTACAGTGGCTGCTGACGATACAGAGATGCCCTCGATGTGGGTGTACCAACAGCGAAACACTTGGTGGGTTGGACTAAAGCGCGGCGAGGGGTCAGGGCGGCGAGGGGTCAGGTCTTGCCTTTTGCCTGGTGCGACTGTGAATTGCGGCCATGTCCCGCCCGCTCCGGCTTGAGTTCGAAGGCGCCATTTACCACGTCACTCCGTGGCGATTGGCGTGAGCCGATCTTTGACGACGATACTGATCGTGATGCGCTGCTGACGCTGGTGGCGCGCTATGCCGGGTGCGTGTCAGAGGGCAAGGGCATCGCGTTGTGGGAAAGCGCCCTGCGAGGACAAATTTATCTGGGCGGTGATGCTTTTGTGCAACGCATGCAGGCGCTGGTCGAGTCGCCTGATGAGCGTGAGGTTCCACGCGCGCAGCGCACCCACGAACCAAACTTGCTGGAGTGGTATCTTGAGCACCATGAGCGTGATGAAGCCATTGTTCGAGCCTATCGAGATGGCGGTCACACGCAGACGGCGATCGCGAAAGCCGCCAAGCTATCGGTGTCAAGAATCAGCCGGTTACTCGCGGCGCGGGAGGCAAAAGGCAAAACCTGACCCTTGCTCCCTGACCCTCGGCCCGGACGCTCTGCGGCGTCCTGACCGACAGCCCCGATGCCGGCGCCTACTGGCGCAAGCTGAAGTAACGTCTGATTACCGAAGGCAGTGAAGTCGTGACGTTTTGTCACGGGTTGAAGCCGAGCGCCGTGTCGCCAGCGCCGACTTTTACAGCGAATGTTTGACAGGGAAACGCCATGAGCAAGAAAGTCACCAAACAGGACGCCGCCGCCCCTGCCGCCGTTTTTCAGCAAAAGACCATCCGTCGTACTCTGCACAACGACGAATGGTGGTTTGTCATCACCGACATCGTTGCCGCCCTGACGGATGCCGCTGATCCGTCGGACTATTGGAAGAAGATGCGCCGGCGCGACCCCGATTTGAGCCTCGACAGCCAAGGGGGGGGGCAAATTGACCCCCCCCTTGCACTGGCGTTTGAGACGGCGGGCGGGCGGCAAAAACTCCAGTGCTGGAATACGCAAGGCATTTTCCGCTTGATCCAGTCCATCCCCAGCCCCAAGGCCGAACCCTTCAAGCGCTGGCTGGCCAAGGTGGGCAAGGAGCGTCTGGATGAGATCGAGAACCCCGAGTTGGCGATGGGGCGGATGCAGGAACTCTACGAGAAGAAGGGCTACCCGAAAGAGTGGATCGACAAGCGCTTGCGCGGTATCGCGGTGCGGCAGGATTTGACCGATGAATGGAAAGCGCGCGGCGTCGCTTCCAGCGTGGAGTTTGCGATTCTGACCAACGAGATCATGCAAGGCACCTTCGATCTGAAGGTGGATGAGTACAAACAAGTGAAATCGCTGGCGCGGGAAAATCTGCGCGATCACATGACCGACATCGAATTGATCCTGACCATGCTCGGCGAGGCAACGACCACCAAGCTGCACCGCGACCGCGATTCGCAAGGCATCGCGCCGCTGAAAAAAGATGCGAAAGATGGCGGTGCGGTGGCGGGTAGAACGCGCAAGGATATTGAGCAGCAAAGCGGCAAGCCGGTGTTGAGCCGCAGCAACTACTTGCCCCCGCCGGCCGCTGGCGAGGTGCTGGAAAATGGCGTGGCGTCTGCGAAGCCGATCAAGCGCAAGGCGGTTGCGTCAAAGAAGAAACCGAAGGGCGACCTGACCTGACCGCTCCGTCACGGCGCTTGCATCAAACCCCGCAAGCCCCGCGCCATCGCTACCGCATCGCCGACTGAACCCCGCCAGAGCGCATGAAGCCGCGCACTGGCTTCGTGCCTTCGCCCACCGCCGCACCTTCTAATCCGCCGCCGCTGCGCCACGGCGCAGGCCAGCGATGAATCCGCTCGCCCGCTTGCGGCTTGCAGGAGGCGGCTACCCGGCGAGGGGTCAGGTCTTCCCTTTTCCTTGGTGCGACTGTAAGTTGCGGCCATGTCCCGCCCGCTCCGGCTTGAGTTCGAAGGCGCCATTTACCACGTCACTCCGTGGCGATTGGCGTGAGCCGATCTTTGACGACGATACTAATCGTGATGCGCTGTTGACGGTGGTGGCGCGCTACGCCGGGTGCGTGTCAAAAGGCAAGGGCATCGCGTTGTGGGAAAGCGCCCTGCGAGGACAAATTTATCTGGGCGATGATGCCTTTGTGCAACGCATGCAGGCGCTGGTCGAGTCGCCTGATGCGCGTGAGGTTCCACGCGCGCAGCGCACCCACGAACCAAACTTGCTGGAGTGGTATCTTGAGCACCATGAGCGTGATGAAGCCATTGTTCGAGCCTATCGAGATGGCGGTCACACGCAGACGGCCATCGCGAAAGCCGCCAAGCTATCGGTGTCGCGAATCAGCCGGTTACTCACGGCGCGTGAGGCAAAAGGCAGGACCTGACTCAATACTGTTCGGTTAGACGACAAACCATCAGGTCGTCACCCCAGCGAAAGCTGGGGTCCATTTTGACTTTCCGTTACGAATCAAGAGCAACATGGATTCCCGCTTTCGCGGGAATGACGAAATCGAAGCCCTTGGTGACTAACCGAACAGTATTGAGGCCTGACCCTTGCTCCGCAAGTTGAAAGGAGAAAATCCATGAGCATGAACTTCAAGCCCTATATCACCCGCGATCCCGCGATCTGTGGCGGCGAACCCGTCATCACCGGCACACGAATAACGGTACGCACCATTCTCGCAAGCCTGGCGGAAGGAATGAGCACGGATGAACTCTTGCTGGATTTTCCAACGCTCAGTCGTGATGCTGTGCGTGCCGTTGTTGCCTTTGCGGCAGTATCCGCGGAAGAAGACCTCCCGTTGCCGGCAACTCCAGTCCTGGCATGAAAATCAAGCTTGACGAAAATCTTCCCGCGAGTTTGACGCCCATTCTGCCGGCGTAGCCCGGGACGTCGCCCGTGACACCCACGCATTCGGGCACTGCCGATGCCGGCCAACAATGCGCTGCGGATCTGGTGCACGGCGGCAAGCGATTCCCGGTAAATGGCGATGCGGGTAAACCGCATCACTTGACAGACCACCCGTTGCCAGTGTTCTATCGCATCATGCACCGCAACATTTCCACCACCGGTACCGGTACCACCATGACCCGCTTGCGGGAGCGTGTGGCCGGGTAGTACACCCTGAATTGGCCCCGCCCCGCCCGACGCGCGGGGGCCAACTCCCTGCACATCCGGCTACGGCGGAGCCTCCCAACGAGGAGACCCCATGAGCGCTGTTGCCGATCCATCGTCTGTCCTGATAGCCCACAAGTTCGGCGGCACCAGCGTGGCCAATGGCGAGCGTCTGGCCCATGTCGCCCGCCTGCTGGCGGCGCGCAACGAGCCCGAAGCGGTGGTCGTGGTGTCGGCGCTAAAGGGCAGCACCGATGCACTGATTGATCTGGCAACCCGCGCCGGCGCCCGTGATCGGGCGTGGCCCAATGCCTGGCAGGCGCTGCGCCAGCGCCATCTGGACGCGGCGGCCGGGGTCCAGGATGTGAGCCGGAGAAACGCGTTGTGCGATGCACTGGATGCCGCCTTTGCCGGCCTGCGCGCGCAACTCGATGCGCTGGCGGTGCTGGGTATCGCGGTCGCGGAGGTGCTCGATGCGGTCCAGGGCTTGGGCGAAGTCTTTTCCGCGCAATTGTTACAGGCCTATCTGGCCGATGTCGGGATCGACGCCGACCTGCTCGATGCGCGCGAGGTGCTGACGGTGCGCGATGCCAGTTCCGACAGCACCATGCGCGGCGCGATCGACTGGCAGCAAAGCAGTACACGGCTGGCGCAATGGCGCAGTGCGCACCACGCCCGGCATGTTGTGGCGACCGGCTTTATCGCGCGTGATACGCACGGCCGGACAACCACGTTGGGCCGTAACGGCAGCGATTATTCCGGCGCCCTGTTTGCCGCCTTGTTTGAGGCGCGCGAGCTGCATATCTGGACCGATGTCGATGGCATCGCCTCGGCTGATCCGCGCTTCGTGCCCGAGGCGGTAACGCTCGATGCACTGTCGTATTCCGAGGCCGCCGAGCTGGCGTATTTTGGCGCCAAAGTGCTGCACCCGATGACCCTGGTGCCGGTGGTCGCGCGCAACATCGCGGTGATCGTGCGCAACACCTTCAAGCCCGAGCATCCGGGTACACGCCTGAGCCGCGAGCGGCAACTCGATCCGCCGGTAAAAGGGGTGTCAATCCAGCCGCAGATGGCGATCATCAATATCGAGGGCAATGGCCTGATCGGCGTGCCCGGCGTCGCCGAGCGCGTGTTCGGTACGCTTGGCGCTGCCGGGGTGTCGGTGGTGATGATCTCGCAAGGCTCATCGGAGCACTCGATCTGTTGCGTGGTGCCGGTGGGCGATGCCAGCCGCGCCGAACTGGCGTTGCGGCGCGCTTTTGCTGATGCACTGCGCGACAAGCTGATCGACGATATCCGGGTCGAGCGCGACATCGCGGTGCTCGCTGCGGTGGGTGAGGGCATGACCGGCCGCCCTGGTGTCGCCGCGCGCCTGTTCCACCATCTGGCGCGGGCCGGGGTCAACGTGCGCGCCATCGCGCAGGGCGCATCCGAGCGCAATCTGTCGGTGGCAATCGCCGAGATTGACGCCTCGCGCGCCTTGCGTGCGGTGCATGCCGGGTTCTGGTTGTCGCCGCAAACGGTGTCGCTGGGTCTGATCGGGCCGGGTAATGTCGGCCGCGCCTTGCTGGCGCAACTGGCCAGTGCGCAGCCACGATTGCGAGAACACGCGCAGCTTGATCTGCGCCTGCGCGGTATCGCCAATTCGCGCCAGCAATGGCGTGACGATGCCGGCTTTGACGCCAGCGCCTGGCTCGCCGATGGCGGCGATGCCGAGGCGCTGGATCTGGACGCATTCATCGAGCATCTGGATGCCGGCCATCTGCCGCACCGGGTACTGATCGATTGCAGCGGCAACGATGCCATCGCCGAGCGCTACCCCGAATGGCTGCGCCGTGGGGTGCACATCATCACTCCGGCCAAACACGCCGGTAGCGGTCCGTTGGCGCGCTATCACGCCATTCGCGCCGCCTGCGCCGCCGGCGGTAGTCGATTTCGTTACGAAGCCAGCGTTGGCGCCGGCTTGCCGGTGATCCAGACCCTGCGCGATCTGCTCGATACCGGTGATCGCCTGCGCAGCATCGAGGGGGTGCTGTCGGGAACGCTGGCCTACCTGTTCAATCGTTACGACGGCAGCCAGCCGTTCTCGGCATTGCTGCGCGAGGCGCACAGCCATGGTTACACCGAACCCGATCCGCGCGATGATCTGGGTGGACTGGATGTCGCACGCAAGCTGGTGATCCTGGCGCGCGAGGCCGGTAACCACCTGGAGTTGGGTGACGTGCAAACCGAAAGCCTGGTGCCCGAAGCATTGCGCAGCGGCGATGGCCACGCTTTTCTCGCCAATGCCGAAGCACTGGATGCGCCGATGGCCGAGCGCCTGGCGGCAGCGCGCGCCAGCGGCGGGGTGTTGCGTTATGTCGCGTGCTTTGATATCGACGGCCGCGCCGAGGTCGGCTTGCGGGTGTTGCCGGCCGACCATGTGTTCGGCAACCTGCAATCCACTGATAACTGCATCCGCTTTCAGACCGATCGCTACCACGACAATCCATTGGTCGTGCAAGGCCCCGGTGCCGGCCCCGATGTCACCGCGGCCGGTGTGTTCGGCGATCTGCTGCGGTTGTCGGCGGCGCTGGGTGCCAAACTGTGAGTGCCATTGCCACCGCGTTTGCACCGGCCAGCATCGGCAATGTCGGGGTGGGTTTCGATCTGCTGGGCCACGCCATCAGTGGCGCGGGTGATCGGGTACGCGTGCAGCGCGTCAGCACGCCCGGCGTGCGTGTGCGCGCAATCACCGGCTGCATTACCGAGTTGCCGTTGCAGCCTGAACGCAACACCGCCGCGCGCGCGTTGCAGGCGATGATTGCGGTGTTGGATCTGCCATACGGGTTTGATATCCACATCGACAAGGGCATTGCCTTGGGTTCGGGGATGGGCGGCTCGGCGGCCTCGGCGGTCGCTGCCGTGGTTGCCGCCAACGCGCTGTTGCCCGAGCCATTGCCGCGCGCGGCGCTGTATCCGTTCGCGCTGGCTGGTGAAGCCGTGGCCAGCGGCAGTGCGCACGGCGACAACATCGGCCCGGCGCTGCTCGGCGGGCTGGTGTTGGCAAGCACAACCGAACTGCTGTCGTTGGCGGTGCCAGCGGCCTGGCATGTGGCGCTGGTGCATCCGGATATGGTGCTGGAAACCCGGCGCAGCCGCGAAGTGCTGGCCGGCCCGTTCCAACTGTCCGAGTTCGTTGCGCAAAGCACGCATCTGGCGCTGTTCCTGACCGGCTGCCAGCGCGGCGATGCCGAGCTGGTGCGCGCTGGTTTGCATGACGTGCTGGTCGAACCACGGCGCGCCGCGCTGATCCCGGGATTCGCCACGGTCAAGGCCGCAGCACTGGCGGCTGGCGCCCTCGGTGCAAGCATCTCTGGCGGCGGCCCGAGTATCTTCGCTTGGTTCACCGATCGTGACGGCGCCGAACAGGCGGGCGTGGCCATGCAACAGGCGTTTTCCGATGCCGGTGTCGGCGCGAGCACCTACGTTTCTGCCATCGCCAGCCCCGGCGCGGAGGTGATCGCATGCAGTTTGTGAGCACGCGTGGCATGGCTGCTGCAACGAGTCTCTCGGCCGCATTGAGCGCGGGGCTGGCGCCCGATGGCGGTTTGTATCTGCCTGCGCATTGGCCACAGTTCAAGCCAGCAGCGTTTGCCGATGAAACGGATTTGTCGCAGATTGCGCAGCGGCTACTGACACCGCTGTTTGCTGGCGATCCACTGGCCGCTGCGCTGCCGGAGATCTGCGCGCAGTCGCTGGATATCGACGCGCCGCTACGGGCGTTGCCGATGCCCAACAGCTGGATGCTGGAGTTGTTTCACGGGCCAACGGCGGCGTTCAAGGATTTTGCCGCGCGCTTTCTCGCCGCCTGTTTGCTGCGCATCGAACACGAGGGCGAAACCCGCGAACTGCATATCCTGGTTGCCACCTCGGGCGACACCGGTGCGGCGGTGGGTGCGGCATTTGCCGGCAAGCCCGGAGTGCGGGTATGGATTTTGTATCCCGATGGCCGGGTATCGCCACGCCAGGCGCATCAGCTCGGTGCATTTGGCGGCAATGTCACCGCATTGCGGGTGCAGGGCAATTTCGATGACTGCCAGGCGCTGGTAAAGCGCGCGCTCAACGATGATGAATTGACTAGCCGGCTGCGCTTGAGCTCAGCCAACTCGATCAGCTTGGGTCGGCTGCTGCCGCAGATGAGTTACTACGCGCAGGCGAGTTTGCGCCATTGGCGTGCGCATGGGCACACGCTGGGTTTCATCGTGCCCACCGGCAACCTTGGCAATGGGCTGGCGGCGCTGCTGGCGCGCCGGATGGGCTTGCCGATTGGCGCCATCGTACTGGCGAGCAATGCCAATGCCACGTTGAGCGAGTATTTCGCGGGTGGGGATTACACCCCGCGCCCGGGCATTGCGACCTTGGCCAATGCCATGGATGTCGGCGCGCCGAGCAATTTCGAGCGTCTGCGTGCATTGTTTGCGACGGATACCGAGGTACGCTCCGCGCTCAGTGCCGAGTGGGTTGACGACGCGCAGATCCGCAGCGCGATCAGCACCAGCCCCGCGCACTATGGCACGGTCGTGTGCCCGCATACAGCGTGTGCATTGGTGGCATTGGAGCGGCGGCGGGCAGCGGGTGACAGCCGCGATTACGCGGTGGTGGCAACGGCGCATCCGGCCAAGTTCGACACCGTGCTCGCACCGTTGATCGACGCCGTGCCGGCACCACCACCGGCGTTGGCCGCATTGCTGCAACGGCCCAGCCATAGCGAGGCACTGGCCAACGACTACGCAGCCTTCAGTGCGTGCCTGCTGCGCTAGAATGCAGCAATGCATGCTTTAACCTCACGCCATTGCGGTGCCTGTAGCCGCGGTTTGCGCAACGATGACAGCATTTGTCCAGCGTGCGGAACGGCAACGCCGTTGCCATCCGACGCGAATCAGATTGCGCTGTTTGATCTGCCGTCGTCACCGTCAGCCAGCCCAGCCGAAGTGCCGGGTTTCATTGCCCGTGCGTTGCATCCACGGCATACCCCGCGCTGGCGGGCTGTAGCCGCGCTGTTGGCGCTGAGCCTTGCATTGCAATTGCTGTTCGTTGAGCGCGACACGCTGGCGCAGGACGCGCGGTGGCGGCCGTGGGTCGAAAGCCTGTGTGAGTTCAGTGCTTGTACGCTGAGCCCGTGGTACCAGCCAGCTGCGTTTGTGGTCATCGAGCGCAGTGTGCAGCCCCATCAGGATGTTGCAGGCGTACTGCATATCCGCGCCAGTTTTCGTAATCGCGCGCCGTTTGCGCAAGCTTGGCCGCAACTGGAATTGCGGCTGCTCGACATCAATGGCGCGGCGACGGGCGCGCGGCGCTTTACTGCCGTCGAATACCTTGGCGCAATGCCGGACAGCACCACAGTAGCGCCAGAGCAGAGCGTCAACGCGCGGCTGGATGTGCTTGATCCTGGGCGCAACACGCTTTCGTTTGAGTTTGCATTTCACTGAGTGCTTGAATTGCTTGCGTTTGCAAGCGCACATCAATCAGTTGCATCGCGCGCTTGCGGTTTTTTGCACTCAATTCCAGCTAACCCAGTGATCTCGCGCAACATATTTCATCGTGTCGAAATATTGTTCGAGGCAACATGAGATTCACTTGCTCATGTCAGGGTGAATAGGGTTAAACTGCCAAACCGCGAACTACCCCCGTAGTGCGCGCAGAGCAACGGATGCTTGCACGTTTTGGGAGAGTGAGTCTGTGAATGCCCCCGTATCGATGCGCGCCGCCACTACCGGCAGCGCAGCGGCGCAGCCGTCACTGCGCGAATGCGTTGCCAGCGCGGTGCGCCGTTACCTGCAGGATCTCGGCGAGCAGCCGCCGGAAGACTTTTACAACGTGGTGCTGCGCGAAGTGGAGCTACCGTTGTTGTCAGAAGTGATGCGCCATTGCGGCGGCAATCAAAGCTGCGCGGCGGTGGCGCTGGGCATCAACCGCGCCACCTTGCGCAAGAAGCTCAAGCTTTACGGCCTGGGTTGATCCGCTTCTTGGTGCCCCCCACGAGCGGCTGTAGGAGCAACTGTGTTACTCGCTGGTACCAATCCGTGCTGTTGTGGGAGCCGGCCTGCCGGCGAACAATCTTGCGACAGCTTCGCGCGCAAGGCGCGCTCCCACAAACGCCTTGAAGCACCCTTGTAGGAGCCCACCCTGTGGGCGACCTGCCTGCCTGCCGGCAGGCCGATCGGGCGGTTTCGAGAGGTTCGCCGATATAATGGCCCGCTTTCCACCGATGGCTGTTGTCCATGTCCGCTGTTCGCCAACCCATTCGCCGCGCCCTGCTTTCCGTTTCCGACAAGACCGGCCTGATCGACCTGGCCCAGACGCTGGCATCGCTGGGTGTTGAATTGATGTCCACCGGCGGTACCGCACTGGCGCTTCGTGCCGCGGGCATTGCCGTCACCGATGTCAGCTCGGTAACCGGGTTTCCGGAAATCATGGATGGCCGGGTCAAGACCCTGCATCCGGTGATTCACGGTGGTCTGCTCGGTCGCGCTGAAACCGACGATGCGGTGATGGCCGAACACGGGATTGCCGCCATCGACCTGCTGGTGGTCAATCTGTATCCGTTTGCGGCGACGGTGTCGCGAGCCGATTGCCGCTACGACGAGGCGATTGAAAATATCGACATCGGCGGCCCGGCAATGTTGCGCGCAGCGGCCAAGAATCATGCGCGAGTGAGCGTAGTCGTCGATCCCGCCGATTACCGCGCACTGCTTGATGCGATTCGCGCCGGCGGCACCGAGCCGGCGCAGCGCCGTGCGCTGGCCGCCAAGGCTTACGCCCACACCAGCCGTTACGACGGCCAGATTGCACAATGGCTGTCGCCGCGTGCGCACGACCCCGAGCAGCCGGAAGCCTGGCCGCACAGCCTGCACCTGTCGCTGCAACTGGCATCGTCGCTGCGTTACGGCGAAAACCCGCATCAGCGCGGCGCGCTGTACGTGCAGAGCGAAGCCGGCGCCGCGCTGGGCACAGTGGCCGCTGCCCGCGTGCTGGCCGGCAAGGCGTTGAGTTACAACAATCTCGGCGATGCCGACGCCGCACTGCAATGTGTACAGGCGTTCACCGCGCCGGCCTGCGTCATCGTCAAGCACGCCAACCCCTGCGGGGTCGCCGTGGCCGAGCATATTGGCGTCGCTTACGCGCGCGCCTTTGCCACCGACCCGACCTCGGCATTCGGCGGCATCATTGCTTTCAACCGGCCACTCGATGCGCAAACCGCAGGCGACATCCTACGCCGGCAGTTCGTGGAAGTGGTTATCGCGCCGGAAATCGACACCGATGCCTTGGCGCTTTTCGCCAGCAAGCCCAACGTGCGCGTGCTGGCCACCGGCAACAGCCCGGTCGCGGTTGGGCTCGACTACCAGCGCATCGCTGGCGGCCTGCTGGTGCAGGATGCCGACTCCGATGCGCTGGGCGTGAGCGATCTCACCGTGGTCAGTGCGTGCCAGCCCGACGCTGCGCAATTTCAGGATTTGCTGTTCGCCTGGAAAGTGGCGATGTACGTGAAATCCAATGCCATCGTCTATGCACGCGGGCAACAGACCATCGGCATTGGTGCCGGCCAGATGAGCCGTGTGATCAGTGCCCGCATTGCCGGGATCAAGGCGCAGGAAGCCGGGCTGGCAGTGGCCGGGGCAGTGATGGCATCCGATGCGTTTTTCCCGTTCCGCGACGGTATCGATGCTGCTGCCGAGGCCGGCATCGCGGCAGTGATCCAACCCGGCGGATCGATGCGCGATAGCGAGGTCATTGCCGCCGCCAATGAACATGGCATGGCGATGGTGTTCAGCGGCCGCCGCCATTTCCGCCATTGATTTGCCAACGATGGATGACGCAATGAAACTGCTGGTGATCGGCAACGGTGGGCGCGAACATGCGCTGGCGTGGAAGCTGGCGCAATCCACGCGCGTGCGTGAAGTGCTGGTGGCACCCGGCAATGCCGGTACCGCGACCGAGGCCAAGTGTCGCAACGTCGCGGTGGCCGCCACCGATATCGACGCGCTGCTGGCGCTGGCGCAGCGCGAAGGCGTCGATCTCACCGTGGTTGGCCCCGAGGCGCCCTTGGTTGCAGGCGTGGTGGATCGCTTCCGTGCGGCGGGCTTGCGCGTATTCGGCCCCAGTGCCGCTGCCGCACAGCTCGAAGGCAGCAAGGCGTACGCCAAACAGTTTTTGCAACGCCATGGCATCGCCACCGGCAGCTATGCGGTATTCGCCGAATTGCCGGCGGCGCTGGCACATGTGCGCGCGCAGGGTGCGCCGATCGTGATCAAGGCCGATGGCCTGGCCGCTGGCAAGGGTGTGGTGGTGGCGTTGAATCTGGCCGAAGCCGAAGCGGCGCTGCACGACATGCTGGCCAGCAACGCCTATGGCGATGCCGGCGCGCGCGTGGTGATCGAGGAATTTCTCGAAGGCGAGGAGGCCAGCTTCATCGCGCTGGTCGATGGTAGCCACGCACTGCCGATGGCCAGCAGCCAGGATCACAAGCGCGTCGGTGATGGCGATAGCGGCCCCAATACCGGCGGCATGGGTGCGTATTCGCCGGCGCCGGTGCTCACCCCCGAGGTGCATGCGCGGGTGATGCGCGAGGTGATCGAGCCCACCGTGCGCGGCATGGCCGCCGATGGCGTGCCGTTCACCGGTTTTCTCTACGCTGGTTTGATGATCGACGCGGACGGTACGCCGCGGGTGATCGAGTTCAATGTGCGTTTTGGTGATCCGGAAACGCAGCCGATCCTATTGCGTCTGCAATCGGATCTGCTGGAGCTTATCGAAGCGGCACTCGCTGGCACGCTTGATACCGTGCAGGCGCAGTGGGACCCGCGTCCGGCACTGGGCGTGGTGATGGCCGCCGCGAATTACCCCGACACCCCGCGCACCGGTGATGTGATCGATGGCCTCGACAGCGTGTTCGCACCCGGGGTCAAGGTGTTTCAGGCCGGCACCCGGCGCGACGGCGAGCGCGTGCTGACCAGCGGTGGTCGCGTACTGTGCGTGTGCGCGCTCGGCGCTAGCGTTGGCGACGCGCAGCAACGTGCCAACCAAGCGGTCACGCAGCTTCACTGGGATGGCGCGTTTTACCGCCATGACATCGGCTGGCGCGCGATCGCGCGCGAGGTGTGATGTAGCCGGCGTGCGAAGCCGCTCGCTCGGTCGCCCACAGGGTGGGCTCCTACAAAAATTGGCCGCGCGCTCGGTCGCCCACAGTTGTAGTCCGTTAGCGCGAAGCGCGGCCCCTCCTGTGCATCCGGCAACTGCTCCTGCGATGCTCTCGGCCGCTGTTCCAGACGCGGCTCTACCTCGGCAACTGCACCTGCGTTGCTCTACCTCCTGCATCCATGCAGTCGTCCTGCATCCATGCAGTTCGTAGGATGGGTAGAGCGCAGCGAAACCCATCGACAACATCTGGCAATGATGGGTTTCGCTACGCTCTACCCATCCTACGTCGCTGCATTTGCGTCCTTTGCGTACCGAAAGCTTTACGCCTTTCCCGAGTCCCGAGTCCCGAGTCCGTAGGATGGGTGCAGCGAACGCTGTCGCAAAGCGACCGAAACCCATCGCGGCATCGCGGCATCGCGTCATTGCCTCATTCACGCCGCAGCAGGTTCTCCGATCGCAGCCAGGCGATGGTGTCATCGAGCAAGCGACCCATCGGCGTGATCACGTAATCCAGTTCGCGCTGCGCCTTGCTTGAATCCACGATCAGATCGTGGATCACGAACATTGCCGCACGCGGAGTGATATCCGGCTCGCGGCGGGTGATGCGCGACAGCGCATCCACCACCCGCGCCCACGCCATCAATGCCCAGCCCGGGGTCGCGCGTGATGGGGTTTTGCGCCCGAGCTGGCTGCCAACGCGGGTGACCAGTTCGAGAAAACGCAAGTGTTCGCCACCGAGCAGGTAGGTTTCACCGAAGCGTTTGCGCTGCCAGGCGCGCACCTGTGCTCGCGCCACCTCACGCACATCGGCGAACGAGCCCGAACCCGGTGGCACGCCGGGCAACTTGCCCTGATCGATCAGGCGAATCAGCCGCGACCAGTTGTTGGTGTCGCCCGGGCCGAGGATATGCGCCGGCTGCAACACCACCAGCGGCAGGCCGCGTGCAGCAACCGCGCGCACGGCCTGTTCGCCCAAGTGCTTGGTGCGTTCGTAGGTGATCCAGCTTTCGCCGCCGCGCTCGGGCACATCCTCACGCAGGGTGCCATGCACCAGATGCGAATACGCCGACACGCTGGAAGTGTGGATGAATGCTGACACGCCGGCTGCCAGCGCCGCCTCGGCCAGCGCCCGCGAACCTTCCACGTTGACCCGGGTCTGACGGGCATCGTTGGGTGCCCACTGGCTGGTGTCGGCGGCGGTATGGAATACCGCATCGAACCGCTGCGCAAAGGCAGCCGCCAGTTGCTCGGGTTGCAACAGGTCGCCGCGCACCGGTGTTACCGCGTCCGCGACCAGAATGGTGTCGGCGCGCACCGAGCGTGACAGGCCAAACACATTGTGACCTTCCGCCTTCAGTTGTTGCGCCAGATGCCGACCTAGAAAACCAGAGGCACCCGTAATCAGGACATTTGCCATGCCGTTGCTCCCATGCGATCACACCACCTTACGACAGGCCGTGGCGTGATGGGTGACCGGCTTTGCGTAAATATCCCGTTAATTTCAGATAAAGTTAGCGTGTGTTATTAATATGCGACACATAACATCCTTTCAACTCATTGAATATTGGCGATTATCATGACCGTCTTCACCTTCCTGCTGGCTAGTGTCGTGGTTTTGGCTACCGTGGCGGTCGCCGGGCTACGCCGCGTGCCGCAGGGGCAGGTGTTTACCGTGCATCGTTTTGGCCGTTATCGGCGCACCCTTGGCCCCGGCCTGCGCTGGGTGCTGCCCGGCTTTGATCGCATTGGTCACCACGTCAGCCTGATCGGCCATCATGTGGCGGTGCCGATGGCACTCAATGGCCCTGCGGCCAGTGCCGATCTGTATTACCAGATTCTCGACCCAACCCGCACCGGCGCTGTGCTGGACGATGTCGATGCACTGATCCAGCAGCAAACGCACGATGCCCTGCAAGCACTGCATGGCCAGAACGCGCCCGACAAGGGCATGGTAGCGCTGGCCGAATCGCTCAAGCACGAGGTCAACCGGCGGGTCAACGCGCTTGGCCTGCGCGTGATCCGCTGCGCAGTGTATCCGGGCTGAGTGCCGCACCGCCAAAGCCCGGCAGGCTGCTAAACTTGCCGGTCTGCTTCAACATCGGCCACGCGGTGAACCCATTGATCGCATTGCAGCCTGAACTGGCGCCTGAATTGGAGCGGGGCATGGCCATGCTCGGCCTGAGCGTGCCCGGGCTGGCGCCACGGCTGCTTGATTACCTTGCGCTGCTCAATCAGTGGAACCACGCCTACAACCTCACTGCCGTGCGCGATCCGCACCAGATGCTGTCACGGCACCTGCTCGATTCGCTAAGCATCCTGCCGTGGCTGCCGGCCGGGCCGCTGGCCGATCTCGGCAGCGGCGCCGGCCTGCCCGGTATTGTGCTGGCGCTGGCGCGACCGGAGCTGGCCGTTACTGTGGTTGAGAGCAATGGTAAAAAGGCCCGCTTCCTGCGTGAAGTGGTGCGCCAGCTGGGGCTTGCCAATGTGCGCGTGGCGCAATCGCGGGCCGAGCAACTCAATGAACCCGGCGCATACGGCTGTATTACCGCGCGCGCCTTGGGTACTCTTGCGCAACTGGTGCAATTTGGCGGCGACCTGCTGCAACCCGGGGGGCAGTTGCTGGCGATGAAAGGCCAGTATCCGGCCGACGAAATTGCTGCCCTGCCTGCGCCCTGGCAGGTGCAGGCCAGCCATGTGCTCGCCATTCCCGGCGATAGTGCTGCGCGTCATCTGATCGTCGTGACGCGCGCCAGCGCGCCGTGCCAAGGGAGTCATCCATGAACCGCATCATCGCCATCGCCAACCAGAAAGGCGGCGTCGGCAAAACCACCACTGCGGTGAATCTTGCTGCGGCACTGGCACAGACCCCGCGCAAGGTGCTGCTGATCGACATCGACCCGCAGGGCAACGCCACCATGGGCTCGGGGGTGAACAAGCGTGAGCTGAAAGCCTCCGCCTGCGAAGTGCTGCTCGGCGAATGCGACGCCGCCAGCGCCATCGTGCCCACCGCCGAGGGCTTCGACCTGCTGCCCAGCAATATCGACCTGACCGCCGCCGAAGTGCGCTTGATGAGTGCGCTGGCGCGCGAACAGAAACTCAAGCTGGCGCTGGCGCCGATTCGTGATCGCTACCAATACATCCTGATCGACTGTCCGCCGGCGTTATCGTTGCTCACCCTCAACGCACTGGCTGCCGCCGATGGTGTGCTGGTGCCGATGCAGTGCGAATACTATGCGCTTGAAGGCCTCAGCGCCCTGATCGATACCATCGAATCGCTCAAGCAGCATGTCAATCCGGCGCTGGAGATCGACGGCATCCTGCGCACCATGTTCGATGTCCGCAACAACCTCGCCAATGCGGTCAGCGGCGACCTGATCCGCCACTTCGGCGACACCGTGTTTCGCACCATCGTGCCGCGCAATGTGAGGCTGGCCGAAGCGCCCAGCTTCGGCCAGAGCATCGTTGGCTATGATCGCAGCTCGCGCGGCAGCGTGGCCTATCTGGGCCTCGCCGGCGAGATCGTGCGCCGCGAACGCAAAGCGGCCAAGGAGAGCAACTGATGGCAACCAAAAAGCGCGGCCTCGGCCGGGGCCTGGATGCGCTGCTGGGCAGCGGCAACCAGGGTGCGCGCGAGGAGCCCGATAACGAGAGTGACAGCCTGCGCACGGTGCCGGTCGAGTTTCTCAAGCCGGGCCGCTATCAGCCGCGCACCGGCATGGACCCCGAGCGCCTCGCCGAGCTTGCCGATTCGATCCGCGCACAGGGCTTGATTCAGCCGATCGTGGTGCGCTCGCAGGGCAAGGACAGCTACGAGATCATTGCCGGTGAACGCCGCTGGCGGGCCGCGCAACTGGCTGGCCTGAGCGATGTGCCGGTGGTGTTGCGCGAGGTGGATGATCGCAGCGTCATCGCCATGGCGCTGATCGAAAACATTCAGCGCGAAGACCTCAACCCGCTGGAAGAAGCGCAGGCACTGCATCGCCTGATCGACGAGTTCAGCCTTACCCACCAGCAGGCCGCCGATGCCGTAGGCCGCTCGCGTGCGGCGGTATCCAATCTGCTGCGTCTGCTAGACCTGCCGCCGGACGTACGCCGCCTGCTGGAGCAACACCTCATCGAAATGGGCCATGCCCGCGCGTTGCTGGCATTGCCGGCTGAAGCTGCCGGTGCATTGGCGCGCGAGGCGGCGGCGAGTGGCATGTCGGTACGTGAGATCGAGCGCCGGGTACACGCCATCACCCACGGCAAGCCCGCCAGCAAACCGATGGCGAGCAAAAAAACCGACCCCGATGTGGCCACGCTTGAGCGCGAGCTGAGTGAAATACTCAATGCCCGCGTCGCCGTGCAACAAGGCCGTGGCGGGCGCGGCAAAGTGGTGATCCATTACCACGGCCTGGATACGTTGGAAGGCATTCTTGAACGCGTACGCGGCCAGAACTGACCGCGTTTGCATGCAAAACAGTGCGCTCGGGGGCATACTTGCGCCCCCTTGCGGTCAATGAGTCGGAGCAGTTCATGAGCGAACCGTCACTGTCGGTGGTAGTGCCGGTACACAACGAGCAGGACAACATCGCGCCACTGATCGGCGAGATCGTCGCCGCCTTGCGTGGCCGGATCAGCTTCGAAATCATCCATGTTGACGACGCCAGCACCGACGCTACTGCTGCGGCATTGCGCGCCGCCATGCGCGTCACCCCCGAGCTGCGCGTTATTCGCCACCAGCAGCAGGCCGGGCAGAGCACCGCCGTGCGCAACGGCGTAAAGGCCGCGCGCGCGCCATGGATTGCCACTCTCGATGGCGATGGTCAGAACGACCCCGCCGACATTCCCAAATTGCTTGCCGCGCGCGACAAAGCCGCCTCACAAGTCAAGCTGTTTGCCGGTTGGCGGGTGAACCGCCGCGACAGCTTCAACAAACGCATCAGCTCTACCATCGCCAACGCCGTGCGCAGCCGCTTGTTGCGCGATGCCACCCCGGACACCGGTTGCGGCATCAAACTGTTCGAGCGCACCATCTTTCTGGAACTGCCGTATTTCGATCACATGCACCGCTTCCTGCCGGCGCTGATCCACCGCGCTGGCTGGCAGACCGTCTCGGTGCCGGTCAACCACCGCCCGCGCACCACCGGCATCTCCAAATACGGCATGTGGAACCGGCTGTGGGTGGGCATTGCCGACCTGCGCGGCGTGGCCTGGCTGGCGCGCCGCAGCCGCCACACCCAAACCACCGAAATCACCCTTCCCTGAGTACCCTCATGCAAGAAACCACGATCTGGATCATCGTCGGCCTGGTTGGCCAGGCGCTTTTTTCCGCCCGCTTTTTGTTGCAGTGGCTGGCCAGCGAAAAAGCCAAGCGCAGCGTCGTGCCCAAAGCTTTCTGGTATTTTTCCATCGGCGGTAGCGCCGTGCTGCTGGCGTACGCCATTCATCGTGTTGACCCGGTATTCATCCTCGGCCAGGCCGCCGGCTTCGCCATCTACCTGCGCAACCTGTACCTGCTCAAAGTAGAACACCGCGCCTCGCTGGAAAACGACGCGTAACACGGGTGCCGGTACTGCACTCCGGCGTGTCGGCACGCCTCTTCAATTCAACGCGTTTTCGCCGGTGTCACGCTGCTGCCGGCATCGGCCGGTGCGGATTCGGCCGGGCCGCCTTTTTTCAGGGCCTTGAGCGCTTTTTTCTTTTGCTTTTCCAGCTCGCGCTGGCGTTTTTCAAACTGGTAATTGGGCTTCAAGTGGTGGTTCCTTTGGCTAGGGTTTGTGTCCAGACTAGCCATTCAGCGCAACAACGCAAGCGATTGTGTGCCGCTGGCGCTACACTGAGCCCATGAATACGTCCACGCAAACCCCGATCAGCGAGCTACAGCCTACCCTTGCGCGCTTGCGCGCCGCGCAGCGTGCCAAGCTGCCCGATTACGCCCAGCGCATCGATGACCTGGCCCGATTGCGCCGGGTATTCAAGGCGCGGCTGCAAGATATGGTGGTCGCCATCGCGGCCGACTTCGGCCATCGCTCGCGCCACGAAACCCTGGTTTCCGATGGCATGACGGTGCTGGCCGAGATCGACGTGATGCGCCGCCACCTGCGTGAATGGATGCGTGTGCAGCCACGCCCGGTGGATGCCATGTTCTGGCCCGCTCGCGCCGAGGTTCGCATTCAACCCTTGGGCGTCGTGGGTATCATTTCGCCGTGGAATTACCCGGTCAATCTGGCGCTGATGCCATTGGTCACCGCCATTGCTGCTGGCAATCATGTCTACCTCAAGCCGTCCGAACACACCCCGCACAGCAGTGCGTTCCTGCGGTCATTGCTGGCCGAGGTTTTTCCCGAAGACCGCGTCGCGGTGGCACTGGGCGATAGCGATGTCGCCGCAGCGTTTGCCGGCCTCGCGTTCGATCATCTGCTGTTTACTGGCTCAACGCCGGTGGGGCGCAAAGTGATGGCAGCGGCGGCGGCCAACCTCACTCCGGTGACGTTGGAGCTGGGCGGCAAATCGCCGGCCATCATTGGGCCGGGCTATTCGCTGGCAACGGCGGCAGCGCGTATCGCGGCCGGCAAGTTTCTCAATGCCGGGCAGACCTGCATCGCACCGGACTACGTGCTGGTGCCCAAGGCCGAACGCGATGCCTTTGTCGATGCGCTGCGCCGTGAAGTGGCCGCGCGCTATCCCACGTTGGATGGCAACACCGATTACACCCGCATCGTCAACGAAGGCCAGTTCCGCCGGCTGCGTGGCTATCTCGATGAAGCGCGCGCGCGTGGCCATCAGGTTACCGCGCTGGCGCCGGTTGATCCGGCGCGTGCCGAAGCCGAGCGCATCATTCCGCCAACCGTGGTCATCGACCCGGGCAACGACAGCGCGCTGATGCGCGATGAGATATTTGGCCCGATCCTGCCGGTCATTGGTTATGGCCATCTCGATGAAGCGATTGCCTGGGTCAACGATCACGACCGGCCACTGGCCCTGTACGTGTTCGACAACAACCGTACGCGGGTCGATCAGGTGCTTGAGCGCACCATCGCCGGTGGCGTTACCGTCAACGACACGGTGATGCATATTGCCCAGGCCAGCCTGCCTTTCGGTGGCATCGGCCCCAGCGGTATGGGCCACTATCACGGGCGTGACGGATTCATGGCTTTCAGCAAGCAAAAGCCGGTGTTCTACCAGTCGCGCATTACCGGCATGGATTGGTTCAAGCCGCCGTATCGCGGTTTTGCGGATCGGCTGGTGACGTTCCTCACCCGCTGACACGGCCATGAGATTTTCAGACGAAGAACTTGAGTTGCTGATGCGCGATCTGGAGTCGGATCGGGTAGAGCGCAAGCAATCTTTCAGTGGCGACGTGCCGGACAAGGTTCGCCAGGCAATTTGTGCATTTGCCAACGATCTCCCCGGTCACGGGGTGCCGGGCGTTGTCCTTGTAGGGGTCCATGACGATGGCTCGTCGGCCAATTTTCCCATAACAGATAAGCTTTTGACAGATATTGGTGGTATTCGCGCGGAAGGCAACATTCTTCCGATCCCGACGTTGACTGTGGAAAAGCGGGTGCTGGGTAATACCGAGGTGGCGGTAATAACCGTGATGCCTTCCGATGCGCCGCCGGTACGTTACAAGGGACGAACCTATATCCGTACCGGGCCAAGGCGCGATATCGCCGGTGCGCAGGACGAGCGTATTCTCAACGAGAAACGCCGGCACCGGGATCTGCCATTTGATTTGCAGCCGATTTCCTTTGCCAGGTTGTCGGAGCTGAATCAAATGGTATTCGAATCGCAGTATCTACCAAGCGCGTTTTCGCCCGATGTGTTCGATGCCAATCATCGCAGCTACGAGGAACGGTTGAGCGCGTGTCGCATGATCGTCTCGGTTGACGATCCAACGCCCACGGTCTTGGGCGGCCTTGTGTTGGGCAATACGCCTCGCGACCTGATTCCCAGTGCATATATTCAATTTTTGCGGGTTGATGGCCTGGAGTTGGATGCACCGATTGTAGATGAAGCGATTATCGATGGACGCTTGAGTGACGTGCTCGCAAGAATCGACGACAAAATCACGGCGAACATTTCTACACATGTTGATTTGCTCTCGCGTGCCACGGAAAGACGACGCTGGGACTACCCGTTGGCTGCATTGCAGCAACTTGTTCGCAACGCTGTGATGCATCGCAGTTATGAGAGTACCCATGCACCCATTCGGGTCACTTGGTTCCGTGATCGAATCGAAATTATCAATCCTGGCGGACCTTTCGGCATGGTGACACGAGAGAACTTCGGGCGGGCAGGTATCACCGATTATCGCAACCCCAATCTGGCCGAAGCGATGAAAGTATTGGGCTACGTGCAGCGGTTCGGCGTGGGAATCGCCACCGCACGCCGATTGTTGGCCGAAAACGGGAACCCGCCACCGGAATTCGAACCGCAGAGTACGCACGTGCTGGTGACGATGAGACGCGGCCCATGACCATCCCCGTGCTGACGTTCTTCAACAACAAAGGTGGCGTAGGCAAAACATCACTGGTCTACCACCTGTCATGGATGCTGGCCGAGCAAGGCAGACGTATCCTCGCGGTCGACCTGGATGCGCAAGCCAATCTAACGGCAGCGTTTCTTGATGAGGAGAGCCTCGTCGCGCTATGGGACGGCCGACACAGTGGACCAGGAACCGTGTTCCAGAGCATCAAGCCGCTGCTCGACGTGGGCGACTTCACGCCGATCAACTACCTGTGCGTAAGTGAGCGGTTGGCACTGATTCCCGGTGATTTGGCCTTGTCAAGTTTTGAGGATCATCTATCGGCTACATGGAGTGAATCACTGGGCGACCGCAACTTGGCGCGACCGTTCCGCATCCTGACCGCGTTCTGGCGAATGGCTCAGGAAGCGGCTCGCCGCTTCGAAGCCGACTTGATCGTGTTTGACGTTGGCCCGAACTTGGGGGCAATCAACCGCTCGGTTTTGTTGGGCAGCAATCACGTTGTGGTGCCCTTGGGTACGGATCTGTTTTCGTTGCAGGGCCTGCGCAACCTGGGCCCAACACTGCGTGACTGGCGGGCCGGTTGGACACGCAGGCGCGACAATTGGACTACCCCGGAGTTTGACCTTCCCGAGGGGGATATGAAGCCTGCGGGGTACATTGCGTTGCGGCATGGCGTGCGCTTGAGCAGACCGGTACAAGCCTATACGCGTTGGCTTGATCAGATTCCCTTGGAGTTTCGGCGCAGCGTCCTTGGCGACACCATTTCCCCTCACGAGGTGCCGCGCATTGATGTCGATCCGTACTGTCTGGCGATGTTGAAGAATTACAACAGTTTGATACCACTCGCCCAAGAAGCACGTAAACCGATATTTTTTCTGAAGTCCGCTGATGGTGCGATCGGTGCGCATGCGAACGCGGTACAAGCGGCTTTTAGTGATTTCGATACGCTGGCATCGTGCATCGCTGATCGTATTGGTTTGCGCGAATTGCTCCCCGCATGACCGTCGTCTGAGCCAGAGTTGCTGGTAAAGTGCCTCACCCGCTGACCGATAGTTGTTGCATCACGCGCAGGCGCTCGATCAGCTCGGGCTCGTTGTTCAGGCGCTCCACGGTGTGGCGATAGCCCAACTCCACCGCGCGATCGAAGGCTTTCCATGCCAGCAGGTCGATACTTGCCAGCGGCGGCTGCACCACCATATCGGTGAGACGCCGCTGCTGACGGGTGGCGGCATCGGAGCTGACCATGCCGGCGCGCAATACCAAAGCGCCCAAGCCAGGGCGACGGTGGGTGCCCCACAGTTCGGGCAGCACCTGCCACCACGGCGGCGTCCATGCTTCGTCCAGATCAGTGCCGAGACGAAAGTCGCTGCCGACATCGACGGCGACGATGGCACCGACCATGCGCCGGTGCATCTGCGCAACCGGCAGGTTATCGATGACGCCGCCATCGACCAGAACATGGCCGTCGTGGAATACCGGCGGCAACAGGCCGGGGATGGCACAACTGGCGCGCAGTGCCCGCCATAGCGGGCCAGAATCGTGTACCCGCAGACGACCGTCGGTAAGATCGGAAGACACGCAGAAAAACGGGATCGGCAGGTCTTCAATTTCGATCGCACCATGCGCGCCGAGCAACAGGCTGGCCACCTTGTGGCCGCGGCGCAGTGCCACCAGCGGCAAGGTCCAGTCCGAAAGCGGGTTGGAGCGTACAAAGCCGCGCCGGTAGATTGCCAGGGTGCGCGCCAGCGACCAGTCTGCGGCGATGCCGGCAGCCATGATTGCGCCGATGCTGGCACCGGCCACGTAGTCGATCTCCAGGCCGGCCTCGCGCAAGGCGCGTACTACTCCGATGTGGGCAAAACCGCGCGCGCCACCGCCCGAGAGTACCAGGCCCAATGCGCGGCCCTGCAGGCGCCGCACCATGCGCGCGACATCGGCATCATTGCGGATGTGGTGCTGGTCGCGGGTGTGCGCGAATGCTTCGCGCCAGGGCCGGGTGCGGCCAGCGACGGGGTCGCCGTCATGCAACAGCACCAGGTGTTGGGGCAGGTGTTGACCGGTGGCCGGGGTTGGCCACAACTCGCGCAGCGCGTCTGGGGTGTGCTCGGCGTCGGCCACGATCAGCACCCAATCGCATTGGCGCAGGCAGCGCTCGCGCCATTGCGCATCGTCGTTGCCCACGTAAATCAGATTCGGTGCGTGCGACTCGCGCTCGGAAAACCAACCGGCGCCCTGCCGGCTGGCCTGATCCTGGGTTATCAGCGCGAGTTCCGGATCAACGCCCATCGCCTTCGCCATGCGTCGTGCCAGAGCGAACGTATTGACGCCACGATGCGCGGGCAGCAACGCAAAGCAGCGCGGCAAGACCGGCCGCTCACGGGTGTCGCTGGAGCGACGCAGCGCATGCTTCGCCATCTCATGCATGGCCAATGGATGTGCATCAAGCAAATGCGCGTAGCCCGAGCGCGGCAGGCACAGCAATTCGCTGTCACGCATGACGGTAACCGTGGTCAGGTGCGGCGCTTCGGCCATCAACGCGTGTTCGCCCACGCTGCCGCCGGGTTCGATGCAGCCCAGCAAACGCTGGCTGCCCTCGTTGTCGCGGCGGCTGACCGTCAAGCGGCCATGCAGCAACACGTAAAGCGCGTCGGGAGGCCCGCCCTGTACGAACAACACCGCGCCAGCCGGCATCGACAGCCATTGCATCTGCTCGATCAATACAGTGCGCAAGGCGTAACTCAGGCGGGCGAACAATGGCAGCTTGGCCAACCGCGCCAGCAACGTGATCAATACTTCGCGCTGCGCGCCGTCAACATCGTGCCACAACGCCTGCAATGGCCCGGCAGTCGATTCACTCATGGCGCGCCTGCGTGCTTGCAATTGGCCCCGGTGACCGCCACCTTGTGTGGATGAATGCCATATCCAACCCCTTGCTCGCACACAGCGAACTCCCCGCCTTCGGCCAGATTAGCGCCGATCACGTCAATCCGGCTATCGATACCGTACTCGAACAGTACCGAGCGGCAGTAGCCGCGCTGTGCGCCGACCCGGAGGCACGCGATTTCGCGCAGTTGATGGCGCCACTGGAGTTGCTCGAAGAACGCCTGAGTCGCGCCTTCGCACCGGCCTCGCATTTGCATGGGGTCAAGGACAGCCCGGAACTGCGCGAAGCCTATGCCCAAGCGCTGGAAAAGATCACCCAATTCCATACCGATCTCGGCCAGAACCGGGCGCTGTATGAAGCAGTGCAGGCGCTGCATGATACGCCGACATTTCACAGCCTCGATCGGCCACGGCAGACGTTGGTGGAAGACAGCTTGCGCGGTTTCCGGCTGTCGGGTGTGGCGCTGCAAGAGCCGGCGCGTTCGCGCTTTGCACAGATTCAAAACGCACTATCGCGGCTGGAAACCGCGTTCGAGGAAGCGGTACTCGATGCCACCGACAGCTGGCACAAGCCGCTGGCGGCAACCGAATTGGCCGGTTTTCCCGATTCGGCGCTGGCGTTGCTGGCGCAGGCCGCCGCCGAACACGATTTGCCGGGCCACGCGGCCACGCTGAAAGGGCCGGTGGTGCAGGCGATCCTGACTTACGCCGATGATCGTGCGCTGCGCGCCGAGGTCTATCGCGCCTACAACACCCGCGCCTCCGATCAGGGGCCCAGCGCCGGCCAATACGACAATTCAGAAAACATCGAAAAAATTCTGGCGCTGCGTCACGAGTCTGCGCAGTTGCTTGGCTTCGCCAGCGCAGCGCATTTGTCGGTGACCGACAAGATGGCCAGTTCGCCAGCGCGCGTGCTGCATTTTTTGCAGGATATTGCCGCCCGCGCCAAACCGGTTGCCGAGCGTGAGCTGGCCGAACTGTCGGCTTACGCCGTCACCGAGCTGGGTCTGGCCACGCTGGAGCCGTGGGATGTGGCCTGGGCGGCGGAAAAATTACGCGAGCAGCGCTATGCGTTTTCCGAAGAAGAGATCAAACCCTACTTCCCACTGCCAGCGGTACTTGACGGCATGCTGGGCATTGCCAGCGACGTATTCGACCTGCATTTTCGGGTGCGCGATGGGGTGTCGGTGTGGCACCCGGACGTGCGCTATTACGATGTGCTCGATGCCGATGGCAACGTGCTTGCGGGGTTCTATCTCGATCTGTACGCACGCGCCAGCAAGCGTGGTGGCGCCTGGATGGATGTGTGCCGCGCGCGTCTGCGCCACGATGGCGCGCTTCAGCACCCGGCCGCCTTTCTCACCTGCAACTTCGCGCCGCCCAATGGCGATCGGCCGGCACTGCTCACGCACGATGACGTGTTGACCTTGTTTCACGAATTCGGCCATGGCCTGCATCACATGCTGACCGAAGTGGACTGGCCCGGCGTTGGTGGCATTGCCGGCGTCGAATGGGACGCGGTGGAATTGCCCAGCCAGTTCATGGAGAACTTCGGCTGGCAGCGCGATGCGCTTGATCGCTTCGCCCGCCACCATGAAACCGGTGAGCCGTTGCCGGCCGAGTTGTTCGACAAGATGACCGCCGCACGGCACTACCACGCTGGCCTGTTTCTGGTGCGCCAGCTGGAGTACGCGCTGTTCGATTTCCGCCTGCATCTGGAGTTCGATCCGGCCAGTGGCGCGCGGGCATTGCCGTTGCTCGATGTCATCCGCCGTGAAGTCGCGGTGCTCAAGCCGCCGGCGTGGCATCGCTTTCCGCATGCCTTCACCCACGTTTTTGCCGGCGGCTACGCAGCGGGTTATTACAGTTATCTGTGGGCGGAAGTGCTCAGCGCCGATGCTTTTGCAGCGTTCGAGGAAGCCGGCATTTTCGACCGCGAAACCGGCGAGCGTTACCGCCGCGAGATTCTCGCGGTCGGCGGCTCGCGCCCGGCGCTGGAAAGCTTCCTCGCGTTTCGTGGCCGCGAACCGGAACCGGCGGCATTGCTGCACAGCTATGGCTTGGTGGCGTAGAGACTCGGGAAAAGCGTAAGGCTTCTGGTCCGCAAAGGATGCAAATAAACGCAAAGACAGAACGAAGCTTGCGTCACGGCTCGCACAGTCGTGTTTGTCATCGAATCACCGCAACGGCGACGCGGCCCCGGGTTACGCGTACGTGGATGTGCGGGTGATGGCAATGTCGTGAGTGTCCCCGCACGGTCGTGGCCGCAACGCGGTCCCGGGTTACGGCCTGCGGCCTAACCCGGGCTACAACGGTGCGATGTTGCAGGCCGTGGTGCGACGGGATGGAACGGAGAAGCAAGCAAGTAGCACAAGGCGACGCCATGCGCTCGCGGCACGTGTACATCCTGTACATCGTTGCGCGGTGCTCGGAATCCTCATGCACCCGTATGTACACTACGGTTCCTTCGCTCCCTCATGCCGCCAAACCGCGCAATGCCTCTGGCGTGCGCAGGGCAATTTGCAGTAGCGTGCGCGCTGCGCCAGAGGGCCGCTTGCGCCCTTGCTCCCAGCTTTGCAGCGTGCGCACCGACACCCCCAACAAGGCTGCGAACTGCGCTTGTGACAGCCCGGCCTTGGTGCGGGCCTCGATTACGGGTGAGTGCACCACCCGGCCCTCGCCGCGCTGCATTTGTTGCACCGACTCCAGCAGTTCGGCGCCAATGTCGCGTTTCGCATCGCGCTTCAGTAGTTCTTGCTCGGTCATCGGCATATCAAAGCTCCTTCACGATTCGGCGCAAGATGTCGGCGGAGATGTTGTCCCGCGCGCTCTTGGCGTAGATCACCAGCAGCACGATGCTGCCTTGCGCCAACCGGTTGAAGTAAATCACCCGTACACCGCCTTGTTTGCCCATGCCGCCACGCGCTCAGCGCACCTTGCGGCAACCGCCGGACTGCGGGATTACGTCTCCCGCTTCCGGATTGGTGGCCAGAAACGCCGCGAACTCGGTGCGCTCATCTTCCGTCCAATAGTCGCCCCAGAGCTTGGCGAACAGCGGGGTTTCGATCACGGTGAACACGAGCGAACTATACTCCCAGGTAGTATCGGCATCAATCCCCACGCTACCGCCGGGCCAAACTGGGCAGCCACCCGAAACCATCTCGTTGACAACGGCAACGGCACTCGGTTTTAATTGACCTGCCTTGCAGGGGGCGAGGTACAGCGATGTATCAATGATCAGGGCCGATCCCGGCGCGTGCCGCCGTGAGCACTGGCCCTGCTATTCACTCAATCGAGGAGTTCGCACCATGCAGCAATCCAAAGCCTTACGTGCCGTGATCAGCGTCATTCTTCTTGCGGGGGGGGGGGGGTAATTGCTGACGCTGTTGCTCAGACTACTCTGGCTCCTGTGAACGTGACGGGCACTTCGCCCGGAGGTTGGGGTTGGGGTGGCGGCGGTGGCGGTGGATTTGGCGGGGATGCATCCGTCGACGATCCCGGCAACCCTGATGGTGGTGGGGGCGATCCCACTCCCGCTCCAGACTTTGCTGTCTGCTTGAATCTGCTGAACACCCAGCCGCATGGTTGTACCAGAGCCTTGGCCGTGGCTGGGCTGCAGACTCCGAGGTCCTTGATACCGTCTTCATTGCAGGAGTTGGGGGACTTCGAGGAGTTTCCGAACTTGTCGCGCCAATTTCACACCTACCTCAACATTGCGGTGGATGATCTGAACAAGTGTTATGCCGATCCTGTCAAGAACCCAGAGATGTGTGAGATACAATTCGTCGCCGCGCTGGGTAATGGCGGTAATATCCAAAGTTTGGGGAACATGATAGACCCGTGGTCTTTCTCCGTTGGTATCGCGGATACTTTTACGTCGATCGTGGTGGCGCGGGGTGCTAGGGCCATTGCGTCGTGGGTCGGCTTTTTGAGTGCGTCCGCAGGGCCGATATCGATCAACTTCAGCGGGATCGGTGCATCCCTTGCTTCGCTCAACGGGTTCAACGACGCCCTTTACAAAGCGCGCCTACAGATCAGTTGCACGTTCTGGATTGGTGCCTGGGATCAGGCGCATTGCCAGTAAGCTTGGTGCGCTTATGGCGCGATGGCAGGCCTCCGATCCTGTATTTGGGGCCCGCCGCTTCGACGATGAATACGCGACGATGAATACCAAGGAGATGATGACGTGAAGCGCATTGGCTTGGGTGCTTGGGCTCTCATAGCCCTGTTGGGTGTCGGGGTGGCCCTAGTTGTGGCCCGACGATTTCATGATGGCGACGCGCCGGTGCCGGGACCCGCGTCGGTGGAGGAATTGGCGGATTCGCCGGTGGCGGGCGCGCTGCCTGACGTTGGCCCGTCGCCCGCGTCCGCGCACCCCCCGGACGCTGCCGCCTGTTTTAATCTGCTGAACACCCAGCCGCATGGCTGTACCAGAGAGTTGGCGGCCGCTGGGCAACGAATACCGACGTCCTTGATTATTCCGGAGTCAGTGCGCCTGCAGATGACCTGCACGTTCTGGATTGGTGCCTGGGATCAGGCGCATTGCCAGTAAGCTTGGTGCGCTTATGGCGCGATGGCGGGCCTCCGATTCTGTATTTGGGGGCCGCCGCTTCGACGATGAATGCGCGACGATGAATAATCAAGGAGACGATGACATGAAGCGTAGTGGCCTAGGTGGTTGGGCTCTACTAGCCCTGTTGGGTGTCGGGGTGGCCCTGGTCGTGGCCCGACGGTTTCATGATGGTGAGGCGCCGATACTGGCGCCGGTAGCAACCGCGCTGGCGGAACGGGCGGATTTGCCGGTGACGGGCGCGCCGCGCGCAGTCGATTCGTCGCCTGGCGCTGCGCCGGTTTCAGAGTTCGGCCGGTCGGCGGCCGCACTGGCAGAGGAGAGGCGCCTTGCGGCTGAGGCGGGGACTGAAGCAGAGTATGCGTCTTACCTCGGCGTCCGCCTGCAGCCGGGGCAGACATTTGCGGGATATATCGCCGACCTTGATACACGTATCGCCGGTGACGACACCGCCGCCATGGTCGAAATGGCGAAGATACTCAATAGTTGCTGGTATGCCCGTTCCCGCGCCGAAGATGCCGTTGCCTTCAAACGCGAGGCAGACGACGACTACGAGCAGACGTTACTGATTGATCGCGTGTGCGACAGCGCGTTGGTGCTGGCCGACGAGGAGCAGGTGCGGAACCGGCGGGCCGAGTTGGTATCCGAAGCGGCGCGGCGCGGTGATGCGTCCGCGGTTCTGGCCCAGTTCCAGAACTCCCCTTATTGGGTGGGCTTGGATCCCCAGTCGCAACGCTCCCGGGCGTGGGTGAGTGAGGCGTCTGGCCGCTTGGAAGCGCTGGCCAGCACCGGCAATCTTGAAGCGAACTCACAACTGGGAATGCTGTACAGTGCCGGTTCTTTAATGGTGCAGGATTTTGTCAAAGCTGCCCCCTACTTCCGGAGCGTGCTAGACAACGCGCACATGAACTCGAGAGAAGCGTTGGCGCGCATGCTGATGCCAGGCCAAGACAAGGGTCGTTACCAAGAACGCTATTTCCAAACTCTCCAAGCGGAACGGATGCTTGACGTAATCTGCGGAAAAATCTCGCCGGGAAGCGCGGCGCCCGGTGTTTGCAAGTGAGGCTTCCCACGCCACACGCGAATCCATCAGGAGTGCATGGGTAGCGTGCATGTGCGGCTGCCGCCAAGCGGCTTCGTCCAACCCGTCAAAGTTAGGGCCTTGCGCATGGCGCCGCGTAATGGTCCGGCGCTGGAGTGTCGAGCAACCCTTCGTTCACTCACACACAACCTGGGGAGTTCGCATCATGCAACAAGCCAAAGCATTACGTGCGGTGATCAGCGTCATCCTTCTCGCGGGGGGGGGGGGCTAATCACTGAAGCCGCTGCTCAAACTACCCTGGGTACCGTGACCGTGCATGGTACCTGGCCCGGAGGCGGGTCTGGCGGTAGTGGTGGTGGCGGTGGGTTTGGTGGAGGTGGCTCGACAACCGTTGAAGAAGACCCGAGATTCTGGTTCGACCCGGTGCAGTGCGCCGCCATTGAAACGCAAGCGGCACAGAATCAATGCGATCTGAACAATGTGCCGGTTCTGATACCCAATGGCTGCGGAAACAAGGATTTCGATGTTCCGGATTTTCTGCTTGCCCGGCCGTCGCTCGGCGCCATCTTCACTCCGGCATGCGATTCCCATGACATCTGCTACGGTAACTTTGGTACATCCAAGGATTCATGCGACCTGGTGCTCGGCAACAAGATGCGCAATGCGTGCTCCGAACAATTCGCGATGGGTGTAACCGACCTGCCGTTTGCCGCTTGCGATGAGCAGGCTTCACTGTACAGCGGCGCCTTGCAATCGCCATTGATCGCCACGTTCATATCGGGCCCGACCTTTCAGCAAGCGCAGAAAGGAGGCCAATGCCGCTTCATCAAGCAGCAACACCGCGACGCGGGGTGTCCATGAAGATTTTTCGTGTCTTGATCCCTGCCGGTGCGGCACTTGGCCTGTTGCTGTGGTTCTGGCAGGGATCCAACCATTCCTCCCTGCCTGCCGTCGCGCCTGCTAGCCTGGAATCGCTTCAAGTCAAACCCGCGCCGGCCGCAAACCGGGGCCAGTCAGCAGCGAACCCGCCGTTGGCGACCGGCGTGGCATCGGCAGTTCGCACAACGGCAACGGTACCCGCATCCTCGCCACTGCCAGTGCAGATATTCTCCGCCGAGGAGATCAAGGCGATGGACCCGTCACTGGTCGCGTTGAGCCCCGAAGAGGCAAGTTGGTTGTACAAGCACGGTTACCCAACGCAAGCCGAGCTGGATGCGTTGGCTACGACCAGCTATGCCGAGTTGGAGCAACGAACACGATCCGGCGACCAACGGGCGATCACGTTACTCGGCTTGAAGCACGAAATGGACGGTAATCTGGAGCGCGCTGAGGGTATTCAGGCCATTGCGGCACAGAAAGGATCGTTATTTGCCCGCGAAAAAATGGCCGAGCTTTCCCTGCGCGCGACCGAGAGCAATCCGACCGAGGATCCGACGCTATTTTATTTATACATGCAGATCGCCAAGGTCTTCGGCGACCATCGCGCCGACGCGATCATCAGCAACACCCTCCCCCGCAACATGAACAGCGCGCTCCGGGAGCAAATGGAACGATCCGCGCTGGCGAGTCTGCCCATTCAATTGCAGTTGATCGCCGAGGACGCACGCCTTCGCGGTGTTCCTCAGCCCGCGCCCGAGCGTCGCCCAAATGCCGAACTGTGGAATCAGATTGATGAAAGCACATTGACGCAAGCGCCGGTGTATTCGCCTGCTCCACCGGGCGGCCCGTGAGACGGGAAAACCCGATCAGCAACGACTGGATCGATGCGGCGCTTGCGGCGGGAGACCGCGCAAGCGCCGCATTTTCACCGGCGCCGTTTCTTTCATGCGCCGAACCCGGCGTGTTTTCGGTGCTGTCCTTGCTGCTGCGGCACGGTGTGATAGCGGGCGGGGTGGCACGCGAATCGCTGGTATCGGCGATGGTGTGCAATCCCGAAGTCGGCGTATCGGCAAGCCCGCCCAACACTTTGGCCGGGGTGTTGCGGTTTGCGTCGCAAGCCGCCGGCTGGCCGGTGCGGCTACGCTCGGCTGGAGTACGTTTGCGTACCGACAACCCGTTCACGCAACGCTTCAAGCCGCCACTGGCGGCGGACGTGCCAAACCTTGTGCGGCACTGGCTTGACTCGACAACTCGCGTCTTTGTGAACAACGATGACGCACTACACGCGCGTGTACCGTGGTTGGCATACGCCGAGTTTTTCACCCTGCTCAGCATCCATCCGTTTGCCGACGGCAACGGTCGCACCGCGCGGGCGTTATATGCCGCACGCCTTGCCGCCAACAGGCATGCAGCGCCCGAATGGGTGTTGGCGTTGGCGTTGAGTTATGGCGAAAACGCGGCGCGCTTTCACTTGGCTGCGCAGTTGGCTCGCGAGGGCGAGTTTGATGATTTGTATCGCAATCTGGCCGATGCGCTCACGCGCGTTGGGCCGTGGTTTGCGAGCGAGATGGCGCGGTTGCAACGTGCCGTTGCGGCGGGTGACGCCGATGCCGCACAGGCGGCATTTGACACGATTCGTGCGACGCTCACGGTGCTGATGAGGTAGCCTGATCAGCGCATATCTCGGCGGTTGAAGCCCTTCTCCCGCCGGGACAAGCAGAGACTTGGCGGGCGTTTCTTGCCTGCCTAGTCGGTTGCTTGGTAGCCGTATCAGAGGGGTTGCAGAGGGTTCGGCGCAGGCACAATGGTTTTGTCCTTGCACCGCACCCTCATCCGGCCCTTCGGGCCACCTTCTGATGAAGCTACCAGCCAATCGACCAGGCGGCAAAGCCGCCAAGTCGCTGGTTGTCCCGGCGGGAGAAGGGTTTACGACAAACACGGCTGAGGTTCGACACTAACCTCAGATGAGATGATGCGCTTCGCGTTGCGTGCGTTGCGCGCCACACCATTCAACGAAAGAACCCGGTGAACGCTGCAATCGTGCGCGCGATCGCGGCATCGTCGATATCCAGATGGGTGACCATGCGGATCTGCGGCAGGTAGCCGATCGACATCTTGATGCGTTCGCTTTCCAGATGCGCCTTGAACGCGGTCAGTTGCTCGGCCGGCACTTCGATGAACACCATGTTGGTCTGTTGCGCGCTGACCACCAACCCGGGCAGGCCGTGCAGACCCTTGGCGAGGCGTGCAGCGCGGGCGTGATCTTCAGCCAGGCGCGCAACGTGGTGATCGAGCGCGTACAAGCAGGCGGCGGCCAGTATCCCGGCCTGTCGCCAGCCGCCACCGCTGACCTTGCGCCAGCGCCGCGCCTTGTCGATCAACGCGTGCGAGCCCACCAGCACCGAGCCGACCGGCGCGCCAAGGCCCTTGGAAAAACACACCGACACACTATCGAAATGGTGGGTGATTTCACGCGCCGGCACCGCGCAGGCCACAGCAGCATTGAACAGGCGCGCGCCATCCAGATGCAGAGCCAGCCTGTGCGCGTCGCAAAACGCGCGCGCCTTGGCGAGGTAATCCAGCGGCAGAGCACGGCCATGCCAGGTGTTTTCCAGTGCCAGCAGCCGGGTACGGGCAAAATGCGGATCGACTGGTTTGATCGACCGCGCCAATGCATCCAGTGGCAGCGTGCCATCGGCGGCGTGCATGATCGGCTGCGGCTGAATCGAACCGAGCACCGCCGCACCACCACCCTCGAACTTGTAGGTGTGCGCTTCCATGCCGACCAGATATTCGTCGCCGCGCTCGCAGTGGCCCATCAGCGCGGTCAGGTTGGATTGCGTGCCGCTGGGCAGAAACAGCCCCTCGGCGAAACCAAGTTCCGCCGCCAGCCGCGCCTGCAGCGCGTTGACGGTGGGGTCTTCGCCGTACACATCATCGCCCACCTCGGCGGCCAGCATTGCCGCGCGCATCGCGGCGGTGGGCTGGGTGACGGTATCGCTACGCAGATCGATCCAGGGCATGTGAGCAGTTCGGGCGTTGGGATGGCTCATGGTAACGCGCAAGCGCACAGCACTACACTAGCCGACCCCGTCCGGTGCGGGGCAGTGATTTTTTGCAATGCCCCATGGCGCGCCATGCCGCGCACGCGAGCCGCCGTTGTTACCACTCCACCTCGGCCATCGAGCAGTTCAGGCCTGAACCGATACCCATCAACGCGATGCGGCTGCCCTTTTTAAGGCGGCCCAGTTCAGCCAGCTTGCTCAGCGCAATCGGCACCGATGCCGGGCCGATATTGCCAAGCTCGGGGAATACCGTCAGCACTTTTTTCGGATCGATGCCGAGCAAATCGACGAATGCGGCGGTGTGAACCTTGGATATCTGGTGTACCACGAACTCGTCCATCTCGCCGCTGACCCAGCCCAGTGCGGCGCGCGCCGCCTGGAAAGTTTTGGCGGCCAGCTTCAGGCCCTCGACCAGCAGGGTGCGGGTGTCGGTGACCATGCGATCCATGTTGCCGCGGCACAGGTGCGAAAACTCGGTGGCGGCGCGGGTGACGCTGCCCTTGAAGCGATGGCCATTGGGCAGCAATTCGCTGCGACCCAGTACCATCGCGGCCGAACCCGAGCCCAGCGTGAGCGAAGCGAACTCGTTGCGGAATTGTTCCGGGGTGACATCCGGTGACAGCATGCGCTCGATGGTGCGTTCGGTGATGGTGTTGGACACCTCGCCATCAACCACCAGCGCGTACTCGATGTCGCCGCGTTCGATCATGCGTGCGGCAATGTCCATGCCGTTGAGAAAGGCGAGGCAGGCATTGCCGACATCGAAGTTCTGGCAGGTATCGGACAGGCCGAGATTGCCGTGGATGATGCTGGCAGTGGACGGTTCGAGATAGTCGCGGCAGACCGATGTGTTGATCAGGATGCCGATGTGCTCGTGCGCTACCCCGGATGCGGCGAGCGCCTTCTGCGCGGCCATGGTGGCGGCGTCCGACGGCATCACGCCATCTTCCCAGATGCGCCGCTCAAAGATGCCGGCCACGTCTTCCAGTAGGTTGTCGCGGATGCCGAAGCGCTCCAGGGTCGGCTGCAGGCGCAGCATGATGTCGGCGGAACTGAGGCGGATGGGTGCATCGACATGGGCGACGCTGGCAATCGAAACGTGGTTGTAGAGCATGGGCGAACTCGACATGACAAGGTCGGGAACGCTACTCGTTTAACGTCGAGTCCGCAAGCCATACTCGGGACTCGGGAAAAACGTAAAGCCATCGGGTCCGCAAAGGCCGCGAAAGACGCAAATAACAGCTTGGGTAGGCGACAGTCGGGTTTCGCCACGCGATGGGCAGGGATGTCCGAGTGCCGCGTAGCACATGGCGACGGCATGGATGCCGGAGGTAGAGCAACGCAGGAGCAGTTGCCGGATGTGCGAGAGCGGCCTCTACCCATCCATCTGCTGGCTCGGCTTCATGCCTTCCTTTGCGCACTTGGCGTCCTTTGCGGACCCCTGCTTTTTCCATATTTGGGACTCGGGACTCGGGGATTGATGGGTTTCGCTGCGCTCTACCCATCCTACGGTCTGTGAGCGACAGGTGGTGCGACATGGCGACATGAGCGCCGCCCGTCAGCGTTCCTGTACCGGGTAGGTTTGCGCACCGTCGTCGGCCGCCGGCGTCGGGGCGGTTGTCGCTGCGCTGCTGGCCGCCGCGCCGCACACATAGGCCAGGAAGCGTTGTTCGCCATCATCCGGCGCTGCCTTGGGCTGCACGGTGTTGGCGTTGAGGCCCACCGCCTCGTTGCGGGCCAGCATTTCCAGTTCGTCGATCACCTTGATGTGATTGCGCTCGATCGGGCCCAGCCGGTCTTTCACCGACACCCCGATTTCACCGCGCCGGGTGCAGCCCGAGAGGTCTTCATCAGCGCGGGCAACACGCACCGACTGGCCGGCAGGTGTCATCGTTACCCAAGTGCAGGCGGTCAGCGGCAGCATCACAAGCAATGCAGCAAAGGGAGTTTTTTGGCGCATAACGGTAGGCCCGGGCAAAGTATCAGAGGCATAGTGTGAACGATAACGATGAATAGGTACTGAGGCACAGGCGGCGCAAGGCGGATTACGCCCTTGCGCCGCCTGGGTCAGGGTCGATTTACTTCAGCGGGTTGCCATCAGCGTCGAGTACCTGCACTGCGCCAAGCTCAAGGGCACGGATCGGCTGTTCGATCGTTTTCAAATCGCCGACAACCACCCAGGTCAGTGATTCGGGTTTGATCGTTGCCGCTGCATCGCGCACGGCCTGCAGCGGCATCTGCTCGAACTGCTGTTTTTTGACCTGCACCCAATCGTCCGGGCGCTCGAAACGCAGGATGCCGCTGATCTGGGCCAGCACTGCCGCCGAGGTTTCAAACGCACCGGGCAGCGAACGCACATTGTTGAAGCGGATCTTGTCGGCTTCGGCGGCGCTGATCGGTGCGCTGCCTGTTGCGAAGGCGCTGATGTCGTTCTTGAGTTCGGTCAGCGATTCGATGGTTTTGTCGATCTGCACCGGTGCGAAGCCGATCCATGGCTGCTGGCCGCTGGCGGCGGGAACGAAGCTGTAGGCACCATAGGCCCAATGCTTTTCTTCGCGCAGTTTCATGTTCAGGCGCGAGCTGAACTCGCCACCGAGCACGCCATTGGCCACTTCAAGCGCCAGTGCGTGTTCGTCGCGTGCCGAGGGCACCAACTGGCCAATGAAGATATTTGCCTGGATTGCGCCGGGTTGATCGACCAGAAACACGCGTGCTTGCGTGGGCAGTGCAACCGGTTTGACATCGATCTTGTTCAACGGCGTCGCCGGTGCTTTCCAGTCGGCAAATTGCTGCTCCAGCAGCGGCGTGATCTCGGCCAGCGTGGTGTCGCCAACCACAATCAGGGTGGCGTTGTCCGGGCGCACAAAATCGCGGTGAAAGGCAAGCAGATCATCACGGGTCAGCGAGGCAATCGAGGCCTCGGTGCCGGTGCCGCTGAACGGAATCGCGTACGGATGGCCGGCACCGTAAATCAGCGGCGGCAACAGGCGCAGGGCAACGCCATTGGGCCGGCTCTTTTCCTGTTTGATGCCGGCCAGCCAGGTTTGCCGCACGCGGTCAATTTCCTTGGCCGCAAAGCGCGGCCGGCGGATCACGTCGGTGAACAGGGCCAGCGAGGGTTGCAGCTTCTCCTTGAGTGCCGACAGGCTCACCGTGGCGCCATCAAGTGAGGCGCCGGCAGCAATCTGCGCGCCAAGCTGATCGGCACGTTCGGAGAAGGCCAACGCATCCAGATCACCGGCGCCTTCATCGAGCATGGCCATGGTGAATCCTGATGTGCCCAGCTTGCGGCCCTGGTCAGCGGCAAAGCCGCCGTTGAACTCCATGCTCAACTGCACCACTGGCGTGGCATGGCGCTCGGCCAACACCACCTTGATGCCGTTGGACAAGGTGGCGCGCTGCAATGCCGGGAATTGCAGGTCGGGGTAGCTGTGCGTTTCCGGCACACCCTTGCTGCGATCCACATCGGAGGTGACCACGGTGAACTTCGGGTCAACGGTTGGCACAGCATTGTTTGCAACTGCACTCTCGCGGCTGGCGAAGGGTTTTTCCGGCAGGCTGGACAATGCGGTTTCCGATGGTTCGATCACCAGCGTGTGATCGCCGCCACTGAGCCAGCGCGCTGCGGTTTTTTGCACGTTGGCCGGGTTGGCGTTGTCGATCAGCGCCAACTCCTTGCGGTAGCAGCCCGGGTCGCCGGTGAACACGGTGCATGAGGCCAGCGCGTCGGACTTGCCGCCAAAACCGCCGACGCGCTCGATGCCACGCAAAAACCCGGCCTTGATTACCGTGCGCGCGGTTTCCACCTCATCGGCGCTCGGCCCATCGGCGAGCAGACGCGCCACTTCCTCATCAAGAATTTTTTCCACTTTGGCGAGATCGGCATCGGGCTTGATGTCGGCGATCAAAACAAAGTTGCCGGCGATTTCCTGGGTGAAGGCAAACGCCGACACGTTGTCGGCCAGCTTTTCTTCGTGTACCAGGCGACGCGACAGGCGCGAGCTTTTGCCGCCGCCCAGAATGTTGGCTATCAGCTCCAGGCGGGTGGCATCGTCGGTGCCGGTCTGGGTGACGTTCCAGGCGCGGTAAATGCGCGGTTGCGGCACCCGATCAGGCAGGGTGGCGCGGGTGCGCTCTTTGCGCAGCGGTATCTGCGCCGGCATCCTGGCCACGCTGGCGCTGGCCGGGATGTCGCCGAAGTAACGAGTGACCTTGGTTTTCGCGGTGGCCAGATCGATATCGCCAGCCAGCACCAGCACCGCATTGTTCGGCCCGTACCAGGTACGGAACCAGGTCTTCACGTCTTCAAGGCTGGCGGCATCGAGGTCGGCCATCGAGCCGATGGTCGGCCAGCTGTAAGGGTGGCCTTCCGGGTACAGGGTGCGGAACAGTTCGGTGAACACGCGCCGGCCATAGGGCTGGTTTTCGCCCTGGCGTTTTTCGTTCTGCACCACGCCGCGCTGCTCATCGAGCAGCGGCTGGTCGATGGCGCCGAGCAGATGGCCCATGCGATCGGATTCCATCCACAGCGCGGTATCGAGCGCGGTGGTTGGCACGTTCTGGAAATAATTGGTTCGATCGGCGTTGGTGGTGCCGTTTTGATCGGTTGCGCCGACCTTCTCGAAGGGCTCGAAAAACTCGCCTGTGTAGTTTTCGCTGCCCTGAAACATCAGGTGTTCGAACAAGTGTGCAAAGCCGGTCTTGCCCGGTTGCTCGTTCTTGGAGCCGACGTGATACCACACATTGACCGCCACCACCGGTGCCTTGTGATCTTCGTGCACCACCACGCGCAGACCGTTATCAAGCATGAAACTCTGGAAAGCGATATCGACGTTTTGCGCCGACACGGTGAGTGGCGCCAGTGCCGTGGCCAGTACCAGGGGCAGTGCGCGGCGACGCGGGGTTGGGCTTTTCATCGGAACTCCTCGTTTGGCATCTCGACCTTGAATGGTAGCGTGACCATCACTGCTTCTACACTAGGCCATAGGGCATAGTGCCGAATGTGAAAGGAGAGTGCCATGCGTCGAGTCCTGCTGACCGGAGCCAATCGTGGCATTGGCCTGGAGTTTGCCCGCCAACTACTTGATGGCGGCGACCGCGTCATCGCCACCTGTCGCCATCCGGGGCAGGCTGGTGCCTTGAATGCATTGGTGGCCGCGCACCCTAATCGGCTGCATGTGTTGCCACTGGATGTAGCATCGGAGCGCTCGCGCAATGAGCTGGTGAAAGAACTGCAACTGGTTACCGATGGCCTGGACGTGTTGATCAACAATGCCGGCGTTTTGCCCAGTGGCGAACACTTTGGCAGTGTCGATGGCAAAACCCTTGCCGACACCTTTGCCACCAACACCATTGGTCCATTCGCATTGGCGCAGGCGGTGGCACCGATGCTGAGCAAAGGCCATTCGCCACGCATCGCCAATCTGTCGTCGGTATTGGGGTCGATCACCCGCAACGAGGCGTTCCGCACCCCCAGCTATGCCATTTCCAAATCGGCATTGAACATGGCGACGATGTTGCTGGCACGGGCGCTGGCCGAGCACGGCGTGCATGTGGTGGCGCTGCATCCGGGCTGGGTGCGCACCGAGATGGGCGGCAAGGATGCGCAGGTGGAACCCGCCGATGCGGTGCGTGGTCTGCTCGCGGTCATCGCATCACTCGATGCACGGCATAGCGGCCAGTTCATCGATTATCTCGGCCAGCCGGTGCCATGGTGAATGCCTGGCTGCTGGCCGCATTGTTATCGGCCGACGCTGGCCAGTGGCTGGCGTGGGAGGGCATCGCGTACACGCCAGAATCGCAACAGGTGTTGTATTCCGAACAGCACTGGTTGCATCTGGTGGATGGTCAGCCGTTGCAGCGGGTGGTGTTGTATCGCTGCCCGAGTGGCGCAGCGTTCGCTCGCAAGCACGTCGATTATCGCCCATCGCGTATCGCCCCGGCGTTTACCCTGGAGGATGCGCGCAGCGGTTATCGCGAAGGCTTGGCCTACGATCCCGATGGCAGCACGTGGGTGTTTTATCGCGAATCAGTAAATACCGCCACTGAGCGCGCCACGCTGGATGCGGCCACCTTGGTTGCCGACGCCGGTTTTGACGAGTTCATCCGCTTGCGTTGGGATCAACTGCTTGCCGGTGTGCCGCAAGTGTTCGCGTTTGCCGTTCCGGCGCGTGGCAGCAGCTATCGTTTCTCGCTGCGTCAAGTTGACCGCAGCCAAGGCGGCAACCAGATGGTGAGTTTCCGCCTGACGCTTGCGGGGGTGCTGAAATGGTTCGCCCCGGTGATCGAGGTGAGCTATCACCGCCAGACGCGTCAACTCGCCCGCTTTCGCGGCCTCGCCAACTTGCGCGACGAGAGGGGCGAACAAATGCAGGCCTGGATTGATTTCCCCGATCCAGCCAGGGCCAGTTCCGCACAGGCCGCAGCGCAGGCCAGTATATCGGTGCTGGGCGGCTGTGGTGGTGCTGCACTGTCCAGCAGCGGACAGCGTCCGCTGCCGGACACACAAAACCGGAACACAGCACAATAAAATCAGTCATTTAGCACTGGCACGATAGATGCAAATACCCGTTCATCCCTTCAGTGAATGCGCCCATGTCCATAACAACACTGAGTTACCGCGCCCGCCTCGCGATGCCACTGGCGATGGCCCTGCTGACCGCGCCGTGGCTGCTGCCCGATTCCGGTAGCCAGTCGATTGCGGTGCTGCCCAAAGTGGCCGAGTTGCCCTGCGATCTGGCGCAGGCCGTTGCCGGTGATCATGTCCGCAGCCTGCAATTGCCGGGTGATCTGCCGCTGCATCTGCGCTTGCGGATATCGTGTTCGACCCGTCCCTAGCAGGTCGCCCACAGGGTGGGCTCCAACAACAAAGGCGGTCGCCCAATGTAGGAGCCCACCCTGTGGGCGACCGAGCGCAGCGGAGCCGCTTGCCCTCGCCTGATCGGTCAAGTCCGACGGGCTCCTGGCGGAAACCCTTCGGGCACCTTTTGAAACCGCCGCGCTGCAGGTTTCAAGAGGTTCCCCCCGCTTCGGCGCGGGTTTCGCGATAATGCGGCATGTTCAACGTCGTGCTGCATCAGCCGCAGATACCGCCAAACACCGGCAACGTCATTCGCCTGTGCGCCAATACCGGCTGCACATTGCACCTGATCGAGCCGCTAGGTTTCGCGCTGGATCACTCTCGCCTGCGCCGGGCTGGCCTCGACTACCACGAGTTTGCACAGGTGCGCGTGCATGCCAGTGTCGAGCACTGGCTTGATGCCTGCACCCCCGAGCGGGTGTTCGTATTCACCACACGCGGCAGCAGCAGTTATCACCACGCGCGTTTTGCGCCTGGCGACAGCTTGTTGTTTGGTTCCGAAACCAGCGGCCTGCCCGATGCAGTGCGTGAGCGCTGGCCCGCCGGCCAGCGTCTGCGTCTGCCGATGCGGCCGGACAATCGCAGCCTGAACCTGTCCAATGCGGTTGCGGTGGTGGTGTATGAGGCGTGGCGGCAGAACGCGTTCACCGGCGCGGCATTGTGAGGATGCCTTCATTGTTGCTGCGTTAAACTCCACGCATGATTTCCATGGCCCCGGCCCTTGTCGTCGATGGCGCAGCGTGTGCCGCGCTCGCAGCCCGTTATGCAAAGGTGCGCGCGGCGACGCGGGCGCTGGTTGCGGGGCTCTCTGCCGAAGACGCGCAGTTGCAATCGATGCCCGACGCCAGCCCGAGCAAATGGCATCTGGCGCATACCACCTGGTTCTTCGAGCGTTTCGTGCTGATGGTGTCAGCCGATTACCAGCCGCCGCAGCGCGAATGGTTGGCGTTGTTCAACTCCTACTATCAATCGCTCGGGCCGTTGCCGGCACGCCATCAGCGTGGCTTGCTGTCGCGCCCAAGCTATGCGCAGATTCTCGATTACCGCGAGCGCATCGATGCGGCGGTGCTGCGCCGGCTGCAAGCGCCGCTGTCCGAAGCGCTCGCGGCGGCGATCGAGCTGGGTTGCCAGCACGAGCAGCAACATCAGGAACTGATCCTCACCGATATCCTGCATGCCTTCGCCCACAACCCGTTGCAGCCGGCGTTGCGGGAGTTGCCGATGCCGCCGCCAAGCCAGGCGTTGCCGCTGGTATTCATCAATGGTGACGACGGCCTGTGCGAAATCGGCCACGGCGGCACCGGTTTCGCGTTTGATTGCGAAACACCGCGCCATCAGGTGTTTCTGGCGCCGCACGCGCTGGCCAATCGTCCAGTCAGCAATGGCGAATACCGTGCCTTCATCGCCGATGGCGGGTATCGCAATCCGTTGTTGTGGTTGTCCGAAGGTTGGAACACAGTGCAAACGCACGGCTGGCAGCGGCCGCTGTACTGGGCCGACGATCTGGACAGCGCCTTCACCCTCGGTGGCCGGTTGCCGCTCGATCCGCTGGCGCCGGTGGTGCATGTCAGTTTCTACGAGGCTGACGCGTTTTCGCGCTGGGCCGGCGCACGATTGCCGCGTGAGGCGGAATGGGAGCGTGCTGCGCAGCGGCAACCAGTGCGCGGCAATTTCGTTGAATCAGGATTGTTGCAGCCGATAGCCGCGAGCAAAGTCGAGGGCGTGCAGCAACTGTTTGGCGATGTCTGGGAGTGGACCGCCAGTCCGTACGTGAGTTATCCCGGCTTTCGTCCGCTGCCCGGCGCGCTGGGTGAATACAACGGCAAGTTCATGAGCGGGCAGTGGGTATTGCGCGGCGGTTCGTGCGCAACACCGGCCGAGCATCTGCGCGCGAGCTACCGCAATTTTTTCTATCCGGCCGATCGTTGGCAGTTCAGCGGCTTGCGGCTGGCGAGGGATCAATAATGGCGATTCATGGCGCACGCATTGCCGCACCACAGGTGGACGAGTTTGCGCGTGATGTGGCGCGTGGCCTGGCGCGCACACCAAAGCGCTTGCCGTCCAAGTATTTCTACGACGCCGAAGGCTCGCGGCTGTTCGAGGCGATCTGCGAGCAGCCCGAGTATTACCTGACCCGGGTCGAGCTGGCATTGATGCAGACCCACGTGGCCGATATGGCCGCGCAACTGGGTGCGGGTGTGCGCCTGGTTGAATATGGCAGTGGTGCGGGCATCAAGACCCGGTTATTGCTCAACCATCTGCATTCGCCGGCTGGTTATGTGCCGGTGGAGATTTCCGCGCCGGCCTTGCAGGCCAGCATGGCGGCGATTGCCGCAGAATTGCCGCAGTTGCCGGTACGTCCGGTATGCGCCGATTTCACCCGCCCGCACCGCCTGCCGGATCTTCCGGTTATCTCCACCCGCACCGTGATTTATTTCCCTGGTTCGACCTTGGGCAACTTCGAGCCCGATGAGGCAGTGGCTTTGCTGCGCCAGATGCGCGCTGAAATGGGCGCTGCCGGCGCGGCATTGATCGGGATCGACCTGGACAAGGACCGCGCCATTTTGGAGGCGGCCTACAACGATGCCGCTGGTGTCACCGCAGCGTTCACCTTGAATCTGCTGGCGCGCATCAATCGTGAGCTGGACGGTGATTTCAATCTCGGGCAGTTCGCGCATCGCGCGCAGTACAACGCAATGGCCGGCCGCATCGAAACCGCGATCATCAGCCGGTGTGCGCAGGCTGTTACTGTCTGCGGCACGCGTTATCACTTTGCCGAAGGCGAGGCGATGGCGGTGGAAATCAGCAGCAAATACCGGCTGGACCGGTTTGATCGGCTGGCCGTACGCGCCGGGCTGGCGGTGCGCCGCTGCTGGACCGACCCGAGCCGCGCATTCGCCGTATTGCTGTTGGAGCCGATCAGTGTTTGACGATCAGGGCTTGACCACCACCCCGCGCCAGAATGCGACCCGGCCTTCGATGTGTTTGGCTTCGGTGGTGGCCGTCGAGTAATACCAAGCGGCATCCGGGTTGATGGCGTCATCCACCACGATGTCGTAATAGCTGGCCTGACCCTTCCACGGGCAGACTGTATGCGTGGCCGAAGGACGAAAATAGAGGGGGTTGAGTGCATCGGCTGGAAAATAATGATTGCCTTCCACCAAAACGGTGTCTTCACTTTGAGCCAATACCGTTTCTTTCCAGACCGCTTTCATGGTGGTGATACCCTGTTATGACAGCGCGTAACTGTGGCACATAACAGGGAGCCATCGCCATGCCCGACACGCCCGAAAAACTGCCAGTTGTGTCACAGATTCAGGCAGAAGAGGCCATTCGCACGCTATTGCGCTGGGCCGGCGACGACCCGGATCGCGAAGGATTGCTCGACACCCCGCGTCGCGTCGCCAAAGCCTACGGCGACTGGTACTCCGGTTATGCCATCGACCCCGACGCGTACCTTGGACGCACCTTCGAGGAAGTGGCCGGTTACGACGAGATGATCGTGCTGCGCGATATCGAGTTTGAAAGCCATTGCGAGCACCACATGGCGCCGATCATCGGCAAGGCGCACATTGGCTACGTGCCCGACGGCAAGGTGGTGGGTATCAGCAAACTGGCGCGGGTGGTGGAGGTGTTTGCCCGGCGGCTGCAAGTGCAGGAAAAGATGACCGCGCAAATCGCCCGTTGCATCCTCAACGTGCTCAAGCCGCAGGGCGTGGGTGTGGTGGTGGTGGCGCAGCATCAATGCATGACCACGCGCGGTATCCACAAGCGCGGGGTCAGCATGGTGACCTCGAAGATGCTCGGCAGCTTCCGCGAAGACGCCCGCACCCGTGCCGAGTTTTTGCGCTTTATCGATGTCGATACCGGGCGCTGAGCGGCGGTTGTGGGCGTACGCTTCGATCACGTTAGTGGCGCCTGTTCGCCGGCAGGCCGGCTCCCACGAGCAGCGAAGCATGTGGGAGCTCACCCTGTGAGCGACGGGTGTCGAGACACCGCAGCATCACGACCGCTCGCTTCGTGACAACGCTCGCGCGGCTTCTCCAAACCGCCACAAATCTTTGTTGATTTGTCAGCCGTTGGCACCGCCACCGCCGTAAACTGGCGCACCTGAAAATCACGGATTCCCCCATGCGCATCACCCTGCCGGCGGTTAAGCCGTCGTACCTGCCGTTGGCGCTGTCGCTGACGGCGGTTTACCTGATCTGGGGCTCCACCTATTTCGCCATTGCCATCGGCCTGACCGGTTTCCCGCCGTTCCTGATGGGCGGGCTGCGTTTCGTGGTCGCGGCGGCGCTGATGTTCACCTTGGGCCGCGTCAATGCGCAGGCTTGGCCGACATCGCTGCAATGGCGCAACGCGCTGGTGATGGGCGGCTTGCTGCTGGTACTCGGCAATGGCCTGGTAAATGTCGCCGAGCAGCAGGTGTCTTCCGGGGTGGCCGCGATTGCGGTGGCATCGATGCCGCTGTGGGCCGGGGTGTTTGGCTGGTTGCGCGGCCATCATCCCAGCCGTGGTGAATGGCTTGGGCTGTGTGTGGGTTTTGTCGGTGTGCTGTGGCTCAATGCCGGCAGTGAATTGCGGGCCAGCACCCAGGGCATGCTGGCGCTGATCGTCGCGCCGATTGCGTGGGCGTTCGGTTCAGTGTGGAGCCGTGGCCGCGATCTGCCGGCGCCATTCATCAACGCCGGTGCGCAGATGCTGTGCGGCGGGGTGCTGATGCTGCTGCTGGCAATGGCGCTTGGTGAGCGTTTGTCGGCATGGCCGGCGCTGCGCCCGACACTGGCGGTGGCCTATCTGGTGGTGTTTGGTTCGGTGATCGCGTTCAGCGCGTACCTGTGGCTGCTGCAGCATGTGCGGCCGGCGCTGGCGACCAGCTACGCCTACATCAACCCGCCGGTGGCGGTGCTGCTGGGCGTGTTGTTTCTGGGTGAACCGCTGGACCCACACGCGCTGGGCGCGATGGTGGTGATTTTGCTCGGCGTGGTGGTCATTACCCTGGCGCGCGCCAGAACGAGTTGATTGCAGTACGAATACGGGTCATGGGCAGGTCGCCCACAGGGTGGGCTCCTACAGACAAGCGTAGGGCCCTACCTGTAGGAGCCCACCCTGTGGGCGACCGGCCGACCGAGCGCAGCGAAGGCGTAGTTCGCGCAACGAAAAGCCGCTCCTGATTAGCGCTATATCTCAGCGGTAGAAGCCCCTCTCCCGCCGGGAGAGGGGTTGGGGGTGAGGGTTCGGTGCGAGTATCGGCCATCTTACGGGCTCGAACCCTCATCCGGCGCTTCGCGCCACCTTCTCCCGGAGGGAGAAGGGGCCGAAGCCCGCCGGGCTGAGATATAGCGCTAATCAGGAAGCCGCTTACCCTTGCTACGATCGGTTCTCGGCCTGGCGATAGCGACGCATCGCGTACAGGCTGTTGCCGGCATAGATCCCCAGTGCCGCCCAGATGAAGCTGAAACCGATGAGCTGCGACAGTGGAAAGGCTTCGTGGAGTACAAACACCCCGGCCAGCAACTGCAAGGTGGGCGCGAGGTATTGCAAGATACCCACCAGCGAGTACGGGATGCGCCGTGCGCCGTAGGCAAAGCCGATCAACGGCAGCGCGGTCAGCGCGCCGCCAACCACCAGCAGCAAGTCGATCCGCAGCGGTGCGTGGCCGAATTGGCCCAGCCCTTGCGCCTCGCGCCAGAACAGGAACAGCAATGCCGGTGCAGTCAGCAACAGGCTTTCGATGCCGAGGCCCGGCACCGATTCCACCGCCACCTGTTTGCGCAGCAGCCCGTAGAAGGCAAAGCTGAAAGCCAGGGTCAGCGCGATCCACGGCAGGCCGCCATGTTGCACCGTCAGCCACAGCACGCCAATGGCCGCGAGCGCTACCGAGGCCCACTGCGCGCGGTTCAGGCGCTCGTGCAACAGCAGCACGCCGATCAGCACATTCACCAACGGATTGATGAAATAGCCAAGGCTCGCCTCAACCACATGGCCATGGGTGACTGCCCAGATGTACAGGCCCCAGTTGATGCTGATCAGGATGCTGCTGGCGATCAGCGTTAGCAGCACCTTCGGCCCGGCCAACGCCACCCGCAGCCAGCCGGCGCCATCGCGCCAGAGCAGGTAACTCACCACGAACAGCGCGCACCACACCACGCGATGGGCGATGATTTCCAGCGCTGGCACCGCCTTGAGCAGCACCCAGAACAGCGGGAACAAGCCCCACATGAAAAACGCGCCGCTGGCGGCGAGCAGACCTTTGCGATCGATGACGGGGGCGGGATTCATGGCGCGCTTTTATAGCACGCCATGATGCAGTGCATGGTGGTGATCGTGCGCTTGTGTGGCCGTCGTCATGAACCACAATCATCAGGCGCTTGATTCGAATCAAATGCCAATGGCGCTGCGCGCTTTATGGTGTTGCCATCGATCTTGCCCCATTGCGCCCCGGTGCGCAGCGGGGCGCCCACTCGGAGCCAACCATGAACCAGCCCCCGTATCTGCTGGATCGCCGTGAGTTCATCGCCACCCTCACCGCGCTCGGGTTGCTGACGCGCAGCGGCATGGGCTGGGCCTTGCCGGCAGTTGACGCCGCCGCTAGCGCGCCGGCGTGGCTGGCGCAGCAGCCATGGCCCACCTTGAACGCAGTGATGGCGCATCTGCTGCCGGCGGGCGAGGGTATCCCCGGCGCCGAACAGATCCACGCCATCATCTATCTGCACAATACCCTGACCACGCCGGGCGCCGATGATGGCCAGCGCGAGCGCATGCTGGCCGGTGCCGAGCGGGTCGGCGCACTGGCGCAAGCCGATTACGGCAAACTCTTTCAATTGCTCGATGGCGAGCAGCGCGAAGCGGTGTTGCGCAAACTCGAAGGTCAGAGCGGCGGTCAGCGCTGGCTGTCGTGGCTGCTGAACTTCGTGCTCGAAGCCTTGCTTGCCGACCCGGTGTACGGTGGCAATCCCGATGGTATCGGCTGGACGTGGTTGCAGCACCAGCCCGGTTACCCACGGCCGCCGGCAGACAAGGTTTGGTATCAGTTGACCCCGCCGATTCAACGCCGGAGCAAAGCGACATGAGCCACGACTACGATGTCTGCGTGATCGGCAGCGGCGCTGGCGGTGGCCCGGTGGCGCTGCGTCTGGCGCAAACGGGTTGCTCGGTGCTGGTGCTGGAAAAAGGCCCATGGTTGACCGAGAAGGATTTTTTCAAGGACGAGCTCGCCTGCTGCCGACGCAGCGTCTACACGCCCAAGTTGAGCGACGAACAACACGTCATCGAGGATCGCGACAGCGACGATCAGTGGCGCGGCGTGCCGACTTCGCGCTCGGGTGTCGATTTCTGGAACGGCAATGTGGTCGGCGGTTCCTCCAACTTCATGAGCGGTTTTTTCTACCGGCTCAAGCCGGTGGATTTTCGCCTGCGTTCCGCGTTCGGGCCGATCAAGGGTGCCAACGTGGCCGATTGGCCGATCAGCTACGACGAGTTGGAGCCGTACTACACGATGGTGGAAACCGAGGTTGGCATTTCCGGGCGGGTGGTCAGTCATCCGCAGGCCGAACCGCGTTCAACCGCCGATTTTCCGCAGCCGCCAATCTTGGAACATCCGGTAGTCGAACGCATTGATGCCGCCTGCGCTGCGCTCGGCCTGCATTCATTGCCGACGCCGCGCGCGATTTTGTCGCAGCCATCGGGCCAGCGCCGCAGTTGCGAATATTCCGGTTACTGCGGCAGTTACGGCTGCTCGTCCGGCGCCAAAGGCAGCGCCCGCGCCGCCCTGCTTGATCGTGCGGTGGCTACCGGGCACTGCGAAATCCGCGCCAACGCCAAGGTCACCCGCCTGCGCAGCGATGCCAAGGGCAAGGTCAGCGCGGTGGAATACATCGATGCCCAAGGCATTGCGCAACAGGTCACGGCAAAAGCCTACGTGGTGGCGTGTCAGGCGATCGAATCCAGCCGCCTGCTGCTGGCATCGGTTGGCCCGAAGCACCCCAATGGCATTGGCAATCGCTTTGCTCAGCTCGGCCGCAACCTGCTGTTCTCGGCCGGCGGTTCGGGCACCGGTTATTTCGAATACGACAGCATGAGCGTCGCCGATGCCGCGCGACTCAAGCAACGCGGCCCGTTCGTCAATCGTGGTCTGCAGGATTGGTACACCTTTTCCGACCCGGCCTTCGGTGGCGCGGCCAAGGGCGGTACCATCGATTTCCTGCTCAGCCATCCCAACCCGATTGGCCGTGCCAGCCGCAATCGCTGGGATGGCGATGATCTGGTCTGGGGCACGCGCCTGCAAAAACGCCTGCGCTCGGCATTCACCGGCAGCCAGGCGCTGCGCTACGAGATTTTCTGCGACTGGCTGCCCACCGACGACTGCTTCGTGGCGCTCGATTCCGCCGTGACTGATCGCTGGGGCTCGGCGGTGGCCAAGGTCCGCATCGGCTATCACCCGCACGATCTGAAGGTAGGCAACCACCTCAACAACCACGCGCTCAAGGTGCTCGAACGCATGGGCGCCACCGATATCAGTTCCAGCGTCAGCGGTAGCCCACCACCGAATCTGGTTGCCGGCGGTTGCCGTTTCGGCGATGACCCGCACACCTCGGTGCTCGACCGCGACTGCCGCGTACACGATGTCGACAACCTGTACGTCAGCGACGGCAGCTTCATGCCCACCGGCGGCAGCGTGCCTTATACCTGGACCATCTACGCCAATGCGTTCCGGGTGGCAGAGCGGATCAAGGCGGCGATGTAGGCCAGAGTCAAACCAGCCGCACCCCATCCCAATACTGTGCAAGCACGCTGTCGTTGGTCAACAGCACCAGGGGTTCAGCCATGCTTTGCGCAACCAGCATTCGATCAAACGGGTCTTTGTGCAGCGGGGGAAGCTTGAGCAATTGTTCCGTGTGCTTTCCCAGCACGGGTAATTCTTCGATGTCCATTTGCGCAAGTGCTTCGCGCAAGGCGGGCAGCGAAACCTCAAAGTCTGCGCGACGCAAACCGCTCTTGATGGCAATTTCCCACAGGCTGGCGGTACTGCAATACAGCAGGTTGTCTGTGTCCTCCAGCAAAGGCCTCGCCTCGGCGCTGATTTGACTGCTTTGCGCTACCGCCCACAGCACGATATGCGTGTCAAGCAGAATGCGCATCAGTCGGTGCCCGTAAACGCGGCCAGCACGTCATCGGGCAAGGGCGCATTGAAATCATCCGGAATCTTGAACCGTCCATCGAGTACGCCGAGCTTGCGTTTTCTGGCCTTGGGCTGGATGCGGCATAAACGCGCAATCGGTTTGCCGGCACGGGCGATGACGATATCCGCACCTTGACCTGCTTCATCGACCAGACGCGACAGGTGCGTCTTGGCCTCGTAGATGTTGATGACGTGTTTCATGCGGCCTCCAACGGCACGATTCGACTTAGTCTAGTTGGTCAAGCTCAGGCTGACAAGCCTCGCCCTCTGAGTGGGCGATGAAACGGTCGGAATGGAGCGTAATCAGGACGGATGCAGATCTGTGGCAGCGTGCCCTATCCCTGGACCATCTACGCCAATGCGTACCGGGTGGCGGAGCGGATCAAGGCGGCGATGTAGGGTGGCTCGGCAACTGCGGTGGGTATGGTGATGGGCGACAGTTGGTGGCTATAACACCCGCCATGTAGAGTGCGGATGTCATTCGGATGCTCGAAGCGGATGGTTGGCAGCTCGAACGCGTCAAAGGCTCACACCATCACGTCGCGCACCGGGGGGCGTTGCGCCCGACAAAGACACCAAAACCACAGCACGGAGCTGACCCATGCACCCGGACAAAGTTGACCGCGAACGGGTTGTCCAACTCACCGACTTGCCCAATGTCGGCAAGGCGACAGCGGACGATCTGCTGTTGCTCGGTATTCGCACACCCGCGCAATTGCTTGGCCAGTGCCCGCTGGCGCTGTATCACCGCCTGAGCCGGATCACTGGTCAGCGGCAGGACCCGTGCGTGATCGATGTGTTCATGTCGATCACCGGATTCATCAACGGCGATCCGCCGCAACCGTGGTGGTACTACACCGAAGCGCGCAAGCGCATGCTTGCCGAAGCGCATGCCCAAGGCGTAAACGTCGAGGATTCGCCATCATGATTTTGATTTCACGCGCATCGGTGCGGCGCTTGCACCGCGCTTTCGGCGTGGTGCTGACGCTGGCATTGGCCAATGGCGCAGCGGTTGCCGCATCGGCCACGGCGCCCGCAGCCCCGCGTGTGCGCGTTGCAGCCGGGGTTGTCGAGGGCAAACTGACGCAGGTCGAAAACGCGACCCTGCGCGCGTTTCACGGCATCGCATATGCGGCGCCGCCGGTTGGAGCGCTGCGCTGGAAGCCGCCGCAGCCGCCGGCATCATGGGGTGGTACGCGCCTGGCGCAGGGCTTCGGGCCGCGTTGCATGCAGCAGCCGCTGTTCGGCGACATGGTGTTCCGCGCCAGCTCCATGAGCGAGGACTGCCTGTACCTCAACGTGTGGACGCCCGCGCAATTGCCCGCGCCCGGCGAGCCGGCGCTGCCGGTGCTGGTGTATTTCTACGGCGGTGGTTTTGTCGCTGGCGATGGTTCCGAGCCGCGCTACGACGGCGCCAGCCTGGCGGCGCGCGGCGTGGTCACGGTGACGGTGAACTATCGGCTCGGCGTGTTCGGTTTCCTCGCGTTGCCGGCGCTGGTGGCCGAATCACCCGTACATGCGGCCGGCAACTACGGCCTGCTCGATCAGCTTGCTGCCTTGCGCTGGGTGCAGCACAACATCGCGCCATTCGGCGGCGACCCGAACCAGGTGACGATCGCCGGCGAGTCGGCGGGCGCGATTGCGGTGAGTGTGCTGATGGCGTCGCCACGGACGCGCGGCTTGTTTGCACGCGCGATTGGCGAAAGCGGTGCGGCGATCGCGCCAATCACACCGCTGACATTGGCGCAGGCGCAGCAGCAGGGCATCGCGTTCACCGAAAAGGCTGGCGCCGCGACGCTGGCAGAACTGCGCGCGCTGCCGGCCACCGCGTTGCTGCGGGCCGGTAGCGAACAGCGCCACAGCATCGCTATCGATGGCTGGTTGCTCAGCGAGCCGCCAGCAAAAACGTTTGCGCGCGGTGCCCAGGCGCCGGTGCCGCTGTTGCTCGGCACCAATTCGCAGGAAGGGTTTTACCCCGCTATTTTGAATCAGCAGCCGCCGACACCGGCAAATTATCGCGCGGCGCTGGAGCGCATATTCGGCGTACAGGCCGCACGCGCACTGGCGCTGTATCCGGGCTCCGATGCGGCCGAGATCAAACGCTCGGCGACGGCGCTGGCTGGCGACCTGTTCATTGCCCACAGCACGTGGCGCTGGATGGACCTGCATCGGCGCAGCGGCAAGGCGCCGGTGTACTTCTACCGCTTCGACCAGCCGCGCCCGGCAAAGCGGCAGCCAACAACCGGCGAGCAAGCCGACACCGGCGCGGTACACAGCGGCGAGATCGAATACGCGCTGGGCAACCTTCACAGCAACCCGGTGTATGCGTGGACGCCGACCGATTACGCCGTGTCGCAGCTGATGCAAGGCTATTTCGAGCGCTTCATCAAAACCGGTGACCCGAACGGCGCCGGCCTGCCCGAGTGGCCGGCGGTGCGCGAATCCGACGGCGGCCTGCTGCGCCAGATCATCGCCGCGCACACCCATACCGAAGTCGATCACGGCGCCGCGCGGCACGCGTTTTTGCAGCACTATTTTGCGACGCGAGCGGGGGCGCTTTAGCGGGTTCCGGTTTCCGGTTCGAGGCCCGACAACCGCGTTACTTGGCGATGCCGAAGAATACAGACACAGCGCGGGAGGTACAGCGCGGGTCACCCAAGAATCCGAAATTTCCTACATCGCCGCGTCCCGTTCCGATATTGTGGGTGTCCCGTAACGTTGCAGCACCGTGATGCGGCATTGGCAGGCGCACGGCTTGAAACCGCACCTCGTGCGCGGCTTCAAGGTCTCGCGCGACCCGAAGTTTGCCGAGAAACTCGAAGACATCGTGGGCCTGTACATGGCACCGCCCGAGCACGCC
>JAUXUI010000002.1 GCA_030681035.1 Lysobacteraceae bacterium | reverse complement strand
TGAGCGACAGATGCTGCAACACCGCAAGATGACTCTCGCGCGGTCGGCAGCCGTGCATCGCGGTGTTTTTGTAGGAGCTCACCCTGTGAGCGACCAAGGGCGTGGCAGCGTTGGCCGTGGGCTTATTTGCCGATGCAAAATCCGGCAAATATCTGTCCAAGCAGATCGTCGGCGCTGACCGCGCCGGTGATTTCGCCCACTGCCAGATGAGCCAGTCGCAATTCCTCAGCAGCCAGTTCACCCGCACGCTGCACCTCGATGCACGTACGCGCTGCGGTCAGATGGTGTCCTGCCTGTTGCAAGGCGGCAACGTGGCGCGCCCGCGCGCTGAATGCGCCGCTACTGCCTTCGCCATGGCCTGCGGCATCACGCAAGGCGGCGCGCAAGTCATCAAGACCGGCGCCAGTGTGTGCCGACAGCCAGATATGATCTGCTCGATCGGTTTCATAGCCTTGTGCATGACCAGTCAGATCGCTTTTATTGTGCAGATACAACCGCTTTTCAACGTGAAGTTCGGGCAGGTCGGCGGCAATCGGCGTGCTGGCGTCACTGACAATCAGCACCAGATCGGCCTTGCTCAACTCGTGGTGCGCACGGCGGATGCCTTCGCGTTCGATGGCGTCAACACTCTCGCGCAGGCCCGCAGTATCCACCAGGGTGATTTCGATGCCATCGATGCGCACCACTTCGCGCAGCACATCGCGGGTGGTGCCGGCGAACTCGGTAACAATGGCGCGATCACTGCCGGCGAGTGCGTTGAGCAACGAGCTTTTGCCGACATTGGGTGGGCCGATGATGACCACATGCAGGCCATCGCGCAGGCGTTGTCCGCGCTGCGCCTCGCTCAGCAATTCATGCATTTGCTGCTGCACTGCATCGAGCCGCGCATGCAAGGCATGATCCGAGAGAAAATCGATTTCCTCCTCGGGAAAATCAATTGCTGCTTCGACATGCATGCGCAAAGCACTCAGTACATCGGCAAGCGCGTGAGCTTGTTGCGAGAAAACCCCATCCAGTGAACGCCGCGCGGCACGCGCCGCAGCCTCGGAACTTGCCGCGATCAAATCAGCCACCGCTTCAGCCTGGGCCAGATCGAGCTTGCCGTGGAGGAATGCCCGTTCGGTAAACTCACCGGGGCGCGCCAACCGCGCACCTGATTCGCAACAGCGCGCCAACAGCAACGCCAGCAATACCGGGCTGCCGTGCGCCTGCAATTCAACGACATCTTCGCCGGTATACGAATGGGGCGCGGCAAACGCAAGCATCAAACCGTCGTCGATGAGCTCGCCGCTTGCCTCACGAAAACGGGTATAGGTCACACTGCCCGGGCGTGGCGCCCGATCACTCAACGTGTTCGCGATGATCATCGCGCGCGGGCCAGAGATGCGTACGATGCCGACGCCAGCCGCACCACTGGCGGTGGCGATGGCGGCAATGGTGTCGCGGTGATCGGCCATGCGCTGTTGCCTAATCAGTCCCGGCCTGTGGCCGGGGCACAATCAGCTTTTGCTGACGGCTACCGTCTTGCTGGAGTTATCCCCATGACGGCGCATGATTACCCATTGCTGCAACAAACCCAGGCTGCCGTTGGTGGTCCAGTACAACACCAGACCCGCCGGGAAGAAGGCGAACATCACACCGAAGATCAACGGCATCAGCTGCATGAACTTCTTCTGGATCGGATCCATGCCAGGTGCGGGGCTCAACTTCTGGGTGAAGTACATGCTGAGCATGTTGAGCACCGGCAGCACGAAATACGGGTCGCGGTCGGTGAGGCTGTGAATCCAACCGACCCACGGCGCGTGGCGCAGTTCGACGCTTTCGAGCAGTACCCAGTACAACGCGATGAACACCGGTATCTGGATCAGGATCGGCAGACAGCCGCTGGCGGGATTGGCCTTTTCCTTCTTGTACAGCTCCAGCATGGCTTGCTGGAACTTCTGTTTGTCTTCGCCATAACGCTCTTTCAGCGCTTCAATGCGCGGCTGCAGCTTGCGCATCTTGGCCATCGACAGGTATTGCTTTTCCGACAGTTTGAAGAAAACCGCCTTGATCAACACTACCAGACCAATGATCGCCCAGCCCCAGTTGCCAAACAGCCCGTGCAAAAATGACAGCACGGCGAACAGTGGGTCGGAAATCAGCGTGAAGATGCCGTAGTCGATGGTGCGTTCAAGGCCCGGCGCGACATCGGGGAGTTCGCTTTGCAGTTTCGGGCCTATCCACAGGCGCGCATCGCTGCTGGTGCGGCCACCGACGTCAGCACTTAATGCCGGGCCGACTTCACGGATCACGTAACGTGGCGTGCCATTGGCGATGACTGTCGTCGAGAATGTGTTTTTGTCCTCGGCTGCAGGAATCCATACCGCCATGAAATGATGCTGCAACATGGCGATCCAGCCGCCGCTGATGGATCGATTCAATGGCTCGTCGGCAAGCTTGTCGAACTTCAACTTCTCGAATTTTTCTTCCGGGCTGTACCACGCCGCGCCAGCAAAACTGTAGCCCTCGGGATTGTTGAAACCGCTCTTGAGGATCACCGGCGGCACACGCTGCAATTGGCGATAAACATGACCCTGCCAGGCGGAGCCACTTTGATTATCCACCTCGTCGCGCACACTCAGCACATAACTGCCGCGGCTGAGGGTGAACACCTTGCGCACACTCAGGCCGTTACCATCATTCCAAAGCAGCGTTATCGATACCTGCTGCTCACCATCACGCAGTATTTGGTCTTGCAGGCCCAACTCGCTGACAAACACGCTTTCATGCGTGGGTGCTGCGCCCTTGCTGCTGACCAGACCACTTTGGGCAACAAAAAAATGTTCCGGTGTGCTTGACAACAACTGCACTCGCTCGCTGTCGGCGGCTGCGGTTTGTCCGTAATTCAAAAGCTGAGCATCGGCGACGGTGCCGCCCTTGGTGTCGATTTCCAGACGCAGCACGTCGTTGGCCAGCAGCAATCGCTGTGAAATGGCCTCTGCGGTGCTCGCCGTGCTCGTTGGCACCGACGCATCGTTCCCGGCGACGTTTGCTGCGACCGGGATCTGCGGCACACCCCCATCACCGATGACTTCTGCGATAGCACTGCTTTCTGCCGTCGGTTGCGGTAGCTGCTTTGGGCTCGTCCAGGCATCCCATAACATGTAGGCCAAAAACAGCCATGCGATCAACAAAAAGGAGCGGGTCTGATTCATCAGCGGTCTGAACTCGATGGCCGGCTTGCGCCGACAGGGGATGGGGCGTCGCTGGCATGCTGCGCCGCCGTGTAGCCGGCCATTGTGCCGGTGTCGCGGGCCTGGATCAATAAAATAGCGCGCTGCCACAGCACCATCAGCTCATCAGCCAAGCCCTCACCTGGCGATTTTCCAGGCTTCGCCACAATGACATAGTCGCCGGGTGGCAATTGCCCATTGTGCTGACGGAAGCTGTCGCGCGTGATGCGCTTGATGCGATTGCGGATTACCGCCAGCTTGCTGACACGCTTGCTTACCGTGATGCCGAGGCGAGCGCGGGGCGGTGTCGCGGGGTGGTCGGGATTGTGCAGATGCAACCGCACACTGCGGCTATGCAAACAGCGGCTGTCACGCAGTACACGCTGATACTGCGCCGGGCTGTGCAGGCGCATGTCGGGTCGAAACGAATTAGGATGCGCAGTGCTCACTCAGGCGGCCTTGCCCTTGACTCGCCGGACGCAACTGTCAGTCGTGCGATGAAGCCCGGTGCTGCATTTGTACTGAGTAAGCCATCGCGTCGTGACACGACGCGGCTGGTTTGCTGCGCAAGTCAACGGCAATGAATTGCGTCTCAGACAGCGAGGCGCGTACGGCCCTTGGCGCGACGGCGAGACAGGATTTTGCGGCCATCGGCAGTCGCCATGCGAGCACGGAAACCATGGTCGCGCTTGCGCTTGATGTTGCTGGGCTGGTAGGTGCGTTTGGTTGCCATGGTGGCGATTCCACAAACATTGGACAAGGCCGAGCATCATAGCGAGTGTTGCCCTGTCCGGTCAAGCTAATGCTTTATCACCCTGCATTCTGGCCAGTTGTCACAAAGCCTCTGGTTTGTATCCAGCGTGGCAAGTGCTGACCTGATTAACTCTATATCTCAGCCTGGGGGGCTTCGGCCCCAATCCACCCAAGTCAAGGCTCAGCCGGATGGGTAGAGCGCAGCGACCGAGCGAAGCGAAGGCGTAGTTCGCACAGCGAACGCTGTCGCGAAGCGACCGAAACCCATCAAGCGCGTTGTACTGGCCTGGTTGATGGGTTTCGCTGCGCTCTACCCATCCTTCTATGAGCAATCGATTGTCAAGTACCGCCGCTGCGGTTTTTGCTTTTGCTGTTCGCTTTGTGGTTCTCCTGGCTGCTGACTGCTGTTGCTGTTGCTGTTGATCGGTT
>JAUXUI010000136.1 GCA_030681035.1 Lysobacteraceae bacterium | reverse complement strand
TGCTCGCGTTGATTGCTCGAAAAACCTATCGCCATCGAGCGAACGTCTCGAAACCGCGCAACCTCGGCCACAAGCCGCACAAACCGATGACGCAAAAACAGTGCTAGCCCAGACCAGAAGGCTTAACTTGGGTGGATTGGGCTTGGCTCCCGCTTGATGAGGCAATTGCCATGCTCTCGGCTTTGCTTTCACACATTACCGAGACTCAGACTCGCTTTGGAGTGTTGACAAATGCACACTCTCAGGTGGTAGAAGAGCTTACACAGGCGCTCGACTTTGCAAAGTCTGGCGCATCTCGGGCGCAAAAGTTCAACTTCAGCATTGTAACGTAGGCTACGCCTAACTATGCGTTAGAGCGGACCGATGGGAGAGGCTATCGTGTTTACTGATGAACTGTCGGCCATCGGCCGCTCAACGCGCCGTTAGACTCACATGGATGACGTATCTGCAGTCGTTGGGGCTTGGGTCGATAAGTGGTCTTGTGCATCGCCCCCGCCAGACGAGAACCTCGAGGGTAGCCTTGATGGCTTCCTACCCAGAAACAATCCTCGGGTGGCCCTTGACGCAATCTTGGGGGTACTAGAGCGCATCCCCGCAGATCCGAAGGACCGACACTTCCAGTTGCTCGCTGCGGGGCCACTGGAGAACCTGCTCACCTATCACGGCACCGAGTTCCTGACTGAGTTAGAAGCCCTGGCCCGTAGGAGTCCTGCATTTCGGCTGCTACTGAACGGTGTATGGTTTGGAGGCGTTTCGGCGCCGGTATCTGCTGCTTTGGAGAGATATCTTGGCAATCGCTGGTGAGTCTAACTATGCGTTAGAGCGGACCGATGGGAGAGGCTTTCGTGTTTACTGTTGAACTGTCGGCCATCGGCCGCTCAACGCGCCGTTAGGCCCCACAAAAGCATCGCTTCGTTGGGCTTTGGCGTTGAGCTATTTACGGCAATCTGAGTCTCTTCGCTTCGCACACTCTAAGCTCACCGCCGAGGTGCTTTCATTCGCATTGGATGCAAGCCCATGAGTCTCAGAAATTCATTTCGCCAAGTTCGGTGCGGCACTACCAACCAGCGCGCTGCCAGCGGCTCAGGTGCAAGTCGAAACTCTCTACAGACTGCGGCCGCTGCCCGTCTCGGGCGCGCTTCGCTCCCATTGCTTGCCGGCTGAGGGGCTTCCAACCTAAGCTGTGGCCTAACCAATCATTCAAGGGGACATTTGCACCGCACGCGACTGTGCTCCGAAATCTGTAGCACAGTCGCGTGCGGTACAAATGCCCCTTAACTCCGGTGTTAGGCCCCGCAATGAACCTCGACGAGTTGGGACAGAAAATTCGTGCAGTATCTGATGACCCTGTGGTGCAGGGCGTGGCAAATCAGCTTAGGGACTGGAAGGCCAGTTCAGATACGGCTCACCAACTTTCCGTAGCTATGGAGCGCTACATAGGCAATGTCTGGATTGGCTCCGACAGCGATCATGCGCAGGTCTATTCGCTTTGGTCCGAGTTTAAAAAAGACGCGATACTTGGCATTAGCGGCATGACGATGAATGAGAGGTTGTATACATTTAGCTTACTCGATCGGTTCGATACGCTGCAGACCGAGAATGATAGAAATGCCATGTACTTAAGGCTTCACGCGAGCGCGGCCTAACTTTTCGTTCAAGCGGACTTGTGGTCCGCCCACGACAATCCTCCGAGTATTGTAGTATTGCCGCGTGCGGCCCACAGGCCGCTTAACTCTGGTGTTAG
>JAUXUI010000135.1 GCA_030681035.1 Lysobacteraceae bacterium | reverse complement strand
TGCTCTAATCTTTTGAAGATTTCTGGATTGTCCTAATGACTCCGATCCGCTATGGCCTGAAGGCCATGCGGAATCGTATGCCCTAAAGGACTCCGATCCGCTATGGCCTGAAGGCCATGCGGAATCGTATGCCACGTCGCTCCGCTCCTCGCAATGAAGCTTGTTCAGAGCATCCTTAGGGAGTCTGTGAACCAGTCGTCACCCCAGCCAAAGCTGGCACCCAGCTTCTTTCGCTCGTGCCAATTTTCTGAGGACGGTGTTGCACCTGATATTGGAACAATATAACATTCCAATTTCGCGCCCTTGATTGTGACCCTCCCTGATGAACCCCACGCTTCGCTTCAACCCGCTTGCCCTGGCGGTTTCTGCCTTGTTGTTTACCGCCGCTGCGCATGCGCAGAGCGATGATGCCTCTGCCGCGCCGGACGGCAGCAAACGCGATGTCAAGACACTGGATACCGTCACCGTAACCGGGGTGCCCTTGGGGCAGGGCGCCGATGATCTTGTCGCGCCGGTCGCCGTGTTGTTTGGCGAAGAACTAGATGCCCGCAAAGCCAACACGCTCGGTGAGACGGTGTCCTCGATCCCCGGTGTCACCACCACCTATTTCGGGCCCGGTGTCGGTCGGCCAATCATTCGTGGCCTGGATGGCCCGCGTGTGGCGGTGCTTAGCGATGGCTTGAACAGCAATGACGTATCCAACATCAGCCAGGATCACGCGGTGGCGCTGGAACCGTTTCTGGCCGACCAGATCGAGGTGCTCAAGGGGCCATCGACCTTGCTTTATGGCTCCGGCGCCATCGGCGGCGTGGTCAATGTGGTCGATGGGCGGATCCGCGAAACGGCGTTGGACACGCCATTTAGCGGGCGCGCTGAACTGCGCTATGACGCGGGCTCCAATGGGTTCACCGGGATGAGCCGGGTGGATGCCGGCGGTGATGGCTATGCCGTACACATCGATGGGTTGTACCGCGACACCGGCAATTACGATCTGCCCAAGGGCAAACTGGCCAACAGCGATCTCAACAATCAATCCGGCGCCGTCGCAGGTTCCATTTTCGGCGACTGGGGTTTTGCTGGCGCGTCGGTGTCGCGTTATGAAAGTGACTACGGCAACCCGGCCGAGCCGGGTGATGGTATCGATCCGGGTGTTTCACTCGATGTCGAGCAGACGCGTTACGACCTCAAGGCCGGGCTCGCCAAGCCCTTCGCCGGTATCGAGCGTGTCGAGCTGGCGTTTGGCCATACCGATTACAAACACATCGAGTTTGAAGGCGATGCGGTGGGTACCACGTTTCTCAGCGATGGCAACGAGTTGCGCTTGGAGGCCACGCACGCCGCGTTGGGCGCGTGGCAGGGCGCGCTGGGTGTGCAGGCGGGCAGCAAGCAATTCGAAGCCATCGGCGAGGAAGCCTTTGTGCCCGGCACCCGTACCCGCAATGTTGGCCTGTTCGTGATCGAGCAAGGCGCGTGGAATCGGTTGAAACTGGAGCTCGGCGCGCGTGGCGATTTTCAGGGTAGCGACCCCGACAATGGTTCCAAGCGTTCGTTCGCGTTGTTCAGCGCCTCGCTGGGCGCGCGCTGGCAGTTCAGCGAGCAGGTGCATCTGTCGTTGAATGCGGATCGCGCGCAACGCGCGCCAGCCGAGGAAGAACTGTTCGCGAACGGCCCCCATATCGCAACCGCCACCTTTGAAATCGGCGATCCGCTGTTGGGCAAGGAAACCTCGCGCCAGATCGAATTGGGCCTGCACTATCACAGTGATCGATTCGAGGCCGAGTTCTCGGCCTACCGCAACTGGTTCGACAATTTCATCTTCCTGGCCGACACCGGGCTGATCGATGACGAAAGCGAATTGCCAATCCGTACCTGGCTGCAATCAGATGCCGTTTTTCGCGGCATCGAGGGTGAGGCCACCTGGCATGTTGCCGACAACGATGCCGGCAAGTTTGACCTGCGTATTTACGGTGATCGCGTGCGCGCAACCCGCACTGGCGGGGCCAATCTGCCGCGCATTCCGGCTGGTCGGCTCGGCACCGAGTTCACCTGGCGGGGCGAAGCATTGCGCGCCGGCATCGGTGCGGTGCATACCTTCAGCCAAAATCGCAATGCCGAGTTTGAAACACAAACCAGCGATTACACCTTGCTCAACGCCAGTGTCACTTACACCTTCCTGGATAGCGAACGCAGCAGTTGGGAAGCGTTTGTGCAGGGAAACAATCTCGGCAATGAAAATGCACGGCTTGCCACATCCGTAGTGAAAGATCGGGTGCCGTTGCCGGGCCGCAATGTCGCCGTTGGTGTGCGGGTGTATTTCTGAACCACGGTACATCGGTTGGGCTGTGCATCCCAGCCCTGCGACTCGGCGCCCGCAGCACGATAGCCAGGAAATGCCGGTCAAGTCGTTCACTATGCACGGTCGCCCACAGGGTGGGCTCCTACAAGAAGCACGCTGATCCACCCCTGTAGGAGCCCACCCTGTGGGCGACCTACGCGATAACGCAACATGATCGTCGCGCCGATGTTGGCTCCGCTGCTTTGCAGTACGTAGGATGGGTAGAGCGCAGCGAAACCCATCAACCGCGAGTGAAGCAGTACGTAGGATGGGTAGAGCGCAGCGAAACCCATCAACCGCGAGTGAAGCAGTACGTAGAAGGATGGGTAGAGCGCAGCGAAACCCATCAACCGCGAGTGAAACAGCCGCCAGCCGTAGACGGGTGAAAGCGCGTCGGGCTTCGTGCTTGATGGGTTTCGGTCGCTTCGCGACAGCGTTCGCTGCGCGAACTACGCCTTCGTTGCACTCGGTCGCTGTGCTCTACCCATTCTACGGTTTGCTTTGCGCTCACCCGGCAGCACCCGTGAATGCGCGGCGATCATAAGGAAAATCGCACAGCCGTCGGCGCCGAAAATACGTTCCGAACAGAATGAAACACTGCACTAGCCTGCGTGCATGCGGGCAAGCGATGCCTGATACGCCGGCTCGATGGCGTCAGTGCCATCGATGCCAGGGGTGAGTGTACGCAGCAGGCCGTCGCGCAGGGCGTAAACCCAGCCATGCACCGACAGGGTTTGGCCGCGCGCCCAGGCATCGCGCACCACCGTGGTTTGGCACACGTTGACCGCTTGCTCGATCGCGTTCAGATCACACAACAGCGCATGGCGGTGCTCGTTGCTGCCCGAGCGCGCCAGCAGTGCGCCATGCTTTTGCGCCACATCGCCGACATGGCGCAGCCAGTTGTCGGCAAGGCCCACGCGGGTATCGTTTAGCACTGCGTGTACGCCGCCGCAGCCGTAATGGCCGCACACGATGATGTGCTCGACCTTGAGTACGTCAACCGCGAACTGCATCACCGACAAGCAGTTGAGGTCGGCATGCACCACCACATTGGCGATGTTGCGATGGACGAACACTTCGCCGGGCTGCATGCCGGTGATCTGGTTGGCGGGCACGCGTGAATCCGAGCAGCCGATCCACAGGTATTTCGGCGCCTGCTGTTCGGCCAGCCGCTTGAAAAATTGTGGATCCTCGCGCACCGCATCGGCGGCCCAGGCACGGTTGTTGTGCAGCAGGCCATCGATGGTTGATGGCGGGTATGTGTTTGTCATGCGGCCTCCGTTCAACGGTTGCGGACAGGTGGTACTTGCTGCAATTCGTGGTATTCAAAACCCAGGCTGCTATCTTCCACTCGCGCTACCCGTGCATCCACCCTCACCGCCGGGCCAACTTCCTCGTAAAAATACAGTTGCACGAGATCGGCTTCCTGCAGCGTGCATTGCGATGGCCGGAACACGCCGCAGCCGCCACTCGACAGATCCTGCATTTCGCACACCCAGGCATCATTGCCACGCACCACCATCACCATGGCCGCGTACGGTACCCGGAACGAATCGCGGCCGGGGTTGCTGAGGTCATCGGGCATGGCATGTTCCTTCATGTCATCACTCGCGGCGGGTGGGCAGTAGCGACACGCTCAAGCCGATTGGCGCAAGGGCTGGATCATGCGCTGCCCAAGCTCCTCGTCGCCGCTCGCTTCGGGTGGTTGGATATGGCCGAGCACAAAGCCCATGCGTTCGGCGTCGCTTTCGTCGATGCCATCAAAAGCCTGGAACTCGGCATCCATCAGCGCTGCGCGGGCGTTGTCCTCGCTCTCGTAGTTGAGGGTATTGCCATCGCAATCGAGCACCTGTGCGGTGCCCGCAGGGCGCACATCGAGCCGCGCCCAGACCAGAAAATTGCCGAGTGATGAGAGCCACCATGTTGATTGCATTACTGAAAACCCAGTTGACCGGTTTTAATCAGCAACCATAGCAGACAGCCGGCCAGACCGCTCACGATAATCACGAGCATGATCCGCGCCGGTGTTGCCAGGCCACTGAGATTCGGGTCGCGGTTGGCGCGATAACCGCCGCGCAGCAGCCACCACCAAAACACCGGGGCGAACGACGATGCACCCACGGTAGCGCGACGATCCATCAGGTGGCGATAGGTCAGCGGGCCGAAGATCACATAACCGGTGATACCGAGGATGACCGTGGCCAGCGAACACAGCACCAGTAGCAGCAATGCCATGCTCAGAACTCCGCGTGGCCGGGTGCGCGCGGATACGGTATCGCGTCGCGGATATTGCCAAGGCCGCACACGTACACCACCAAGCGCTCGAAGCCCAGGCCAAAGCCGGCATGCGGCACCGTGCCGTAACGGCGCAGGTCGCGATACCACTGGTAATGCGCGGCGTCGATACCCATCGCCGCCATGCGCGCATCGAGGTGGCCCAGGCGCTCCTCGCGCTGCGCGCCGCCGATGATCTCGCCGATGCCCGGCGCCAGCACATCCATTGCCGCTACCGTTTTGCCATCGTCGTTCAGGCGCATGTAGAACGCCTTGATGTGCTCGGGGTAGTTCATCACCACCACCGGCCGGCCGATATGCACTTCGGTCAGCCAGCGTTCGTGCTCGGTTTGCAGGTCCAGGCCCCATTCCACCGGAAACTCGAACTTGTGCCCGGATTTTTGCAGCAGGCCCACCGCATCGGTGTAGTCGATGCGCTCGAACGGCTTGGCGATGAAAGTTTCCAGCTTGCTGATCGCGGTTTTGTCCACGCGCTCGGCGAGAAATGCCAAGTCATCCATGCGCTCATCAAGCACGGCCCTGAACACGTATTTCAAAAACGCCTCGGCCAGATTGGCGTTGTCGTTGAGGTCGGCGAAGGCAATCTCCGGCTCGATCATCCAGAACTCGGCCAGATGCCGCGTGGTGTTGGAGTTTTCGGCGCGGAAGGTGGGGCCAAAGGTGTAGACCTTGCTCAGCGCCAGGCAGTAGGCCTCGACATTGAGTTGGCCGGACACCGTAAGAAACGTCTCCTTGCCGAAAAAATCGCGTGAAAAATCGACCGCGCCCTTGCCGTCGCGCGGCAGGTTGGCAGTATCCAGCGTGGACACCCGGAACATCTGCCCGGCGCCCTCGGCGTCGGAGGTGGTGATGATCGGGGTGTTGACCCAGTAGAAGCCCTGCTCGTGGAAGAAACGGTGTACCGCCTGCGCCAGGCAATGGCGGATGCGGGTGACCGCGCCGAACAGGTTGGTGCGCGGGCGCAAATGCGCCACCTCACGCAAAAACTCCAGCGAATGCGCCTTGGGCTGGATTGGGTAGGTTTCCGGGTCGTCCACCCAGCCCAACATCTCGATCGCGCTGGCCTGCAATTCCAGCGCCTGGCCCTGGCCTTGCGATGGCGTCAGGGTGCCGGTGGCGGTAATCGCACAACCGGCACTGAGGCGGCGAACCTGCTCGTCGTAGTTGGGCAGATCCGCCGGAGCCACAACCTGGATGCTGGCGAAGCACGAGCCATCACTGAGGTTGATGAAGCTCAGCCCGGCCTTGGAATCGCGCCGGGTACGGACCCAGCCATGGATGCTTACCTGTTCGCCCGCCGCTAGTGCGCCGGACAGCGCTTTCGCCACGCTTGCCACTGCCATCTCGATCATCCCCGATACGTAAGCGGCGCCTCGCCGCATTCAACGCAGTAGTGTAGCGCGGCTTGCCCGGATTTCTCATGGTTGTGGCATCCCGGTTTTGTAACACGGGATGTGTAACCCGGGACCGCGTTGCGGCCACGCCCGTGCGGGGACAATCACGACATTGCCCGCTGGGTACACGCATTGCCGTGAATGGTGAGGCGATGGTGTGGGTTCGCGTACGGTGCGTATTTATTGCATGTAGGATGGGTAGAGCGCAGCGAAACCCATCGGCTTTAAGCCCGTCGCCCGTCGCCCGTAGGATGGGTAGAGCGCAGCGAAACCCATCGGCTTTAAGCCCGTCGCCCTTCGCCCGTAGGATGGGTAGAGCGTAGCGAAACCCATCGGCTGCAAACGCGTTTATCGCCATCCAACACATCGAGCGTATCGACGCGCCTCGACCGGGTGTGCGCAAGACAGCGCCTGTCCGACCTCGAAAAATTATTCGGTTGATGATGGGTTTCGCTACGGGCTGTTCGGTTGGTGATGGGTTTCGCTGCGCTCTACCCATCCTACGACGGCCACAACTCAGCGAAACAGCTACTGCCGCAATGCTTCAATCGGGTCGAGGTTGGAGGCTTTGCGTGCCGGGTAATAGCCAAAAAACAGCCCGGTGGCGACGGAAAATGCGGTAGCAAGCACAATCACCGGTGCATCAAGCTGCACCGGCAGCGCCGACACCCGCGCCATCACCTGTGCGCCCACCACCCCGAGCACGATGCCGATAATGCCGCCGCCGAGCGAAATCATCATCGCTTCGGCGAGAAATTGCAGCCGCACCTCGCGCGGCCCGGCACCCACCGCCATGCGCAGGCCGATTTCGCGGATGCGTTCGGTTACCGACACCAGCATGATGTTCATGATGCCGATGCCGCCTACCAGCAGCGAAATGCCAGCCACCGCGCCCAGCAGCAGCGACATCAGCCGCGTGGTCTGGGTGCGGGTGGAAACAATCTCCGACAAGTTGCGGATGGTGAAGTCATCTTCAGCGCCGGGTGCAATCTTGTGCCGTTGCCGCAGCAAATCGCCCAGCGCCTGCGCTGCACGGCCGAGGTCTTCGGAGCGGCCAACGCCAACGGAAATCTGTTGCACACCATCGGATGACAGGCCGATGGTGCCGCTGAGCCGTCGCCGTGCCGATTCCAGCGGCACCATGATCACATCGTCGGCATCGCCGCCCCAGCCGCTCTGGCCCTTGGATTCAAGCACGCCAACCACGCGCAGCGGCACCCGTGCCAGGCGGATGGTGGCGCCAATCGGGTCGCTGCCGTCGAACAGTTTGTCGCGCACGCTGGTGCCAATGATCGCCACCTTGCCAGCGCCGGCATAATCCCGCGCGTTGAACCATTCGCCTTGCTGCAATTGCCAGTTGTTGATCGGAAAATAATCGGCGCTCACCCCGTTCCAGCTGGTCGACCAGTTACGCTCGGCAAAAATCACCTGGCCACCGCCACGGATCTGCCCGGACACGTATTGCACCTCCGGTATTTCAGCGCGGATCGCATCCATATCGCCGGTGCTGAGCGTGCTCAAGGTGCCGGCGCCTAGCCGCACCGCACCACTGCGCGCCGAACTGGCAAATATTTCGATGCGATTGGAGCCCAGCCGCGACATCGTGGCATCGAGCTCGGCCTGCGTGCCACGGCCCACCGCCACCATCACGATTACCGCCGCGATGCCGATGATCACACCGAGCGCGGTGAGCACGCTGCGTACCCAGTTGCCGCGCAGGGCGAAAGCGGCCATGGCGATGATGTCGAGGGCTTTTATCTGTGTCATCGGCTTCATGTCGCGTACTCCCTGCTTGTGCATTCCTTCCCCCTCCGGGGGAAGGTGGCCCGAAGGGCCGGATGAGGGTTCGGACTGGATGCCTGATAGCCGAAGCCATGAACCCTCACCCCAACCCATGTCCCGGTGGGCGATGGGCTTTGACATCCGCCGTGCGACATTGCGGCTTTCATGTCCGCTCCTTGCGTGCCTGCGATTTGCTGCCAACCAGTTCTTCGTACAACTCACCATCGCGCATTACGTAAATGCGGTCGGCATGGTGCGCCACTTCCGGGTCGTGGGTGATCAGGATGATGGTGTGGCCCTGCCGTTGCAGGGTGGTGAACAGCGCCAGGATTTCCTCACCGGTGCGGGTGTCCAGTGCGCCGGTGGGTTCATCGGCCAGCACGATCGGTGGCGCGTTGATCAACGCACGGGCAATTGCCACGCGCTGTTGCTGGCCACCGGACAGTTCGGTTGGCCGGTGCGATGCGCGATCAGCAAGCCCCACCTGCGCAAGCGCGGCACGGGCGCGCTCCATGCGCTGCACACGCGGCACGCCGGCGTAGATCAGTGGCAAGGTAACGTTGTCCAGCGCGCTTTGCCGTGGCAACAGATGAAAACCCTGAAACACAAACCCGATCTGGCGCAGGCGCAGCGCCGCGCGCCCCGCCGCATCCAGCGTCGCCACATCCACACCGCCGCACCAGTAGCTGCCGCTGCTCGGCGTATCCAGGCAGCCGATGATGTTCATCAGCGTGGTTTTGCCCGAACCCGACGGCCCCATGATGGCGACAAACTCACCGCCGTTGATGCTCAGCGATACCTCGCGCAGCGCTTTCACTTCGCCCGGTTTGCCAGCGTTGTAAATCTTGTTGACCGCCTCGATGCGCACCACCGGCACCGCGCTGCTCATCGCCGCATTCGCATTCATGGCGTCGGCCGCTGTTCGCCAATAATCACTTGCTCGCCTTCCTTTACGCCAGCCAGCACTTCGGTAAAGCTGGTGTCGGACAAGCCCACGCGCACCGACACCGGCTCGGGCTTGCCATCACGCAGCACATACACCGTTACCCGCCGCGCATTGGCCTGCAATGCCAGTTCGGCGTCGAGCATTTGCTGTTGCCCGGCGGAAAGCTGCGCACGCAACGGCTGCAAGGCCGTGGCAATCGCCTCGGCCGTGCGCCGCCGCCGTTGATCCTCGCTCACCACCGCGCCGCCCGCTTGCCCGCGCATGGCCTGAAAGCTGGCCATCAATGCGCTGCGCAACTGGCCACGTTGCGCTTCACTCAATTGCAGGCGTTCGGCCAATTCATCCCACTGCGCCATCGGGTTGCCGGCGGGGCGGCCACTGCCTTGCCCCGGCGCTCCGCCACCACCTTGCCCACCGCCATTTTGCACCGCGCCGCCAGCGGCAGGCGCCGGCACGTTGCTGGGGCGAAAGCGCAGCGCGGCGTTGGCCACCCGCAACACATCCTCGCGATTGGCCACCAGCACTTCGGCGTTGGCGGTCATGCCCGGCAACAGCGAGCCATCGGCGTTGGTTACATTCACCACCACCGGGTAGGTGATCACATTGGCGGTGTTGGTGGCGGCCAGCCGCACCTGGCGCACGCTGCCCTGGTATTCGCGGCCGGCGAACGCATCCACGGTGAAACGCACCGGCAAGCCTTCGCGCACCTGGCCGACATCGGCTTCATCGATGCTCAGATCGATCTGCATCTGGCTCAAGTCTTCGGCAATCGAAAACAGCACCGGCGTCTGAAAGCTGGCGGCCACCGTCTGCCCCGGCTCGACCGTGCGCGACAACACCACACCATCCACCGGCGCGCGGATCACCGTGTACTGCACATCCAGCTCGGCGTTCTGCACCGCCGCCCGGCGCTGCGCCACCTGCGATTGCGCCACCTTGATGCCGGCACGCGCCGATGCCAGCCGCGCCAGCGCCTGATCGCGCGCGCTCAGCGCGGCATCGTATTCACTGCGCGAAATCAGTTGCCGGTCGAACACCAGTTGCTTGCGCGCAAACTCCGCTTCCAGATTGCGCAGCGTCGCCTGCGCCTCGCCCAGATTGGCGTGCGCCGCGCTCAGGTTGGCCAGCGACGAGGTGAGGTCGGCCTGCGCCTGGGTCAATCGCGCCTGAAAATTGGCCGGGTCGATGGTGGCGATGATCTCGCCCTTTTTCACCGCATCGTTGAAGTCCACGTTCACGCTCAGCACCTGCCCGGAAACCTGTGAGCCGACTTCCACCGTCGATAGCGCCTTCAGGTTGCCCGTCGCCGAGATCAGCAACGCAATCGGCCCACGCCCCACCTCGACCGTGCGATAGCTGATGCCGTTGCCACCATCGCGCAGCCATAGCGCCAGCAACACGATCACGAGAGCGGCCACAATGGCCGCGCGCAGCCGGGGGCGGTGCGCCAGCGGTAACTTCAGTGTCATGCGATTCCTTTCCGTGTCGATGCGTATATTGGGGCACAACGTGTTTGCACGGTGTGAGCGGCGGCCATCCCGTCAAGGATGCCCGAACGCGGGGAATGGTCGCATGGTGTTGGTGTCGCTCACAGAGCCTGCGCCAGACGTGATCTGGGGGCGAGCCCCTACAAAATCGCGGTGATCTCTCCCTGTCGGAGCCCTGTGCGGGCGACAAGGGCCATGCCGTGGATCACAGCCACGCCGCGTTCCAATACGGATAATCGCCGACCCGCGCCACCAATCCAGCCCGCACCGGGTTGCATATGATGTAGCGTGCGATGGTGCGCAGGTTTTCCTCGCGTCGCAGTGCATGATCATGAAAGCCCCTCTGCCACAAACGCCCATCGCAACCGTGCTGATGGCGCAGCGCCTTGGCAAGAAGCGCCTTGAACCGATTGGCGCATAGCGCGAGGCCGTCGTTATCACCGAGTTGAATCAGGCCATGCCAATGATCCGGCATCAACACCCAACACAAAACCTCCGCGTCGCCCCATGCGATCGCCGCGTGGCACACTCGCGCTGCAGTGACGGCGGCATCGTTGCATGCAAAGACGCGCTTGCGTTGGTGGGTGACAACCGTCAACAAATAGACCTGCCCGCTGAGCGAGCGGCGACCCCTGCGAAGCGCTTTGTGTCCAGGTACTTTGGCCATGGCGGTATCGTGTGTTACCAAGCCGTGCTTGCGGCATCGGCGATTGTCGGATTCGCGGGTAGGAAAACGCTTACGTTGTGTCGCTCACAGGGTGAGCTCCAACAAAAACTCGGTGATCACTCCCTGAAGGAGCACACCCAGTGGGCGACAGAAGCCATGTTCGCAGCGTATGCC
>JAUXUI010000123.1 GCA_030681035.1 Lysobacteraceae bacterium | reverse complement strand
GCCGGGGACGCTTGGTTGAAGTAGCCATCAGCAAAGCGTGACAGATTTCAAGCCAACGCTGAAGCCAGCAAAGCCTTATGCTGTATGGGCTGCGGCACCATCACCGGGTGCCAGCCACCCACACGTTTCCACGAAGAGCCTATTGATCAGAGCATCACTGGCAGCAACGGTGAAAACACCAGTGAATCAGTGCAATCCCGCCCAGCGCATATAAGCGCCGATCAGATCGGGGGCAAGCACCAACTGCACCCAGCCGGCGATGGCCAGAAACGGCCCGAACGGTATCGGCGTAGCGCGATCCCGGCCACGCACAACCAGCCAAACACTGCCGATGATGGCGCCACTGATCGACGACATCAGGATGATCGGCAACAGCGCCTTGATGCCACACCAGGCGCCGAGCGCGGCAAGCAACTTGAAATCGCCGTAACCCATGCCTTCCTTGCCGGTCAGCAGCTTGAACGCCCAATACACGCTCCACAAGGACAGGTAGCCAGCCGCCGCGCCAGCAATGGCATCAACCGGGCCAACGCCGAACGGGTTGTAAATGCTTGCCAGCAGACCCAGCCACAGCAATGGGTAGGTGAGTTGGTCGGGCAGCAGGGTGGTGCGCAGATCGATACCCGACATCGCCACCAGCAAGCCCGTGAAGGCTACTGCCAATAGCCCCGGCATGCCGACGCCGTATTGCCATACGCATGCCGCAACCAGCAGCGCAGTGATCGCTTCCACTGCCGGGTACTGCCATGAGATGCCGGTGCCGCAGCTACGGCATCGGCCACGCAGCACGGCATAACTGAGCAACGGGATATTCTCCCAGGCGCTGAGTGTGTGACCGCATGATGGGCAGTGCGAGCGCTGGACCACGATCCCGGGCGGAGCCGCATCGGCGCCTTCGGGCAATTCCAGCAGTTCGCGGCAATCGCGTCGCCAGCCCCATTCAAGGCGTGGCGGCAGGCGCAGTATCACCACATTCAAAAAGCTGCCAAGCAGCAGGCCGAACAGCAACGCCAAAGCGATCAGCGCTGCAGGTATTTGCAGTAATTCATTCATGGGGTAGATGCTTCCGTTCGTTCAGCTGCGCTTGAGCCGAGCCGCAACAGCCTCGCATTGAACGTAAAGCGGATCAAGCACCAACCGTGTGGATTCGATTGTGTCCGCATTGAACGGACAAAACGCCACGACTTGAATCGACCGACAAGCGGCGCACCTCTTGCTCACTCAGCCGGTTGCCGATACACCGCTGTGAGCCGGCTTGCAAAAATCCTGCGTTGAACAGATGCTCCGCTGCCGCTGGTGCCGGCTGCACCGCCACGCAACGATACGTGGCAGTGCATTTGCGCGGCTTGTGCGCAACTTCAACCCAGCCCCGCATGCTGCGGATGCCGGTGTTTATCTGCCGCAGCAGCAATCGTTGCAACCGCAATCAATGTTCAATCCTCGGCGGCATCACCGATTTCGTCGCCAACACTTTCGACATCGCGGCCAACGCCTCCGATGGTATTGCAGGCAGTCAGCAGACTGAGACAGAGCATAAGCAGCAGCAAAATCAGTGGGCGTTTCATTATGGGCATCCTCAGGTTGATTGGCGTGCTTTGTGCTGCGCATCCGGGCAATGCCGCAATGCGCTACCGGGAACAGTTCCCGGCAATTCGGCTCGTCAAACGAATAGTGCGCGTGCAAGGGCTGTCGCTCTGTACGCTGCAACACATACAAGTCGTGCCGGCCGCAGGTTCATGCCGCGTCGATTGCAACATTGCATGTGCTGCAAGGGTGTTTGCCGGTTTTGCCTGAAAAGTGGCGGTAATCGCTCTGCTGGCAGCCGGTGTACCACCGCTCAGAAGTAGCCATGCACTTGCTGCGGCAGGCAAAGGCAAGTGCTGTCGGGCCGGGATGGTGATGCGATCCCGGACAGCGAAGTTTGCGCAAAGGGCATGATGTGGAGTTGCGATCAGTGCTGCTACCGGGTTGACCGGTCTGAAAGGACGATCCACAGTCAATTTGCAATCCGCCCATTATTTAGCTTGACGTACCGCCGGGATGCACCTATTATTTCTGGCTCCCGTTGGGGCCATAGCTCAGCTGGGAGAGCGCTACAATGGCATTGTAGAGGTCGCCGGTTCGATCCCGGCTGGCTCCACCAAAAAAATTAGAATACGTCCCCATCGTCTAGAGGCCTAGGACATCACCCTTTCACGGTGGCGACCGGGGTTCGAATCCCCGTGGGGACGCCAACACCACTGCCGCCTCGTCAGCGTTGTGGCACATGAAGCCCGGCCAATTTGGCCGGGCTTTTTCTTTTGGTACGGTTGCGCCAGGCTGGCGGTGCGGTTTTCCGTATGCTCAGTCGTCGGCAGTGCTGGCAACTCCGGCACGCGCTCGTTGCCGGTTCGTCCGAAGCCTATTGCTCCCAGTGGAATACATTCTGCACGTCAACGCCGAATGCGCGGGCGATGCGAAATGCCAATTCCAGTGATGGGGTGTATTTGCCGGCTTCCAGGGAAATAATGGTTTGCCGGGTAACGCCGCAACGGCGTGCCAGTTCTTCCTGGGTGATTTCGCCGTGATCAAAACGCAGGCGGCGGATCGAGTTGGTGATGGGGTTGCTGGCCATAGCCGTCAGTGCCGATCGCGCCAATACTGGATGGCAGCCACCGCGTGCTCGATCAGGGCGGCCCAGAGCAGCGCGAACAGCAACATATGCGCGAGCATCATCGGGGTCGCCCAGTTCAGGCGTTCTACCGGCGAAAAGCCGAGTGTTACCAACAACCCGATCACGCACAATGTCAGTGCTGACGAGCCCCAACTGGAGGCGATCCGGCTGATCTCGCGATCGCGTTCGTCTTCCTGCACCTCGCCCCGCCAGCGTGATTTCATTACTTGCGATACCACCAGCCAGGCGATGAACAGCATCGCAACATGATTGCCAACCGCTCGTGCTTGCGGGTTGTGCAACAACGGCGCGTTGACCAGCACATCCGAGTTCCACAGCAGGTAGCCGAGTATTTGGGCCATGAAAAGCAGCCCGATCCAGGCGCGCCATTCGCCAGGAGAGATCGTCGTCTCAGCCACACTGTGAGGCACCCGATACAGCACATACAACGCGACCCATCCCGCCGTCACCAGTAGTGCGAAACCGGTTTTCCCGGTATCGATGCCAAGAATCTGTTCGGGTGCGGCAAATGCCAGCCACAACGCCAGAACTGCCAGTGCCGCCAATCCGAAAAACGCTTGCGAACGTCGTACCATGAGGTTTGCCCCACCGAACTAAATGTAATGCACACATTACATTTATTTTCAGTCATGTCAAGTAAACCTTACATCTGCCGCAGGTCAATCAGCTCAGTACAGCACCCGGGTGCGCAGGGTGCCGGGGATCGCCGCCAGCGCTTCCTTCAATGCGGTGGCTTTTGCGACATCGGCGGTGATGTCGATCACCACGTAGCCGACTTCGGCATCGGTTTGCAGGAACTGTGCATCGATATTGACATTGCCAGCCGCGACCCGTTCGTTGATCCGCGACAGCGTGCCCGGTACGTTGCGGTGGATATGCAGCAGCCGGCGGCTGTTGGCGTGTTCGGGCAGGGCGACTTCGGGGAAGTTCACCGCCGACAGGGTGGAGCCGTTGTCACTGTAGCGGATCAGCTTGTTGGCCACTTCAATGCCGATATTGTCCTGTGCTTCCAGCGTGCTGCCGCCGATGTGCGGGGTAAGAATGACGTTATCCATGCCGATCAGCGGCGAGACGAAAGCATCCTCGTTGCCTTTGGGTTCAACCGGGAACACGTCGATGGCGGCGCCGGCCAAATGCCCGTCGCGTAACGCACTGGCCAATGCATCGAGATCAACCACGCTGCCGCGCGAGGCATTGATAAGCATTGAACCGCTGCGCATGCGCGTCAATTGTGAGGCCTGGATCATCATGTGGGTGGCGGGAGTTTCCGGCACGTGCAGGGTGACTACATCGGAACGTTCGAGCAGATCATCGAGGTTGGTCGCCGCGCGCGCATTGCCCAACGACAGTTTGGCTTCGATGTCGTGGAAGATCACCCGCATGCCAAGGCTCTCGGCCAACACACCCACTTGGGTGCCGATGTGGCCGTAACCGACGATGCCCAGCACCTTGTCGCGGGTCTCGAAGCTGCCGCTGGCCGATTTGCTCCAGCCGCCGCGATGGCACTGCGCGTTTTTCTGCGGAATGCCGCGCAGCAGCATGATCGCTTCGGCAATCACCAGTTCGGCCACACTGCGGGTGTTGGAGTAGGGTGCGTTGAACACCGGCACGCCGAGCTTGCGCGCGGCGTTCAGTTCAACCTGGTTGGTGCCGATGCAAAAGCAACCCACCGCGATCAGGCGTTTGCCGTGCGCCAGCACCTCGCCGGTGAGCTGGGTGCGCGAGCGGATGCCAACCATGTGCGCATCGGCAATGCGCCGCTTGAGCTCGTCCTCTGGCAGTGCTTTGGCGTGCAGTTCGATCTGGGTGTAACCAGCACGTTTGAAGCTCTCGACTGCACTGGCACTGACGCCTTCAAGCAACAGTATCTTGATGTCCTGTCGGGGAAACGAGGTTTGCATGCGGGCATCTGCGCGGGTTTCGGGGCTACCACTATGCCAGAGCCGGAGCCATTTTGCGGCAGCGCAGCACTGGACGTTGAACAGATAGGCTGGCACGCTCTGCACAACCCATGGAGCGCCGCATGTCCGACCCCCGCCTTGCCCAATTGGCCCGCAGCCTGCCGCAACTGCGTGTGCTCACCGCTGCCGACGATCTGGCGCATTACGGCCGTGACTGGACCCGGCGTTGGACCCCGGCACCGCTGGCGATTGCGTTGCCGGCAACCACCGAGGAAGTGCAGGCGATCGTGCGCTGGGCGAATCAGCAGCAGGTCGCGATTGTGCCATCGGGCGGCCGTACCGGCTTGTCGGGCGGGGCGGTGGCAGCCAATGGCGAGTTGGTGCTCAGCCTGCAACGGATGAACCGGGTGCTGGATTTCGACGCCGTGGACCGCACGCTCACCGTGCAGGCCGGTGCCACCCTGCACGCGGTACACGAAGCAGCGCGCGGCCACGGCTTGATCTATCCAGTCGATTTTGCGGCGCGTGGTTCGTGCTCGATTGGCGGCAACATTGCCACCAATGCAGGCGGCATCCGGGTGATCCGCTATGGCAATACCCGCGAATGGATCGCCGGGCTGACGGTAGTCAACGGTAGCGGCGAGCTGCTTGAACTCAATCGCGGCCTGATCAAGAACTCCAGCGGCTACGATTTGCGCCAGTTGCTGATCGGCTCGGAAGGCACGCTGGGCATCGTGGTGGAAGCAACGCTGAAACTCACCGATCCTCCGCCATCCTCGCAGGTGATGCTGCTGGCACTGCCCGACATGGACGCATTGATGCAGGTGTTTGCGTTGTTCCGCAGCCGCCTTGCGTTGCAGGCATTCGAGTTTTTCACCGATCAGGCGTTGAATCATGTATTGGCACATGGCGCGCAGCGGGCGATTGATGGCGATCACCCGTATTACGTGGTCACCGAGTTCGACGCCGCCGACGAACCCGCACGTGACGCAGCCTTGGCGGCATTCGAGCAAGCGATGGAGCACGGCTGGGTCAGCGATGGCGTGATTGCGCAAAGCCAGGCGCAGGCGGCAGCGCTATGGCGGCTGCGCGAGGACATCACCGAGAGCCTGGCGCCGCGCCGGCCGTACAAGAACGACGTATCGGTGCGGATCAGCCAGGTGCCGGCATTCCTGCACGCCATGCAGGCGCTGCTGACTCGTGAATACCCGGATATCGAAGTAATATGGTTCGGCCACATCGGCGATGGCAATCTGCATATCAACGTGTTGTGCCCGCAAGATATGGCCGAGGATGCATTCATTGCGCAGTGCGAGCACGTCACCCGGCTGCTGGCCGACACCCTGCAACGCCATGGCGGCAGCATTTCGGCCGAGCATGGTATCGGCTTGGTCAAACGCGCCTACTTGCCGTGTACCCGCAGTGCCGCTGAAATCGCGATGATGCAGGGCGTACGGCGGGTGTTCGATCCCAATGGCATCCTCAATCCGGGCAAGTTGTTCGTTCGCGATTGAGGGGTATATGGGCAGGCTGGTAGTGAGCACAGCAAGCCCATGAGTTCCGAATATGGAAAAAGCAGTAGTGCGCCCCGACACTTCGCCACTACGCGGCTCGCTCGGTCGCCCACAGGGTGGGCTCCCACAGGTGAGCGTTGCGGTGCTTTTGTAGGAGCCCACCCTGTGGGCGACTGGGATGCTGAAACCCGATAATGCTAAAGTTGTCGGTCAACCAAACGACCGAGAACAGCCACGATGGCGCAAGAAATCAACCTGCCCCCCACTGCCAACGCACGCATTTCGCCGCGCGGTGGCCTTGATGTGTTGTCGCGCAATGAAGTGGCGCGCTTGCGCGATGCCTCCAGCGGCGGCCTGCATGAGCTGCTGCGCCGCTGCGCGCTGGCGGTGCTGACCAGCGGTAGCCAGAGCGACGATCCGCGTGCTTCGCGCGAGTTGTATCCCGATTTCGATATCCAGGTTTTACAGCAGGATCGTGGTATCAAACTGGAAGTCACCCGTGCGCCGGCGGTGGCGTTCGTCGATGGCGAGATCATCCAGGGCGTGGCCGATCAGCTGTTCGCGGTAGTGCGCGATATCGTCTACACCGCCACCGAAATCGAGGTGATCGGTAAATACGACCTGACCAGTTCGGAAGGCATTACCAACGCGGTATTCGAGATTCTGCGCAATGCCCGCGTGCTGCAACCCAACACCGAGCCAAACCTGGTGGTGTGCTGGGGTGGCCATTCGATTGCACGCGATGAATACGAATACACCAAGATGGTCGGGTACGAACTGGGGCTGCGTGGGCTGGACATCTGCACCGGCTGCGGCCCGGGTGCAATGAAGGGGCCGATGAAGGGGGCAACCATCGCCCACGCCAAGCAGCGTCGCGGCAGCAACCGTTATATCGGCATCACCGAGCCGGGCATCATCGCCGCCGAGTCGCCCAACCCGATCGTCAACTCGCTGGTGATCATGCCGGATATCGAAAAGCGGCTGGAGGCATTCGTGCGCGCCGGTCACGGCATCATCGTGTTCCCCGGCGGCGTGGGCACTGCCGAGGAGATTCTTTATTTGCTTGGCATTCTATTGCACCCGGACAACGCCGATTTGCCCTTCCCGCTGGTGCTGACCGGCCCGCGCAGCGCAGTGGCGTATTTTGAGCAGATCGACCAGTTTTTGCGCCTGGCTTTGGGTGATGGCGTTGCCAAACACTATGAAATCATCGTCGAAGACCCGGTAGCGGTGGCGCGGCGCATGAACCGAGGCATGGTGAAGGTGCGCGAGCATCGCCTCGACAGCAAGGATGCGTTTTTCTTCAACTGGTCGCTGAAGATTCAACTTGCCTTTCAGCAGCCGTTCGACCCCACCCACGAGGCGATGGCTGCGCTCAATCTGCATCGTGATCAGCCGGTGCACGAGTTGGCAGCCGACCTGCGCCGCGCGTTCTCGGGCATCGTCGCTGGCAATGTGAAAGAAGACGGCATGCGCCGGATCGAGGCGGGTGGGCCGTTCCAGATTGATGGTGACCCACAGATCATGCGCGCACTGGATGCCTTGCTGCGGGCATTCGTGGTGCAGCGCCGGATGAAGATGAGCGGCGAATATCGGCCGTGCTATTGCGTGCGTGCGCCGGCGGAATGATCGGCCGGCAACGGCAACTCGATGCAGGCGACAAAGTCACCACCGCTGATTTCGGTACGCAGTTCGGCCAAGCCGCCACTTAGTGCATCGATGCGTTCGCGGGTTGCGGCCAGGCCAATTCGATGGCCCTGACGGGCCCGCTGCTGGCCAGCGCCGGGCATCGGGTTGCGCACACGGATCAATACGCGATCCGCGTGCATTTCGATGGCAATGACAATCGTGCCGCCGTCGGCATTGGCTTCGATGCCGTGGCGGATGGCGTTTTCCACCAGTGGTTGCAGCGATAGTGCCGGCAGTTGCAGCGCCGGTATCGTATCGGGCAGTTGCCACTGCACGCGCAGCCGGTCGCCAAAGCGTAGCTGTTCGATCGAGAGATAGCGCTGCGCCAACGCAAGCTCATCGGCCAGGCTGATGGCGTGCTGCTCGCGCAGCGCGGCGCGAAACAGGTCGGCCAAATCCAGCAACAACTGTTCAGCCAGTTCGGGTTGTTCGCGGATCAGTGCCGCGCCGGTATTGAGCGTGTTGAACAAAAAATGCGGCCGCACCCGTGCTTGCAGCGCTGCCAGTTCGGCACGTTGCGCGGCAATGGCGAGGCGCCGATTGCGCCAGATGCTTTGCACACCGATCAGGCCCAGCAAGCCGACTGTCAGCACCATGGCTGAAAGCCGCCAGAACAGGCTCCACCAGTCGGCGACCGACAGCGCGAATGCATCGCCAACGCTGATCCAGACCAATCCCAGCACCGCCCAGGAAGCAAGCAACAGCATAATCATCGTAAGCCAGGCACTGTATGCGGCTGGCTGCCGGGCCAGCCAGTGCCGGCATAGATAAATGCCAGCAAGGCAGAGCAGGGCAAGCCACTGGATATACAACGATGCCAAGCCAAAATATACCCAGCGATCAATGCCCGGCCCTGGCCCAGGCGCCAGCGCCAGCAACAAGGCCAGGCCTTCGCCGGCCAGCATCACGCTGATCACGCCGGGAGCGCGCCACAGGACATCGAGCGGGCTGGCAGGGGCGGTGGATTGAGTCATTGGGTGTATTTCAAGACTCCGAAGTGTTTGTGAATATTCGTAGTACTTGGTCATGCGTCATACAAAGCGATAACGATTCCTGCCAGCCTCTTGATTCGACAATAAAATCTTCACCGTCCAGTGGCATTTTCCCGCCATTGGTCGGAAAGGTCTGGTGACCGAAGTGCGCAGCGACTAGTGTAGTGCTTCGTACTTTGAGGGACACGTTGTGATGATCTGGCTGGTCCAGATGTTAAGCGTGAGAACGATGACGGAGTGTGAGCGTTCGTCGCACAGTGTCTCGCAGCACGAACGCCTGTCGAAAGGGCACCCCCCAATGATGAGCGACTGCTCTTGGTTTGGCGCTTCCGGCATAGCTTCGCGAGCACCGGCAAGCATGAATCGCTACATTAGCCTGATTCGTGTTGAGACGTTGTGTTGTTTTTTTCGTCGCTCAGACCCCATTGACGCAAACAGTATCATTCGATGCCTGTGCAATCCCCGGAGTCATGCAATGACGCAGCGCGACAAGCAGGACGCGGTAGCCAATACGGGCGGCCGCCATCATGCAGGGGTGTTGGTGCGAGGTTCAACATTGGTCGAGGTGTTGGTTGCCCTGCTGATAATGGGGATTGGCATGCTTGGTATTGCGTCGTTGCAAGCTACCTCGCTGCGCAACTCGCAAATGTCTTTGCAGCGTAGTCAGGCAGTGATTGCAGCGTATAACATGATGGATGCGATGCGAGCCAATCGTGCGATGGCGATGGATGGGCGATACAACATGGACCACACCTGCGTAGTGCCAGTGGGCGATGGGTTAGCTGCGAGTGATCGCCGGATTTGGTTGCAGTCGATGCAAGTCGCACTTGGCCCGGAAGCCTGTGGTTCCATTGATTGCGAGGGGATCAATTGTACGATCACCATCGTTTGGAGTAGTTCGCATGGTGCCAATGACGGCAACGCGCAATCAGTTACAACACGCTCCCAGTTATGAAAATTTCTTTCATGGCGAAAATTCCTGCATGTTCCCGGCGTGATCGAATCACTGGCTTCAGCTTGCTGGAGCTAACCGTCGCGATGTTGCTTGGTCTGTTGGTCAGCGGTAGTGCGCTCAGTATTTTTATCAGTAACCGGCAGCTTCAACGGGCTACTGAAAGTATCAGTAATATTCAGGAAAAAGCTCGTGCTGCCTTCGACTTGATTGCACAGGATGTGCGTGAGGCCGGCGGAAATCCTTGTGGTCGCAATGTGCTGATTGGCAGCGTTGTAAATAACCAAAGCGATGTATGGTGGGCTTCGCTGCGAAGGCCACTGTTTGGTTACGGGGCTGGTACGTCGATGCCGGAAGTCGGTTTTGGCAAGGATGCTGGGCAACGCGTTGATGGTACCGATGCTGTTGAAATCAAGTCTGTCGATGCCGGCATCGTGCGTGTCATCGATCATGATCCTGTGTCGGCCAGGTTCAGGGTGAACAATAATGTAGGTATTCGTCGTGGCGACGTCGCTGTTGCCTGTGATGGTAGTCAGATCACCGTGTTTCAAGTAACCGATGCGTCGTTCGGTACTGATGCCAGCGTATACCACAGCACTGCCGAGAATACTGTTCCGGGAAATTGCAGCGCGGGCCTTGGCTTTCCGGCACTTTGCCGCACAGGTGGTACGCCCCATCAGTACCCCGCCAATTCAAATTTAGGCAAGCTGCATGCCAGCCGTTGGTATATCGGCAATAACGCGCACGGCGGCACGTCGTTGTATCAGTCCACACTGCGAAACACTGGCGGCACGGTTGCGGTGTTCAATGAGGAGGTGGTCGATGCAGTTGATGACATGCAAATCAGATATCTGCTTGGCGGCGCTACTGATTACGTTGCGGCAGATGCAGTACCCGCTGACCGGTGGGGTCTTGTGCGTTCCGTACGCATCCACATGATCTTCAGTGCATCCGAGGCGCAGCAATCGCCCGTGGGTATTCGAAATCGTGATTTGATGCAAATTGTAACGTTGCGTAATCGACTGCCATGAGTCGCACTAATGCCCTCTGCTCGCGTTCATCGCCATTGGCGTTACAACACGGCATGGCGCTTGTGGTAGTGCTTGTCCTTCTTTTGCTGATGACATTGATGGGCCTGGCGAGTATGCGCGGAACGGTGCTTGATGAGCGTATGAGCGCCAATCACTTTAGCCGCAGTCTGGCGTTTCAGTCGGCTGAAGCTGCTTTGCGGCAGGGCGAAGCCTTGGCGTTGAAAAACCCGACACCGCCGCTTGCAGGTTGCGATCAGATGGGTTTGTGCGCCACACCCGAGTCTGCAGCACAGGTTCTTGATCGCTGGCACGATCAAAACTTCCAGCAATGGGTTGACGCATCGGCTCCGTACGGGTCGGTTGCAAACAGAGCGCAGTACTTTGTCGAATATATGGGCTTGGCACCAAGCTGGCCTGGTTGCAACCGTGAGATAGGCACCAGCGCCAACTGTCTGTCGCGCCGCTATCGGGTTACCGCGCGCAGCATTGCAGCCGATAACGCGCAGGTGATGTTGCAATCGTACGTTGCAGCTCCTTGACATGTGTCTTTCCAGAGCCACTGCCAACACGCCGCCCACCGCTCGACTGATGCGGGGCAAATTCGGTGCTGCAATGCTCTTGCTTGTTATGGCGTTGCACGGGGCTACCTGCGCGGCGGCCATAGCGGCAAGTGGTTCCCCTGCGATGCAAGCGACATTGAGCGGAGTGGTCCTGGGGCAGCATGGTGATGCATCCGGGAAGCCCGATCTGCAAGGTGCCATGCACAAAGCATGTGTGCGAGATTCGCTCGGCATGGATTCAAGCGAAACCATTGAAACATTGCATGCGCTCACTGCAAGCGTTGAGCGTAAGGGCTCCCGCACCAACATCGCCACCAACAGCATGTCGATTGGCACCGATACCAGGCTTTTCCATGCCAACTTTATTGCCGGACAATGGACTGGAGATGTATTCGCGTTGCCGGTGACAGCATCGGGTGTTGGTAGCAGCCTGTTATGGCAGGCATCGCAGGAAATCCCAGCGCCTGCTCAGCGCCGTTTATTTACCTATGACGGTAGCGGCGGTGTTGCATTCACTTGGACAAACCTTACGGCAGCGCAAAAATCAGCCTTGGGAAGCGTGGCAGTCCATGGTTACTTGCGCGGCGAGACCACGGGCGAGCGTCGCAATGGCGGTAACCTTCGCAATCGCAACGCGGTGCTCGGCGATGGCATCAATTCCTCTCCCACATTCGTGAAGGACACCAATACCGTCTATGTTGGCGCCAACGACGGCATGCTGCATGCGTTCAATTCCAACACCGGTGCCGAAGTGTTCGGTTATGTCCCGGATGGCATCGACTTCAAGCAGTTAAAGACCTTGACCGACCCGGAGTACGCACACCGTTACTTCGTTGACGGAGCGGTGATCGTCTCCAGTCAGGCGCAGACGCCGAACAAGAACATGCTGGTTGGCGCACTGGGCCGTGGCGGCAAAGGCATCTATGTGCTCGACGTGACCAACCCGAGTTCGTTCAGCGCCGGCGACGTCAAGTGGCGCAAAAACGGCAGTGACGTTGACATGGGTCAGGTGCTGGGTACGCCAATCATTGCCAAGCTCAACAACGGCAAGACCGGTGTGGTGGTCGCCAACGGCATCAACAGCACGTCCGAAAAAGCCGTGCTGTTCATTTATGACATCACCGATGGCAGTGTGCTAGCCAAGATCAACACGAACGCCGGATCGCCGACAAGCAGCAACGGCCTGTCGACGCCGCGCGGCTGGGACGCCGATGGCGATGGCACGCTCGATTTCATCTATGCTGGCGACTTGCTGGGCAACGTCTGGAAGTTCGATCTCAGCGACAAGCAGGCGAACAAGTGGAAAGTGGACAACAGCGGAAATCCGTTGTTCGTCGCCAAGGATGCCGCAGGCAATCGCCAGCCGATCACTGGCGGTATGTCGGTTGGGCTCCATCCGGTCGACTTCTCGACCTGGGTGTTCTTTGGTACCGGCCGTTTTCTGAGTACGGGTGATCTGGCCAACAAGGACACCCAGTCGATGTATGGTCTGATCGATGCCGGCGCCGCGATTACCGGAGGCCGTGCCGACCTGATGCAACGGACCATTGTTTCGCTCGGTTCCAATTCGGGCAAGGATGTGCGTGGCTTCGAACCCGCTGGCGATCTGACATCTGGCAAGAAGGGTTGGTATATCGATCTGCTTGCTCCACCCAGCGCGACGGCGGAAGGCGAGCGCATCATCGCCAACTCAGCCGTGATTGGCCGGGTACTGCTTACCGCCAGCATCATTCCCAGTTCCGATCCATGCAAGCCGGGCGGCCGTGGCTTCATCAATGCACTGGATGCGTTTACCGGTGCCAGCGTCGATTCCGCCTTCTTTGACGTCAACGGCAACGGGATATTTACCGATGACACCATCGGCGGGTCGCCGATCGGCTCGGTGGATCTGGGTGTGGGCATGCCGACCATGCCGGCGGTGATCGACACGCTGCTGGTGGCAGGCGGGTCGTTGGGCACCGTCGGTTCCATCGCGGTGACCAACCCATCCAATACCGGCCGTATTTCCTGGCGCGAAGTGATAGGGGATTGATGATGCGAGCGAATCACGTATTGAATACCCCCGTCGCGGTTAGTTTTGCCAAACCGAGACAAGGCGCTCGTGGCTTCACCTTGATCGAGCTGATGATCGTGGTGGGGATCATCGGCATATTGGCGGCGATCGCATTGCCCAGCTATCAACGCCATGTCATCGAGTCACGGCGCAAGGCAGCGCAGGCCTGTGTGCTGGAAGGCGCGCAGTTCATGGAGCGCTACTACACCACCAATCTGGCTTACACCGGGGCGGCGTTGCCGGCGATGACTTGCGCCAATGATCTGGCCACGTTTTACACGTTCACCTTGGCCAATCAAGCGCAGCGGACGTTCACGGTGCAGGCTACCCCGCAGGGCGCACAGGCGTCTGGTGACGCGAAGTGCGGCGTGCTGGGTGTCAACCAGACAGGGGCCAAGTCCATTTCTTCCACGAGCACGCCTGCTGGCACTGTCGCCGAATGCTGGTAAGCCAGTAACCGGTCGCGCCGGGCGCCCAGCTTGGCGACACCCACAAAAAAGGCCTGCATATCATGCAGGCCTTTTTTTCATCTGGCGCCCGAAGTTGGACTCGAACCAACGACCCCCTGATTAACAGTCAAGTGCTCTAACCGGCTGAGCTATTCGGGCGAGCCGCTTATTCTAGCGACCTTGTTGCGTGAGTCAAGGGCTAGTGTAGTGTTGCATTCTGTTTGGAACTTAAGCGGCTATTGGCGCGAATCACTTTTTGCAAGATGTCGCAGGCGCTTTTGGTCCAGATGAATGGCTTGGGTTGGGTGTTGTGGTGGACGATGTACTCGTCGATGGCGG
>JAUXUI010000121.1 GCA_030681035.1 Lysobacteraceae bacterium | reverse complement strand
GGGCTGCAAATCCGTCTGCGCGGTGCATATTTCCGCCGAATCTTGGCCCGTAGCGGTGCTACGCGCCGGCGATCCGGCGAAAATCTGTCCTCGCGCAGCCAGATTTTCGCCTCGACCGGCAAAGCCCGACAGGCTCCTAGGCGTGGATGTTCTTGGCGCTTTTCCTTTGCGTCCTTTGCGGACCAAAAGCTTTACGATTATCCCGAGCCCCTACACAGCATCTTCTACAACCACCCGCCCGCGCAGCGAGTTGCTCATTGCCTCGGTGATCTGCACATCGACAAAATGCCCGATCAACCGGGCCGGGCCGGCAAAGTTCACAAAGCGCATGTTTTCGCTGCGGCCGGTGAGTTCGTTCGGGTCCTTCTTGCTTGGCCCTTGCACCAGCACCGTCTGCACCGTGCCCACCATCGCCGCCGAGATGCGCTTGGCGTTGGCGTCGATGGTGGCTTGCAGCCGCGCCAGACGTTCTTTCTTTATCGCGTCCGGGGTGTCGTCGTCGAGGTTGGCGGCCGGGGTGCCGGGGCGCTTGGAGTAGATGAAGCTGAAGCTCTGGTCGAAGCCGATATCCTCGATCAGTTTCATCGTCGCTTCGAACTCGCGTTCGGTTTCGCCGGGAAAGCCGACAATGAAATCCGAGCTGATGCTGATGCCGGGCTTGGCTTCGCGCAGCTTGCGGAGTTTCGCCTTGTATTCGAGTGCGGTGTGGCCGCGCTTCATCGCGGTGAGCACGCGGTCGGAGCCGGACTGCACCGGCAGGTGCAGATAACTGGCCAACTGCGGTACGTCGCGGTGTGCCTCGATCAGGCTGTCGCTGAACTCGATCGGGTGCGAGGTGGTGTAGCGGATACGGCCGATGCCAGGGATCTGCGCAATGGCACGGATCAGCAGCGCCAGATCGGCGACACCGGTGTCGCTCCCGCTGTCATCGGCCATGGGGCCGCGCCAGGCGTTGACGTTCTGGCCCAGCAAGTTGACTTCGCGCACGCCCTGTTCGGCCAGTTGCGCCACTTCCAGCAACACATCGTCGAACGGTCGGCTCACTTCCTCGCCGCGGGTGTAGGGCACCACGCAAAACGAGCAGTATTTCGAGCAGCCTTCCATGATCGAGACAAAGGCGGTGGGGCCTTCGGCGCGCGGCTCTGGCAGGCGGTCGAACTTTTCGATATCAGGGAAGCTGATGTCCACTTGCGGTTTGCCGGTGGAGCGACGAGCATCGATCATCGCCGGCAGCCGATGCAAGGTTTGCGGGCCGAACACCAGATCGACGTATGGCGCGCGCTGCAAGATCGCTTCGCCTTCCTGCGAGGCAACGCAGCCGCCGACGCCGATGATCACCTGCGCGTTTTTCTGCTTGATCGGCTTCCAGCGCCCGAGTTGTGAGAACACTTTCTCCTGCGCCTTCTCGCGGATCGAGCAGGTGTTGATCAGGATCACGTCGGCTTCGCTCTCATCGAGGGTGAGCTCCAACCCGTGTTCGGCGCCAAGCACGGCGGCCATCTTGTCCGAGTCGTACTCGTTCATCTGGCAACCGTGGGTCTTGATGAACAACTTGCCCTTGGCCGGCTGGGGCGGGTTGGTGGTGCTATCGGTCGAGGGCGCGAACAGGTCGGCGGTCCCGGTCATGGCGATTATTCCGGTCGGGAAAACGCGCATTGTAGAACAGTAGCGATGGTGTCGCATTGCGTGTCGAAACGCGAGTTGCGCGGCGTTTGTCAACGTGCGGGTGAAATCGCTCGCGATGTCGCCAGAAAATTGATCGCCGCACGGGACGAACGTGCCGCCACAACGCCGCTTGCCGAGTTGCAGGAGTCCTTCGATTACCCGCTGGTGCTCGGCTGAACGATCGCCCATGGGACGGCTCGCCGGCTTGGTGTCGGGGCAAACCCCGCGTAACCGCGCGGCGGCGAAGTGAACGCAGCCTGCGTAACAGGCTGCGTCGCGGCGACCGATTTTCGCTGGTGGTGGTTCACCGAACGGCATTGGCCCTTGACTTCTGAAGTTAGCTAGACCAGACTAACTACGCTTTCAAGGAGAAGCTCATGCAAGCGGTCAATATGCTGCAAGCCAAGTCTTCCCTCTCGCGTCTGGTGGAAGCCATCGAGCAGGGACGGGAGCGTGAAATCGTGATCGCCCGTAATGGCCGCCCCGCCGCCAGGCTGGTGCCGATGGATAGTGTTCCGGTGGGGAAACGTCTTGGTGTCGCCAAGGGCCTGTTCGAAGTGCCCGACAGTATCGACTCACGCAACGAGGAAGTCGCACGCTTGTTCATGGCCGGGGTGCAGTCTTGAATCTGTTGCTCGATACCCATGTTGCCTTGTGGGCAATTACGGATAGTCCAAAACTGTTGCAGAAGGCACGCGACTTGATTGCTTCGCCCAAAACAATCGTTTGGGTCAGTGCGGCGAATGTCTGGGAAATTGCGATCAAGCATTCGTTGGGGCGCGGCAACATGCCGGTTTCTGGCCACGATGCAATGCGTTATTTCCAGGAGTCGGGTTATCGTTTCTTGCCGGTCGAAGCGGAACACGCAGTCGCTGTTGAAACCTTGCCCGCGCACCATCAGGACCCATTTGACCGCATCCTCGTCGCCCAGGCGCTGGTCGAGCCGATGCGGTTGCTGACCCACGACCCGCTGGTGGCGCGCTACAGCGATACCATAATCATGGTTTGAGTGGAGCCGGACATACCGGTCCCTCGCGCCGGCTCATCGCGTCCGCGCTGCTCTGAATGCACCGGCAATCGCGACGTACTACACTAGGCACCATGCGGGGTTACTACGCCTTTGTAATGTTGATACTGATGTCTGCGCCAGCGGCAGCGGGCACGCTGTACCGTTGTGATGGCAGCGATGGCAGCCGCAGTTATTCCAACCACACGCCGGCCAAGGGCGAGGACTGTACGTTGGTGGGTTCATTTGCCAACGCGCCTGCCCCAGCGCCGGCCCGCACTAGCACTGACAAGCCGGCTGTCGAGTTTCGCTCGGCACCCGCTGGCGCGGCTTTGCCTGCGGCTTCCGGTGCAAAAGGTGTACGGGTAACGCGTGGCGCGGTCTATCGCTATGAAACCGATGGCATCACCCATTACACCAATGTGCGGCCCAGCGACGCGCGCAAGGCCAAGGTGTTGTTCGCCTACATCGAAACCTGTTTCGCCTGTGCGGCGAGCGAACTGGATTTTTCACGGGTGGCGCTGAACACCTCGGCATTTCGCAGTGAAGTGGCTGCGGCGGTACAGGAATATGCCGTTGATGAAGCATTGGTGCGCGCGGTGATTCATGCGGAAAGCGCGTTCAATCCCAACGCGGTGTCGCATAAGGGCGCGCAGGGTTTGATGCAGTTGATGCCGGCTACAGCCAGCCGCTTTGGTGTCGACGACCCGTTTACTGCCGACCAGAATATCCGTGGCGGAGTTGCTTATCTGGCCTGGTTGCTGAAGCGTTTTGATGGCGATCAGCGCTTGGCCACGGCTGCTTACAACGCGGGTGAAGGCGCGGTTGAACGCAATGGCGGGGTGCCGCCTTATCAGGAAACCCTGCGTTACGTGGATCGCGTGGCGGTACTTGCGCAGCGCTATCGCGGTGCGCTTGCCGGGGGCTGAGTAGTTGCTGCGGGGCGGCGGGCGAGGGTGATATCAAGATTGAACGGCACGCCGGCACGTTCGCCCTGCAAGCTGACGCGGCTGCCAGGCGCCATTGCAGCCTCGCGTTGGCCCAGGCTGATCGGGTCGGCCAGCGCTTCGCCATCCATGGTGATCAAAACATCTCCGGGGCGCAGGCCAGCATCTTCGGCCGGGCTGCCCGGGTGTACGCCGACGATAACAACGCCGCGACGATCGATGCCAAGCGGCGAAAACCCCTGCATGTATTCCATGCCGAGCCAGCCGCGTATCACGCCGCCCTCGCGCACGATTTGTTGCAGCACGTTGCGTGCGGTCGCCAGCGGGATGGCGAAGCCGATGCCGGTGGCGTCAGGGACCCGCTGCGTGAACACGGCGGTATTGATGCCGACCAGACGACCCCGTGTGTCGACCAGCGCACCGCCGGAATTGCCACGATTGATCGCGGCATCGGTCTGGATAAAGTCTTCAAAGGTGGCGATATGCAACTGGCTGCGACCAAGCGCGGAAACGATACCCTGCGACACCGCCTGGCCGAGGCCAAACGGGTTGCCGATTGCCAGCACCACATCGCCGACCCGCAGCGGCGCATCCTGATCGAGCGCCAGTGCCGGCAGGTTTTCGCCATCGAGCTTGAGCACGGCAAGGTCGGTGTCCTGATCCGAGCCGACTACCTTGGCGCGTGTCACGCGGCCATCCCAAAGCACCACCTGGATCGCGCCAGCGCCTGCCACTACATGGTGGTTGGTCAGGATATAGCCATCGCGGCTGACGATCACACCTGATCCCAGCGAGCGTTCCAGGCGTTGTCGCGGTGGCCTGAGCCGACCGGACGGACCCTGCACGGTGGTATCGGGTATCAGATGCGGTGCCGGTTCGATGATTACACGATCTGCATAGATGTTGACCACCGAGGGGGCGGCGCGCATAACGGCATCGGCGTAGCCGGCCGGGGCGCTCACATCTGATCCCGGTGCGGCAGGTGTCAGCCCCGTCGCCCGCCGCAGCGCCAGCATGCGATCAGGGGCAAATGTGGTGAGAACGATTGCCAGAGCCACTCCTGACAGTGCGGCCAAGGCAAGAAACAGGGCCGGATGGAAGGGGGGGCGAATGCGGATCATGGCAATTATTGTGGCATGGCGAGCGGATGCGTTGTCGCTAGCTTGGTCGATCCGGTAAACTTGACAGGATATGCGGTGCTGGCGAGCGTGATTCCGGGGTTTTCGCCTGTATCCAATCCTCATTTCTATCAGTCCTGGAGAGCCTTGATGGCCAACCCTGATGTCAGCAATGGCCGCCGCCGTTTCCTGACCGCGACCACAGCTGTTGTTGGTGCGGTGGGCGCGGGCTTCGCGGCAGTGCCATTTATCAAGTCGTGGCAACCCAGCGCACGCGCGCAGGGTGCGGGAGCCCCGGTTTTCGTCGATATCAGCAAGCTCGAGTTTGGCCAACGCCTGGATGTGCAATGGCGTGGCAAGCCAGTGTGGGTGATCCGGCGCAGTGCTGAGCAACTTGAGCAGCTGGCTGGGCTGGATGAGCGCCTGCGTGATCCTGATTCGAAAAACATCGAGCAACAGCCCGAGTACGCGCGCAATGCCTATCGCTCGATCAAGCCGGAAGTTCTCGTCTTGGTAGCCACCTGTACGCACTTGGGCTGCGTGCCGCTGTTCAAGCCCGAGTTGGTAGCACAGCCATTCGACCCGAACTGGAAAGGCGGATTCTATTGCCCTTGCCACAGTTCGCGCTTCGATATCGCCGGGCGTGTATTCCAGGGCGTGCCGGCACCGAGCAATCTCGAAGTGCCGCCCTACCGCTTTGCCGATGACAAGCATCTGGTGATCGGCGTCAACCCTGAAGGAGCAGCGTAATGGCTGGCGCAATCACTCGTACGGTTGAGGGCGTAATCGACTGGTTCAACCAGCGCACGCCAGGCTTGATTCCGGCATACAAGAAGCACATGTCGGAGTATTACGCTCCCAAAAACTTCAACATCTGGTACTACTTCGGCTCGCTGGCGATGCTGGTGCTGATCAACCAACTGGTCACCGGCATCTGGCTGACCATGTTCTACAAGCCCAGCGCTGCCGAGGCTTTCGCGTCGGTTGAATACATCATGCGCGAAGTGCAGAGGGGCTGGCTGATCCGCTACATGCACTCCACCGGTGCTTCGGCGTTTTTCATTGTGGTGTATCTGCACATGTTCCGCGGCCTGATCTACGGCAGTTACCAGAAGCCGCGTGAACTGGTCTGGATCCTCGGCATGCTCATCTTCCTGGCGTTGATGGCCGAAGCCTTCATGGGCTACGTGCTGCCGTGGGGGCAGATGAGTTACTGGGGCGCGCAGGTGATCATCAACCTGTTCAGTGCGATTCCCGAATATGGTGGTGCATTGACCGAGTGGATTCGTGGCGATTACCTGATCTCCGATGCCACCCTCAATCGCTTCTTCGCCCTGCATGTGGTGGCGATGCCGATGGTGATCCTGCTGTTGGTGGTGCTGCACCTGGGCGCACTGCACGAAGTGGGCTCGAACAACCCCGATGGCGTGGATATCAAGAAGGTCAAGGATGAGCGCGGCATTCCGGCCGACGGCATCCCGTTCCACCCGTACTACACGGTAAAGGATATGTTTGGCGCCAGCTTCTTCCTGGTCATCGTGGCGTTCATCCTGTTTTATGCGCCCACGTTTGGCGATCTGTTCCTGGAATACGACAACTTCCTGCCAGCAGATCCGCTGGTTACCCCGACGCACATCAAGCCGGTGTGGTATTTCACGCCGTTCTACGCAATGTTGCGTGCGGTGCCCGACAAGCTGTTCGGTGTGATCGTGATGTTCGCGGCGGTGGGCATCCTGTTTCTGGTGCCTTGGCTGGATCGCAGCCCGGTCAGGTCAATCCGTTTTCGCGGCTGGATCACCAAAATGCTGGTTGCGCTGTTTGTGGTGGCATTCGTATCGCTGGGTTGGTTGGGCATGCAGTCCGGTAGCGAGTTGCAGACGCTGCTGGCGCGCATATTCACCTTTTTCTACTTTGCCTTCTTTGCCACCATGCCGTTGTGGTCGCGGCTCGACCCGACCAAACCGGTTCCAGCACGGGTGACCAGCCATGATTAAGCGTTTATTTGCGGTGCTGCTGGCGGTATTGCCGCTGGCCGTTCTAGCCTCGTCTGAAACGGCCCTGACGCCGTCTTACGCCAACATCAACGATCAGGCATCGTTGCAACGTGGCGCGACGCATTTCATGGATTACTGCGCCGGATGCCACTCACTGCAATACCAGCGTTATTCGCGTTTGGCGAAGGATCTGGGCCTGAGCGAAGAGGAGATCAACACCTATCTCAATCGCAATGGCGCCAAGTTTGCTGAAACGGTGGTGGCATCGATGACACCTGGCGATGCAACGGCATGGTTTGGCAAGGCACCGCCTGATTTGTCACTGGTTGCACGCAACAAGCCCGGTGGCGCCGACTGGACCTACAATTTTCTCAAGTCGTTTTATGTTGATGAAAGCCGGCCTGCGGGCTGGAACAACCTGATGCTGCCCAATGCCAGCATGCCGCACGTGCTGTGGGAATTGCAGGGTATTCAGCGCCCGGTTTACGAAGATAGCGAGGGTTTGCCCCATGTCGCGCATCTGGAGTTGACTACTCCCGGCAAGCTCAGTGTTGAGGAATATGATGCATTTGCCCGTGATTTGACTGCTTTCTTGCAGTATGTGGGCGAACCGGCAGCGCTGGAGCGTGAATCGATTGGCATCTGGGTGCTGCTGTTTCTGGTGTTTTTGACTCTATTGACCTGGTTGCTGAAGCACGAATACTGGCGCGATGTGTATTGATCGGGCGGTTGAGCACAGGCGGACTGTGACGTTGCCCCTTTCGCGCCGCGCCGATCTGAGGTAATTTCGGAGCACGCGCCTGCCCGCACCTGGGTCGGCCTTGGTGCCGGCCCGATGCCGGAGGGGAGTTGCCATTGATGGCCTTAAGTCCGCGACTGCGTCACACCTTGACCCTGTTTTCAGCTCGCGATTGTGTGGTTTGTCATCGCGTCCGCCTGATTCTGGCTGCCAAGGGTGTCAGCTATGATCTGATTCCGGTCGATCCCGCCAATCCACCGGATGATCTGCTCCTCGTCAATCCCGATTACCGGTCCCTGCCGACATTGGTGGAGCGTGATCTGGTGCTCTATGCTGCATCGGTAGTAGGCGAATACCTTGATGAGCGTTACCCGCATCCGCCGCTGATGCCGGTTGAACCGTTGGCGCGGGCGCGTCTGCGGCTTGCCATGTTGCGCATCGAGCACGAATGGGTGCCGCATGTGCAGGCAATTCAGCATGGCAACAAGTCGCAGATGGATACCGGCCGTAAACGCCTCAAGGAGTTGCTGACTGCGTCATTGCCGGTATTCAAGGCGTCGAAGTTTTACCTCAATCAGGAAATGAGTCTTGCCGATTGCGCCGTTGCACCGATCATTTATCGTTTGCCGGCGCTGGGCGTGTTGCTGTCCAAAGAATGCAAGCCGATTGAAGACTACGGGATGCGGATTTTCAGTAATCCGGGTTTTCAGCGCAGTCTGACGACAGAAGAGAAACATTTGCGGGAGTTGTAAGTGAGTGATGTGAAAGCGATGACGTCCAATCGCCCTTATCTGATCAGGGCGATGTACGAGTGGATCAACGATAACGGTATGACTCCACATTTGGTGGTGGACTCGGCGCACCCGGATCTGCGTGTACCCCAGCAAGCGGTGCGTGACGGCAAAGTGGTGCTCAATATTGCGCAGCGTGCGGTTGCCGGTTTTGATGTCGGCGATGCCTACGTCAGTTTTCATGCGCGTTTTTCGGGTGTGAGCAAGGAGGTTTTCGTGCCTCTGGCTGCGGTGCAGGCGATTTACGCACTGGAAAGCGGTCAGGGCATGATGCTGCCGGAAGACAATGCCAGCGCCCAGGCTGTTGGCACGCAAACAGCAGCTTTAACCCCGGATGACGCACCGCCGCCGCGCAAGGGGCCGAGCCTGCGCGTGGTCAAGTAGCGGGATCACGGGTTCTAGCAGCCTGTCGGGCTTTGCTGGTCGAGGCGATTGTCGGCTGTGCGAGGACAGATTTTCGCCGGATCGCCGGCGCGTAGCACCGCTACGGGTCAAGATTCGGCGGAAATATGCACCGCGCAGACGGATTTTCAGCCCGTGCCAAGTGAAGCCCGACAGGCTGCTAGAGCAACACAACATCGTATTGCTCCTGCAGATACTGCTCGTCAGCCTGGAAGCGAATGCTTTTTCCGAGAAACTCCTCCAGTTCGGCAACTGCGGCGGACTCCTCGTCGAGAATCTTGTTCACCACCACGGGTGCAGCCATCACCAACAACCGCGACGCATCAAACTGGCGCACGGCGCGTGTGATTTCGCGGAATATTTCATACGTGATGGTATCGGCTGATCTGACCTTGCCACGGCCGCTACAGGTCGGGCACGGCTCACACAATTGCCGCTCCAGGCTCTCGGTGGTGCGCTTGCGCGTCATTTCCACCAACCCCAACACGGAAAAATCGTACACCGTGGTTTTGGCATGGTCGCGCAATAGTGATTTTTCCAGGGTGCGCAGCACCTGGCGCCGATGCTCGACATCCATCATGTCGATAAAATCAATGATGATGATGCCTCCAAGATTGCGTAACCGAAGCTGCCTTGCCACCGCCTGCGCGGCCTCCAGATTGGTGCGGTAAACCGTTTCCTCCAGATTTCGCTGACCAAGAAACGAACCGGTATTTACATCAACCGTGGTCATCGCCTCGGTCTGATCAATCACCAGCGAACCGCCGGACTTCAGCGGCACCTCGCGCTTGAGCGCACGCTCGATTTCGTCATCCACGCTGTACAAGTCGAAAATCGGTCGCTCGCCGGGGTAATGTTCCAACCGGTCCACCCAATCGGGCATGAACTGACGGGTAAACGCCAGCACCTTGTCGAAGGTTTCACGCGAGTCCACACGCACCTTGTCCACGCCAAGGCGCATCAGGTCACGCACGGCGCGCAGCGGCAATGACAAATCCTCGTAGATGCACTGGCCCACGTCAGTTGTGCTGATGGCCCCGCGAATTTGTTGCCATAACCGCTCAAGGTAGGCCAGGTCCTGGGCGAGCACGTCCTCACCCTGCCCGTCAGCGTTGGTGCGCACGATGTAACCCATCGGCGAATCACCCGCATGCGCTGCCACCAGAGATTTCAGTCGGTCGCGCTCAAGCTCATCCTCGATGCGCGCTGAAACTCCCAGCACGTGCGTATAGGGCAACAACACCAGGCAACGCGAAGGAATCGACAATTGCGTGGTCAAGCGAGCACCTTTGCTGCCGATGGGGTCCTTGAGCACCTGCACCACTATTGCCTGGCCTTCGTGCAGCAGTTCGCTGATCGATGGCATGGGCGGCACAACCATCGCTTCGTCGCCACTCAGCGTTAGCGCTTCGGGCATGCTGCGAATGATGTCGGAGGCATGCAAAAATGCGCTGCGGGACAAGCCAATATCAACAAAAGCCGCCTGCATTCCGGGCATGACCCGCTGCACCCGCCCTTTGTAGATATTGCCCACGTAGCCGCGACGGGCCGTGCGCTCGATCTGCACTTCCTGCAACATGCCATTTTCAACGACAGCAACACGCGTTTCGCGCGGGGTGACGTTGATCAGGATTTCTTCACTCACCGGCATCGTCTCTCAAATGGATTAATAGTCGAACGACACGGACTTGATCCACTGCGTTGCACCACCACGCTACTCGATCGAGAGTGCCACCATTGCGACTCAGCGACTACCAGCTGCGCTACGCAGCAAGTGTGCTGTTTCGTACAAAGGCAAACCCATGACGCTTGAATGACTGCCCGACAAATGCTCTATGAATGCTGCTGCACGGCCTTGAATCGCGTAGCCGCCGGCCTTTCCAAAACACTCGCCGGTAGCGACATAGTCGGCTATCTGCACTGAACTCAAGCTGGCAAAGCGCACACTGGACTCGCACACCGCCCGAGCTTCGTGGCCAGCGCCAAGCAACCACACCACCGAAATCACCTGATGTGTGCGGCCTGACAAGCGTGTCAACATCTGTGCCGCATCTGCCGCATCGGCGGGTTTGCCGAATACGTCATCATCAAGCACCACTTCGGTATCGGCACCAATCACCATCGCGCCAGCGCGCTCTGCCACCAACAACAGGCCGGCCCCGGCCTTTTCGCGTGCGACACGGCTGACATAATCGCTTGCCGGTTCGCCGGGCAGCCGCTGCTCCGGCACATCGACATCCAGAATGTCGAATGCCACACCGATCTGGGCCAACAATTCACGGCGGCGGGGGGATTGCGAGGCAAGAAAAATCATGCCGTCAAGGATACCTTTTGCATTGCCACACAATGTTTCCGCGCACGCGAACCCGGCAGATCGATCGCCCACAGGGTGGGCTCCCACAAAAAAACCGTCGCACTCGCCTGTAGGAGCCCACCCTGTGTGCGGCTTCGCAGTGAGCCGAATGACACCGTATCAACCACGGTGATACGGGTGGTTGGCCAGCAGGCTGGCTGCACGATAAAGCTGTTCTGCCACCAGCAGGCGCACCAGCATGTGCGGCAGGGTCAGTGGCCCGAGCGACCAGGTTTCATCAGCGCAGGCCAGCACCGCAGCGGCATGCCCATCCGGGCCGCCGATCAGCAATGCCAGGTCGCGGCCCTGTTGCCGCCAATGCGCCAACCGCTGTGCCAGTTGCTCGGAGGTCAATGCACGGCCACCGCCATCCAGCGCCACTACCAGCGCGCCCTTGGGCAGGGCTGCACACATTCGCTGGCCCTCATCGAGGATCGCACGCGCCGGGTCGAGCCCCTTGCCACGCCGGCCCGGGGGCAACTCAACCAACTCCAGCGGCAGCCAATGCGACAAACGCTTGCTGTACTCGGCAAAGCCTGCGGCCACCCAGGACGGGGCACGTTCGCCGACAGCAATCAAACGGGCGTGCATCGCTTGAGCAATCAGTCGCTTGTGGTGTGCTCGCCATACTCATCGTCGGCACCCTCACTGCCCGGCGGCTGATCACCCACCGTCCATAGCCGTTCGAGTGCGTAGAACTCACGGACGCGGGGCAGCATGACATGCACAATCACGTCACCCAGATCAACCAGCACCCACTCCGCTTCGCGCTCGCCCTCGACGCCCAGTGGCATGGCACCAGCCTTTTTGGCGTGCTGTACCACTTCATCGGCGATCGATCTGACGTGACGCGTCGAGGTTCCCGAGGTGACCACCAGATAATCAGCAATACTGGTTTTGCCCCGCACATCGATTTCAACCGAATCCTTCGCCTTGATTTCTTCAAGCGCGTTGCGCACCAGATCGAGAAGCACCTCGGGCGACGGAGCCGGGTCCGGCATTTGCGTTTTGATGACGTATGCTTGTGAAGTCAACGGGTTTCACCTGTAGGTAGAGATATGCGGCAGTCACTGCCGGCCATGGGGTCGTCAGCGACGGGCGGGGAGTTTCAAACCGGCACATAGTGTAGTGCAATGCGCCCCGTTGGCGGTCCTAGGAGCCTGTCGGGCTTTGCCGGTCGAGGCGAAAATCTGGCTGCGCGAGGACAGATTTTCGCCGGATCGCCGGCGCGTAGCACCGCTACGGGCCAAGATTCGGCGGAAATATGCACCGCGCAGACGGATTTGCAGCCC
>JAUXUI010000071.1 GCA_030681035.1 Lysobacteraceae bacterium | reverse complement strand
CACTGTCAAAGATCACTCACCAACAAGGAAACTTTCGCCTCAACTTGCCGTCCAGAGCATTTCGCCCCAGCGAGCCGCACATCTTACACCACTTTTCGCGTCCGTCAACACCTCAAACGCACCTCAATCAACCAACCCCTCCACCTGTTCCACTTCCTCAGCAGCGGGCCGCGCATCATACGGGCCTTGCGAAAAAAAGAAAAGCCTAATTTTTAAACTGGTCATCACTGATGCTCGCACAAGCCTCGGGTTGCGGCACAATGCAAGCAGACGCGTTTCATGTGTTCAGATCATCTTGAGGAGAAGGCGATGTCGCATCGATTGCACCGGCTGTTCGCACTTGCCGTGCTGGCGCTCAGTCTGAATGCCTGCGCCAATGCCGATGCATCGTGGGTGGAGCTTGCCGGACACCGTTTCGCGGTTGAGGTCGCAGTTGACGAAGCGAGCCGCACACGCGGCCTGATGTTCCGCGACGAGCTACCCGCTAATCACGGCATGCTGTTTGTTTTCGAGCGCGAAGAACCGTTGGCGTTCTGGATGAAGAACACACGCATCCCGCTTGATATTCTTTACTTCGACGCGGAGCGCCGGCTGGTGTCCGCAGCTGAAAACACGCCACCGTGCTCTGCCGGCAACCGCTGCCCCAATTATCCCAGCAAAGGCATGGCTCGCTTCACCCTTGAGCTCAATGCTGGCACGGCGCGCCAACTTGATATCCAACCTGGGGCGGAGCTGGTTCTGAGCCCTGACATCAACATCAACCCTTGAGTCTGAGCGCATCCGCCGCCATGGAGGTTGCCATGAACACTCGCGATGCAAACCTGACCTGGAACGACTTGGCGCAGTTGGCGGATGATGCGATTCCGTTGCTGGACACTGCGCTGTTGATCGCACGCGATGAATACCCGGATCTCGACACCGAGGCGTGCCGCGAACAGATGGATGCACATGTGCGCGCCATCAGCGCCAGCTTGCCGCACGAGCGGACCCTGGCGCAGTCATTGCAGGCCATCAACCGGCATCTGTTTGAGGACAGCGGCTATGCTGGCAATCACGACGACTATTTCGATCCGCGCAACAGCTATCTCAACGAGGTGCTGGATCGGCGGCTGGGTATTCCGATCACATTGGCGCTGATCCAGATGGAAGTCACCCGCCGGCTTGGCCTCGACATGGATGGCGTGTCATTTCCCGGTCATTTTCTGGTGCGGGTGGCAGTGCAGGATGGTTTGATCGTGCTTGATCCATTTAATCGTGGCCGACCGCTGGCGACAGAAGAATTGCGCCAGCGCGCCAGCGAGCACCTCGATGGCCTGATGCCGGATGATTCGCAACTGCTGAGCATTCTTGAACCGGCATCGCATCGCGACATCCTGACCCGCATGCTGCAAAACCTGAAAGCGGTTTACAGCGAGCGCGGTGAATGGGATCGCGTTGCCCGCACCTGCGCTCGGGCACTGCAATTGTGCCCCGGCCGCAGCAGCGAGTTGCGTGATCGCGGGATGGCGTATCGCGCACTGGGCTACGACGCCGGTACACGCACCGACCTGACCCGCTACCTGGCACTGAACCCGGATGGCGATGACAGCGACGAGGTGCGCAACGCCTTGATCGAGGCCGGTGCCGGGCGCACTCGCCTCAACTGACGGAATCCCCTCGGAACCTACTGCGTGACCCGATTGCGACGGTTTCGAGAGGACACCTAAAACTTCGACACCGCTGCGCTCAGCCGAGCGGCACCATATCGAAATCGTCTTTGGTTACGCCGCAATCGGGGCATACCCAACTGTCGGGCACATCTTCCCAGCGCGTGCCGGGCGCGATGCCTTCTTCGGGCAAGCCTTCAACTTCGTCGTAAATGAACCCGCACACCACACACATGTACGAACGGAAGACAGTAGTTTGGATCGACGAACTCATTGCGCCTTGCACCATGGGGGGACAACGTAGAATTGTCCCATCCCCACGCGTCATAAGGAACCCAGGTTGAGCGATTTGTGGCCGCGTCGAGGTTTATATCTGATCACGCCTGAGTTCAGTGATGATCGCCTGTTGCTGGAATCGGTGACCCGGGTTCTGCCTGCGCGCCCGGCGCTGCTGCAATACCGCAGCAAACAATTGTCACGCCAACGCCGCCGCGAACAGGCCGCCGCATTGGCAACTGCCTGTGCCGATTACGGCGTGGGCCTGATTATCAATGATGACTTGGAACTGGCCGCCGAGATCGGTGCGCTGGGCGTTCACCTGGGCCGCGATGACGCCAGCATTGCGCAGGCCCGCATGCTACTGGGCCACGATGCCGTGATTGGTGTTTCCTGCTATGACGATGACGCGACAGCCAAGCGCGCTGCTGCTGCCGGCGCCAGTTACATCGCCTTCGGCGCATTCTTTGCGTCGCCCACCAAACCGCAGGCGCGGCGCGCATCGCTTGAATTGCTGCGCACAAGCGCGGCTTACGGCATGCCAAGGGTGGCGATTGGCGGCATTAGCCCCGACAATGCCGTACCGCTGGTGCGCGCTGGCGTTGATCTGCTCGCGGTGATAAGTGGCGTGTTTGACGCCCCCGACCCGCTGGCTGCCGCGCGCTACCTGCAATCATTGTATGACCCCTCGTCTGATCAAAACCAAGGAACGCCATGAACCACGCCATCAGCCATGACCTGTTCACCCGCGCCATCGCGCTGATGCCGGGCGGCGTCAATTCTCCGGTGCGCGCATTCAAGTCGGTTGGCGGCGATCCGTTCTTCGCCGCACGTGCCGAGGGCGCGTATCTGTTCGATGTCGATGGCAATCGCTATATCGATTACATCGGCTCGTGGGGGCCGATGATCGCCGGCCACGCCCACCCGGCGGTGATCGAGGCGGTGACCCGGGTTGCCGCCGATGGCTTGAGCTTTGGCGTACCCAACGCGTTGGAAGTGACGATGGCCGAAACCATCACCCGGCTGGTGCCATCGTGCGAAATGGTGCGCATGGTCAACTCCGGCACCGAGGCTACGCTGTCGGCGATCCGTCTGGCGCGCGGCGCCACCGGCCGCAACCGAATGGTCAAGTTCGAGGGCTGTTACCACGGCCATGGCGACAGTTTTCTGGTCAAGGCCGGCTCTGGCGCGCTGACCCTCGGCGTACCCGATTCACCGGGCGTGCCCAAAGCGCTGGCCGATCTGACCATCACCCTGCCATACAACGATGCCGATGCCGCCAGCGCGCTGTTCGCCGATTGCGGCGACGAGATTGCAGCGGTGATCGTCGAACCGATCGCCGGCAACATGAATTGCGTGCTGCCCAATCCCGGCTATCTGGAGCACCTGCGGATGCTGTGTACCCGCCACGGCACCGTGCTGATTTTCGATGAGGTGATGACCGGGTTCCGGGTCGCGCTGGGCGGTGCGCAGGCGCGTTATGGCATCACCCCGGATCTGAGCACTTTCGGCAAGATTATTGGCGGCGGCATGCCGGTTGGCGCCTACGGTGGCCGCCGTGATTTGATGGCGCAGATCGCGCCATCAGGGCCGATCTATCAGGCCGGCACGCTGTCGGGCAATCCGGTGGCGATGGCGGCCGGCCTGGCCACGCTGGAACTGATCCAGGCACCGGGTTTCTACGAATCGCTTGAAGCCAAGACCAACAGGCTGTGCGATGGCCTGGAAGCGGCGGCGCGCGATGCCGGCGTTGCGGTCAGCACCAATCGCAGTTGTGCGATGTACGGGCTGTTCTTCGGCGCCGAAAAAGTCAGCACGTTTGCACAGGCAACGTCATGCGATGTTGCCGGCTTTCGCCGTTTCTTTCATGCCATGCTCAAACGCGGCGTGTATTTTGCACCCTCCGCTTTTGAAGCAGGCTTCATCAGCGCCGCGCACAGCGATGCTGATATCGACGCCACCATTGCAGCGGCACGCGAAGCATTTTGCATGGCTGCGTAGCGGCCGGCTGCGACAACCTCACCAAGTTGATCGCCCACAGGGTGGGCTCTTGCCAATGCACCACAACGCACCGCTGTAGGAGCGCACCCTGTGGGCGACCGTCATCTCGTGATGTTTGCACCATCTGTCGCTCACAGGGTGAGCTCCCACAGGGGCAGTTTGCGGTTTTTGTGTAGCCACACCCTGTGGGCGACAGATGGCGTGCATTTGTAGCGGCCCACCCCTGTAGGAGCCCACCCTGTGGGCGAACATGTCGCCAGATATCTGCGGCTCAGGACGCCGTTGCAGGAATGCGTTGACGCGAGAGCCAATCAGTCAACGTACGCCCAAGACGTTCAAGGCCATCGGCCAACTCGGCGTCGGTGATCGACAACGGCGGCACGAAGCGCAGCACATCGGGCCCGGCTTGCAACAGCAGCAAGCCATGCTCGGCGGCTGCATCGAGAATTTCCGCCGCGCGGCCGGCAAAGGCTGGCGTAAGCTGCGCGCCCAACATCAAGCCACGGCCGCGAACTTCCGCGAACAACCCATGCCGCGCGTCCAGCGCCTGTAAACTGGCGCGCAACGCCTGTGACTGGCGTTCGACATTGGCGCGGATTGCCGGCGAATCGAGCTTGGCCAATGCCACATTCGCCACTGCCGCGGCCAACGGATTGCCGCCAAAAGTGGTGCCGTGTGCGCCGAACTGCAACACCTCGGCGACGCGCGGCCCGGCCAACATCGCGCCGATCGGAAAACCGCAGCCCAGCGCCTTGGCCAGGGTCATGATGTCGGGCACCACGTCGTCCCACTGATGCGCAAACAGGCGGCCGGTGCGGCCCATGCCGCACTGGATTTCGTCGAGCACCAACAAGGCATCGTGGCGATCACACAGCGCGCGGACGGCAGCAAGAAACCCCGGCGCTGTCGGGCGCACCCCGCCCTCGCCCTGGATCGGCTCCAGCATCACTGCCGCAACATCTCCCGCAGCCATCGCCTGTTCGAGTGCGGCGATATCGTTGAAAGCGCAATGGCGGAAGCCGCCCGGCAGCGGTTCGTAGCCCTGCTGATATTTGGGCTGTGCGGTAGCGGTGACAGCGGCCAGGGTGCGGCCATGAAAGCTGCCTTCGAAAGTGATGATGACGCGCCGCTCCGGCGCGCGGCCCTGATCGCTGGCCCAGCGCCGCACCAGCTTGATCGCCGCTTCATTGGCTTCGGTGCCCGAATTGCACAGAAACACCCGTTTTGCGAATCCCGATTTATCGACCAACGCCTGCGCCAGTTGCACCGGCGGCTCGGTGTAAAACACATTGCTGGCATGCCAGAGCTTTTCCGCCTGCGCATGCAGCGCGGCTTTCAGGTCGGGATCGCCATGGCCGAGTGCGTTGACCGCAATGCCGGCAGCAAAGTCCACGTATTCGCGGCCTTCGATATCCCACAGCCGCGCACCCAGGCCATGATCCAGCACCAGCGCTCGCGGCCGATAGACCGCCAGCCAGTTGTCGCTGGCACTCTGCACAATTTGTTCAGTCGCGCTCATGGGGAACTCGTAAAATGCGAGACTGACAGTATCCCATTGCATGCCATCATTGCAGGAGCAGACCATGCGCTTTCAAACTCTGGCCGTACATGCCGGTGGTGAGCCCGACGCCGAAACCGGCGCGGTGATACCGCCGATTCACCTGGCCACCACCTATGAGCACGCGCCTGATGGCAGCCGCGCCGATGGCTTGCAGTACCAGCGCGCCGACAACCCCACCCAGCGCCGACTGGAAACCGCGCTGGCGGCGCTGGAAGGCGGCAGCCATGCCCTGTTCGTCGGTTCCGGCATCGCCGCCGGCAGCGCACTGTTGCACAGCTTGCCGCGTGGCAGCCGGGTGATCGTGGCGCGTGATCTGTACGCCGGTTTCCGTTCGCTGTTTTTACAACTGGCCGAACGCTGGGATGTCGTGGTCGAGTGGTGCGATCTCACCGACCTCAATGCCGTTGGCAAAGCGCTGCAACGCCACGCCGCGCTGCTGTGGGCGGAAACGCCATCCAACCCGCTGCTGCGCATCAGCGATATCGCCGCCCTCGCGCAACTGGCTCATGCAGCTGGCGCCCGGCTGCTGGTAGACAATACCTTCGCCACGCCGGCCCTGCAGCAACCGCTGGCGCTGGGTGCCGATGTGGTGCTGCATTCGGCCACCAAATACATGGGTGGACACAGTGATGTGATGGGCGGCGCGCTGGTCTTTGCCGATGGCACGTGGTACGCCGGTGCCCGCCATGCACGCGAACTGATCGGCCTCAACGCGTCGCCATTTGCGGCATGGATGGTGTTGCGCGGCCTGCGCTCGCTGTCGGCACGCATGGCGATGCACTGCGCCAACGCAAAGCACGTCGCTGCCGCCCTGGCCGACCACCCACAGATTGAAGCGATGCATTTTCCGGGGCTTGGCAACCACCCCGGCCATGCCATCGCCGCCGCGCAGATGCGCGATTTCGGCGCCATGCTCAGCATTCAGGTAACCGGTGGCCGCGACCACGCGCTGCGTGTGGCCGGGCGTCTGCGCCTGTTCATCAACGCCACCTCGCTGGGCGGCTGCGAATCACTGATCGAACACCGCGCCTCGGTCGAAGGCGCAAACCCGACTTCACCGCTGAACCTGTTGCGGCTGTCGGTGGGGCTGGAAGATGCCGACGACTTGATCGAAGACTTGCTGCAGGCGCTGGGCTGAGGCCGCGATCATGGAGCCCGATTATTGGCAACAGCGCTGGGCCGAAGGCCGCATCGGCTGGCACCAGCCTGAGGTCAACGCGCTGCTGCGCCAGCACTGGTCCGCGCTGGCAGTGCCGGCTGGCAGCCGCGTGTTCGTGCCACTGTGCGGCAAAAGCGCGGACATGGCCTGGCTCGCCGCACAAGGCCACAATGTGTTTGGTGTCGAACTCTCGGCTGATGCCTGTGCCGCGTTCTTCGCCGAAAACGGACTGCTGCCCGAAGTTGTAGCACACGGGAGTTTCCAGCGTTTTAACAGCGAACACGTTGCATTGCTGGCCGGCAATGTTTTTGATCTTGGCGCGCACGACCTCGCCCAATGCACCGCCTGTTACGACCGCGCCGCCCTGATTGCGCTGCCGGCGAGCATGCGTCAACGCTATGCCGATGACGTACTCGGCAAGCTACCCAGCGGCTGCCGTATGCTTTTGCTCACGCTCGAATACCCGCAACGCGAAAAGGCAGGCCCGCCGTTCAGCGTCGATCCGGCCGAGGTCGAGCGCTTGTTCGCGCCGCACTGGCAGATCGCGCTGCTGGAACGACGTGACATCCTCGCCCAGCAACCCGGATTCCAGGCCGAAGGAGTTACCCAACTACACACCGCCGCCTACCGTATCGTCAAAGTCACAGCCTATTGATGGCCGAGCCGCACAATGCACGAATTGCAATGTGCGGGGCGATAGCGATGACGCGTTGAGCGCGTCCCCGTTCATCGCTTCCATACCAGCAGTGTGCTGGTGCCGTCAGTTGTCATCACCCCGGCTGTCGCCAGAGTGATGTCGTGTTGCGGGCGCCCTCAGGCCGCCTTTTGCCACGCGAAACTCTTGAATGCGGCATCCACCGGAGTGGCCGCCAAGTGGTTGGTGTAGTTGGACATCACCTTCTGGGAGACGCCAAGCACCACCTCGAGGATCTGTCGCTTGGTAAAGCCAGCGTCGATGAACGCCTGTATCGCGTTGTCGTCCACATTGCCGCGCTCTCGCACCACGCTCAATGTAAACGTGCGAAGTGCCTCAAGCCTGGCATTGGGCAACGGCGTTTCATTGCGCAGCGCATCGGTGATCGCGTCGTCCACCTTCATGCTCTTGGCAATGCCGGTATGGGCGGGGACGCAGTAATGGCAGGAATGCTCAACATTGATTGTCTGCCAGACCACGGTCAGCTCGTCCTTGTCGAAGCTGGTGTTCATGAAAAGCTTGTGAAGCACCTGGTAGCCCTCCAGGAGGCCCGGCGCTTCAGCCATCACCGCGTGCAGACCCGGAATCATGTTGAAGTCCTTCATCGACTTGGCAAGCAAAGGCTTGCTGGCTTCGGGGGCGGTGGTTTCATCGTGGATCGGGAAATCAATCATGGAGTACTCCAGATAGTTGGTGGGGATGAATGCCTGCAAGGACATTGCTCAACGGTTGTTTAGACCGATGGGTTTAAATATAGATTGTTTAGACCGATCAGCCAAGCGCTTTCTTCGCATGGCAACAATCCATTGCCGAAGTGCTATTGCAACAGGCGTTGGGCCTGGGCCGCGATCGCCTCAAGCGCGGGCTTGTCGAACATGCCGCGGCCAAGCACGCGGATGGCCACAATCATCCCCAACAGTGCCTTGGCTGTCGCCTCTGGGTCGATGCGTTGGGGAAAGACCTTGCGCGCCTGGCCAACCTCGATACAGCGTCGAAAAAACGCCTCGATTTCGCGCAAACCATTACGTACGATCTGGTTTACATCCTCGCTCTGGGTAGCGAGGGTGGACGCCGTATTGATCAGGAAACAGCCTTTCTTTTCGCTGTCAGCCAGCGTATCGGCGACGATGCCATCGAAAAGCGCGGCAATGGCATTCTTCGGATCATCCATCGCTTCCATCTCGGCCAGGATCGCACGGCGGTTGTCTGTGTCGTATTTCCGCAATGTCTTGACGAACAGTTGCTCCTTGCCGCCAAAGGCGTTGTACAGACTGCCGCGGCTGATACCTGTACTCGCGATCAGGTCGGCCATGGACGCAGGCTCGAAGCCCTTGGCCCAGAACACCTTCATCGCCTTGGCGATGGCATCGTCTTCGTCGAATGTTTTTTCCCAGGGCATGATCGCTCTTTCGCAGCATCAGATCGCTTGGATTATAGTGTAGACCGATTGGTCTTTTCAATTAGCCCGACTCGATGCCGTCGTGGACGGGCCAGTTAGCCGATGACTGCCTTCCTCGGGCGGCTTTCGCCACAATGAGACCACTGTGGTGGGAGCGCGCCTTGCGCGCGAAGCTTGCGCAAGGTTGTTCGCCGGCAGGCCGCCGGCTCCCACCAAGCCATTGGGTCGCCCACAGGGTGGGCTCCTACAGACAGCGATTGCGCTCCCCTGTGGGCGACGTGTCCAACAAAAAACATCTCACTCCGGCTGATACACCTGCGCGCCCTGGGCACGGAACTGCGCGGCCTTTTCGGCCATGCCTTCGGCCAGCGCGTCGGCGGCATCGGCCACGCCTTTGTCGGCCGCGTATTCGCGCACGTCCTGGGTGATCTTCATCGAGCAAAAATGCGGGCCACACATCGAGCAAAAATGCGCCAGCTTGTGTGCTTCCTTGGGCATCGTCTCGTCGTGAAATTCCTGTGCCTTGTCCGGGTCGAGGCCGAGATTGAACTGGTCCTGCCAACGGAACTCGAAGCGCGCCTTGCTCAGCGCGTTGTCGCGCGCCTGCGCGCCGGGGTGGCCCTTGGCCAGGTCGGCGGCGTGGGCGGCAATCTTGTAGGTGATGATGCCATCGCGCACGTCCTGCTTGTTGGGCAGGCCGAGGTGTTCCTTCGGCGTGACGTAGCACAGCATCGCGGTGCCGTACCAAGCGATCATCGCGGCGCCGATGGCGCTGGTGATGTGGTCGTAGCCCGGCGCGATGTCGGTGGTCAGCGGCCCAAGGGTGTAGAACGGCGCTTCGCCACATTCGGCGAGCTGCTTGTCCATGTTCTCCTTGATCAATTGCATCGGCACATGGCCGGGGCCTTCGATCATGGTTTGCACATCGTGCTGCCATGCAATCTTGGTCAGCTCGCCCAGGGTTTCCAGCTCGGCAAACTGCGCGGCATCGTTGGCGTCGGCAATGCTGCCCGGGCGCAGGCCATCGCCCAGCGAGAACGCCACGTCGTAGGCTTTCATGATTTCGCAGATATCCGCGAAATGGGTGTACAGGAAACTCTCCTGATGGTGCGCCAGGCACCACTTGGCCATGATCGAGCCGCCGCGCGAGACGATGCCGGTGACGCGCTTGGCGGTGAGCGGCACATAGCGCAGCAACACCCCGGCGTGGATGGTGAAATAGTCCACGCCCTGCTCGGCCTGCTCGATCAGGGTGTCGCGGAAGATGTCCCAAGTCAGTTCTTCAGCGCGGCCATCGACTTTTTCCAATGCCTGGTAAATCGGCACCGTGCCGATCGGTACCGGGCTGTTGCGCAAGATCCATTCGCGGGTTTCGTGGATGTGCTTGCCGGTGGACAGATCCATCACCGTGTCGGCACCCCAGCGGATCGCCCACACCATTTTTTCCACTTCCTCGGCGATGCCCGAGCTGACCGCCGAGTTGCCGATGTTGGCGTTGATCTTGGTCAGGAAGTTGCGACCGATGATCATCGGCTCGCTTTCCGGATGATTGATGTTGTTGGGAATGATGGCGCGACCGCGCGCCACTTCTTCGCGCACGAACTCGGGCGTGATCCGCGCCTGGATGTTGGCGCCGAAATGTTGCCCCGGATGCTGCTTGAGCAATTGCGCATCGGTTATCGCATCCATGCGCTGGTTCTCGCGGATGGCGATGAACTCCATCTCCGCGGTGACGATGCCGCGCCGTGCGTAATGCATCTGGCTGACGTTGGCACCGGCTATGGCGCGCCGTGGCGCGCGCAGCGCCGGAAAGCGGATCGCATCGAGCTTGCTATCGGCCAGACGCTGCTGCCCGAACTGCGAACTCATGCCGCCCAGCAATGCACTGTCGCTGCGCTCGGCAATCCACGGCGCGCGCAGCGCCGTCAGGCCCGCCACCAGATCGATGCTGGCATCGGGATCGGTGTAGGCACCGGAGGTGTCGTATACCGTGAACGGCGCATTGGCCTCGGCTGCGCCGAACATCTTCGGCGTTTGTGCCAACACGATCTCGCGCATCGGCACCCGCAGATCGGGTCGTGAACCCTCGATATGCACCTTGCGCGAACCGGAAATCGGCCGGGTGACCGAATCGGACAATTGCTGCGCTTGCTCGCGCAGGGCGTTGGGGATGGCGTTCATGGGCAGACCTCGGGCTCGGACAGGATCGAAGCGGCGATGCCCGAGCGCCGCTGCGGCACTCGTGAAAGCTTCCCTACGCCGGCATGACCCGGATCAGGTGCAAAGGGTATTTCTCAGTCCGCACGCAGCGCGGACACCCCCGCTTCAGGGTGAATTGAACCACGCCCGGCGCTGCGGCGAAAGGGATGCATGCGCAACAGCCGCCGACGCCAGCTTTGATTCGAGCCGGCGAACGGCGATTTCTCACCGGAAGGCGATCACTGCGGTACCCGAACGAGCGTCAATACACCCGGAAGGTGCTCGGCCGCCAGCTGTTGGAATTATACGAGGACGAGGACGAGCCGCCATAACCGCTGCTGCGGCCGTAACCGGTGCCGACATCGCGCTCACGGCGGCTGTGCATGCGCTCCAGCAGTTCGGCGCGGCGGTCTTGCAACCAGTCGGCGCGACCTACCGCAGCAGGGTCGGTGCCGCGGCGGTGCGCCTCACGTGCGCGGAAATCGCAGAAATCGTCATACGCCTGGAGTTCATGCTGCAACTCGCCGACACACAACTCGATCATGATCGCATCGTCGAGATAGCCCAGCACCGGCACTGAATCGGGAATCACATCTTCCGGATCGGCGAAATACACCAGTGCCGACATCACCCGTTGCCGGTCTTCGTCCGGCAGGTTCCAGGCTTCGTCGCTGAGCATCGCGATCAGGTCGTCGAGCCGGGTCAAACGCGCAGCGATGAAGTCGGGAATCGAAACCTTCTTCGCGTCGGCCAGCAGCGTCTGCGCCGCCGCGATCACTTCCGCCGTCGATTTTTTTGCGGCACCTGACTGGGCTGATTTTTGAGCTGCCCGAAAGCGCTCAAGATCGTGATCCGATAGTTCAATGGAAATAACGAGGGACATGGCAATCCTTGGGCGATTGGGGCGTGATGGCGCAGATTAGGTCGCTTCTTGGGTGGAGTCAAACCGATTTCCGGCCGCCATCCAGCTTGGCCGCTGGCCGGCACTTTTTGCGTGTTGCTTGGCGATAGCTATCTGCGAATGGCAAACCACGAGCGCACTGTGCTGATTGATTCACGCCAGAGTCCAGTCAATTCCGATTGCAAGGCCGTCAACGGGCTGGCGATGCTTCTGCGCGGCGTCACGGTTGAAGCCTTGCGCGAGCAAACCAGGGACAGCGGCGCGTGAGCCTGTTCACCGAACTCAAGCGTCGTAACGTGTTGCGTGCTGTCGCGCTCTACGTCGCGGCGGTCTGGGCGCTGGCGCAGGGGCTTGCGCAACTGCTGCCACTGTTCGGCGACTTCGATTGGGTTGTGCGCTGGTTGGTGATCGCCGGCCTGATCGGTTTACCGTTCTGCATTGCGTTCGCGTGGTTCTTTGAGTTCACGCCGCACGGGCTCAAGCGCGAGAGCCAGGTCGATCCGGCCGATTCGGTTGCGCATCGCACCAGCCGCAAACTCGATTACGCGATCATCGGCGCACTGGCGATTGCCGTGGTGCTGCTGCTCACTGATCGCGTGTCGTTGTGGCACAACGGCAACGAGAAAGCTGTGGTACCCGAGCGGTCTATCGCGGTGCTGCCGTTCGCCGACATGAGCCCGGGCAAGGATCAGGAGTATTTCTCCGACGGTATTTCCGAGGAGCTGCTCAACCTGCTGGCAAGGATTCCCGAACTGGAGGTGACCGCGCGCACCTCGTCGTTTTCGTTCAAGGGCAAGGACATCGCAATCCCGGCAATCGCCCAACAATTGCATGTGGCACATGTGCTGGAGGGCTCGGTGCGCAAGGCCGGCAATACGGTGCGCATCACCGCGCAGTTGATCGACGCCGCCACCGATACGCCACTTTGGTCGCAGACCTACGACCGCACGCTCGACGACATCTTCGCAATCCAGGACGAGATCGCCGCCGACGTGGTGAAACAACTCAAGCTCACCCTGCTCGGCACGCCGCCCAAGACCCGCAGCACCGACCCCGAGGGCTATGCGCTCTACCTGCAGGCGGTGCAGCTTGGGCGACAGCACACTGCCGATGCCTACCAACAGTCTGACGCACTCTACCGCCAAGCATTGGCGATCGATCCGCGCTACGCGCCGGCGTGGGACGGGCTGGCCCGCAATTTGATCAACGAGTCGGGCATCGGCCTGTTATCCGCCAAGCAGGGCGTTGCCGGCGCCCGCGCGGCGGCTATCAAGGCACTCGCGATTGATCCCGACTACGCACCGGCCCATGCCCGTCTGGGCTGGATAGCCGCCATTGGCGACAACGACCTCGCCGCCGCAGCACAGCACTACCAGCGCGCACTGGCGCTCGACCCGACCGATCTGGGGGTTCTTGGCAGCAGCGCCACGCTGCTTCGGGCCCTCGGGCGCCAGGACCAGCGGCTGGCGCTTGACCAGGCGGTTGTCCGCCGTGATCCGGTCAACGTCACGGCGTTGGCCAATCTGGGCGCCGCCCAGCTCTGGGCCGGGCGCTTCGATGAGGCAATCGCTTCGCTTGGCACCGCGCTGAGCCTGAGCCCGGAGCGCGCTGCCGCGCACTACGCGATTGGCGTGGCGCTGTTGCTGAAGGGTGACGCGAAGGCGGCGCTGGCGCAGATGGAGCAGGAGCCGAATGCGGCCTGGCGGATGATCGGTTTGGCGCTGGCCTATCATGCGCTCGAACGAAAATCCGAGGCTGATGCTGCGCTGGCCGCGCTGATCGCGAAGTTTGGCAAGGATTGGCCCTACAACATCGCCTATGTATACGCCTTCCGCGGCGAAGCAGACGAGTCCTTCACTTGGCTGGCCAAGGCGGTTGAGCTGGGCGATCCCGGCTTGGGTGAGGTGGCGACGGAGCGCCTGTTCGACAACATCCATGCGGACTCGCGCTGGCTTGCGTTTCTGCACACGATTGGCAGGGCACCGGAGCAAGTGGCGAAGATCGAGTTCAACGTGCCCTTGCCGGACATGGCCAAACCATAGTCTGTACACCAAACCGCGGCGCGTTGGTCGGCGTGGCTGCCGGCGATTCGCTGGCGGGAGCTGCTGATGCCGATCGACGCGAATGCTCCCAAGCGCAGCGGCAACGGCGGCACAACCACGCCGCGCCATTGCCCGAAGGGGCCGCCTTGAGGGTGGCTTTGAATGGGACCCGCTACACTAATATTGCAACGGTGGTGTAGCAGGCAGCATGCTGCGGTTGGCAGCGCGTAGTAGTGCAGCGAAAGGTACGCATCCTGATGGACGACCTACACCCTTCTGATCTCAAAGCCGTGCTGCACAGCAAGCGTGCAAACATTTATTACCTTGAGCACTGCCGGGTGCTGGTCAATGGTGGCCGGGTCGAATACGTCACCGACGAGGGCAGGCGCTCGGCATACTGGAATATTCCGATCGCCAACACCACCACGATATTGCTGGGTACCGGCACCTCGGTGACCCAGGCGGCGATGCGCGAGCTCGCAAAGGCCGGCGTGCTGGTGGGTTTTTGCGGCGGTGGCGGTACGCCCTTGTTCAGTGCCAATGAAGTTGACGTGGAAGTGGCGTGGCTGTCGCCGCAAAGCGAGTACCGCCCGACGCAATACTTGCAAGCATGGGTACGATTCTGGTTCAACGATGATTTGCGGCTGGCAGCCGCCAAGGCGTTCCAACAAGCTCGCCTGGGTCGAATCAGCCAACAATGGAAAATACCGGCGTTGCGTGACAACGGCTTTGCCATCGATGCAAGCCGGCTTGACGAGTTGATGCAACGCTCCTGCCGCCAAGTCGACCTTGCCCAGGACAACACGGCTCTGCTTACCGAGGAAGCACGGCTGACAAAAGCACTATTCAAACTGGCGGTGGATACCGTGGGCTATGGTGAGTTCACCCGCGCCAAACGCGGCAGCGGCAACGACCCTGCCAATCGCTTTCTCGATCATGGCAACTACCTCGCGTATGGGCTTGGTGCCACCGCCACCTGGGTACTCGGCCTGCCACACGGTTTGGCGGTATTGCACGGCAAGACCCGTCGCGGCGGGTTGGTATTTGATGTCGCCGACCTGGTCAAGGATGCCAGCATCCTGCCGCAAGCCTTTATTGCCGCGATGCGTGGCGACGACGAACAAGGGTTTCGTCGCGGTTGTATCGAAGCACTCACGCGCAGCGAATCGCTGGATTTCATGATTGAAACGTTGAAAGCCGTGGCAGTTGAAGTCACCGGCGAGGTGCTGTGAACATTTTGCTCATCAGCCAGTGCGACAAACGTGCGCTCAGCGAAACGCGGCGCATCCTCGACCAGTTTGGCGAGCGCCGCGGTGACAGAACCTGGCAGACACCGATCACCCAGGACGGGTTGGCCACGCTGCGCCGTTTGCTGCGCAAGACGGCACGCAAGAATACTGCGGTCGCCTGTCATTGGATTCGCGGGCACGACCACAGCGAGTTGTTGTGGATCGTCGGCGATGCCCGCCGTTTCAACGCCGAGGGCGCAGTGCCTACCAACACCACGCAACGCAATATTTTGCGGCAAGCGGATGAGAACGACTGGCATAGTCTGCAAGTCATCCATCTGTTATCCGGTTTGGCAGCGTTGCTGCACGATCTGGGCAAGGCGTGCAAAGCATTTCAGGATCGTCTCGTTGCCGATTCACCGGGCAAACCGGAACGCAATCAATATCGCCACGAATGGATTTCCCTACGACTGTTTCAAGCCTTTGTCGGCGATGCCACTGATGACCAAGGTTGGTTGCACCGCTTGCATGCACCCAGCGTCAACGATGATTCGAGCTGGCTGGATCGTCTGTGTCGCGATGGTATCGACCCGGCGGCCGAAAAGAACTCACCTCTTGCCAACATGCCACCATTGGCGCGCACGGTCGGCTGGCTGGTGCTCACCCATCATCGCCTGCCAGTGCAACCGCCAAGGCAGGATGACCCGCCTTGGCTCGGCGCCAAGCTGTCGTCTTTCCGCAGTAGCCAGCTCGAAAACTTGCTTGACCGCATCGACTGCAACTGGAACGAACTGCCTACCTCAACCGATAAAGCGGTAGTTGCCCCCTATTGGACGTTTCCACACGGGTTACCGGTTACCACGCCCACTTGGCGCAAACGTGCAACGCGTTTTGCCAGGCATTTGATCGAACATGCAGCGCAGCCCGATGGCCGTGATTGGCTGGATGATCCTTACGTGATGCATTTGTCGCGGTTGAGCCTGATGTTGGCCGATCACCACTATTCCAGCCTCACCAACACAGCGGATCGCGTGAAGGGCGAAGCGAATTACCCGCTCCATGCCAACACGGCTCAGGACAAGAACGGTCGCCGCAACTTGAATCAGACGCTCGATGAACATTTGCTCGGTGTCGAGAAGCACGCCGGCATCGTCACCCATGCGCTGCCCGATTTCGCCACCAAGTTACCGCGTCTTTGTCGCCACAAAGGGCTTCGCAAACGCAGCGCCGATGCACGTTTTCGCTGGCAGGATCGCGCCAGCGACACCGCCGTCACCATGCGCGAGCGTGGCGCCCGGCACGGCGCCTTCATCGTCAACATGGCGTCCACCGGCTGCGGCAAAACACTGGCAAATGCCCGCATCATGAACGCGCTGGCCGATCCGGCACAGGGTATGCGCTGCGCGTTCGCGATGGGCTTGCGCACGCTTACGCTGCTAACCGGGCGCGCCTTTCGCGATCTGCTCTCCCTGGACGATGAAGACCTGGCGATACAGGCCGGTGGTGCCGCCAATCGCGAGTTGTTCGAACACTATGCGGAGCTTGCCGAGCAATCCGGGTCTGCGTCGGCGCAAACGCTGTTGCCCGAAGACGGCCACGTTCGCTTCGAAGGCAACGCGGAGCACGCGCTGTTGCAACGGCTCACGCCCGAGCCGCAGCCGCGCAAGCTGCTGAGCGCGCCGATTCTGGTCTGCACAATCGATCATCTGACCCCGGCAACCGAAAGCCAGCGTGGCGGTCGCCAGATCATTCCAATGCTGCGTTTAATGAGCGGCGATCTGGTGCTGGACGAACCCGACGACTTCGACATCGACGACCTGCCGGCACTCACCCGCCTGGTGCATTGGGCTGGCCTGTTGGGTTCTCGCGTATTGCTGTCATCCGCCACCCTGCCACCGGCATTGGTTGAAGGTTTGTTCGCCGCCTACCTCGACGGCCGCCGCTGGTTTGCACGCAATCGTGGTCAGCGACACGACGAATCACCAGCAGTGTGCTGCGCCTGGTTCGACGAGTTTGCGCAAGCGCAGCATGACTGCGCCGAAGCCGACGGCTTCCGCGATGCCCACCTCGCGTTCGCGCAATCGCGCCATGCCCAGTTGGGCAAGCAGGACGCCCGTCGCCGCAGCGAACTGTTGCCGATGGCGTTCAAAAGCACCGACACGGGAACCATCCGCACTGAGTTTGCCGGGCTTATCCGCGATGCCGCCCTGCGTCTGCACGATACCCATCGCAGCATCGATCCGCACAGCGGCAAACGGGTGAGTTTCGGCCTGGTACGCATGGCCAACATCGATCCGCTGTTCGACGTGGCGCTGGCTCTGTATGCGCTCGGCGCACCGGAAGGGAAACGCATCCATCTGTGCGTGTACCACTCGCAGTTCCCTTTGCTGATCCGCTCCGCCATCGAGCATCGTCTGGACAGCGCGCTCGATCGTCGCCGGCCCGACGCCGTGTTCGATCTGGCGGACATTCGCCAGCGGCTCGATGCCCACCCCGAGTCCGATCAATTGTTCGTCGTACTCGGCTCGCCGGTTACTGAAGTAGGTCGCGATCACGATTACGACTGGGGCGTCGTGGAACCATCGTCGATGCGCTCGCTGATCCAGCTCGCCGGCCGCATCCGCCGCCATCGCGATGGCGTCATGGAGCACCCCAATCTGCTGATCTTCGATCACAACCTGCGCCACTTCGAGCACTCGGGCGGCCCGGCATTTTGCAAGCCTGGGTTCGAAACCGGCGAACCCGCGTTCAAGCTCACCACACATACACTGGAAAAGCTGCTGGATGCGGCCGAGCGCGAGGCAATCGATGCGCGGCCACGCATCATGGCGCGCCCGGATGACACATTGCGGCCGAAAGACCGGCTGGTCGATCTGGAGCACGCGCGGCTGGACCGGCAAATGCAGACCCAGCAGTCCAAGTTCCCAGATCTCAGCGCGCGCGAACGCCGCAGCGGTGCATCCGCTGCCCCGCAGTGGCCGCCGATCAACGCCGCCAGCCACTGGCAGCGGCAACACGCATCGCTCACCGCCGTGCTGCCACAACAACAACCGTTCCGCTTCGATCCGGTGCCCCGCATCGATCTCGTGTTGCTGCCCAACGATGACGAAGATGATTTTGTCTTGCATTACGTCGCCGATGGCGCGCGCCGCTGGGAAAAACTCTACGTCACGATTGACGGCAAGATAAACCTGTTGCCCGACACGGCGGTGCAAGGCCAGCGCATGGTGCCGTGGGGAAGCCACGACTTCATGCAACTGCTGCGTGAGCACGCCGAAATATTCGATCTGTCACCAAGCGACTGCGCCAAGCGCTTCGCCACCGTCAGCATCCCCGACGCCACCCAGGGTTGGCGGTTTCATCCGCTGCTTGGCTTTACTCGCAAGAAATAGCGTGTTGGCTTACGACTGCGCGTCATCGGTCGCGTCGGGTTGCGCCTGTAGCACCGCCTGCTCGATAGCGTCGAAAGCACCATCGGGAACCGCATGAGCGAACTGGTCGCGCCGCCGCTTCGACAACCGTCCATGCTCTAATGCCGACACCACCAGCGTGCTCAGCACAGTGTTACGGATGTCAAAGCGGGCATTGATCGCCCTGACGATGCGATCGTAGCGCCGCGCAAACGCAACTTGCTGTTGCAGGTTTTCCGAAAGGGCCGCCTCCGCCATGCGGATACCGAACGCCACGCAATCGGTGGCGTCCCAGTAGCGATAGAGACTGGCGCTGCCATCGAAGCGAAAGTCGAAACTGTCGGCATCGAGCATGCGCACGTCCCAGCATTCGCGTGCGGGCCGCGAGAAGCTTTTCAGAGCCGACAGGTAGTCGTCCTCGTGGCGCGCCATGGCAATCGACACCGGCAGGATCAAACCGTCGGCCAGTCGGCCCGATTGGCACAGCGCATGATGAAAGAGAAAACGCGACAGCCGGCCGTTGCCGTCCATGAATGGGTGGATGTATACGAAGCCGAACGACACGCACGCCGCCATCACCAGCGGATCGACGTGCGCGGCCTGGGTATTGGCGAACGTCATCAGTGCCTGCATCAACGCCGGCACCTGCTCGGGCGGCGGCGGCAGATAGCTCACACCCAGCGCGCCGGCCGAACCATCGCTCAGCCAGTTCTGCTGGTGCCGGAACGCCACCGCGCGATCAAAAGGGTTGGCCACTGTGGCGGTCTGCAACTGCACCAGATAGTCCTCGGTGAGCGCGCGCGGCTGGTGTGCATGCCGCAGCAGCTCGACGAAGGCGCGCGCCTTGTCCGGCGCCGGTGCTTCGCGCTCAATTTCGAACGAAGCACGCGTTTCGCCCAGATATGCCCAGGACAATGCGCGATCCAGCATCGGCCGGTCCGTGCTCGCAGCAAAAGCGTTGGCGCGTGCCAGCACATCGGCCGTCAAACCCGCCTCAATCGCCGGTGTACGCCGAACCGTCGCACACCAGTCCAGCGAACCCAAGCCATTGAACCGCACCCGCCAGCGTGACGAACGCGGCCCCGGTGCAGTGACGTATCGCTGCGGATCGAACACCGGCACCGTGGCACCCGCCAGCGCGGGCAAGCCGTGCAGTTGCCGGCCCAGCAACGCCTCCCACAGAAAGCCGGCGATGCGCAGGTACTTGCCGCTGGGGGTGGCGCGCAGCGCCGCGAGCAGTTGCGCCTCGTCCAAATGCGGCAGCGCCTCGGCCAGTATCTGCAGATCCGTGCCCTCGTGCTTGAGCGCGAACAGCACATGCCCCAGCAGATCGTCGGCCGCCGGCGCCATCGCCGCCGGCACGGCAATGCACGCATCGCTTGCATCGATCCGCAGCACCGGCTTGACCAGCGCCGGCCGCAGCGGTGCAAAGGCGCTCAGCCGAAGGTGTTGACGAAGGTGTTCATAGCCGACGGCGGGCATGGAAATTTTGTCCGGGGCAAGGATTTTTTGAAATCCTACACCTATTACATAGATTATTTGGCTCTTCGTCGAAACATGTGGGTGATTGCATAAGCCTGATCGTGCCATGACTCATGCGTGGCAAGGGTTTTAAGGCTTCAGGGTTGGCCAGAAGTCGGTCACGTTTTGCTGCTGCCAACGTCTGCGAAACACTCACGGCGGATGCGCTGTCGGCTCCACAGCTGCGCGGCTTGAGCCGACCTACGCCAAGCGCCGCGCGTGGCTGACGTAGAAGGTCGGATCCGGCAATTGCTCCTGCATTGCTCTCGGCCGCTGTTCCAGACGCGGCCCTACCCCCTCCATCCATGGAGTCGTACCTCCGGCATGACCCACATGGATGTGGGGAATGCAGATTTTGCATGGAGCAAAATATCTGCCCATGCCGTCGCAAACGCCACCGGCGTGGATCCGACATGGCCATACCCGTACATCTGCATGTGGGTGGAGCGGTGAAAATGCACGAAACTACCCACACGTTTCCACGAAGAGCCAGTTAACTGTATACTGCCGCACAGGCAGCTCAGAAATCGCACGTGCCAGCGTTGACGGCGGCATCACACTGCGACAAGCAGGCCAACTGCAAGCGCCAGGCAGGAAATCGTGGCCATGATCCAGATCGGCGGCAGCGGGGGCCTGTCACCGGTTGCGCCATCGTGCATCATCTCAGCGTGTGTCGTTTTGCCTTCCGGCGCATTCGGGTCGTCGTCGGCGCGCACCGTGAACATGCCATGTTTCAGCTGATTGGCCACCAGCCACCAGTTCATCGGATAGGCGGCAATGAACCCCGCCAGCAGCGCCATCGACATCACGAACCAGAATGCGGGGTCGCCTGGGCCGGCCGCCGGCGCAATTCGCGCGCGCAGCAACAGCATCACCGGAATCATCGCCGCCATCAGCAGGTTCATCGATAAAAACTCTGCGGCGAAGGTGTTGCGCAGCGAGCGCAGGTAATCACCACCGGCCATGTCGCGCATGAACAGTGCCTGGAATATCGTCCAGCCGAAGGCAAATCCCAACAGATATTCCAGAGCGATCTCGATCGGCCCATCGAGGGCAATCACACTGGCAATCACCGCGCCGGCCAGAATGCCGATGCCATCGCCGGCAACACAGTGCATGGTCGATCCCAGCACCTGCCGCCAGCGCACCGCGACGAAGCGTTCGTGCGTTCCGCGCAGCGGTTCGCGGCAACCCAGCACATACAGCACCAGACCGAACACGCCGGTATAGGCAACCAGCAGGATGAAGCCCCATTTCATCACCGGATGCGCTGGGGTGGTGCGGATGTCGATGGCCACGAATGCCACCGACAGCCCCGCCAACACGAACCATAGCCACATCACGCCGTAAATCATCGGATGCTCCTTGCGCTATGTTACGGCGATATGATCACCTTCAGCGCCTTGGTCTTGGCGGCATTTCCGAAAGCTGCATAGGCGTCCAGTATCTGATCCAAGGTGAAATGATGGGTGATCAACACGCTGGGATCAACCTTGCTGGCGGTCACGGTCTTGAATAGCATCGGGATGGTGGCGGTATCGACCAGCCGCGTGGTAATCGTGATGTTGCGATCCCACAAGCTTTCCAGATGCAGATCGACCTTGTGGCCATGCACGCCGATATTGGCGATATGCCCACCCGCCGCGACCAGTTTTTCGCACAGCTCGAAGGTGGCTGGTAACCCCACCGCCTCTATCGCGGTATCGACGCCGCACTTGTCGGTCAGCGTCATCACCGCTTGCAGCGCCTTGCCATTGGCGCTGTTGATGGTGTCGGTGGCGCCGAATTGTTTGGCGATTGCCAGGCGGTTGTCGTCAAGGTCGATCATGATGATGCGGCCCGGTGAATAGAATTGCGCGGTCAACAATGCAGCAAGGCCCACCGGGCCAGCGCCGACGATGGCGACACTGTTGCCGGGCTGTACCTGGCCATTGAGCACACCACATTCCAGCCCGGTGGGAAGGATGTCGCTGAGCATCACCAGCGCCTCCTCGTCGGCATCTTTGGGTATGTGATACAGGCTCATGTCGGCATAGGGCGTGCGCACAAACTCGGCCTGGGTGCCGTCGATGGTATTGCCCAGAATCCAGCCGCCGGTGGTGCAGTGCGAATACATTTGCTTGCGGCAGAACGCACAGGTGCCGCAGGCACTGACGCACGAGATCAGAACATGATCGCCGGCCTTGAAGCCGGTGACCGCAGCGCCGACCGAGTCGATGATGCCGACGCCCTCATGGCCGAGAATCCGCCCAGGTTTGCAACTCGGCACATCGCCTTTGAGGATATGCAAGTCGGTGCCGCATATCGTGGTCTTGCGGATTTTGACGATTGCATCGGTGGGCGCGGCGATCACCGGTTTCGGGCGATCTTCCAGCGCGCTCTTGCCAGGGCCGTTGTACACAAAGGCTTTCATGGTGATGACTCCATTCTCGTGATAGTGCTGATGCTGCCATCACAGACCCTGCCCGTGGCTCGTGAAAAATCTGCTTGACGGTGATGCCACGTTCAACGTGCTGCGGTTCGAAGATGTACTGATTGTGGTGCCGTATCTGTACGCTGCCACACCTTGTCCGCCGTGATGGCATGCAGTGCCTTCGTTGGCGGGGCGGCAACGATCGGGCGCGGCGGCCCCGGGTTTGCGCTGTGCGCAACCGAGGCTACAAGCGCGCGCGCTGCTGTTCCGGCTCATGGACGATTTGCGACAAACGCGTGTGGTCGAGGATGCGCAACTGACGCCCTCGCACGCTGATCATGCCGTCATCCTGCAACCTGGAAAACGTGCGGCTGACGGTCTCAATCACCATGCCCAGATAGCTGGCGATGTCGTCACGCGACATTGGTAGACTGAATTCATCCGCAGGTTTGCCTAACTCTCGGAAGCGCTCGGACACACTATGCAGGAACATGGCAAGACGCTCGCTGGCGTGACGCCGGCCCATCATTTCCATGTGCTGCTGGTCGCGGTTCATCCGCTCCCCCATGAACCGCAGCAATTGCCGTTGCAAACCGGGCACCTGCGCGGCAATGCGGCCCAACTCATTGAACGGCACTTCGCAAACGCTGGCGGGTACCAGAGCCACCGCGTCGCAGCGGTGGAAGCCCGTCCCCATGGCATCAAGACCAATCAGCTCGCCCGGCAGGTGAAAACCGATCACTTGCAAGTCGCCTTCCTCGCTCAGTGCCAGCGTCTTGAATGCACCATCGCGAGCCACGTGCAGGGATGATAGCGGCGCACCCACGCGAAACAGAAATTCGCCACGCGCCAATGGCCGGCGGTTCTTCACCAGTTCGTCAAAACGGTTCAGATCGGGAGCGCTGAAACCCGCTGGCAGGCACAGTTGTTGCAGTGAGCATCTCGCACAACCTTGCCGCAACCGCTCAATGTCGATGATCTGAGCTTCGCCTTGCGTGTTCACATGCTCCGCCATACCGTCACCTCGATACCGTGAATGCAGCCCTACCCACTTTGAACGGCACCCGGTAACCCAATAGGCCATGGATCACCCGCATAGGAACCCGATACGGATCCACGAATTGCGCCGGATTGATTTTTTGTATGCCTTGAGCACGGCGAATCAATCCACCCAAGTCAAGGCTCAGTCGTAGGATGGGTAGAGCGCAGCGAAACCCATCAAGCGCGTTGTAATGGCCTGGTTGATGGGTTGCGACAGCGTTCGCTGCGCGAACTACGCCTTCGTTACACTCGGTCGCTGCGCTCTACCCGTCCTACGGCAACCTGTCAGAGTGATCGTTGCTACGGATACTCGCGCCGCCGGAGCACGTCGAGTAGATCAGCACCAAGCC
>JAUXUI010000096.1 GCA_030681035.1 Lysobacteraceae bacterium | reverse complement strand
TTGGTCAGCTCGTGCTCCTGCGCTTTGGTCAATTCAATCGCCGGGGCTACTCGCACTGACTCACTCCATGCTCAATCCAGGTGATGAATTGGACATCGGCAAGACTTTTAAGTTCCATCAAGAATCGAACACTACACTAGTTGCTGTTTGAAATCATCGTGTAAACGAGTCAAGCATTTTCGCGCGGCACTCGCCATCGGGCAGGTGATCGAGCCGAACTCGATCAACACCATGCGCCGGCCGAAATGCGACTGCAGGTCGAAGCGGCCGCCAGCGACGGTCGGCAGGTTGAAATTCGGCGCCAGCGCGCCGGGTTCCGGCCCGCCGTCGAATTGCATGTGGACAAACATCATGTCGCGCCGGAAGGCGTCGTAGTTGTAGCTCGGGTTTCTCATTGCGTTCATTGCGGTGGCCCTGTGTTCTGTGGTTCAAAGCCTCCCCAATGGGGGCTGATACGCCGAGCAGTGGGGTCACAATGGGCTTTTGGGCTGCAATGTTCGGTGCGGCGCGACACAGTGGCTGGTATTTCAGGAATCTGTTCAGCATCGACGCAATGGCCTTGCGCGGTACATTGCGTGCCTGCGTCATCCGGGGCCGGGCGCATAAGGGCCGGCGCCGACGCCATCAGCCAGATTGATCCTGTGGCCGATTGCCGCAGATTGGGGTAGAGTTCAGGTTCGGTTGCTGAAGCGCGCAGCGTGACATCGGTGGACGGACGGATTGCCGAAGTCGTGATGCGTGCGAGTAGGGGGGGCGCGCGATGCCCAACGCCCGGCTGGCGCAACACAACCTGCTGTTGAGTGCGCTGCCGTTGCCGCTGCGTGAGACGTTGTTGCCGCAGTTGCAGCCGGTTGCGCTGCCGCTGGGCAAGGTCTTGTATGAGCCCGGCGATACCCTGCGCCATGTCTATTTCCCGGTCGACGCCATTGTTTCCATGCTCTATGTCATGGAAAGCGGCGCGTCGGCCGAGATTGCCGTGATCGGCAACGATGGTATCGTCGGCATTGCGCTGTTCATGGGCGGCAACAGCACCCCGAGCCGGGCGGTGGTGCAAAGCGCCGGCACCGCGCTGCGCCTGCCCGCGCGCGTGCTGCTCGATGCGTTCAATCGCCGCGATGATCTGCAGTATCTGCTGTTGCGCTACACCCAGGCGCTGATGACGCAGATGGCACAGACTGCGGTGTGCAATCGCCACCATTCGGTCGACCAGCAACTGTGCCGCTGGCTGCTGTTGTCGCTGGATCGGTTGCCCGGCAATCAGTTGACGATGACCCAGGAACTGATCGCGAACATGCTGGGCGTGCGCCGGGAAAGTGTCACCTCAGCAGCCAGCAAGCTGCACAAGGCCGGAGTGATCAACTATTCCCGTGGCCATATCACCGTGGTCGACCGGGTTGGGCTGGAAGCGCTGTGCTGCGAGTGTTATCGCGTGGTGAAAAACGAAACCGATCGCCTGCTGCCGCTGGAACCGCAGCAATAGCAATCGAAGTGCGTGCGCACCAGCCTGGCCAATGTGTTGTGGCGAACAGACGCTGTGTGTGCGCAAAACTAAACTGAAAACCGATTGACGGTGCGCAATAGCTGCGTCGGCGTTGTGATTGCGCGCTGGTGGGCTTTGCCATGCCGTCAACGACAACCCCCACAGGAGTTTCACATGTCCAATAATCCCAATGTATCGACGGCAAGCGCTACGTCCAACAGTATCGGCGCCGGCATATCGCGCGAGTTTCATGATTTCATCGCCGACATCGAAGACCTGGTCAAGCAGACCACCGCGCTGACTGGCGATGATCTGGTGCGTGCCAAGGCCAAGCTGAGCGCGCGCGTGGCGGCGGCCAAGGATTCGGTGGAGGCCTTGGGTGACGATGTCGCCCATCGCGCCCGCAAAGTCGCCGCTGACACCAACACCTACGTCCACGAACAGCCGTGGAAGGCAATCGGCGCCGGCGCCGTGATCGGGCTGCTGCTGGGCGCGGTGCTGGCGCGTCGCAACTGAAATGAGCCAGGACGATGCCAGTCGGGAGTCGCCAGAGGCCGGGCCGGCGGATTTGCTGGTAGCCGACGTGTCGGGTGTGAATGCGATGAGAGTGCTGCGTTTGCTGCGTTCCGCCAGCGCTGCGGTTTTCGCACAGGCAAATCTGCATTCACGGCTGGCAGGCATTGAATGGGCGCGGGAAAAAAGGCGATTGGCATGGATGCTGATCGCCCTGCTGTTTGCCATGGCTTGCCTGCTGTGCCTGCTGCTGGTGGGCGGTGCAGTGCTGCTGCTCGCATTCTGGGATAGCACGCATCGGGCATCGGCAATCATTGCGCTGCTCGCCATCTATGGCTTGGGCGCGTTGCTGGCCGGGTGGCTGATCGCTGTGTTGTCGCGGCAGGGCGGACAAGCGTTTGCCGCAACACGCGAAGAAATTGCTGCGGATATCGCGATGATCAGGAGCAAATTATGAAGCCGGCCGGCAGCGCTTCATTGCGCAACCAGGCCCGCATGCTGCGCATGCAAATGCAGGCCCAGCGTGCGTTGATCGCCGCGCAGATAGACGCATCCTCAGCGCAGCGCAATGGCTATCCACGCAGCCTGACCATGCGCTTTCTGGCCCGGCGACCGGCGCTGGCGACGCGCTTGCTGGTCGAGTTGGGCACCGTGTTGCTGGGTACTCGCATGATTCGCTCACTGACAGCAGCCAGAAGCCTGATCAACGTGGCCCGCTTGGTCTGAACCTGACACCTTGGCATACGTCCACCGGTTGGGCTTGTGCAAAAGCCACGCTGTTTCATTGTCGCCCACAGGGTGGGCTCCTACAGGGGTGCTTCAAGGCGTTGGTGGGAGCGCGCCTTGCGCGCGAAGCTGTCGCACCATGGTTCGCCGGCAGGCCGGCTCCAACAACAGCACGGATTGGCAGCAGCGAGTAACACAGTTGCTCCTACAGCACGCTGTTTCATTGTCGCCCACAGGGTGGGCTCCTACAGGGGAATATCGTCGCTTGTTGTAGGAGCCCACCCTGTGGGCGACCAACGTTGCGAAAGCTCCGCGCGCAGGGCCTGCCCCAGACTTGATCTGGGGCGCGCTCCCACAAAAGCACCTTACGGTGTGTTTCGTGGTTTGCCGTTCGCGGTTGTCGGCGACGTTTCCGCTGTCGGTGCCCAGTGCAATGGCACCCGGATCGGTGCGGTCGGGTCAACCAGTCCGGTGCGTTGAGTCTGCACCCGATGCACGTTGTCGCGGCCAGGCAGCCACGCCATCCGCAAGAGTCCAGTGAATGCGTCGAACATGAGACGAGCCCCCTGTAGCCATTGGTCGGTGTCACGCCATATACGGTATAGCGTGATCGCTGGCTGCGATCTGTTCGTCAGCACACACAGCCGGCTCTGCGCGAGCTGATGAAGCAAGGCGAATGAAATCGACTCCTATGTGCGGTGTCGAACATTACTATGGGTTCCGATGAATTATCCTGACCGGGATATTCCACTACCAACCCGCCAATTCACAACGGCCATTGCCGGCCGACGCGAGAGATCAGCCCATGCCGAAGAATCTGCTGCTGGAAGCACTACCTGCCGACGTGAGCAAGCGATTGCATCCGCATCTGGAACTGGTGCCATTGGCATTGGGCGAGGTGCTCTACGAATCGGGCGATACCATGCGCCATGTCTACTTTCCGACCGATGCCATTGTGTCCTTGCTGTATGTGATGGTGAACGGTGCCTCCGGCGAGATTGCGGTGGTCGGTCGTGAGGGGGTGGTCGGCATTGCCTTGTTCATGGGCGGCGAGAGCACCCCGAGCCGGGCGCTGGTACAAAGTGCTGGCAACGCCTGGCGCCTGCCCGGACACGTGCTGAAGGACGAGTTTCACCGCCATACCGAATTACAGTATCTGCTGCTGCGCTATACCCAGGCATTGATTACCCAGATGGCACAGACGGCGGTGTGCAATCGCCATCATTCGATCGATCAGCAGTTGTGCCGCTGGTTGCTGCTGTCGCTGGATCGGCTGCCCAGCAATCAGAGCCTGAGAGTTTTTCGGTTTTCGACCGGCGCGGTGTTCTTGCCCTCGACGGCAGCGTCCGCGCCAGCGAACGTCGCGGCATGTTCGCTGCGTCGGCTTTCAGCCGGGCACAGCCTCTGCGGCGGGGCGTTGACGGCCATTTCCGGCCTTTACGTGTCCATCAGGCGGCCCTTTCGTGTTGTGCGCACGCAGTTACTCCCCATCCGATAAGGTCCGGTGCCAACACCGCCATGCGCAACAGGTTATGCGCCAGCACGAACAACCCCACCACGGATTTCATTTTGGCCAACCCGCGCACCGGCATGCGCAGCAATCCGCGGTTGCGTGCCTGCGCGTTGACGCATTCGGCCGTGGCCGCGCGCAGCCGGTAAATCTCGGCAGCCTCTTGGCCGGCCATGCGCTGGCGCCATTCAACCACCGCCAGCGAGTCGCCCGGCTTGGGCGCGTGTTTGTCCTGT
>JAUXUI010000093.1 GCA_030681035.1 Lysobacteraceae bacterium | reverse complement strand
CCTCAACAACAAAATCCGCGTCATCCAGCGCCGCGCCTACGGCCTGCGCGACGAGGAATACCTGCGGCTCAAGGTGCTGACCTGCATGCTGCCGGAACTGTGAAAATCAACGAAAGTACCCACACGACTTCACGAAGAGCCGATCAATAGCTGTTGTCGTCATTCCAGCGAAAGCTGGAATCCATTGCAAAGAGCAACATGGACCCCAGCTTTCGCTGGGGTGACGACTTGTTCTAGCGCCGACATGCGCTGGTCGACTAGCGCAGGATCGTGCCTGGAGTTGGCTTTCACAACGACCAAGTCGCCGATCACGCGTGTCTGTTCTAAGCTATTGCGATGAACGAGCAACCCACCTTCACCCTCAACGGCCGCAGCGAGTCGCTGACCGGCACTGATCCGCAGCAATCGTTGTTGCGCTGGCTCAAGCAAAAACGCCTGCACGGCACCAAGGAAGGCTGTGCCGACGGCGATTGCGGCGCCTGCACGGTGGCGCTGGTGGATGTACGTGCCGATGGCAGTGCGCACTATCAGGCGATCAACGCTTGCCTGTTGCCGATGGGCGCGCTGCCCGGCCGCGAGGTGGTCACGGTGGAGGCGCTGGCCGATGGCGAACGCTTGCATCCGGCACAGCAGGCGATGGTCGACTGTAACGGTTCGCAATGCGGTTACTGCACGCCGGGATTCGTGATGAGCCTGTTTGTTGCCGGCCACAGCGGCGAAACCGGCGATGCGGCAATCGAGGGCAATCTGTGCCGCTGTACCGGTTACCTGCCGATTCGTGCGGCAGCGCAGCGATTGGCCGATGCAGCGATACCGCCTGATCGTTTTGCTGCGGCGATTGCCGCGCCGCGCCCGCCGCTGCCGACGGTTGCGCTGGAGCGTTACTTCAGCCCGACATCGGTCAGCGCAGCGCTGGCCCTGAAAGCGCAGCACCCGGATGCGGTGTGGATCAACGGCGCCACCGATCTGGGCGTCAACCTCAGCCGTGGCCAAACCGTGGCGCCGGCATTCATCGCGCTCGATCGCATCGGCGAGTTGCAGATGATCGCGATCAGCGACGATAGCGTGCGCATCGGCGCCAGCGTGCCGCTGACCCGCATCGAGCAAGAACTACACGGCGTGTTCCGCGCACTGGACGATATGTTGCCGTGGTTTGCCGCGCGCCAGGTGCGTAACCGTGCCAGCTTCGGCGGCAACCTCGGCAGCGCCTCGCCGATTGGCGATCTGTTGCCAATATTGCTGGCGCTTGATGCGCGCATCCACCTGCGCGGCGTGCATGGCGAACGTGCCGTCGCCGCTGATGGGTTCTTTCTCGATTACCGCAAAACCGTGCGCGCCGATGACGAGCTGATCGTGGCGGTCAGCCTACCGCGCACTGCGGGGCAGATCAGCGCGTCGTACAAGGTGGCCAAGCGCCAGACCGACGACATCAGCATTGTCGCCGCATCCTTTGCGCTGCAACGCGATGCACAAGGCCGGGTTGCACAGCTGCGGCTGGCGTTCGGCGGTGTTGCGGCAACACCGCGGCGCACGTTGGCGGTGGAAGACTTCCTGCGTGGCAAGCCGCTGGACGCGCCAATCGTGACAGCAGCATGCGACAAGCTGCGCGCGGTGTTCACGCCGCTGAGCGATCATCGCGCCAGCGCCGATTACCGCCGCGAGTTGTGCGCCAACCTGTTCGCCCGTTTTGTTGCGGAGCATTGCGCATGAGCCGCGCCCGCCAGCAACTCGGCCACGAAAGCGCGATTGGCCATGTCACCGGCCGCGCCATGTACACCGATGAGCAATACCCCGGCATTGGCCTGCTCAGCCTGTATCCGGTGCAGGCGCCGCATGCGCATGCGCGGATTCTCGGCATCGACACCGCAGCAGCACGCGCCATGCCCGGCGTGCATGCGGTGCTCACGCCGGCCGATATTCCCGGTGAAAACAACACCGGGCCGATCCTGCACGACGAACCGTTGATCCCGATCGATGTGGTGCAATTTTATGGTCAGGCGGTGGCATGGGTGGTGGCCGACAGCGAAGCGCAGGCGCAGGCCGCCGCCGCAGTGGTGCAGGCCCGCTACGAGCCGTTGCCGGCATGCCTGAGCATCGCACAGGCCATCGCCGAGCAGGCCTTCCATCTGCCGCCGGCGCGGGTGATGCGCGGCGATGCCGATGCGGCGCTGGCGCTGGCGCCGCTGCGCCTCAGCGGCGAGCTGGATATCGGCGGGCAGGATCATTTTTATCTGGAAACCCACGCCAGTTGGGCGCAGGTTGATTGCGAGGGCATCGTGCAGGTAACGGCCTCGACCCAACACCCGAGCGAAACCCAGCGCATGGTGGCGCATGTGCTGGGCCTGCCTGCGAATCGTGTGGTCTGCCGCAGCTTGCGTATGGGTGGCGGTTTCGGCGGCAAGGAAACCCAGGCCAACAGCTTCGCCGCACTCGCGGCATTGGCGGCGCAGATCACCGGCCGACCGGTGCGGGTAAAGCTGCCACGCAGCCTCGACATGCAACTCACCGGCAAGCGCCACCCGTTTTTTGCACGCTACGAGGTCGGCTTCGATCACGACGGCCGCTTGCTGGCGCTGAACGCCGAATTGTTCGCCGACGGCGGCTGGAGCTGCGACCTGTCGCCGCCGGTGCTGATGCGCGCGATGGTGCATATCGACAATGCCTATTTCATCCCGGATGTGCGCATCACTGGCCTGATCGGCAAAACCCACCTGGCCTCGAATACCGCATTTCGCGGTTTTGGCGGGCCGCAGGGCATGGTCGTGGGCGAGGAAGTACTTGATCGCGTGGCGCGCCATCTGCGGCTGCCGCCAGAGCTGGTGCGCGAGCGCAATTTCTATCGCCCCGGCGAGAACCCGGATCGCAACACCACGCCCTACGGCCAGGTGGTGGTCGATAACCATCTGCCCGAACTGTGGACGCAACTGCTCAGCGATAGCGACTTCCACCAACGCCGCGCCGCACTGGCGCAATTCAACACCGCCAAAAGTCAACGCAAGCGCGGCATCGCCATCACCCCGGTCAAGTTCGGCATTTCGTTCAACAAGACCGAATACAACCAGGCCGGCGCGCTGCTGCACATCTACACCGACGGCAGCATCGCGCTCAATCACGGCGGCACCGAAATGGGCCAGGGTCTGCACAGCAAGATGCTGGCAGTGGCGGGCAATGCGCTTGGCGTGTCGGTGGATCGCATCCAGCTCATGGTCACCAGCACCGACAAGGTGCCCAACACCTCGGCCACCGCAGCGAGCAGCGGCGCGGACCTCAACGGCCAGGCGGTGAAGGCCGCCTGCGACACATTGCTGGCGCGGATGGCGCCGATTGCCGCCGTGCAACTTCGCGGCGAAGCGCAGGACGTGGTGTTTGCCGATGACCATGTGTTCTTGCGCAGCGCGCCGGATCACCGCCTCGCCTTCGCCGAGGTAGTGATGGCGGCCTACAACGCCCGCGTCAGCCTGTCGGCAACCGGCTACTACAGCACCCCGGGCCTGAGCTGGGATGCCGCCAGCGGGCGCGGCCATCCGTTCTACTACTTCGCCTTTGGTGCGGCGGTGAGCGAGGTCGAAGTGTGCGCGTATACCGGCATGCACACGCTGCTGCGCGTGGATCTGCTGCACGATGTCGGCAACCCACTGATCGAAAGCATCGACCGTGGCCAGATCGAAGGCGGCTTCGTGCAGGGGCTCGGCTGGCTGACCTGCGAAGAACTGCGCTGGAACGATCACGGCCGGCTGCTTACCGACGCACCGAGCACCTACAAGATTCCCACCGTGTCCGATGTGCCGGAAGATTTCCGCCTGCGCCTGTTTCAGCGCAGTACGCCGTCCAGCACCCACGTGATCGGCAACAGCAAGGCCGTGGGCGAGCCACCATTCATGCTGGCGCTGAGCGTGCGCGAGGCGATCCGCGATGCGGTGGCAGCATTCGGCAGCAGCCAGCGCGTCGATCTGGCCGCGCCGGCCACGCCGGAAGCGATCTACGCCGCGATTCAGCGCCAACGCAATGGCGGAGAGCGTGCTTGAGCGACGAGCGTTTGTTCGCGCAATTGGCAGCATCACTGGAACGTGAAGCGGTGGTGCTCGCCAGCGTACACGGCACCCGCGGCGCCACTCCACGCAAACGCGGTACACGCATGCTGATTGCGGCCGAACACTGCGCCTTCAGTATTGGTGGCGGCATGGCCGAGGTGCGGGTGATTGATGCTGCGCGTGCCCTGCTGGCGAGCGGGCAGCGGCAATCCACGGTGGTGATCGACCTCAGCGGCGGTGCCGATGCAGCCGGCGTATGCGGCGGAGAAATGACCCTTGGCCTGCGTCGCTGGCAGGGCGAAAGCGACCGGCAACGCACAAAGGTGATCGCCGATGCGTTGCGTGATGGCCGCAGCATTGCCCTGGATGCCGACGACCTCGGCAGCGACGCCGCCACCGACCTCGCCCGCCCCAATCCGCGCCTGCTGATCATCGGCGGCGGCCATTGCGGCGTCGCCTTGTACGAAATGGCGCGGTATCTGGATTTTGATCTGTGGCTGTTCGATGATCGCCCCGACGGCGCCGCATCCGAACCACTCAGCGATGCCACCCGGTTGCATGGCGATTATCGCCAACTCATCAACGCGCTGCACAGCGAACGGATAGTGCATGCGGTGCTGTTGAATCGCGACTATCACACCGACATCGAAACCCTGCGCGTGCTCGCCGAGCGCCCACCGGCATTCATCAGCATGATGGGCAGCCAACGCCGGATCAAACAGGTGCGCGATGCGATGCCCGAGTTGGCCGACGCTTTGGCGCATTTGCATGCACCGGTCGGGCTCGCCATCGGCGCGCAAACCCCGCACGAAATCGCAGTGAGCATCCTGGCGCAAGTGATTCGCGATCGGCACCGGGCCTGATATTAGGCCCCGCACGAATGATTCACTGGATGCGGTGGGATGGAACGGTAAAGCTACGTGTTGTCTTCGAGACCTTGGGACCCGGGACCACGGGAAAAAGCCTAAAGCTTCTGGTTCGCAAAGTACGCAAAGAACGCAAAGGTAGTGACGTAGGATGGGTAGAGCGCAGCGAAACCCATCGACAACATCTGGCAATGATGGGTTTCGCTGCGCTCTACCCATCCTACGGGCTAACCCGGGCTACACGAGTTTTGGGCAAGCAGCGCCGGATGCGGTGGGATGACACGGGAAAGCCGGCAAGTAGCACAGAATGTGCGGCCCGAGTGCGACAACGCGCCGTTAAGCACGGCGAGCATCGCAGGCAAGCGCAGGGTGAGGCGCCGGTGTTTGACCGAACGAGCCGCGTAGCGGCGACGTGAAGGCGTAGCGAGCACAGCGAGCGATGTCGCGAAGCGACCGAACGCATGGATGTGCGAGTTCGGCGCCGGCCTGCGGTTGCCGAGAAGCGCAGCGGATCGGTGCGGCAGGGGCCGCACCAACGTGTACCCGGCGCAAGGCGTTTTGGGCCATTTTCCGCCCTGAAAAGGGCCTCGCCGGCCGCAGGCTGGTGAAACGCTTTGCTTTGCTTTGAACCCGGACCAGTCGCAGACCGTGGTTATCACGTAATTGCCGCGACATCATGGCGGCCCCGGGTTACGGCCCTGCGGGCCTCCAACCCAGGCTACGAAGATGCGCCCCGATCAATATCATGGCGGTCCCAGGCTGCGCCCCGATCGACATCATCGCGGCACCGTAATGAAACACATCGAACCCCATGCGACACTCCCCCCATGAACATCGAATGCCACGCCCAACGCCAATTCCCCGGCACCGCCGCGCAAGCATTCGCGCTGAGCCTCGACAGCGCGCGTTTCCCGCAGAGGTTTCGTGGTTATGGCCCGATTGCCGCAATCGAGCGCATTACAACCGATGGCGCACCACGCGTGGGCGGGCAACGCACGGTATACAGCGCGGACGGCTCGGTGCTGCACGAGCGCATCAGCGCACTCGATCCGCCGCATCATCATGCCTACACTCTCAGCGGATTTCGCCCACCGTTTTCGTGGCTGGTGCGCGAAGGCGCTGCGGCTTGGCAGTGTACCGCGCACGAAGCAGGCACCCAGGTGCGCTGGCATTACACCTTCACCTTGACCTCGGCGCTGGCATGGCCGCTAGCCAAACCACTACTGGCAATTTTCATGACTGCCGCGATGCGGCGCTGTTTGGATACTATGGCGCAGGCGCTCAGCCTTGAGGATGATTGATGGAAGCGTGGATCTTGCTGGCGCTGGCGCCGGTGTTCGTGGTGTGTGTGCTGTGGGAAGCCTGGTACTGGCGCGGCAAGCGCGACATCTACTCGATCCGCGACACGCTGTCGAACGCCGCGCTGGCGCTGATGCATCAGGGTGCCGATGCGCTGGCCTGGCTGGCTGTGATCGGCGTGTATTACTGGGTTTACCAGTATCGCTGGTTCGATGTACCCAGCAGCGTCTGGGGAATTGTGGCGCTGGTGATCGCGCAGGATTTTTTCTATTACGGGTTCCACCGTGCCAGCCATCGCATCCGCTGGATGTGGGCATCGCACGTCACCCATCATTCGTCGGAGCGCTTGAACCTGTCCACCGCGTTCCGGCAGAGCATCACTTATCCCATTTCCGGGATGTGGCTGTTCTGGCTGCCGCTGGCGTGGATTGGTTTTGCACCAAGCCATATCGTCGCGGTGGTGGCAATCAATCTCGCGTTCCAGTTTTTTGTCCACACCCAGGCCATCGGCAAACTGGGCTGGCTGGAATACGTGTTCAACACGCCCTCGCACCATCGCGTGCATCACGCCCGCAACGCCAAATACATCGACCGCAATTACGCCGGGGTGCTGATTATCTGGGACAAACTGTTCGGCAGCTATGTCGAGGAAGACCCGGAACAGCCGTGTGAATACGGCATCGTGCGGCAAATCCACTCGTACAACCCGCTACGGCTGACCTTCCACGAGTGGGTCGCGATGTTCCGCGACGCCGCGCATGCGCCATCGCTGCGCGAGTGTTTGCGGCAATTGTTCGGGCCGCCCGAGCGCGCGTCAGCGGAACGCGCCGCTACGGTACAGCCGCCACAATAAAGGCCACGCGAACAGCAATGGCCAACGGCGTTGCCGTTCATTCGCCTTCGCCCACACCCCGGAATGCCGCTCGATCTTCCACAAGATGTAATCCAGAGGCGCTTCGAACATGGTCGCTGCACTGGTAACACGAAGCACGGTCAACGCCTTGCCAACGTGCCGCCGTAGCCACCACTCGCGCTTGCCTTGTCGGCGCGCGGCAACGCTCAGATTTGTGCGCCACTGCCCTGCTTCGCCACTGCTTTCCGGTTGCAATGCCGGGATGTCGAGCAAGGGTGTGATTGCCTGGAAATAATCCGGTTCGGCATCCACCAACGCATCGATCTGACCTGGCTTCTCAACGCGCAGCTCACTGCGATAGGTGCGCTGCAGCGCACCTATCCACAAATCGCGCGTTGACAGTGATGGCGGCAACACCGGCAGCGCCCGGCTGACAAAGGTATGCGCCGCATTGGCCAGCGCATCGATCACCCGGCCGCGAATAGCCTCGTCTTTGCAATACACCAGTCGGCTTGGCTGCGCGAAGCGCGCCCAGAAATAGGAGTGAAAGTCGTGTCGCACCGCACGCTCAAAGCGGCGCACGCTGAGCGTGGCGCACTTGGCTCGTGTGCCATTGCCATCACATTTAGCCTTGATCTGATAAACATTCGGCGCCACCATGCAGCACAGCATTTTCTGCCACCACGGCAATGCCCGATAATCTTCAAGCAACACATAGAAATCGAGCACGGTGTCGCGCTTGCCACGCAGGTATGAGCCGTAAATCAGCACCGCAGACAGGGAATCGCCAAAGCGCTCCTTGAGCACTGCCAACAACGCCGCGACCGTCGGGTCCAAGGCGGCTTCGCTGCCATCACTGCGTTGCCTGAGCCACTCGCGCAGCGACCGTTGCTTGCTCGTCAGCTCCCCGGTTTCAGCGTCACACGACTCCATGCCGGCATAAGCGGCGCGGGTGTTGGCAAACGTCAACAACGAACGCGGGTAACGACTCCTTGCATGGTTGCTGTCGCTGAGCCAGCTTTGCAACGGGCCATGCCGCATGCGCTGGACAATGCCCTGCACCAGACGCACACTCAAGATTGCCGTGCTCAGCGCCGTCCACACGGCGACGGCGACCAGGCCGAGGTCCGGACGAGCGATGATCACGCCGATGGTGAGCAGGATGAGCGCAGGATTGCGGCGCGCGGTGATCAGGCGGAACCATGAATCAAACGGGCGCCAGGAAAACACTTCGCAACCGAGTGCTCGAACAAATATGCCTTCGATCACTCGGCCACCCACATAACCGCCAATGATCAAATGTTCGATCATGTCCATGTCCAGCCCCAACACGGGTTGGAAGTTCACCAGCGAAACACCCCAGAGCAGATACCAGAATGGCGGATGGATCAGATCGACACCATGATCGAGCAGATGACCCATGCGACTGGATTGCACAGTGACGCGCGCCAACTTGCCATCAACGGTATCCAGCCAGGTCATCAACCAGCCCATCGCCAGGCCAAGCAGGTAATGGCCCTGCCAGAATGCGAGGCCGGCGCCCAGCACCAGCAGCAGGCCGAACGCGGTGACGGCGTTGGGCGTCACGCCACGATCCGCACACCAGCGCACACCCCGGCGGGCTGGTGCCGGCCACAACCACTTGGTGACCAGGTCAGTGATGCCCTTGTAGGAATTGCCATACAACAGCGATTCGAGTTGCTCACGGCGCTCGGCGAGCATCGGTTCCAGCAATGGCACTTCTGTACGGCGCAATTTGGCGTCGAAATGGCTCAACGCCTCGGGAGTGATCTTGCGCAACCTCACTGGCGGCTCACCCGGCCGCTCATCAAGCCAGCGCAGTGCTTGTGTGCGATCAGCCTGGGTTAGTTGCAACGCGGCGGCACGCTGATCGGTGCCACAGTAAAGCGCTACATCGTGGTGTTGCGCCAGCGCCTTGAGTGTTCGCACCTCGAATAAATAGTCGGCGCGCACAACCAGCAGTGGCGCATCACCCGCTTCGCGCCAATCATCGATCCAGCGTAGATTCGGCAACTGCGCTACCTGACGCCGTAACCGCGTCTGCGCGTCGATCCCCCATAGCCGCACCCGGCTGCTCACGATGGCGTAAACGCAGGTCAACCCTGCATCAGTGCAATCTGCGGGGTTGCTTGAAGCCGCATCTGAAGTGGAACTGGCGTCTTTTTTGCGCGAAAACAATGACATACCCCACCCCAAACGATCGTGAAGCATCCAGAATGAATGGCGCAAGGCGCAGATGATTGCAACCCGCAACCGCATGCCCAATGTGTCATTTTCAGGCTTTGGCTGTGAAGCCAATATGTAATCAAGGTTGCAATGGCGTGACACCCATTTCAGAGCGCTCGCCATGCCGCCTGCAGGTGCGTTCGCAATGCCGGCAATGCCTGCGTAATGCTCGGCTCGGGCGCATCCAATGCCGGTTGCCCAGGCCATCCACGGTCTTCAAAGCGGGCCCCGGCAAACTGTTTTACCGTTGAATAACGCGGAATCACGTGAAAATGCACATCTGGATCAACCATCATCAGCATCAACCAGTTGATGCGCTCATAGGCAAACGCTTGCGACAACGCGCGCTCGCAATCGGCAACCACCTGCGCCAACTCGGTAAAAGCCGCCTGCGACACCGCTCCAAAATGGGTTACGGGCTCTTCGCATACCACTACCAACGAACCCAGGGTGGCCTGTGCCGGCCGCAGCAACACGTGCCAATGTGTGTAACTGCGGATGACCGAATCGGGCCAGCCAAACTTGTCCAGCGTGGCGTTCATGCCGCCGCAACCGCTGCGTTCGGCCAGCGGCCAACAACCTTCTGGGCGTTTGCAAGATCGTTCTGGTCATCCACCTCACACCAACTCAAACCGCTGATCGGACAGATGCCCACCTTGCTCTCTTGCGCCAATGCGTCAATCACAGACAGATACCAACGCTTGAGCCCGTCGCCGTAGCGCATGCTGTGTTCAAGTCGATCCCGAAACAAGACAACACCATCACCACGAAATACCATCATGCCGATCGACTCTCCGTTGACGAGCGCCAGATCGAGCGATTTGCCAACACGCAACAACTGCTGCGAGTGCGAAACAATCTTCATGTCGTCGCTGTCGTAGCTGCCCTTGGCATCGGTCGCCAGCGTGATGGGAAACCCCGTGTTCGATGCAAGCAAAGTGTGTGGTATTGCGGCTTCGAACAGGGTGTCGCCATTGACGATCATGAACGGGGCATCCATCTCGTGACGCGCTATCCAGCACGTACCAAGATTGTCGGACGCCGCATAAAACGGGTTGTACAGCGTGCGCACGGGCAAATCATCGACGCTGGCGACAATACGATCCACCGCATCGGCCCCAAAACCGGTGACCACGACGGCTTCATCCACGCCGGCTGCGGCCAGATGCTGGAGTTGCCAGCGCAAAATCGGCTGACCACCCACCAGCAGCGCGCACTTGGGCTGCTCTGCGGTCAACGGCAATAAACGCTTGCCTTGGCCCGCACTGAGAATAATTGCCTTCACAAAATACCCCCGGATGTTGTTACCCAGAAAAACGATTCACAACCTGCCGATGATTTCACACACACTGCACGCGATTCTTGCGGAACACTGCACAACCACCAGCACCTGGCATCGCTCACTGCCCGTCATGGGGACGAACAGATACGATTCAATAGCAAGCCGTTTGGTTCCCGGCGTCCATGTGCAACAGGGGTGCTACCATCGTTAAAAAAACAGCAACCCCATTGCGCAGGACAGCAGATGATTCAAAAACCGGGATGGCTTGCAGCGGTAATGCTTGCCTTGATGGCATCGGCCAACTTGGCTGCGGGGCAGGAACTCGGATCGCGCACGTTGCTCGATCCGCAGCCCGATGGCATCGCGGCAGAGCGCGAGAATGTACTGGGCAGCCCAACTGTCAGTGCGAATGAACCCGATGGCCCACTGAGCTTGCAGCAAGCCGGCGAGTGGACGCAGCGCGAGCCGGGCAATGCCGATGCCTGGCTCGCCCTCGGCAATGTTCACCGCAGCCTTGAACACCCTGCCGACGCCATCGCCGCGTACCAGCACGCATTGCAGATCGATGCCAAACGTGTTGTCGCCTGGGTGAACCTCGGCATGGTGTACGACCAACTCAAGCAGCCGGAAAAAGCGATCGATGCCTACCGCCAAGGCTTGCGGCTTGACCTCGATGTGCCGGTTGCCTGGTACAACCTTGGCAACAGCTTGCGCGATCTCGGGCAACATGCAAAAGCAGTCGGCGCCTACCGGCAAGTGCTGCGCCTGGACCCGCAGCACGCCAATGCCTGGAACAATCTGGGCCTGGCTTTGGTTGCGCTCAAACAATACCCGGATGCCATCGCCGCATATCACGAAGCGCTACGGATCGAACCGCGATTTGCCAAAGCCTGGGCCGGGTTGTCGCTTGCGCAAGGGGCCGCCGGCCAGCAGGCCGACATGATTGTGTCCTATCGCAAGCTGCGCAGCCTTGATGCGGTCTTGTCCGACATGGTTTTTGATGTCTTGATTGACCCGCCATGAGCCCGGCAGGCAATCCACAGGCGATGATCCTTCACTCACCTTGCGTGCAGGGCAAATCTGCCGCGCTGCTGCTTGCCAGTTGGCTGTATCTGGCAAGTGGCACTGCGCAGGCACAGGACAAAACCGCCAGCGAGGTGTTCAGTGCAGTGTCCGACACCGTGGTGCTGGTGATTGCCAACAATGACAAGGGCAAACCCATCAGCCGCAGCAGTGGCGTGGTGATCGCACCGCAGGTGGTTGCCAGCAATTGCGATGGCGTGCGCGAAGCAGGCGAAACGCAGGTCAGCCATCACGGCCAATCGTTGCCGGCCAAAATACAGCGCATCGACGGTGAGCATGATGTCTGCATCTATGCCGTCGCTGGCCTCAACGCACCGGCCGCAACGCTGGGCAGCACCCCAAGCGTGCATGTTGGTCATCGTGCTTTTGGCATTGATACGCGCAAAGGCGGTGAACTCGATATCACCGAGGGCCTGGTCACCGGTCGCCGCTCGCTGGCAGGCGGCTATTACCTGCAAGTCTCCATACCGCTATTGAAAGGCTCCACTGGCGGCACCGTCTTCAATGCCGAAGGGCATCTGATCGGCTTGTCAGTGCGCTCCAGGGAAAAAATCGGCTTTGTCCTGCCAGTGGAATGGATCGCCGCGCTGGAGCTACGTCCCAACGATGTTGTACAGCCGCCCGCGCCAAGCGTTCTTGATGACCTCAACCGCGCCATTGCCCTGCACAACAAAGGTGACTGGCTGGGCCTGTGGCAATACGCCACGCGCTGGGTGCGGCGTGCCGAGACATCCGAACTGGCGTGGCATGCCGTGGCTGTGGCCTATGCCGGAAGCAACCAGAAGCCGCTTGCGGTGGAGGTGTTCCAACAGGCACTGCGCATCGATCCCGAAGACACCGATGCCTGGCAGCAACTCGGTGCTGCGCAACTGGCTCTGGGCCAATTCCAGAATGCCGGCATCTCCGCGCGGCGCGCGTTGCGCATCGATCCCGAACACGCGGATGCCTGGCTGGTTCTCGGCATGGCTTATCAAAACCTGGGTCACACCCAAAAAGCAGCGCATGCCTACCAACAGGCGCTGCGCGTCGCCCCGGCCAAGGCCGAAGCCTGGTACCGGCTGGGCAACGCACACCTGAGCGCCAATGCATTGCAGCACGCCGTCGATGCCTATCAAAAGGCGCTGCTAATCGAACCGGAGAATGCCGAAATCTGGAGCAATCTTGGCCTTGCCTACGACCGTCTGAAACAAGACCAGAATGCGGTTGACGCCTACCAGAAAGCGCTGAAGATCGACCCCGGACACAGCAACACACTGGTCAATCTTGGCAACACCTACGCACGCCTTGGCCGCAGCGAGGATGCGGCTAGCAGCTACCGCAAGGCGCTGGAGATCGACCCGAAACATCCCAGTGCGCGGGTAAACCTCGGCAATGTGCTTGGCGCACAGGGCGAAAGTCAAAAGGCCGTCGATGCCTATCGGGAAACCCTGGCGATCAATCCCGGCGATGCCATTGTCTGGTTCAACCTGGGCATCACCCACGACCAAATGGGCCAGTATCAGCAAGCCATCGATGCCTACCGCCACGCCGTGCAGATTGACGGCAATCTCACCAGCGCCTGGCACAATCTGGGCATCGACCATGCCAGCCTGCAACAGCGCGCGGACGCGATCACGGCCTATCAGCAGGCGCTGAACATCGACCCGGAGCGAGCAGGCACCTGGTACAACCTTGGCAATGCACAACTGGGCATGGATCTGCCACGCGAAGCGGCCACCGCCTATCAGCGCGCATTGCAGATCGACCCGGGTATCGTTGAAGCGTGGGGCAACCTCGGCCTCGCCCAGCAACGGCTTGAACAGCACCAAAAAGCCGTTGAAGCCTTCAACAAGGCCTTGCAAATCGATCCCGCCCTGGCCCAGGCATGGGGCAATCTTGGCCTGTCATATCAAAGCCTGAACCAGCCACAAAACGCGATCATGGCATTCACCAAAGCCGTGCAACTCGAACCGGCATTGGTGGGCGCCTGGCAGGGCCTTGGTGAAAGCCATCTATCGGCCAAGGATTACCCAAAAGCCATCGCCGCGCTGCACAAGGCTACACAAATCGATCCGCAAGCCGCCCTCGCCTGGTTCAATCTCGGCAACGCCTATCTGGGCAGCAAGGATTATCCGCGCGCCGTTGACGCGCTGGCGAAAGCGGCAGCCACCGATCCGGAACACGCCGACACCTGGAACAACCTTGGCGTCGCCTATGTCGGCCTGAAGCAACAGCAAAACGCCATCGACGCCTACCAACACGCACTGCGGATCAAGCCTGCGTTTGCCAAGGCCTGGGCCGGCCTCACCTTGGCCCAGGCAGGGGCCGGGTTACGTGGCGAAATGATGGAGTCGTGGCGCAAGTTGAACGCCATCGACCCGGCCATAGCCGATGCGGTCAAACGCGCGGTGATCGACCCGCAATAGCGCACCAATCAACCGCACGGCACCTGCGCTGTATTACGGCAGCATCGCACCACGGATGGCGAAATAGATCACTGCCGCCATGCCCGCAGAAGCCGGCACGGTAATGATCCAGGCGGCAATCACCCGAACCACTACCGAACGCTTGACCATGTCGGCACGGTAGACGCGGGTCAGGGTCTTGCGCTCTTCCTTGCTGATCAGGCCGGTGCCGGCCTTGGTATTGCGCTTGAGCTCCTTGAGCAGTTCGCCTTTTTCCGCCATCGGCGACTGCTCGAACTTTAGCAAAAATGCCTCGACCACTTCGGCATCGCTCTCTTGCGCGCGATGATGCAACTCGATTTCACGGATCGTGCGATCATAGTTGGCCTTGAGGATTTCGCGCAGAAATCCAACGCCAAATACCGCGCCGATGGTGACGTGAGTAGTGCTGATCGGCAGTCCCATCTGCGAGGCGATGATGACAGTGACCGCCGCCGCCATCACGATGCAGTAGGCGCGCATCGGATCGATTTCAGTGATCTCGCTGCCCACGGTGCGAATCAACCGCGGCCCGTACAACACCAGGCCAACCGCCAGCCCCAGCGCGCCAATGGCCAAAATCCACATCGGCACCGATGCCTTGCTGTGAATGCCCGAAGTGATCAGAGCGTCGTGGATGGCGGCCAGCGGGCCGACCGCATTGGCGACATCGTTGGAGCCGTGCGCGAAGCTGAGCAATGCCGCCGCGAATATCAACGGTGCGGTGAACAGGCCATTGACGCCATCCTTGTCATTACTCAAGCTCTGCGCTTTGGCGGCGATCCGCACCCGCATCAGTGCATACGTCGCAAAAGCGGCGATTATGCCTGCCAATAACGCGACAGGCAGTGACACTTCCACCAGCTGACGCAGGCCCTTGAGCAACAGGTAGGTCACAAATGCCAGGGCCATCAGGCCAAGCAGCACCGGCACCATGCGCTGGGCGGCCAGCATCAGATCGCCCTGATAGGTAATGCTGCGCTTGGCGACATACAACAGGAACGCTGCCACCATGCCGCCAAACAGTGGCGAGATTACCCAACTGGCGGCAATGCTGGCCATGGTGTTCCAGTTCGCCACGTCCCAACCGGCGGCCGCCACACCGGCGCCGAGCACACCACCGACAATCGAATGGGTGGTCGAAACCGGCGCACCCATCCACGTTGCCAGATTGAGCCACAGCGCACCGGCAAGCAAGGCCGCCATCATCAGCCACACGAAGGTCATCGAATCGCCGATGTGGGCCGGGTTGATCACGCCGCTTTTGATCGTGCTGACCACCGCGCCGCCCGCCACCACCGCGCCGAGCGCCTCGAAGATGGCGGCAACCACGATCGCCGAGAACATGGTCATGGCGCGAGCGCCCACCGCCGGGCCGACATTGTTGGCAACATCGTTGGCACCGATGTTCATCGCCATGTAGGCACCGATACCGGCAGCAACCACCAGTGTCATGCTGACGTGACCAAAGCTGAGCCAGGCAAACAGCACCACCGTGAACAGAAATACCATGGCCAACGCCAGGCGGAGTGGACTGAAACGGCTTGGCTCGATGGCGCTGTTCATGGCGATCCGCTGGTTTTGTAAAGGCGCGATTGTAGCCGCATGTAGCGCCGCGAAGACAGCCATACGCCAATCCGCGCCGCAAGGCGACCTCAATCCGGCTGGCTTCGCACCCGCGCCCAGCGCCCGAGCCGACGCGTCACCGCTTCGGGTTGCTGCATCCACGCAAAATGGTTGGCGTGGGCACCCAACTGCACGGAATCGAGCCCGTGGATTTCGTTCGCGCAGGCGGCGCCGAGCTTGTCGAGCAGCGCGTGCAGCGCCTGCTCCGGACCGAACGCGTCGTGTGCAAAGTGCATTGCAAATACGGCAGTTGCAGCGCCGCCAGCCGCAGCTCGATGTCATCAGGCAAACCCGGCATGCGGTAGTTGCCATGGCGACCACTGCGCACCCAGCCGCGTATCACCCCGCGTGATTCGCGCCCGGCGAAGCCCAACTGCCGTCCGGGGAGAAACCCGAGCACGCGGGTGATCGCCGGCAACAGCACAAATGCCAGAGCCATCGCCGCACGCATTGGCTGCGGAAAATATGGTGGGTGCGGCAAGCCGGCAGCAATCAGCACCAGCCCATCCACATCGCTCGGGTCGAGCGCGGCGCTGAGCGCAGCGAACTGCCCGCCGAGGCTATGGCCACCGAGCAACAGTGGCACCTGCGGTGCAATATCACGTAACGCCGCGCGCGAACGCGGCAGGTCATCGCACAACAACGGCGCGTAATCCCAATCGCAATCACGGCTGGCGCGCACGCTGCTGCTGGCAATGCCGCGCCACTCGTGCAAGGCCACCGCAACGCCCTGCGCCGCCAACGCCTCGGCGAAACGGCGATAACTGCGCGCGGCAACGCCCAGCGCGGGTATCCACAGTAGCGCCGCACGTGGCCGCGCCGGCGCAAACACGGTCAGCAGCCAGCGCGCACCGTCATCGGCCACCAGTTCCCGCGAACGCTCGCACCAGGTCTCTGCCGTCGCCATCGTCGTTTTACTCTGTCGCGCGCAGGCGCGAGCCATCATGCAATTGATCGTCGGGGAACACCACCACGCGTTCACCCACTTTCAGCCCCGATGCCACTTCCACCTGACGCGCACCAAATCCGCGCACGGCGATTTCGCGCAGCCGTGCGCGACCGTCAACTTCCGCGTATACCGCCCAACCGCTACCCTGCCGAAACACCGCGCTGGCCGGCACCACCAGTGCGGCCTCCTCGGCGCGCAGTACAAACGCCACCTCAACGCGATAGGCATCGCCCAGCGCCGCCCACTGGCTGCGCTCACCGACGAATTGCAAAATCACCTTGGTGCGTTGTTCTTCCACACCCAGCGCCGAAACCTTGGTGAAACCGCCCGGCTCGATCCGCGCCACCTGTGCCGACAATTCGCCGTCGCCACCCCAACGCAGCACCTTGGCCGCCATCCCCGGCCGCAACTTCACCGCATCGGTGGACAGCGCCTCGACCTCGATCTCGATTTGCCCAGGATTGCCCAGCTCCAACAGCGATTGCCCGGAAGCCACTGGCACACTGCTCTCGACATAACGCCGCATCACCACACCATTGATCGGCGCTTGCAGCGCAATCGATTCACCGCCGCCCTTGCCCTCCTGCGCCAGCAGCGCCCGTGCCGCTGCTTCTCGTTGTTGCGCGGCCATGCGCTCGGCGCGGGCAGCGCGTTCGCCGGCCTGTGCCTGCGCCGCCTGCGCGGCGACAGCATCCAGCGCCGATTCGGAAACCGCACCGCGTGTGGCCAGATCGCGCAAGCGTGCGTGTTCACTGACCGCCAGTTCGCGCGCCGCCTGCGCTTCGCGCAAACGCTGCAGCGCGGCTTCGCTGGCGGCTACCGTCGCGCGCAATTCGGCCTGCGCCTGGGCGCGGCGCCCGGGATCGAGCAGCACCGACACCGACGGCATCACCGTCGCCAGCACCTGCCCTACCTGCACCGAGTCACCGTGCTCCAGCGCGATGCGCTGCACCACCCCGATCACCGGGCTGGCAATCAGATAGCGCTCGCGCAGGCGGGTGCGGCCTTCTTCCTCGAAACCCTCGACATACGGCGCGCGCACCACCTCGGCAAGCTTCATGCTGCGCGCCGGACTGGCGAAGCCCCACACCAGCGCCAGCACAATGACAACCGGCACCGCCCACATTGCTATTCGTTTCATCGGCACATTCTCGCAGGAACCCTATTTGCGCGTCTTCACCACGCCCGTCGCCCACAGGGTGGGCTCCCACATAAGCACGCGTTCCGTAGGATGGGTAGAGCGCAGCGACCGAGCGAAGCGAAGGCATAGGCTGCGCAGCGGCCGATGTCGCGAAGCGACTGAAACCCATCAAGCGGTTGCAATGGCGCGGTTGATGGGTTTCGCTGCGCTCTACCCATCCTTCTATGAGCAATCGATTGTCAAGTACCGCCGCTGCGGTTTTTGCTTTTGCTGTTCGCTTTGTGGTTCTCCTGGCTGCTGACTGCTGTTGCTGTTGCTGTTGATCGGTT
>JAUXUI010000092.1 GCA_030681035.1 Lysobacteraceae bacterium | reverse complement strand
CGAGTGTAACGAAGGCGTAGTTCGCGCAGCGAACGCTGTCGCGAAGCGACCGAAACCCATCAACCAGGCCATTACAACGCGCTTGATGGGTTTCGCTGCGCTCTACCCATCCTACGACTGAGCCTTGACTTGGGTGGATTGATCCCTATGCCATCTCGTGGACGAACAAGTGTTACAGACGGATACAGTCGGCTGCGGTTAATGTCATGAAGCTATAATTTTACAGCTATCCCCTTTCTCTCCATCATGCACACCCCAAACTGGAGTATCCATGCAAATTGACCTCGGGACACTCAGCAAAGTGGAACTCGACGCCCTGATTGCGAATGCAGAGCGTCAGAAAAAAAAGATCCACCGCCAAAAGATCAACGACGTACGGCGCAAAGTCGCTGCACTGGCCAAAGAAAACGGCTACAGCATTGAAGAACTGTTCGGCGGCGCCAAGGTCGCAACCAAGGTTGTAGCCAAAGTTGCGCCAAAATACCGCAACCCTGCCAATCCGGAAAAAACCTGGAGCGGCCGTGGCAAACGCCCGCGCTGGTTCAATGAAGCGCTGGCGAAAGGCCGTAAAGAAAGCGACATGCTTATCTGAGCCTTCGCCCGAAGCACATTAAAAAGCCCGGTCTGTGCCGGGCTTTTTAATGTGTAAATCACCGAGCAATGCATCGGCAGATGGCTACGGCTACAAATTGCGCCGCGGCGCCACCAGCAGATTACCAAACAACACACCGGCAACCAGCGCGATCAGCGCGGCGAGCAAACTCATCGCGGTAGCAAAGCCCACCGCCATATCGTGCTCCATCAGCAAGGTGATGCTGCGAAAACCGATGCTGCCGGGCACCAGCAAAATGATGCCAGGTACCCGTATCAGCGCGCCCGGACGATTGGCAGAACGCGCATAGATATTGCTCGCCGCAGTAACCACCAATCCGGCAAGAAATACGCCTAGCGGAAAAGTGCCGTGTCCAGGCAACAGCCACACACCGGTGAGGCGGGTAACGCCATAACCCAGCGCGGACGCAAACATCACCAAGGGATAATCCTTTAATGGCGCGCGAAACAGCACTGCAAAAGAATACGACGCCAATAGCAGCGCCACCCACTCCACCCATTGCGGCTGCGGTGCCGGCGCCGCCTCGATCGGATTCCAGCCCAGCACCCGGACCAATTGCATCGCCACCACCGTACCGAAGGTGAGCTTGAATAAACTCGCTACTGCACCGGCAAAACGGGCGGTGCCGGAAACCAGGTGATTACTGGTCAGCTCGGCGACAGCATTGGTCAGTGCCAACCCTGGCAACAGCACGATCAATGCGGCGACCACTACCGAACTCAGCGACAGTGGCACCCACCACGTGGCCACTGCCGCCGCAATCAACGTCGCCAATAGTGCAGCCAACGCATCGAAGGTCTCCGATACCCGCGGATGGCGCGATCCCAGCACATGCAGCACACCGATCAAGCCACCGATGCTCGCTGCGACAAGGATATCGGGCCAACCAGCGTGCAGCAGGCCGGCCACCGCCGCCGATGCCAACACGAAACTCAGTGCCGTCATGCGCTGCGCACGCGGGCGCGGCGGACGATCCAGCGCGCGCAGCGACTGCTTGCCCGAGGCCAGATCCAGTGTGCCGGCGAGGACCTGCTCGGCAATCGCATCGGCACGGCACAGCTTGCCCAGATCGACATCTCCCGGTTCCAGCCGGATCACCCGGGTAATGGAGGTCAGCTCCGATGTCGTTGGATCGGAAAACGTGAGGATCAATCCGGTCGGGTTCGACCACGGATCACATTCCAGGTTCAGGCGCCGCGCTACCGCGCTGATTGCACCTTCCAGACGCTGCGCGGTGGTGCCGTATGCGTGCAAACGCCGCGCCAGTTCAACCAGAAAGTCGACCCGCGCCGAAAACGACTCTCGCCCCATGCCTGTCGTTGCCGCCTGCATCACCATTGGCTCCACTTTCCGTTCGATGGCTAGTGTAGTCGTGGGGCGCAATGAATTGCGCCCCTACGGGGTTCATCATCACGATTCCGTGGCAATGGCCACGTACGCAACCGGGTCGTAGGGCGCAATGAATTGCGCCCCTGCGGGGTTCATCATCACGATTCCATGGCAATGGCCACGAACGCAACCGGGTCGTCCACCAATACCCGCCGTAGGGGCGCGATTCATCGCGCCCTGATTCAATGACCTGGCGAGCGGCCTGCAATGCGCGGTATTGCAGGCGTCACACTGGCGCTTGCTGGTGTTGGACTGATGCTGACGGGCTGATGATGCCCACAAAGCCCGCATTTTTCGGCACACTGACCACATTATGAGCGCACAGCCCCCGGTGCAAGTGGACCCCGAAAGCGGCAATCGCCTGCTGCTGGCGGGACGCTGGACACTGGCCGAAGCCGGACTTCGGCAAAAAACGCTGGCCCGCGACTGGCCGCATATCGAGCAGATCGATGCACAACAGATCGAACAGCTCGATTCCGCAGGTGCGCTGTTGCTGGTGCAATTGCTGGGCCGGTTGCATCTGGAATTGTCACAGGTTTCACTCAGCCCGGCCCACCAACCCCTGCTGGCCGCAATTGCCGCAGCCAGCCAGCGCGAAGGTATCGTGCCCGAACCGCATAGTGGCCTGCGCGATCTGCTGGCACGGGTGGGCGATACCACGGTCGGGCTGTGGTTGCAGACGCGCATGCTGCTCGGCTTTATTGGCCTTAACCTGAGCACTCTGGCGCGCAGCCTGGTCCACCCGCGCAGGCTGCGTCTCACCGCCATGGTTCATCACATCGAGGCAACCAGCCTGGATGCCGTGCCTTTGATCGCGGTGTTGTGCTTCCTGATCGGCGCAGTGGTGGCGTTTTTGGGCTCCACGGTGCTCGCCACTTACGGCGCCACCATCTTTGTGGTCGAACTGGTCGGGTTTTCGTTTTTACGTGAGTTCGGTGTATTGCTCACCGCCATCGTGGTCGCCGGGCGCACCGCCAGCGCCTTCACCGCGCAAATCGGCGCGATGAAATCACGCGAAGAAATCGATGCGATCCGCACCCTTGGCCTGGACCCGATCGAACTGCTGGTGTTGCCACGCATGCTGGCAATGCTGATTGGCGTGCCCCTGCTGACCTTCGTTGCGATGATCGCTGGCATCGCCGGTGGCCTGACCGTCGCCGCAGTGAGCCTGGACATCACCCCGGAGGCTTTTCTCACCCGTTTCCACGACACCGTGGCATTGCGCCATTTTCTGATCGGCTTGGGCAAGGCGCCGGTGTTTGCGGTGGTGATCTCGCTGATCGGTTGCCTGGAGGGATTCAAGGTGGAAGGCACCGCGCAGTCGGTCGGTGAGCGCACCACCTCCAGCGTGGTGCAGAGCATCGCCTCGGTGATCGTGCTAGATGCCATGGCCGCCGTGTTTTTCATGGAGATGGACTGGTGAATGCACACACATCCGAACCCGATCTGGTAATCCGTATTCGCGGGCTGGAAAACCGGTTCGGCGCACAGGTGGTGCATCACGATTTGTCGCTGGACATGCAGCGCGGTGAAATCCTGGGCGTGGTCGGTGGCTCGGGTTCGGGCAAGTCGGTGCTGATGCGCAGCATTCTCGGGCTGCGCCGGCCACAGGGCGGCAGCATCGAAGCACTCGGCCACGACGTGCTCACCGGCAGCGACAGCGCCCATCGCGTGATCGAGCGCCGCACCGGGGTGCTGTTCCAGGACGGCGCCCTGTTCTCGTCGTTGAACGTCGCCGAAAACGTGGCGGTACCGCTGAAGGAAAACCATCCCGACCTGCCGGCCGCCCTGCGCGATGATCTGGTGGAACTCAAGGTGCGGCTGGTGGGTCTGCCGATGGACACTTGCATGAAGCTGCCGGCGCAGCTTTCCGGCGGCATGCGCAAGCGTGCCGGCCTGGCGCGGGCGCTGGTGCTCGACCCGGAATTGTTGTTTCTCGATGAACCCACCGCCGGCCTTGATCCGATCGGCGCCGCCGCATTCGATCAATTGCTGCGTACCCTGCAACAGGCGATGGGCCTGAGCGTGTTTCTGATCACCCATGACCTCGACACCCTGTATACCATCTGTGATCGGGTCGCGGTGCTGGCCGAGGGCAAGGTACTGACCATCGGCACGCTGGAGCAGGTACAGGATTACGATCACCCCTGGGTACACGAATACTTTCACGGCCCGCGCTCGCGCGCGGCGCAAACTGCCAAGCGAGGTGGCTGATGGAAACCAAAGCCAATCATGTATTGATCGGTGCCTTTACCCTGCTGGTTTCGGTGTTGATGGTGTTGTTCGCCCTATGGGCGGCCAAGTTCACCTCCGATGCCGCCTGGCGCGAATACGACGTGATCTTCAAGGAACCGGTCAGCGGCCTGTCCACCGGCAGTCCGGTGCAGTACAACGGCATCGGTATCGGCACGGTGCGCGACCTGTCGCTGGCACCGGACGACCCGCGCCAGGTGATTGCACGGGTGCGGCTGCGCTCCAGCGCACCGGTGCTTGAAGACACCGAAGCCAGCCTCGCGTTCATCGGGCTCACCGGCGTTGCCTTTATCCAGCTTTCCGGCGGCAGCCCAGGTAGCCCAGCCTTGCTTGGCACTGAAAACCAGGTGCCCAGTATCGTTGCGCAGTCCTCGGCATTCCAAAAACTGCTGTCATCGAGCGAAGACATTGCCACCGCTGCCACCCAGGTGCTGTTGCGGCTGAGCGCCATTCTCAGCGAGGAGAATGCCGAACGCGTTGCCGGCGCGCTCGATGCGATCAACGCCCTTGCCAAGACGCTGGCTGGCGAACGCGAGCAGATCCGCGCCACCCTGCGCTCTGCGCGGTTGGCCAGCGAGCATCTGGAAGGCATCATGGGCTCGGCCGAGCGGGTTATGGAACGGCTCGACCACGGCTCGGAGGTAATGAATCAAACTTTGGTTGCTGATCTGCCGCAAATCAGCACCGACCTTAAACAAGCGCTGGCCAGCCTGGCCGCAGCCAGCAAACAAGCCGAAGTTGTGCTCGGGCCACAGGGTGCTGCGGCCGATGCGCTGGGTGCCCGAGGCATCGGCCAGGCTGGCCCGACACTGGCTGAACTGCGCGCGTTGTTGCGCCAGATCAGCAGCCTTTCCGCCCAGATCGAGCAAGACCCTGCGGCTTTTTTGCTGGGTGGCGATGATCGCAAGGAGTTCAAGCCAAAATGAAGCGCACACTCTCCATCGCAGTGGCCATTGTCCTGCTCGGTGCTCTGACCGGCTGCGTCAGCCTGCCCGAGCGTGAGGCGGTGCAACTGTATACGCCAACGCTTGCCAGCAGCGATCCAAACGACGCACCAAGCGTACCGTGGCAGTTGGTGATCGACCGACCATTGAGCGACCCGGCGCTGGATTCGCCGCGAATCGCGGTGCGGCCACGCGCCAACGAACTGCAATCCTATGCCGGCGCACGCTGGACTGCCGCCGCGCCTGACATCGTGGAAACTGCACTGTTGCGCCGATTCCAGGATTCGGGGCGAATCGTGGCTGTTGGCCGCGCCCGCGATGCGCTGCGCGCCGACTACCTATTGCAGTTGGACCTGCGCGCATTCGAGTCGGTTTATGACGGCGACAGTGGCGTGCCTCACGCACACATCGCGCTGTTCGCCACCGTGCTCGACGCCGGCAGCCGCAACGTCATTGCCGGCCGCCTGTTCGTGCGCGACAGCTCCGCCAGCGATGAAGCGGTACCCGCCATTGTCGACGCGTTTGGTGTCGCGCTGTCGGCGCTGAGCACCGAGATAGTGGATTGGACGTTGACAAACGGCCAGGCGCACGCAGAACGCACACATTGAATCCGGCAACGTGGCTACCGCCGCAGCCACAGTCGCCCACAGGGTGGGCTCCCACAAAACCTCCGCGACCTTGCCCCTGTAGGAGCTCACCCTGTGAGCGACCTGCCTGCCGGCAGGCAGGCCCAGCGGCACTGTCGCGAAGCGACCGAAGTCATCACAACGATCACGGAGGCGATCAATATTCGTCAGGCCCCAGCGATAAGAGCGGCCAAGCACAACTGGCACTTACTCATGTCAGAACTCCAGCGATTCGTCATTCCCGCGACGAGGCGCGCAGCGCCCGAACGCCGAAGGCGGCCCGAAGGGCGAGCACGCAGTGCGCGTAAAGCGGAAATCCAGTAACTTCAGGAGATTAGGCAAGAGCGCAAGGCGCTGGATGCCCGCTGTAGCCTGCCCTCGAATGCTTTAATCGGGGGCGGGCATGACGACGCTAATTGCGACCCCGCACGGCCCTTCCGCGCATCGCACCGGACAGCAGGATATCGCTCCATGCCATGGCCCATGGTAGCGACTGTTAGAATGAGCCGATACTCAAAGGAGCCGGTCATGAGCGAACGCGAGTGCATGGAATACGATGTGGTCACCGTCGGCGCCGGCCCGGCCGGGCTTGCCTTCGCGATCGCGCTCAAGCAGCGCAAACCGGAATTGTCGGTGTGCGTGATCGAAAAGTCCTCGACCATCGGCGCGCAGATACTCTCGGGTGCAGTGATCGAGCCGGGCCCGCTGGATGAATTGCTGCCCGGCTGGCGCGACAACCCGCCGCCGATCTGCGTCCCCGCCGGCAAGGACGAATTGTGGATGCTCAGCAAAACCGGCGGCTGGCGGCTGCCGACGCCACCGACGATGAGCAACCATGGCAATTTCATCGTCAGCCTCGGCGCCATGTGCGCCTGGCTGGCGCCACAGGCCGAGGCACTGGGCGTTGAAATCTATCCCGGCTTCGCTGCCGCCGAACCGCTCTACAACGCCGACGGCAGCGTCGGTGGCGTGCGCATCGGCGACATGGGTGTGGCCCGCGATGGCTCGCACAAGCCGAGCTACACCGAAGGCATCGACATCAAAGCCAAGGTCACGGTGCTGGCCGAAGGCGCGCGCGGTCATCTGACCAAGCAATTGATCGAGCGCTTTGATCTGGCCGCCGACAGCGATCCGCAGGGCTATTCGATCGGCATCAAGGAGCTGTGGCAGTTGCCGGCCGGGCGGGCCGAAGCGGGCACCATCTTCCACAGCATCGGCTGGCCGGCCGACACCCACACCTACGGCGGCGCCTTTTTGTATCACCTGGATAACGACCGCGTGGCACTGGGTTACGTTTCCGGGCTGGACTACACCGACCCGCTGTACCAGCCCTACGAAGCCTTCCAGCAGTGGAAAGCGCACCCCAAGGTTCAAGGGCTGCTGCAAGGTGGCAGCATTCTTTCCGCCGGCGCGCGGGTGATCGTCACCGGCGGCTACCAGAGCCTGCCCAAGCTGGAGATGCCCGGCGCGATCCTGATCGGCGATACCGCCGGCCTGCTCAACGTGCCCAAGATCAAGGGCGTGCATCAGGCGCTGCGCTCGGGCCTGCTCGCTGCCGAACATCTGGCCAAGTCGCTGAGCCCGGTCGGCTTCGATGCACTCCTGCGCGACTCGCCAATCATGGCCGAGCTCAAGACCGTGCGGAACTTCAAACCCGGTTTCAAAAAAGGCTTGTGGTTCGGGTTGTTCAATTCGGCGTGGGAAACCATCACCGCCGGGTTGTCGCCGTGGACGCTGCGCAACAAGGCCGACTGGGATCGCTTGCACAAGCTCGGCGAATATACCCCGCCCGAGCGCGATTATGTGGAGCGCACCTTGCCGCCGCGCGACCGCCTCGCCGGCGTGTATTTCGCCGCTACCGAACACGATGAGGACCAGCCGATCCATTTGCAGGTAGCGGACACCTCTATCTGTATTGATCGCTGCGCCAAGGAATTCGGCAATCCCTGCACCCGCTTCTGCCCGGCCGGAGTCTACGAAATGGTTGATGACGCCCAAGGCAAACGCCTGCAGATCAACGCCGCCAACTGCGTACACTGCAAGACCTGCGACATCAAGGACCCCTACCAGATCATCAACTGGGTCACCCCCGAGGGCGGCGCCGGGCCGAATTATCAGAACCTGTGAGGGTACGCGCCACCGCGCAAGCCACCGCCAACCTGCGATAATACGGCCATGCTCCGTATCGCCCTCGCCACCGCCGTCGCGGCGTTCACCCTCGACGAAGACATGGACCCACTGCTGGCGGCTTGCGCGCAGGCCGGAGTGGCGGCGCAGCGGGTAGCCTGGGACGACCCCACCGTCAGTTGGCAGCGCTTTGATGCGGTGTTGCTGCGCTCGACCTGGGACTACACCGACCGCCTGACCGAGTTTCTGGCTTGGTGCGAACGCGTTTCGACGCAAACGCAGCTGATCAATCCGCTGGCGATGGTGCGCTGGAATACCGACAAGCGCTACCTGGGTGAACTCGGCCGTGCCGGCGTGCCGGTGATCGAAACGTGTTACCTCGGCCTGGCCGATGCGCCCGACGATTTTCCGGCGTTCGACGAGTTCGTGCTCAAGCCCACCGTGGGCGCCGGCTCGCGTGGGGCGCGGCGCTTCGTCGCCGATGAGCGTGAAGCCGCAGTTGCGCACGCGGCCGCGTTGCAGGCACAGGGACGCGAAGTAATGGTGCAGCCGTATCTGGCACAGGTGGACAGCGCCGGCGAAACCGCGTTGCTGTATTTCGCTGGCGCATTCAGCCACGCGATCCGCAAAGGCCCGCTGCTGCCGCGTGGCAGCGAAGCCACCCGCGCGCTGTTCGCGCCCGAGCAAATCAGCGCCCGGCAACCCGGCGAGGCCGAATTGGCGCTCGCCGAACGTACACTTGATGCCCTGCCCTTTGACCGACCGTTGTATGCGCGGGTTGATTTGTTGCCTTCTGCCGATGGCCCGCGCCTGCTCGAACTGGAACTTGTCGAGCCCTCGCTGTTCTTTGATACCGCACCCGGCGCAGCACAGCGCTTCGTTGCGGCGCTGGGCGATGCGCTGAGGTGATTCGCCCGGTCGCCCACAGGTTGGGCTCCTACAGGTGGGCACGCGTGTTCGCTGACCGCCGCGCTGCACCATACGGCGCCGAAGGGGTAAAATGGCGGTTCTGCCGCGGATTACCCCTTCGCGACCACACCATTTCGACGCCCGGCACCTCACCGGGCCAACGCAATCCCCCTCCCGAGAGGAATCCATACGATGAAAATTCTGGTCGGATACAAGCGCGTGGTGGACTACAACGTCCGCATTCAGGTCAAGCCCGATGGCAGCGGTGTGATCACCGATGGCGTCAAGCTGTCGGCCAATCCGTTCGATGACATCGCGCTGGAAGAAGCCCTGCGCCTGCGCGAAAAGGGTGTCGCCAGCGAAGTGGTGGTGGTGGCGATCGGCCCCAGCGATCTCACCGCGCATATCCGCAACGGCCTGGCCATGGGCGCCAACCGCGCCATCCATGTGGTGTCCGACCAACCGATCGAGCCGCTGGCCGCCGCCCGCGTGCTGCACAAACTGGCGGAAAAAGAGCAGCCGGGTCTGTTTTTGCTCGGCAAGCAGGCGATCGATGATGATGCCAATCAGACTGCGCAGATGCTGGCCACGCTGTGGGGCCGGCCGCAGGCCACGTTTGCCGGCAAAGTGGAGGTCGCCGACAAGGTGGCAACGGTCGTCCGCGAAGTGGATGCCGGCCTGGAGACTCTTGAAATCGACCTGCCAGCGGTGATCAGTGCCGATTTGCGCCTGAACGAACCGCGCTTCATCAAGCTGCCGGACATCATGAAGGCCAAGAGCAAGCCGATCGAAACCATCGCCATCGCTGATCTGGGCGTGGATACCGCCAATCAATTGCAAACCACCCGCTATACACCGCCGCCGACCCGCAGCCGCGGGGTGATGGTGAAAGACGTGGCCGAGCTGGTTGCCGCGCTGAAAAACAAGGGCCTGTTGTAAACAACTTCCCCTTGTGCGCACGCGCATCTACTGAATCGAAAGTGCCCGGCAAGCGCCGGCACCACTGAAAGGAATGCATCATGAGCAAAGTCCTGATTGTTGCCGAACACCACGACGGTCATCTCAACCCCGCCACCGCACGCTGCGTCAGCGCGGCGCTGGCGCTGAAGGCCGAATCCATCGATGTGCTGGTGCTGGCTGACGCGCCCGACGCGGTGGCCGCACAGGCGGCAAAACTCGATGGCATCAGCCGCGTGCTGACCATCGCCAACACCGCCAATTCGGCACCCATCGCGCAAGTGCTGGCGCCGCAGGTGGCCAAGGCCGCCGACGGTTACAGCCATGTGTTCGCGCCGTCCACCACCTTCGGCAAAGATCTGCTGCCCTGCGTTGCGGCGCTGCTCGGCGTGGCTCAGATCAGCGATGTGATGGCGGTCGAGAGCAGCCATGTGTTCCAGCGCCCGATCTATGCCGGCAATGCCATCATCACCGTGCAGGCAGCCGCTGATCGCACTGTGGCGGCCACTATCCGCACCGCCTCGTGGCCGGCGGTGGCTGCCGGCGGCAGCGCCCCGGTGGAAGCGCTCACTATCGAAGCCGCCCTGCCCACCCATACCCGCTACAGGGGCTTGCAGGCCGGCAGCAGCGACCGCCCCGACCTGCAAAGCGCGGGCAAGGTGATTTCCGGTGGCCGCGGCGTTGGCTCGGCCGAGAACTTCGGCATCATCTTCGCGCTGGCCGACAAGATTGGCGCGGCGGTGGGCGCCTCGCGCGCGGCGGTTGACGCCGGGTATGTGCCCAACGAATTGCAGGTCGGCCAGACCGGCAAGATCATCGCGCCAGAGCTCTATGTTGCCATCGGCATTTCCGGCGCGATTCAACACCTTACCGGGATCAAGGACGCCGGCACCATCGTCGCGATCAACAAGGACGCGGAAGCACCGATCTTCGAGATTGCCGATATCGGCCTGGTCGGTGATCTGTTCAAGATCGTGCCGGAGCTCGAAAAGGCCCTGTAGGCGCCGTTTCGGGCGCGGCAACGCTTCGGTGTTGTCGCGCGATTCACCAAAAACTCGCCACTGTGCCGTTTACGGAGCCGGTTCACGTTGGTATTGGGGTGGCCATTGGTCTTTGGTACACGTTTGCTGCCTGCCATGCGCGCCTAAAATCCGGAGTCATCCCCAATGTTATCCAGGAACCCCAACCCGATGGAGCAGCCGATCTGGAGCCCGAGCGAGGAGCGTATCGAACGAGCTAATCTGCTGCGTTTCATGCGCTTTGTGCGCGAGGAACTGGGCGACAACGGCGATCTGAACCGGCACGCCGCGCTGTACGAGTTCTCGATTCGACAGCCCGAGCGGTTCTGGACCCTGGTCTGGGATTTTTGCGGCATCAAGGCCAGCGGTGAGCGCACACCGGTGCTGGTGGATGGCGACAAGATGCCCGGTGCGCGCTGGTTCCCGAATGTGCGGCTGAACTTCGCGCAAAACCTGCTGCGCTTCGACGACGAGCGCGTGGCGTTGCTGTTTCGCGGCGAAGATGGCAGCAGCGTGCGCATCACCTACGCTGAACTGCGCCGGCAGGTGGCTGCATTGGCCGCCGCGCTCAAGGCCAGCGGCGTTGGCATCGGCGACCGCGTCGCCGGTTTCATGCCCAACATCCCCGAGACCGTGATCGCCATGCTTGCCACCGCATCGCTGGGCGCGGTGTGGTCGTCGTGCTCACCGGATTTTGGCGTCAACGGCGTGATTGACCGCTTCGGTCAGATTCAGCCCAAGGTGCTGTTCACCGCCGGCAGTTATCAGTACGGCGGCAAGCGCTTCAGCTGCCTCGACAAGATCGCTGAAGTCGCCACCCAGATCACCAGTATCGAACGCGTTATCGTGGTGCCCTACACCGAGCGCCCTGCGGACATCTCGCACGTGCGCGGCGCACAACATCTGGCCGACTTCGTCGCCGATCACGCCGACGCGCCGCTGGAGTTCACCGCCACGCCGTTCGACCACCCGCTGTACATCATGTATTCGTCCGGCACCACCGGCGTGCCCAAGTGCATCGTCCACGGCGCCGGCGGAACGTTGTTGCAACACCTCAAGGAACTGGTGCTGCACACCGATCTCGAGCGCGAAGACCGCATCTTCTACTACACCACCTGTGGCTGGATGATGTGGAATTGGCTGGTGTCGAGTCTGGCGGTTGGCGCCACCGTAGTGCTGTACGACGGCAATCCGGCATGGCCTGGCCCGCAAGCGCTGTGGGACCTCATTGATGAGTTCGGCATCAGCGTGTTCGGCACCAGCGCCAAATGGATCAGCGCGGTGGAAAAGGCCGGCGTGAAGCCACGCGAAAGCCATAAACTGACCAGCCTCCGCACGATCCTTTCCACCGGCTCGCCGCTGGCGCCGGAGAGCTACGACTACGTCTATCGCGATGTCAAAGCGCGGGTGATGCTGGCCTCGATCTCGGGCGGCACCGACATCGTCAGCTGCTTCGCGCTCGGCTCGCCGCTGAAACCGGTGTATCGCGGCGAGTTGCAATGCCGTGGTCTCGGCATGAAGGTGGCAGTGCTCAACGAGGCCGGCGAACCGGTGGTCGAGGAGACCGGCGAACTGTCATGTCTGGCTCCATTCCCGTGCATGCCGGTCGGTTTCTGGAACGATCCCGACGGCAGCAAGTATCACGCCGCCTATTTCGAAACCCATGCCAACGTCTGGTGCCACGGCGACTTCGCCCGCCTCACCGCACACGGCGGCGTGGTGATTTACGGCCGCTCGGATGCCACCCTCAACCCCGGCGGCGTGCGCATCGGTACCGCCGAGATCTACCGCCAGGTGGAGCAGTTGCCGGAAGTGCTGGAAAGCCTGTGCATCGGCCAGGATTGGGATGGCGACGTGCGCGTGGTGCTATTCGTGCGCCTGCGTGAAGGCGTGCAACTCGACGACGCCCTGCGCGAGCGCATCCGCACGCAGATCCGCGCCAACACCACCCCGCGCCACGTGCCTGCCAAGATCATCCAGGTGCCCGACCTGCCGCGTACGATCTCCGGCAAGATCGTCGAACTGGCGGTGCGCAACGTCGTCCACGGCCGCCCGGTGAAGAATACCGATGCTTTGGCGAACCCGCAGGCGCTGGAGCATTTTCGTGACGTTGCCGAGCTCGCGAGCGCGTAACGCCAGACGGAACCGGCTTCAGCGATCCCCTCCCACAAGAGCTACAATTGTGGCGTGTCGCGATGCCACCGGGGCGCGCCTTGTGCTGTCGGTCATCGTCCGCCAGTACCGGCCGACGACTCAGGCACATCAACGCAAGATCGACCCTCACCTGCGGTAATGGAATCGCATGGATACGCGCGCGCCAACACAGTCTGGAAACATCGCGTTGGTCATCGACCTTGACGGCACCCTGCTGCGCTCGGATTTATTGCTGGAATCGTTGTTTGTGCTGTTGCGCCGTCGGCCATTGCTGGCGTTCGCGCTGCCGTTGTGGTTGCTCAAGGGCAAAGCTGCCTTCAAGGCACAAATCGCGCGCCGGGTGCAGCTGGATATGAGCGCATTGCCTTGGGACTCGCGTATCCAGACAATGCTCAAAGACGCCGCAGGGCTACGCCACCGCGTGTTGTGTACGGCCAGCGACCGTTTATTGGCCAATGCTGCAGCCGAGCATATTGGCCAATTCGAAGAGGTCATGGCCAGCGACGGGGCAAGCAACCTTTCCGGCCGCCGTAAAGCAGAGCTGCTGGTAGAGCGCTTCGGTGAGCGCGGTTTTGACTATGCCGGCAACGCGGCCATAGACCTGCATGTATGGCGCGTGGCGCGCGAAGCGATCGTGGTCAATGCGCCCGCATCCCTGGCCAAAGCTGCCGCGCGCTTGACCCGTGTATCAAGCCACCTGCCGGCGCAAGGATCTTTGCTGCCGCAGTGGTTGCGCGCTTTGCGCGTGCATCAATGGCTGAAGAACATCTTGGTGTTCGTGCCGCTGCTTGCCTCGCATCGCCTGTTGGAGCCAACGTCCATCAGCCACGCAGCGCTCGCATTCGCAGCATTCAGCGTGTGCGCCTCGGGCGTCTATCTGCTCAATGATCTACTGGATCTCGCCAGTGATCGGCAACACCCGCGCAAACGTACGCGCCCGTTTGCTGCGGGCACGCTATCCCTGTTGCACGGCTTGCTGTTGGTACCGGTCCTTACCGCGTTCGCATTTGCAGTGGCACTGTGGCTGTCGCCGCTGTTTGCGGCCGCGCTGGGCACATACCTGCTGCTGACACTGGCCTATTCGTTTTATCTCAAACGTATCGTGATGATGGATGTGATGGTACTGGCTGGGCTTTACACGCTGCGTATCATTGCCGGCACCATCGCAATCAATGCAGCGCTGTCATTCTGGCTACTGGCATTTTCGATGTTCCTGTTTCTGAGCCTGGCGATGCTCAAGCGCTACGCCGAGCTGCTGACGGTCCAGGCCCAGGGGGATGCACAGACGGCGGGGCGGGGCTATGAGGTCGCCGATCTGCCGCTGGTGCAGTCGCTCGGCAGCGCCAGCGGTTATCTGGCGGTACTGGTTCTGGCGCTATACATCAACAGCACAGCAAGCGAAATATTGTATTCACACCCAAAACTGCTGTGGCTGCTGTGCCCGATCCTGCTTTATTGGATCGGTCGTGCCTGGATGATCACTCATCGCGGCCTGATGCGCGATGACCCGGTAGTATTTGCCGCTACCGATCACGCCAGCCAGATATTGCTCATCGTGTCGGCACTCATCGTCGCTGGAGCGATATGAATGAGCCGTACTGAAAGTTGGGGGCGCTATCCGCGCGTGCGGCAACGGACAGTCGAGTTGCATCGGCGTGAGAACCTGCTTGCTGCGGGCGACGGCAGTTGGCTGCCACATGGCAACGGTCGCAGTTATGGTGATGTCTGCCTCAACGACGGCGGCACTGTGCTGCATACTGCCGGCCTCGACCGGTTCATTGCGTTTGATCCGGCAACTGGTGTGCTGCGTTGCGAATCCGGCGTACAACTGCACCAGATACTCTCACTCACGGTGCCGCAAGGCTGGTTTTTATCGGTCACCCCCGGCACCCGGTTCGTCACCGTCGGCGGCGCGATCGCCAATGATGTGCACGGAAAAAATCATCATGTCGCTGGCAGCTTCGGCGATCACCTGCGCGCTTTCGAATTGCTGCGCAGCGATGGTACGCGGCTGCACTGCACGAGCAGTGAGAATACCGATTGGTTTGCCGCCAGCATCGGTGGTCTCGGCCTGACCGGGCTTGTCACCTGGGCTGAACTGCAATTGCGCCGTATTGCCAGCCCCTTGATCGCGGCGCAGAGCATCAAGTTCGGACGATTGGATGAGTTCTTTGCGCTATCTGGGGCATCGGATCGTGACTTTGAATACACGGTATCGTGGATCGATTGCGCTGCACGCGGTAAATCACTGGGGCGCGGCATTTTTCTGCGCGGCAATCATGCCCCAGCCGGTGCCGGTGCTGCGCGCGCGCCGACGCATTCGCCAGGGCTGCCATTCACGCCACCGATCTCGCTGGTAAACTCGCTGAGCGTGCGTGCATTCAACTTGCTGTACTGGCATCGGCAGCGGCAAACGATGCGTCGCTCGGTAGGGCACTACGCGCCGTTTTTCTACCCGCTCGACGGCATCGCCCACTGGAACCGGATGTACGGTCCACGTGGCTTTCTGCAATATCAATGCGTCGTTCCACCCGCCGATGCCACCGATGCATTGCTCGAACTGCTGGGTCAGATTTCAGCCAGCGGCAACGGCTCCTTTCTTGCGGTGCTGAAACAATTTGGTAACCGCAGCGCACCTGGCCTGTTGTCGTTCCCGCGCCCAGGCACTACCCTGGCCCTCGATTTTCCCAACGACAATGGGCCGGTTTTCGCCCTGCTCGACCGCCTCGATGCCGTGGTATCTGCAGCCGGTGGCGCAGTCTATCCGGCCAAGGACGCGCGCATGTCGGGTGCGCATTTCCGGCAATACTTCCCTCGCCACGAAGCATTCATTCCTTATATCGACCCGCGCTTCTCCTCCAGTTTCTGGCGCCGCGTGATGGAATCCTGAGCATGCAAAACATCCTGATTATCGGTGCCACCTCGGCGATCGCTGAAGCCTGTGCCCGGCGCTACGCACACGCTGGCGCGCGGCTATTCCTCGCCGGACGCGACCACACGCGCCTGCGGGCCATCGCCGACGACTTGCGCGTGCGCGGCGCCGCACAGGTTGAGTCTGGCGTATGCGATGTCGATGACGATCAGGCGCAAGAAGCAGTCATTGCGCAAGCCTTTGCGAGCATGGGTCGCGTCGATATTGTGCTGATCGCGCACGGCACTCTGCCCGATCAGGCACGTTGCGAAAGCGATGTGACCTACGCCCTGCAACACTTTCACACCAATGCCACCGCCACCATCGCGTTGCTGACCCGGCTGGCACAGCGCTTGCAGACACAGGGCAGTGGCACGTTGGCGGCGATCGGTTCGGTGGCGGGCGATCGCGGCCGTGCCAGCAATGCATTGTATGGAAGTGCCAAGGCCGCGGTGGACGCCTGCCTCAGCGGTCTGCGCCAGCGCCTGCACCGACACGGCGTCAACGTGCTCACCATCAAGCCAGGATTCGTCGATACCCCGATGACCCACGCATTTCGCAAGGGCCTGCTCTGGGCCAAGCCCGACACCATTGCTCGCGGCATCGAACGCGCCATCGCACATCGGCGCTCCGTGGTCTATTTGCCCTGGTTCTGGTGGCCGATCATGCAAGCGATTCGGCATATCCCCGAGTTCGTGTTTCGGCGGGTTTCACTGTGACCAATCACCTTAGCCACGACGACAAGATAGTCATCACCGGCGCCGCCGGCCTGGTCGGCCAGAACCTGATCGTCGAACTCGAAGCGCAGGGCTATCGCAATCTGGTCGCCATCGACAAGCATCACTACAACCTCTGCGTGCTGCGCGATCTGCATCCAGAGGTCGTCATCGTTGAGTCCGACCTTGCCGAGCCCGGGCCATGGGCTGACGCCTTCGCTGGCGCGGCCGTGGTAGTGCAGTTGCACGCGCAGATCACCGGCAAGCATCACGCCGATTTCGAACGAAACAACATCGACGCCACGCGTCACGTTCTCGATGCTTGCAAGCGACATGCTGTGCCGTACCTGGTACACATCAGCTCTTCGGTAGTGAACTCGGTTGCCGACGACAGCTACACTCGCACCAAGAAGGCCCAGGAGGCGCTGGTAGTGCAGTGCGGCCTGCGCCATTGTGTGCTGCGGCCGACCCTGATGTTCGGCTGGTTTGACCCCAAACACCTGGGCTGGCTGTCGCGCTTCATGGCGAAAACGCCGGTATTTCCGATTCCCGGTGATGGCCGCTTCATGCGCCAGCCACTGTACGAGCGCGACTTCTGCCGCTGCATCGTCAAGGCGATGCAGACCCAACCGGAGGGCGCGGTCTACGACATCGTCGGTGATACCCGCGTCGATTACGTCGATATCATCCGTACCATCAAGAAGGCAAAGCGTCTGCGCACCCTGATCGTGCCCATCCCGATCGGATTGTTCGCGTTCCTGCTGCGCACCTATGCGCTGTTCTCGCGCAAACCGCCATTCACCGCCGACCAGCTCAACGCCTTGCGTGCCGGCGATGATTTCTGCGGCATCGATACGTTGGTCACGTTTGGTGTTCGCCAGACCCCATTCGAACAAGCCATCGCGGAAAGCTATTGCGATCCGCGCTACAGCCACATTGTGTTGAGGCGATGAGCGTGGATACGAAGCGATTTGTGGTGTTGGGCGCCGGCCCGATGGGCTTGATGACAGCGATGGAACTGCTCAAACGCGGTTACAGCGTAGATATATACGAGCGCGACGACCGCATCGGCGGGATGTCGGCCAGCTTCGATTTCGATGGCCTCAAGATCGAGCGTTATTACCATTTCATCTGCAAGACCGACTTCCCGATGTTCGCGTTGCTCGATGAGCTCGGCATCACTGATCGGTTACGCTGGGCCGACACCCGCATGGGCTATTACTTCAACGGCACGCTCTATCCGTGGGGCACCCCGTGGGCGTTGCTGCGTTTTCCCAAGCTCGGTCTGATCAGCAAACTCCGCTACGCCTTGCAGGTGATGGTGACCAAGAACGTGAGCGACTGGCGCAGGCTCGACCGCGTCAACGCCACCGCTTGGCTGCGCCGCTGGCTCGGCACGGCCGGCTACGAAACGTTGTGGCGACGCGTATTCGAACTCAAGTTCTTTCACTACACCGACAACCTGTCGGCCGCGTGGATCGGCACCCGCATCAAGCGCATCGCGCTGTCGCGGCGCAATTTATTCCAAGAGAGTCTCGGCTATCTCGAAGGCGGCTCCGACACCCTGCTCGAACCGATGCGCCGGTTTATCGAGTCGCGTGGTGGCCGCATTCATCTGCGCGAGGGTATCGAGCGCGTGCTGGTGAGCGATGGCCGCGTCATCGGGGTGCAGGTGGGTGGCAAGGAGTTTCCCTGCGAGCAAGTCATCAGCACCGCGCCGATCCAGTATCTGCCTCGGTTGGTGCCCGACCTGCCGGCCGACTTCGCCAGACGCATTGCGGCGATTGAAAACATCCCGGTCGCCTGCGTCATCCTCAAACTTCGCCACCCTGTCAGCGCCAACTTCTGGATGAACATTTCGGATCCCGATATCGACATCCCCGGCGTGATCGAATACAGCAACCTCAATCCCGGCAGTGGCGAGCACATCCTGTACGCACCGTTCTACATGCCCAAGACCCATCCCAAGTGGGCGCTCGGCAACGACACCCTGATCGATGAGGTGATTGGTTACCTGTACCGGCTCAATCCGCAATTCCGCGCCGACTGGGTGCTGGCGCGTCATTGCCATCGCTATGAGTTCGCGCAGACCATCTGCCCGCCCGGATTCTTTGCGCAACTGCCGCCAATGCAAACCCCGATTGCCGGCCTGTGCATGGCCGATACCGCCTACTATTACCCCGAGGATCGTTCGATAAGCGAGAGCGTCGGAGTGGCGAAGCGGTTGGTGGCTGCGGCATTGGGTGAGAACCAATGACGGGGGTCGGTAGCTGGCGCCAACTCGGGAAGTGGATGGCCTCAACCATCGTGTTGCTGGTGGGCCTCCTGATCGCATGGCCGGAAGCGCCGGCACGACTGCTGGTGCCGGCTGACGGCTGGGAGGTGGAAGGTGGGTTCGCGCTCACGCAGCCGAACAAGAACGGCGTGCCACGCAGTCTGCGCGACAACTCCGGTGCACGGTTCTGGCGCTCATGGACACCGGACAAAGGCTCGCAACCGGGCGTGTTGCGTAGCGCTCCGTTCCACCTCGGCGGCGTCATCGGTGTGCCCTACAACGGGTTCGCCGGCGATCCGGGGCTGTCCACCTGGCTCGAATGCGTCGACTCCGGCGCCAGGCTGCCGCTGGCGACCGGGCGCAACAACACTGTCTGGTCTGTGGTTTTGATGGAGCCGGAGCCGACGTGGTGCGATGGCTTGGCACGGGTCGTCGCAATCAGCGCGACCAACGCCAACTACGTATCGATCGGCACACCGTACCGGGTGTCGTGGCTATCGGCATTCAAGCAATCGCCGTTGGCGGCGCTTTGGTTTGTGCTGGCCAGTTGGGCGCTGTTTGCCGGCATCGCGGTGTCGGTCGCGCGACGCTTTGCGGCTTCGCTGCCGTCACCTACTCTGTACGTACTTTTGCTGATTGGCATCGGCCTTGTCGGCTATGTCCAGTTCTTCACATTCTGGTCGAGTGTCTGGCTCGGCCGGCTGGCGACGTTTGCACTGATTGTGTTCGCCTTGCAGGGCCTGCGAAAGCCGACGCAGCAGACTGTTGGCGTCATCCCTGCGACGACACATGCTGATCTTTACCTTGCGCTACGCTTGTGGCTGCTGGTCGCAATGGCAATCATGTCCATCGCGCTGATGGTCGATGATGGCTCCGGCATGTGGTCAGCCAACGGCCGGTTCGCACCGGCGCAATGGTCGTCCGACAACGAATTGCCACCGCATATCGGCGAAATGCTGGTCGCAGGAAACCTCACGCACGCCGATTGGATGGGAACTTGGCACATATCTGATCGACCGCCGTTGTCATACGGCTGGCACGCCACGTTGCGCCTTCTCGGAAACGCGATCACCAGCGGAAACGATGGACGATACCTTTCATATCTCTACGATTGGGCTGGCGGGATTGTCCTCAATACCATTTGGGTGCCCGCGCTGTTTCTGATGCTGGCTATCGCAGGTCTCCGACAACGCATGGCCATCGCCACGGTTTTGGTTTGCTTGGCAACGCCGTTTTTCTTGTTCAACAGCACCTACATCTGGCCGAAGCTGCTCAGTGCTACCTTCGGCCTCGCTGCCGCCGCACTGCTCATCGGCCTAGGCTCGACAACTCGACTGCGAAGCGACAGGAAAGGACTAATTGCCGCCGCAGCACTGTCCGCACTGGCCTTGCTCAGCCACGGTGGCAGCGTGTTTGGCGTGCTGGGTGCGCTAGTGTTGGCGCCCTATTACCGCGGCCTGCCGCGTACCCGCGATGCCGCGCTCGCGGCAGGCGTTGCCATCAGCTTGTTGCTGCCGTGGATGGCGTGGCAGCATCTGGTGGATCCTCCTGGCAACGCGCTCATGAAATTCGCGTTCGCGGGAACCTTTGGATTTGGCGAAGAGCACATCGGCGTATTCGATACGATTGTCCGCAGCTATTCGTCGCTGGGATGGCACGACTGGATGCTGTCAAAGTGGCACGGCCTTCAGACGCTCGTATGGGGGCGCCCACATGGTTGCTGGGTCGACGAGGGCATCGTCGCGTCAAGCATCGGGGCACTGCGACTGAATGACTTCCTGTACGTTCTACCCTCACTGCACTTCCTGCTCGCCGGTTTCGTGCCATTGTTCGGGAGGGCACGATGCGCGTCCGAAGCGGTTTCGCGCGTACCACTCAAGCTGGTCACATTCGCGGTCGTGTCACTGGCGTTGTCCTGGCTACTCGCGTGGGATTGTCACGTCAACCACCATCAAGCGTACCAAGCCTTGGCCGCACTCCATATCGGCCTGGTCATCGCTCTGCTTCATGCTGGCGGTTGGGGCAAGTTCGCACTGGCATGCAGCGCGGGTTATGTACTGATCGTATGGATCATCAGCCCGCTGCCACAGTTTCCACGCTTGCAACCCGAAGCAATGGTTGCGGCGGCCACTGCGATACTGGCACTGGCGGTCGTCGCCTGGCGTGCTCACAAATTGCCAACTGAGTTAGCTCAATGAAGCAATTTGTACATTTCGTTGCCGCTGGCGGCATCGCCGCGTTGGTCAACTTCCTGTCGCGAATCGCTCTGAGCCTCGTCATGCCCTACCCAAGCGCTATCGCACTTGCGTATGCCCTTGGCATGGTGACCGCATTCACCCTCAACCGTCGGTTCGTTTTCCCGGCGGGTAACGAACATCCCGGCAAGCAAGCGCTATGGTTCAGCGCGATCAACCTGATCGCGCTGGTACAGACGCTTGCAGTGAGTCTTGTACTCGCACGCTCGCTGCTCCCAGCGTTAGGAATCGAAATCTGGCGTGAGGAAATCGCGCATGCGATCGGGATCGTCGTGCCGATGTTCTCGAGCTACGTGGGCCATCGCCGATTGTCATTTCGCGTTCGCTGAACTCCTGGGAACCTCTTGAAACTGTCACGAGCGGCCCAAGTGCAAGGCGCACGGAGCGCAGGACCTGCAGTACACATGCGGGTACATGCAGATTCCGAGCACCGCGCAACGATGCAATCGGGTCGTGCAATAGGCTTCAAGAGGTTCCCCCACGTCGACGCCCCTCATGGGGGCGACGCGTGCTTTGGCGATGTCATCGCATCATCCCGCACGCGCGGTTCTTCCCCTGCTGATGGGGTGCCACGACTATCGCTGGTCAGCCACGCATTCAATGCGCGACCGATCTTCCCCGCCGCATAGTCCGAGATATGGTCGGTGTAGCTATAAAGCAGCCGCTCACCGTCAAATGCGGAGCATATTTCGCTGGTCATGTCGCACAGGTAGGGTGTGGTGTCGAACATGGAAATGTTCGTCGGGTCGGATGCAGTCACGGCTCTCAATAACGCTCGGTATTTTTCAGTTAGCTTCATGTGGCGGCGCAATGCGACACGGCACTTTTCGTTCTCATGCCCGAACGACAGAGTGAGATTGATCTCGCGCGAACTAGTCACGCGCCGCAAGCAATACTTGGGATCGGGTAGCGTGGGGTTGTCCACCAGCAGCACTACGCGCTTGCCCGCCACGATCAGTAATTGAGCAGCATTGGTCATGCCCCTGCGGGCCTGCTCAAAGTGCTCACTTCGCGGAAGGTCCTCGACGGACGAGTCGCTGGCCAACTGGAACAACGCGCGCGTAGACGCCACCAACACCACAGCCTCGACGTTGGGATTGGCTGCCACCGCATCGAGTGCAATCCGGGCTGCAGGTTGGTAGTACGCGTAGAGATCGTCATCCGACAACACCGGCAAGGGCGCGCCATGAGGACCGTTGCCACCAATGAACAACCATCTCCCGGTGTCGGTGGAGGTTCGCACCAGACCACCGAACAATGCCGCCGCTTTGCTGTCGCCTACCAGCGCAAAACGCTCTACCCGCCGGGAATCGCGCCTGCAATTGGGCAACACCGCGACACGTGCCGGATCGTCAACTCGGCAGTCGCCGATTGTGAAGCCACCCTCGCCACCGTCCCAGCCCGCGTTTACTCCGGGATTGGCTGCGACCACAGATCGCGATGACAAGCCATCCCGCATCGAGATCAACTGACCACCCGCAGCCACCAATGCCATCAGACCCAAGAGAACACTGACCTTGGCGGGGGCCGAGTCGCCGCCTCGAACTGGAGTCTCAAGCCAATGCCAGGTTGCCCACGCGAGCACCACAGACGCGGTGATAGCCAATGCTGCCACTTCGGGAGCAAGCTCTCCGCCGTACATGATTCTGGCATATGCGAAGATCAGCCAATGCCACAAATAGAGCGGGTAGCTGATTAGTCCGAACCAAACCAGCAACCGATGGCCCAGAAGTCGATGATTCACCACCGCTTGTGGTCCCGCAGCGATTAGACAGAACGCACCGAGTGCAGGCAACAGGGCCCACCAACCTGGAACTGCCCGACCATTGTTGATCAACAACATGCCGATCACCAGCATTGTTGCGCCAAGCATCGACAGCGCATCACCGAGTCGACCGGTGGGCAAGGACACATGCGAAGTCCGTGTGTAGCACACCAGTGCGCCACCTACCATCAACTCCCAAAATCGCGATAGCGGCGAGTAAAAAGCGGCGGTGCGGTCATGTTGGGCAAGGTATGCGCTCACCATAAACGAACCCACGCCGAGTAGTGCAATGACATGGATGGGGCGTAAACGTCTTCTCCAGAAAAACCACAAAATCAACGGCCAAAAGACATAGAACTGCTCCTCTATCGCCAGGCTCCACAAATGCAGTAGTGGCTTGGTCTCGGCGGCAGTATCGAAATAGCCACTCTCGCCCCACAAAATAAAATTGGAGAAGAAGCCCGCGCCTGCGACGGTGTGCCTGCCAAATTGCGCGTACTCGTCCGGCAACAGTGCGATCCATCCAAACCCAAGCCCTGCGCACATCACCACCAGCAGAGCCGGAAATATCCGCCGAATTCGGCGCGAATAGAAAGTTGCGATATGAAATCGACCATCATCAAGGTGCGTAAGAATAATGGACGAGATCAAGTACCCGGAAATAACAAAGAGGCTCTTCGTGAAGTCGTGTGGGTACTTTCGTTGATTTTCACAGTTCCGGCAGCATGCAGGTCAGCACCTTGAGCCGCAGGTATTCCTCGTCGCGCAGGCCGTAGGCGCGGCGCTGGATGACGCGGATTTTGTTGTTGAGG
>JAUXUI010000090.1 GCA_030681035.1 Lysobacteraceae bacterium | reverse complement strand
TCCGGGAGAAGGTGGCGCGAAGCGCCGGATGAGGGTTCAAGCCCGTACGATAGCCGATACTCGCACCGAACCCTCACCCCCAACCCCTCTCCCGGCGGGAGAGGGGCTTCTACCGCTGAGATATAGCGCTAATCAGGTCAGCGTTTTTGCGGGAGCCTACCCTCTGAGACTGAGAGACCCGGAGCGCGCCCTCGTTCCCACAGATGCGCCTTTCAGCGTTTTTGTGGGAGCCCACCCTGTGGGCGATCGCTGTTGCTTACTTCACCGGATTGGCGTTCAATTCGGTGAGAGGGCCTTGCTGCGAAGAGAAATAGGCTGCCAGATCGGCAATGTCCTGTTCACTCAATGCACCAGCAAAACCGGCCATGATCGGGTTGCTGCGTACACCGGATTTGTAGTCGTGCAGTGCTTTGCGCAGGTAGTCTGCATGTTGACCGGCAATGACCGGGTACATGGTGATGCCGACGCCATTGCCGTCAGCACCGTGACAGGCCTGGCAGGTTTGTGATTTTTGCTTGCCGGCATCGACCGAGCCGTTCGCCTGCGCGGTAAATGCAACCAGGCCAAGGGTGAGTGCGAAGATGAAGCGCAGATTCATGGAGTGTCCTTTCACTTGGTCACCTTGCCGGCGCTGGCGATAAATGCGGCGAGGTTTTGCAGGTCGGTTTCGCTGAAGCTTTCGGCTTGCGCCTGCATGGTCGGGTGTACGCGCTCGCCTTTCTGGTAAGCAATCAGTGCGGACAGCAGGTATTCGTAATTCTGGCCAGCGATGCGTGGCACATGATATTGCGGGTACGCATTTTTGTAGCCTTCGATGCCATGACAGCCGGTGCAGGTGTAGGCAAGCTGCCGTCCCAGCGCCGGGTCGCCCTCAGCATGCACTGCGGCAAACGGGATGGAGGCAAGCGTAAGGCTGGCCAAAGCAAACAGGTTAAGAGGCTTCATCTGCGATCATCCAAGCGATATCGGCGTCGGGCCGGGGTGGTAAAGCGGCAAGTATAACCAGCACTGCACCCCGTCGACAAAACAAAGGCCGTTCTGCGCGCAAACTTCGGCACTTCGTGGCCGGTATTACTTCGCGTCGTGTTCATGCGCCGATAGTCATCATGACTTGCTGCACGCGCAGGTTGCGGGTGTTGCGGGCAGCATGGACACCTGCGCTTTGCTTGACATCTATGGTGTTATAGGTAACTATAACACCACTCATCCATAACACTGAGTTAATCATGACCACGCATAATTCCTTTCGCCATCTCATCCTTGTTGCTGTCATCGCAGCCACAAGTCTTCTCGTCGCTTGTTCGGGTGGTGCAAAAGTCGATGCAGCAAAGGCGGAGAACGCCGACAAGGAGGCCGACACTGCGATTCCGGTGGAGATTGCGCGTGCTGCCCGCCGGCCGATGAGTGCCAGTTATGCGGCAACCGCTTCGTTGAAGGCGGTGCGTGAAGCGCAAGTGGTGTCGATGACCTCGGGTGTGCTGCTCAAGCTGATGGCGGAAGAAGGTGATACGGTCAAGGCAGGCGATGTGCTTGCGCGGCTTGACCCTGATCGCAAGGGGCTTGCGCTTGCACAGTCCGAAGCGCAGCTCAAAAAGCTGGAAAGCGAATACAAGCGTTCATTGGAATTGTTCGAGCGGCAACTGGTCAGCGCCGATGCCCATGGCAAGATCCGCTCGGATCTGGATGTGCAGCGCGCGGCTGTGCAGATTGCGCGCCTGGAATTGTCTTACACCAGCATCACCGCGCCGATTTCAGGCGTTATCGCTCAGCGCATGGTCAAGGTGGGCAACCTGATTCAACCCAACACGCCGATGTTCACGGTGGTTGACAGCTCAAGCCTGGAGGCAGTGCTGAATGTGCCAGAGCGCGAGTTTTCCACCATGCGCGCCGGGTTGCCGGTAACGATGCAAGTGGACGCGCTGCCGGGCCGGACGTTTGCTGGCAGAGTGGATCGGGTGAGCCCGGTGATCGATGCCGGTAGCGGCACATTCCGGGTGACGGCGGCATTTGATGGCGTGCGCCAGTTGCAGCCGGGCATGTTCGGGCGCATAGAGTTGGTGTATGACCAGCGCGCTGATGCCTTGAGCATTCCCCGCGATGCGCTGATTGAAGGTGACGGTGAAACGGCCGTATTCGTGCTGCGCGAGAACAAGGCGGTGCGTACGCCAGTGCAGGTCGGTTTCATCAATGGCGCGTATGCCGAGATTCGCGAAGGCCTGGTAGAAGGCGATGGCGTGGTCACGGTGGGCAAGGTGACGCTGCGCGATGGGGCAACGGTGGAGGTTGTCAACGGTGCTGACGATGCCAGCGCAGTTGCAGCCAAGGGCAGTGCCACAACGGCAGCCAAGCAATGAGTCTGGTCACGTTTTCCACTCGCCGCCGGGTCACGGTGGCGATGTTCACTGTGACTCTCGTCCTGTTCGGGTTTCTTGCCCTGCGCGAGCTCAAGGTCAATCTACTGCCGGATCTGAGTTACCCCACGCTGACCGTGCGCACGGAGTATGTCGGTGCCGCGCCCAGCGAAATCGAAAATCTGGTCACCGAGCCGATCGAGGAATCGGTGGGCGTGGTCAAGAACCTGAGCAAGCTGCATTCGGTGTCGCGCACCGGTCAGAGCGATGTGATTCTGGAGTTCGCCTGGGGTGCCGACATGGACAAGGCGAGCATCGAGGTGCGCGACAAGCTGGAATCGGTGCAATTGCCGCTCGAAGCCAAGAAGTCGGTGCTGCTGCGCTTCAATCCGTCCACTGAGCCGATCATGCGGCTTGCGCTAAGCGGCGAGAGCAAGGTGGAGGGTGTCGATGAGGCATTGCTCAAACGATTGCGCCGCTACGGCGAGGAAGAACTGAAGAAGCGGCTGGAGCCCATCGCAGGGGTTGCCGCAGTCAAGGTTTCCGGTGGCCTTGAAGACGAGATTCAGGTTGATATCGATCAGCAGGCACTTGCCCGCCTCAATCTTTCCGTAGGCACGGTGATTGATCGCCTGCGGCAAGAGAACGTCAATATTTCGGGCGGCCGCCTGGAAGAGGGAACGCAGCGTTATCTGGTGCGTACCATCAACCAGTTTGTCGATCTTGAACAGATGCGCAACTTGTTGGTGGTGAATCGTGATGGCTATTCGATTTATCTGCGCGATATCGCCACGGTCGGCCAAGGCTTCAAGGAGCGCCAAGCGATAATCCGGCTCGACGGCAGTGAAGCCATCGAGTTGGCGATCTACAAAGAAGGCGATGCCAATACGGTGGATGTGGCCGACCGCATCAAAGCAGCATTGAAGCAACTGGAATCCGACCTCCCGGCAGATGCCATCCTCACCCAAGTGGATGATCAGTCGGTTTTCATTCGGCAGGCGCTCGATGAAGTCCGTTCAGAGGCATTGCTCGGCGGTGCGCTGGCGATTTTGCTGATTTTTTTCTTCCTGCGCGATGGCTGGAGCACGTTCGTGATCGGCCTGTCGCTGCCGATTTCGATCATCACCACATTTTTTGTGATGGGGCAGTTCGGCATTAATCTCAACGTGATGTCGCTGGCCGGCCTCGCCCTGGCTACCGGCATGGTGGTGGATGATTCGATCGTGGTGCTGGAGAGCATCGCCAAGGCGCGTGAGCGCGGCCTAAGCCTGCTGGACGCGGCGGTGAAGGGCACCCAGGAAGTCAGCATGGCGGTGGTCGCGTCCACCCTCACCACCGCCGCGGTATTTCTGCCGCTGGTGTTCGTCGAGGGTGTGGCTGGCCAACTGTTCCGCGATCAGGCATTGACCGTCGCCATCGCCATGATCATTTCATTGCTGGTGTCGCTGACCCTGATCCCGATGCTCAGCTCGGTGCGCGCAAGCGCACCGTTGGGGTTCGCGTCAGAACCTGAGCCCGATCATGCCGCTGGCCTGACCAAAAATCCGTTGCTGCGCCCGGTCGAGCGCGGCATGGGCGGGATTGGCTGGTTGCTGCGCAAGCTGTTTGGCGGCCTGCTGTTTGCCATCACCTGGTTGATCACGCTGCTGGCGCGTGTCCTGCGCGCCAGCGTTGGCCGGGCATTGGGCTGGGTCGGTGAGCAGTTGATGAAGGGTTACGACGTAGCGGCCAATGGCTATGCCCATATCCTGCCGTCGGCATTGGCGCGGCCGACGCTGGTGCTCGGCAGCGCCGCTGCGGCCTTCGTGTTTGCGTTGGCGCTAATCCCGACGCTGGGCATGGACCTGATTCCGCAACTGGCGCAAGATCGCTTCGACCTCACGGTAAAGCTGCCCTCCGGCACCCAACTACGTGACACCGATGCGTTGATCCGCGAGGTGCAGCGCAAGCATGCTGGCGATCCGGGGGTGCGCGTGCTGTATGCGGTCAGTGGCAGTGGCACACGTCTTGACGCCAACCCAACCGAATCCGGGGAAAATGTCGGCAAGCTGTCGGTAATTCTCGAACGTGGTGCGCCGCGTGCAACGGAAGCCGAGGAGATCGAACGCTTGCGCGCCACCATGGCGTCGTATCCTGGAGCCGAAGCGAAGTTTGGTCGCCCGGAATTGTTCAGCTTTTCCACACCACTGGAAATCGAGATTCGTGGCACCGACCTGGCGCAACTTGAGAGCGCAGGACGCGATCTGGTGCAGCGGCTGGAGTCGATTGATCGTTTCGCCGATGTGAAAAGCTCGGTTGAAGACGGTTTTCCCGAGATTCAGATCCGTTTCGATCAGGAGCGGGCCGCTGCATTGGGGCTGACCACGCGACAGATCGCTGATCAGGTGGTGCGCAAGGTGCGCGGTGAAGTGGCGACGCGCTACAGCTTCCGCGATCGCAAGATCGACGTGCTGGTACGTGCGCGTGAGCAGGATCGCTCGTCAGTGGCCGACATAGGCAACTTGATCGTGAATCCGGAGAGTGATCGACCGGTGACCCTGTCCTCGGTGGCGGAAGTGGTCAACACCCTTGGCACTTCGGAAATTCACCGGGTCGATCAAGTGCGTGTGGCGATCATTTCGGCTGCATTGCGTTATGGCGATCTTGGCAGTGCAGTGAATACGATTGAACGCATGCTGGCCGAAAAGCCGCTGGCCGGTGGTGTGCGTGTGCATATCGGTGGACAGGGTGAAGAGCTTGATGCATCCACCCGTTCGTTGATCTTCGCATTCGGTCTCGCCATTTTTCTGGTCTATCTGGTGATGGCTTCGCAGTTTGAATCATTGCTGCATCCGTTCGTGATCTTGTTCTCGATCCCGTTGGCGGTCGTTGGTGCCGTGCTGGCGCTCAAGCTGACCGGCAACAGCCTGTCGGTGGTGGTGTTCATCGGGCTGATTCTTTTGGCCGGCATCGTGGTCAAAAATGCCATCGTGCTGATCGATCTGGTCAACCAATTGCGCGAGGCCGGGCGACCCAAGGCCGAAGCGATCATCGAGGCATGTTCGGCGCGTCTGCGGCCGATCATCATGACTACGTTGACCACGCTGTTCGGCTTCCTGCCGCTGGCGCTGGGCCTGGGCGAAGGCGCTGAGGTGCGCGCACCGATGGCCATTACGGTGATTGGCGGTCTGACGGTTTCTACCTTGCTGACTTTGCTGGTGATCCCGGTGGTGTATGACTTGCTCGACCGGCGCGGCGATGCCTGGTACACCGAGCGTCGCCGGCTTGCCGAGCGCAGTGAGGCTCTGGCGCAAGGGGATGAAGCATGAAATCCGGCTGGAGTCTGGCGCAGCTGAGCCTGAAGCGGCCGGTAACCGCCACCATGTTCTTTGTGACGATGGTGCTGATCGGCCTGATTTCCGCTACCCGCCTGCCGCTGGAAGAGAACCCCGATATCCAGGCGCCATTCGCGTTCATCAGCTTGCCTTATCCGGGCTCTACACCCGAGGAAGTGGAGCGCACGATTACCCGCCCAGCCGAAGAAGCATTGGCAACCTTGTCGGGTATCAAGCGCATGAACTCGACCTCGCGCGCCGATGGCGCCAGTGTGTTCATCGAGTTTGCCTGGTCGCGTGATATCGAGATTGCGGCGTCCGAGGCGCGTGAGCGGATCGATGCGATCCGTGACGAACTGCCCTCGGATTTGCAACGCTACTTCGTATTCAAGTTCGCCACCAGCGATCAGCCGGTGTTGCGTATCCGCTTTGCAGGTGAGCAGGATGTGACGAAGTCATATACTTTGCTCGATCATCAAGTCAAACGCCCGATCGAGCGCCTGTCGGGCGTGGCACGGGTGGATATTTCCGGCGTTTCGCCGCCGGAAGTGGAAATTGCCATTTCCAATGACCGGCTCAGCGCGCATGGTTTGAGTCTCAACGAACTGGCGAGCCGCTTGCAAGCGGCCAATTTTTCGATATCTGCTGGCGAGATCGATGACGGTGATCGCCGTATACGCGTGCAGCCTGTCGGCGAGCTGCAAAGCCTGGATCAGATTCGCAATCTGGTGATCGCCAGCGGTGGCGTGCGCCTGAGCGATGTGGCCGATGTACATCTCAAACCCAGTCGCGTGGACTATGGCCGCAGGCTTGATGGCAAGCCGGCGGTGGGTATCGATATTTTCAAGGAGCGCAACGCCAACCTGGTGGAGGTGGTGGATAGCATCGCCAGTCAACTGGCGGTGATCGCGGCAACGCCTGAGTTCAAGGATGTGCAATTCATCACTATTTCCGACCAGGCCAAAGGGGTTATCAGCTCGTTGTCCGAATTGGGTAAAGCCGGGCTGATCGGTTCACTGTTGTCGATCGCCATCTTGTTCTTTTTCCTGCGTCATTGGCCTTCGACGCTGATGGTGTCACTCGCGATTCCGCTGTGTTTCGTGATGACACTCGGGGCAATGTATTTTTACGGCTTGACCCTGAACATCATGTCGATGATGGGGCTGCTGATCGGCGTCGGCATGCTGGTTGACAACGCAGTGGTGGTTACCGAAAGCATCTACCAATACCGTGAGAAGTACCCCGATGACCCGGTGCGTTGCGCGATCGAAGGCACGCGTGGCGTACAACTGGCGGTGTCTGCAGGCACCCTGACCAGCATCATCGTGTTCATTCCCAACCTGTTTGGTGAGCGCAACTTTGTCTCGTTGTATCTATCGAATGTTGCACTCACCATCACCGTGGCAATGCTGGCGTCGTGGCTGGTTGCGGTCAGCCTGATCCCGATGATTTCAGCGCGCATCAAGGCACCAAAGCGCGGGTTTGCGGCCAATGGGTTGATCAGGAATGTGCAGGATCGTTACGCCAATGTGTTGCGTTGGAGTCTGGCGCATCGCGGTTTGAGCGTGCTCGCCATCGGCTTGATCGTGGCGGTCAGCATCATCCCGGCCAGTGGCACCAAGTTCGACATGTTTCCGCAGCAGGAAGGTCGTGAGTTTGAACTGTTCTACAAGTGGAAAGGCGCCTATCCGCTGGAGCAGTTGTCGAGCGAGGTTCGTAAAATCGAGACCTACCTTGAGGCAAACCGGGCCGAGTTCCAGATCAAACAGATTTACAGTTGGTACTCCGAGCAGGGCTGGGCGGCGACCCGCATCACATTGTTCGACGACCCGGATCAAGTAGGCGGCGTGGCGATGCGCCCGGCGCAGGAGGTGATAGAGGAAATTCGCAAAGGGATGCCACGGCTGGCAACTGCTGAAGTCGGTTTCGACGGTAACGGCAATGGTGGTGGCGGCGCGGGCGAGGGATTGCAGGTGTCGCTGATTGGTGATTCGGCGCAGACCCTGAAAGAGCTGGCTGACGTGGTGGTTGCCAATCTGGCGAAACTGCCCGAATTGCGTGATGTACGCACCGATACCGGCGACGAATCGACCGAGTTGGCGGTCAGCGTGGATCGCGAGCGTGCCGCCTTGTACGGATTTTCCGCTCAGGATGTGGCCAATTATGTTGGTATTGCCATCCGTGGCGCGCCGCTGCGCGAGTTTCGCAGTGGCGACACCGAAGTGCCCATGTGGATACGTTTTGCGAATGCCCAGACGCAAAGTATCGACGACCTGCGCAGCTTCAACTTGCGCCGCCCCGATGGCGAAATGATTCCGTTGATGTCGGTGATCAATGTGCGCATGCAGCGTGGCGCCACCCAGATTCAGCGCAACAACCGGCAGACTGCACTCGACATTCAGGCGGATCTGGCTAAAGGCAAGACCACGCCCGAGGCGCGCAAGGCGATGGAAAACGCACTGAAAAGCATGCGCTTCCCGCCCGGTTACTCGTGGAGTTTTGGTGGCCGCTTCAATGATTCCGACGACGCCGGCCAAGTGATGGTGTTCAACACCCTGCTGGCGTTGGTAATGATCATCGTGGTGATGGCGGCGTTGTTCGAATCCTTGCTGTTCCCATTCGCCATCATCAGCGGTGTTGTGTTTTCGGCGCTTGGGGTGTTCTGGTTGTTCTGGCTCACTGGCACCACATTCTCGATCATGGCCTCGATCGGCATTCTGGTGCTGATGGGGGTGGTGGTGAACAACGGCATCGTGATGATCGAGCACATCAACAATTTGCGCCGCGAGGGCATGACGCGGGCTGATGCGTTGGTTGCTGGCAGCCGCGAGCGCTTGCGCCCGATCCTGATGACGATGGGCACCACGGTGCTGGGCATGTTGCCGCTGTGCCTTGAGGGGCCACAGTTGGGCGGCGATGGCCCGCCGTACTACCCGATGGCGCGCGCGATTGTCGGTGGCTTGGTGTTTTCGACCGTCGTCAGTCTGCTGTTTTTGCCGACGATCTATGCCTTCTTCGACGACATGAGCATCCGTACCTCGGCACTGGTTGCACGGGCACGGCGTGCGGCACCGTGGGCCCCGCGTGCTGAAACGCCGACGAGTTGACGCCAGTCACGGGTCAGTGAGTAGGATGGGTAGAGCGTTGCGACCGAGTGCAACGAAGGCGTAGTTCGCGCAGCGAACGCTGTCGCGAAGCGACCGAAACCCATCAATTGCGGGTGAAATAGTCGCCGGTCACAGACGGGTGAAAGCGACTCTCTGGCTTCGTGTTTGATGGGTTTCGCTACGCTCTACCCATCCTACGGATTGCTTTGCGCTTTTCCCGGGACCCGGCAGCACCCGCAAATCAAATCAGCTTGCTCAGGATCGCCGCACCGGCGATCCATACCCCAAGCGCGGTGCCCAGATTGGTCAGGAAGAAATTGACCATCACCCGCGCCACCCGGTTACGCCACCAGCCTTTGATGGTGATGGTGTCATCGCGCAGATACAGAAAATCGCGGTACGTGGGTTTGCGCAGCCACGCTTCCACCGCAGCACTGACCATGCCCGAGGACAGCGCCGGGTGCAGCGGGGTCAGCGGCGAGGCGACGAACGCGGCCAGCACGCTGAGCGGGTGGCCACCGGCAATGATGCAACCGAGCGCGCCGAGGGTGCCGGTGGTCAGCACCCAGCCCAGTGCCAACTGCATGCCGAGCCCGTCGCCACGGGAAAAACCCCAGGCAAAGCCGCCAAGCAGGAATGCGATCAGGCCGATGGTGAACCACGGAATCTGCGAGCTTTCGGGGGTCAAATCCAGTTCGGCGCGCATTGCGGCCGGTTCGCCCTCATCGTGTTGCAACGCCTGCGCCAGCCCGTGCAAATGGCCGGCGCCAACCACCGCCAACACCTCGCGCGCTTCGCCTTGTGTGCCTTGTTCGCGCAGGCGCGCGGCCATGTAGTGGTCGCGCTCGTCGATCAGGGCGGCAAACAACGGCGGGCTTTGGCGGGCGAACTCACCGAAACTGCTTTCCAGCAGGTCGCCTTCCTTCAGTCGCTCGATTTCGTCCTCTTCCACGGTGCTGTCAAACAACAGGCTGGCGCCAAGGCCGCTGGCCAGCTTGGCGCGCGACCACCAGCCCAGACTGTTCCAGGCCCGGCGCAGGGTGATGCCAATATCGCGATCGATCAGCCATAACCGCAGTCCGACTTCATCGGCGCTGGTGCAGGCGGCTTTGAGTTCAGCGCCCGGCTCGATGCCCAGTTGTTCGGCCAGCCGGCGTTGATAGGCTGCCAGCGCCAGATTGGCAGCGACCAGACCGGCCTTGCCGCTGCGCACAATGGCGAACAGGTCGAGTTCGACCAGAGAGTCGGCACCGGTCAATGCCCGATGCCGGTTGCTGTCCAGCTCCACCGCTACCGTGTCGAAGCGTTGGCTTGCGATCAGCGCGCGCACCGCATTGACCGATGCCTGCGAAATATGGGCGGTGCCGAGCAAGGTATAGCGCACGCCATCGCGCTCAACGATCTTGATCGGTTGATCGAGCAGCGCCTGCTCGGCGCTGGTTGCGGTGGCTTCGGTGCCGGGCTCAGTCACGGTAGCGCCGTAGCAGATCGCCATAGGCATCGATTCGGCGATCACGCAGGAACGGCCAAATGCGGCGCACTTGTTCGCTGCGCGCCAGATCGATGTCGGCCAGCAGAATTTCCGGGTGTTCGCTGCCGGCCTCGGCCAGCACTTCACCTTGCGGCCCCAACACATGGCTGGAACCCCAGAACTGAATCCCGCTATTGCCGTCGGGCGAGGGCTCGAATCCGGTGCGATTGCAACTCAGCACCGGCAGGCCATTGGCCACCGCGTGGCCGCGATGGCTGAGTATCCAGGCCATGCGCTGGCGCGTCTTTTCGTCTGCGCTATCGCTGCGGTCCCAACCGATGGCGGTGGGGTAGAGCAGTAGATCGGCACCGGCCAGCGCCATCAAGCGCGCGGCTTCCGGGTACCACTGATCCCAACACACCAGCACACCGAGGCGACCGACCTGGGTATCGATCGGATTGAAACCCAGATCGCCGGGGGTGAAATAGAACTTTTCGAGGAAGCCCGGATCATCCGGGATGTGCATCTTGCGATAGCGCCCGGCGATGCGGCCATCGGCGTCGAACACCACGGCGGTGTTGTGATACAGGCCGGCGGCGCGACGCTCGAACAGCGACGCCACCAGCACCACACCGTGGTGTGCCGCCAGCGCCGCAAGGCGCTCGGTGCTGGGGCCGGGGATCGGCTCGGCGCGGTCGAACTCGTCCACGCTTTCGTGCTGGCAAAAATACGGGCCGTTGTGCAGTTCCTGCAACAGCACCAGCCGTGCGCCAGCTTCGGCGGCAGCGGCCACCTGGCGCTCGATATTGCCTAGATTGTCGCTGACCAGGCCACGGTCGCAATCCTGAATCAGCGCCACGCGCAGCGTGTTTGTCGTCATGCCAGCACTCCCTCGGGGATTTGCATGGTAATGCAGTGCAGGCTGCCGTTTTGCCAGATCAGTGGCCGGCACGGCACCTGTACCACTTCGCGACCGGGATGGGCGCTGGCGATGATGCGCGCCGCCTCGGCATCGGCCGGGTCGCCGTAGGCCGGCACCAGCACCGCAGCATTCACGATCAGGTAGTTGGCATAGGATGCGGCAAGGCGCCGCTCGCCATCGTGAATGGGCCGTGGCCAAGGCAGGGCGAACAAGCGGTAGGGCGTGCCACCTGTGGTGCGCAGCCGAGCCAGTTCATCCGCCATCGCAGCGAGTTCGCTGAAGTGGACATCGCTTGCATCATCACAGGCCTGATAGACGATGGCATCGTTGGGGGCAAAGCGCGCCAGTGTGTCGATGTGGGCGTCGGTGTCATCGCCCTGCAGATAACCATGTTCCAACCACAGCACCCGCCCCGCATGCAGGCTGCGGCACAGGGTGGCGGTGATGTCGTCACGCGAGCGCGCCGGGTGGCGTTCGTGCAGGCAGTGCCAGGTGCTGAGGATGCTGCCGCGACCATCACTTTCAATGGCGCCGCCTTCCAGAGCGAAGTCGATGGGCTGATGCCGGTGCGCGGCAAACACGCCGCGTGCAATCAACTCGGCAATCAGTCGATCGTCGCGGCTGGCCTGGTATTTTCCGCCCCACCCGGTGAAGCGAAAATCAAGCAGCACCGGGCCATCGTCGCCAAGCAGGGTGATCGGGCCGGAATCGCGCAGCCAGGTGTCGTCGTACGGGCATTGCACAAAGCGAAGCTGTGGCGAGGTGGCCAGTTCGCCCAGTACCGCGCTGGCATGGGCCTGCACTGCGTCGTCTGGCACGCAAATGCGTACCGCTTCAAAACGCACGATAGCGCGTACCAAAGCGACATAGGTGGATTCAACCTCGGCCAGACGCTCGGCCCAATCGGTGCCAGCATGGGGCCAAGCGATAACCACTGCGGATTGGGCTTGCCATTCCGCAGGCAGATACAAAGCAGGACGTGTCATTCAGTGTACCGGTTTGGGTCCGATCTCTTGCGCGGATGCCTTGTTGAGTACGGCATTCACCACGTGATCGTTTTCGAAATAAACGGTGAAATCGGTGTACACCCAGCGCGTGATCGGTGGTGTTCGCGGATCACCGCCACCGACCGCAGCCAGTGCTTGCGCCGGTTCGCCAAACTGGGCGCGAACCGCGTTCATCAATTGGCCTCTGGCTGGCAAGGTGTGCCCCTGCTCGGCACGAACGCGCTCAATCAACAGCACATCGCCAGCAGCGGAAACGACGTTGGAACCGGTCAGGGTGCCCAGAGCCAGGGCGAGGCAAAACGCAGTGCGATACATGGCGTACTCCCGGGGGCGGATGATTCAATGTCCTATGTAACAAAATCCTGGCCTTTGCGCCATGCCATTGTGCCGGGACTGGTTGCTCAAGGCGACAGTTGGCGGCAAGCCATAAATGAAAAAGGCCGCAATGGGCGGCCTTGTTTCATTCGTGATTGCAGCCGGCAAATCAGCGCTGGCGAGCCTTGAAGCGCGGGTTGCTCTTGCAGATCACGAATACCTTGCCGCGGCGACGCACGATTTTGCAATCACGGTGGCGCGACTTGGCAGATTTCAGGGATGACAGAACTTTCATGGCCAGACCTCAGAACGAGTATGCGGGAAGCAGATAAAATCAGCCGCCAATCATACTCGGGTTTGCTGGCTGCTGGCAAGTTTGCTGGATTTGCAGCAGATGATCTATTGGCCTTCATCAACCGGCGACACGGCTACACGTACCTGTAGCTGCGTGCCGGGGTCGTTATCGAGGCGTGACATGTAGACATCGCCCTTGTAACGATACTCGACGTCGTAACCGATCAACTGGTTTTCCTCGCGCTGCACTTCCACGTTGCGACAGCCTGGGCGAACCTCTTCGCCTTGGTAACCATTGCTGCCACCGATGCCGGAGCCTGCCCGGTTGCCGATGGCGCCGCCGATTACGGCGCCGCCAACGGTGGCGGCGGTGCGGCCGTCACCTTTTCCGACCTGATTGCCGAGCACACCGCCCACCACGGCACCGATGACTGTGCCGCCCACGGAGCCAGTTGATGCCTGGCGCGGGCCCACGCGTTGGTAAACCGCGTCACCCTCACAATCTTCGCGCGTTTCGTTGAACACCACCCGCTCATAAACCGGGTCGGCGCGCAGCACCTGGGCATAGTCGTAGCGCACGCTCTCGGCGTTGCGCGGGGGCTCGGGGCCCTGGTATTGCTGCGCGAATGCCAGCGTTGGCACCATCAGCAGTGAGGTCAGTGCAGTTCGGATTGGGTTCATGGCATCGTCTCCGTGGGCTTCCGCCGCGAGCACCAAGGCTGCTGGTCGGGTTCCAGATGGCAGCATTGCACCATTTGGCGGCTGAACGTTGGCTTTAGTTTTTCGTTAAGACAGGCATCAGGATTGCTACAATTCAGGCTCATCCCTTGATTGCCGATCGCATGTCCCTGCGCCTGTACAACAGTCTGACCCGCCGTATCGAAAACTTCGAGCCGGCCAACCCCGAGCGGATCACGATGTATGTGTGTGGGCCGACGGTCTACAACTACATCCACATTGGCAATGCGCGGCCGCCGGTTGTTTTTGGTGTGTTGGCGCAATTGTTGCGTGCTCGTTACCCGCAGGTGGTGTATGCCCGCAACATCACCGACGTTGACGACAAGATCAATGCTGCGGCGTGTGAGCAGGCGGTACCCATCTCGGCGATCACCGAGCGCTTTACCGTTGCCTATCGCGACAACATGGCCGCTCTGGGGGTTGCGCCGCCCGATCTTGAACCGCGTGCAACCGCGCATATTCCGCAGATCATTGCCATGATCGAAAGTCTGATCGCCAGTGGCCATGCCTACGCCGCCGAAGGCCATGTGCTGTTTTCGGTGGCTTCGTATCCGCAGTATGGCGCGCTGTCGCGGCGTACTTCCGAAGACATGCTGGCCGGTGCGCGGGTGGAAGTGGCGCCGTATAAACGCGAGCCCGGTGATTTCGTGTTGTGGAAGCCCTCCAGCAGCGATCTGCCGGGTTGGGACAGCCCTTGGGGCCGTGGCCGGCCCGGTTGGCACATCGAATGCTCGGCGATGAGCGCGGCACATCTGGGCGAGACCATCGACATCCATGCCGGTGGCATCGATTTGCAGTTCCCACATCATGAAAACGAAATTGCGCAGAGCACCTGTGCCCATGGCGGCAAAGTGTTTGCTCGCTATTGGCTGCATAACGGCATGCTCAATTTTGGTGGCGCCAAGATGTCCAAATCGCTGGGCAATGTCAGCCGGGTGGAAGACCTGTTGCAACAGCACCCGGCCGAGGCATTGCGGCTGGCACTGCTATCGGCGCATTACCGGCAACCGTTGGATTGGTCGGACGGGTTGATCGAGCAGAGTGTACGTACCCTTGATCGCCTGTACGGCACGTTGCGTGATCTGGCCGATGTGCAGGCCGACACGGCGTCACCCGCGCCGAGCGCGGTTGACGCTGCGCTGTGCGATGACCTGAACACACCAACCGCTTTGGCGGAGATGGCCGGGATCGCTGCCGAGGCGCGGCGGGTAAGCAGCGATGGCGAGCGTTCGCGGCTGAAGAGCGAGTTGCTGGCGGCGGGGCGTTTGCTGGGGCTGTTGCAATCCGAGCCTGCGCAGTGGTTTGCGCGCGGTTGCAGTGAGGATGATGACAGCCGCATTCAATGTTTGGTGGATGAGCGCAATGCGGCAAAAAATGCGCGCGACTTTGGCCGCGCCGATGCCATCCGCGCCGAGCTCTGTGCGCAGGGGATCGTGCTTGAAGACACCGCGCAGGGCGTGCGCTGGCGGCGCGGCTCATGAACATGAAAACCCTGGAGCCGGCCGAACCCAGTGCCGTGCTGGCGCAGCAGGCTATCGCCGATGAGTTTTCGTTTTTCAGTGATTGGTCGGAGCGCTATCAGTACCTGATCGATCTGGGCCGCAAACTTGCGCCGATGGATACGTCGTTGCGGATCGAGGCCAATCGTTTGCATGGCTGTCAGTCCAACGTCTGGATCGTGAGCGATGGCGATGCGCAATGCCTGCAATTCACGGCGGTCAGTGATTCGGCGATCGTTTCCGGCCTCATCCATTTGGCATTGCGGGTGTTTTCCGGGCGCTCGGCCAGCGAAATAGTGGCGACCGATGCCGACTACATCACCCGCATTGGCTTGTCGCAACACCTCTCGCCGACACGCAGCAATGGTCTGGCTGCCCTGATAGCCTTCATAAAACAACAGGCACAAGCAGCGCTGACTTCATGATGTTTTCGGGCGCTGCGCATGCAACTGTTGATCGGCCATTTCAACGCGGACTTGAAGGAGCACTGTCCATGCGTCACATTTTGATTGCCCTGTTGCTCAGCATCAATGCAGCTGCGTTTGCAGCGGCGTTGCCTGCCGACGCGCTGGTTGCCCCTGCCTTGGCGCAGATGCAACCGGCCGCTCGCACCATGCCGGCAGTGCTCGCCCGCTTCCGAGCCGACTACGAGAGCGTAGAGCACGTTTTTGACATCGCATGGGGCCCAGGTCGCCGCGCCGCACTGAGCGCGCTTTATCGCTCCTGGCAGGGGCGCTTGGCGCAGATCGATGTCGGCACGTTGGGCCTGGAAGATCGTATCGACCACTTGCTGTTGTCACGCAAACTGGATCAACGCGTGCGCATGCTGGCGTTTGAGGCGAAACGCTTTGCGGAGGTCGAACCATTGCTACCGGGCGTGCGTGATGTGCTGGTGATGTTGGAAGCGCGTCGTGCCGGTGAGATTCAAAAGGGGCGCGAGAGTGCCGACCAACTGGAGGCAACGCGCCGTGCACTGGAAAAGCGCACGGCGACACTGGATACGGATGGCGTTGCTGCGACGCGTTCGCGGGCGGTGGTATTGCGCGCAGCACGGGTTGCTGAAGCGGTGCGCAGCAGCCTCAAGGACTGGTTTGATTTTTACGCCGATTATGATCCCGAGCTGACCTGGTGGCTGCGTGTGCCGTGGGCGGCGCTCGATGGTCAACTGGAAGCCAGCGGCAAGGCCATGCAACTTGCGGCGGGTGTCAGTGACCCGGAAACCATCGTGGGTGATCCGATCGGCCGTGACGCGTTGGTGCAAGGCCTGGCCGACGAGATGATTCCGTACAGCCCAGAGGAGTTGATGCAACTGGCCGAGCGCGAACTAGCCTGGGGCGAGCATGAGCTGAGCAAGGCGGCGGCAGAGCTGGGTTATGCAGATTGGCATCAGGCGCTTGAACATGTCAAAGGCATGTACGTGGCCCCCGGCCAACAAATCGCATTGGCACGGACGCTGGCACGCGAAGCGATGGCATTTCTCGATAAGCACGATCTGGTCACGGTGCCGGCGCTGGCGCGGGTTGACTGGCGCATGAACATGCTCTCGGCGCAGGCGCAATTGCAGGCGCCGTTTTTTCTCGGTGGTGAAGATGTATGGGTGGCATCGCCAACGGCGGAAATGGCACACGAACGCAAGCTGATGACCCTGCGTGGCAACAATCGCTATTTTTCACGTGCGGTGGTTCACCACGAGTTGATACCTGGGCACCACTTGCAGCATTTTTATGGCCAGCGCTACAACCCGCAACGACAACTGTTTCACACGCCATTCTGGGGTGAGGGCTGGGCGTTGTACTGGGAGCTGCGTCTGTGGGACATGGGCTTTGCGCGGACCCCGGAAGAACGCATCGGCATGCTGTTCTGGCGCAATCACCGCGCCGCGCGCATTTTGTTTTCGCTCGGCTTCCACTTGGGCAAAGTTTCCCCGGAACAAGCCGTCGAGATGCTGGTGCAACGGGTTGGCCATGAGCGTGACAATGCCGCAGCCGAAGTGCGGCGCAGTTTCGCCGGCGATTATCCGCCGCTTTACCAGGCCGGGTATCTGCTTGGCGGTTTGCAATTGCAGGCTTTGCAGCGCGAACTTGTTGTCAACGGCAAGATGAGTGATCGCGAGTTTCACGATGCCATTCTTCGCGGTGGCCCGATGCCGATAGAGATGGTGCGCGCGCGTTTGCTGGGGCAGGTGCCGGCCGCCAACTTCAAAACGTCATGGCGGTTCTATTCCTTGTCGGCAAATACGCCGTGATGGTGGTTTGCTGACTTGTACGCAAGGTAATCGAGTCGAGGGCAGGTGATGACCAATCCACCCAAGTTAACCCCGCTCGTCTGGGCTAGCAGCCTGTCGGGCTTGGTGCTGATCTATTCGACAATTGCTCCGGCGGCGCGAGTATCCGCACCAACGATCACTCTGACAGGTTGCCGTAGGATGGGTAGAGCGCAGCGAAACCCATCAACCAGGCCATTACACAACGCGCTTGATGGGTTTCGCTGCGCTCTACCCATCCTGCGACTGAGCCTTAACTTGGGTAGATTGAGGTGATGACGGGTGCAAGCCTCAGCGTACTGTTTGTGTGCATGGGCAATATTTGCCGTTCGCCGCTTGCCGAGGGCATCGCGCGGCATCAGTTCCGTGAACAGGCGCCGCAATGGCAATTCGATTCGGCCGGGATCGGCAACTGGCATTGTGGCAAGCCACCGGACCAGCGTGCAATTGCGGTTGCGGCGGACAACGGCATCGATATTTCCAGCTTGCGTGCGCGGCAGATACATAGCGAGGATTTTGATCGTTTCGATCTGATCCTGTGTGCCGATCACGATAATCTCGCGGCACTGCAAAGCCTGCATCGAAGTGATAGCCGGGCGCAGTGTGATCTGCTGCTGCGTTATGCTGCGCACGAGAATGTGCTCGAAGTGCCCGATCCTTACTACGGCGGCAACAAGCAGTTTGCCGAGGTGTTTTTGATGCTTGCGCAGGCCATGCCGTCATTGCGTCAGCGCTTTGTTCATCATCACGACAAACGCTCTGCCACAATGCGCCAATGAATATCCCAACGATTGCCGAGTTTCCAGAGTCGCTGCAATGGCTCAATGCGCCAGTTCAGTCGCTGGCTGACGCGCGCGGGCGCGTGGCCGTTGTGGCAGTAGTAAGCGCCAGTTCTGCGTGGAGCCAGAACTTGATCGATGAATTGCGCCGGGTGCAAGCGCGCCATCCCGAGCAGGTGCGTGCTTTCGTGGTGCATTGCCCGAAGTTCGACGCCGAACGCGACCCGCGTATGCTTGGTAAATGGATCAATCGCCTGGGTATTGGCCTGCCGGTGGCCAGCGACCCTGAGTTTGCGCTATGGCAACAGCTTGACTTGCAGGCATGGCCTTCATTGGTGGTGTTTGATATCGATGGCAGCCTGCACGAAGTAATGATTGGCGATACCCGCGGCGAGCAGATCGAAGCCTGTGTCAGCGAATTGCTCGATTATCACGATGGTTTGCTGGTCATCGGCGAGGCGCCGGTGTTCGTGCGCCAGGAACCGCGCTTGCCGCTGCGTTTTCCGGCCGGTTTGGCAGTAACCGCTGAACACATCTATGTTGTCGATAGCGGTAATCATCGGGTACTGGAATGTACGCATGAGGGCCGTATCATGCGGCAGTTTGGCTCGGGCAATGCCGATATGCTCGATGGCCGTAGTGGCGAGGCAGCCATGCGCCGGCCCATGGGCATCGCGTTGCTGCGCGAGGCACTGTACATCACCGATACCGGCAATCATGCGCTGCGCAAGATCAGCTTGCACGATGGTGACATCGAAACGCTCTTGGGTACCGGTCGGCCGGGCGCCACCGATGGCGGCTCATACCGTGATGGTGAGCGGCATGCGCTGGATCAGCCGCTGGGCATCTGTGCGCAGAATCAATGCCTGTATATCGCCAACAGTGGTGCCAATCAGGTGCTGGCGCTGGATATGGGTGAGCGTGAATTGTTGATGTTGGCAGGCTCCGGCGCTTTGGGCCGCTATGACGCAAAAGCTGCGGCGGCCATCCTCGCGCAACCAGCCGGAATAGGCATCCTTGGCCAGAAACTGTTTTTCACCGACGCCGGGGTTTCGTCCATCCGTAGCATCCAGTTGGAAAACCGCGCAGTGACAACGCTGTTTGGTGCAGGCCTGTACGAGTTTGGTGATGTTGATGGCACCCGTGATTGCGCCCGATTGCAATACCCCACAGCGCTTGCCACTGATGCCGAGCATGGGCGGCTGTGGATTGCCGACACCTACAACAATGCCTTGCGCCGGCTGCCGATCAGCGGCCAGGAACTGACCCGTCTGCCGGTGTCTTTGCGCTTGCATCAACCAATGGGGCTGGCGGTGGCCGCCGGCTCGCTATGGCTCGCCAACACCGATGCCCACGAAGTGCTGCGCATCGATCCGGAAACCGGCGAGGCCGTACACGTGCCGATTGGCGAATGAGCACGACCACAAGCCCGGTTGAGGCGTTCGACGCACGCGCTTTTTTGCGTCATCTCACCCGTGAACCCGGCGTTTATCGCATGATCGCCAGCGATGGCGCCGTGTTGTACGTGGGCAAGGCGGCGTCATTGCGTTCGCGGGTGTCCAGTTACTTTCGCAGCACCGGCCTGTCTTCGCGGATTGCATCGATGGTGGCGCAGATTGCATCGGTTGAGGTGACGATCACCCGTACCGAAGCAGAGGCATTGTTGCTGGAAAATCAGCTGATCAAGGCTTTGCGGCCACGCTACAACGTGCTGTTGCGCGACGACAAAAGTTATCCACAGATATTCATTTCGTCAGGGTCGTGGCCACGCATCGGCATGCATCGCGGGCCGCGCAGCGAGCAAGGGCGTTATTTTGGTCCTTATCCCAGCGCGCTTGCGGTGCGCGAAACCCTGTCGCGCATGCATCGGTTGTTTCGCCTGCGGGCCTGCGAGGAGTCGGTGTTCCGCAACCGCAGCCGGCCCTGCCTGCAATACCAGATCAATCGTTGCTCGGCGCCGTGCGTAGGGCTGATCAGCAGTGACGATTACGCACAATCGGTGCGACGCGCGATGTTGTTTCTTGATGGACACAGCAACGAATTGATGGCCGACCTGGAACGTGCAATGGAGCAGGCAAGCGCGCAACTGGCCTTTGAGCAGGCGGCTATACACCGCGACCTGATCGCTGAACTGCGCAGTATCCAGTCACGGCAATATGTTGATGGCGCACAGGTGAGCATGGATGCGCTGGCCTGTGTGTTCGACCAGGGAACCGCGTGCGTGGTGTTGCAATCGTTCCGTGATGGCGTCAATCAGGGGACGCACGCATTCTTCCCGAGGGTACACGGTACCGAAAACAGCCAAGAGGTGCTGTCAGCGTTTGTCTGCCAGTACTATCTTGAGCATCAGCCGCCGCGCGAGTTGCTGCTCAGCGAGTTGATCGACGATGCCGCACTGCTGGAGACGGTGTTGGCCGAGTCGGCCGGCTATCGAGTGCAAATCAAGCATGCCGTGCGCGGTGAGCGCGCCGGATACCTGGCTTTGACCCAGCGCAACGCCGAAGCAGCGCTGGCGGCGGAACTGGCCAGCAGCGCGAGTCAGCGCGTCCGGGTTGAGGCACTCACGCAGTTGCTGGGGCTGAGCGCAGCACCCACGCGCATGGAATGCTTCGATATCAGCCATACCGGCGGTGAAGCGACGGTGGCGTCGTGCGTGGTGTTCGACAGTAACGGCCCGGTGCGCGGCCAGTACCGCCGCTACAACATCAACGGCATTACCCCTGGCGATGATTACGCCGCCATGCACCAGGCGTTGGAGCGGCGCTTTCGTCGCGCGATTGATGATGGCATCGTTCCCGACATCCTGTTTATCGATGGTGGCAAGGGGCAGTTGACCCAGGCCAATGCGGTGCTCGCCGACCTCGGGGTTTCCGGGCTGACGGTTGTTGGGGTGGCCAAAGGCGAGGCGCGGCGTGCGGGTGATGAAACACTGATTCTGCCCGATGGCAGCAGTTGCAAACCCGGAGCCGCATCACCGGCGTTGCAACTGGTACAGCAAATCCGCGACGAAGCGCATCGCTTCGCCATCACCGGGCACCGCGGCAAGCGGCAGAAAGCGAGGGTCACCAGCAGTCTCCAGGAAATCCCCGGAATTGGCCCGCGCCGGCGTGCAGCCTTGCTCAAACACTTCGGTGGTTTGGCGGGGCTCAAGCGTGCAGGGGCCGAGGAGATTGCACGAGTGGAAGGGATCAATGCAGCATTGGCCAAACGCATTTATGCTGGCCTGCATGGGTTGGTGGCTGCTACCGTGCCCGTAACAACGAAAGCAGGTGACACGTGAGGCTGACGATACCAACCCTACTGACCCTGCTGCGCATCGCACTGATTCCGGTGATGGTGATCGTTTTCTATCTGCCGTATTCATGGACCAATTTTGCCGCTGCCGCTGTTTTTGGCGCCGGTGCGCTCACTGACTGGCTCGATGGCTGGATTGCACGCCGTTACGGCATGTACTCCGCATTCGGCGCATTCCTCGACCCGGTGGCCGACAAGCTGGCGGTTACCGTGGCACTTTTCATCATTGTCCAGGCACATCCCACGATCTGGATGACGTTGTGGGCGGCAATCATCGTCAGTCGCGAAATCACGATCTCGGCATTGCGCGAGTGGATGGCAGCTATCGGGCAGAGTGCGCAGGTGCGCGTGGCGCTGATCGGCAAGATAAAGACCATCGTGCAGATGGTGGCGCTGATCTGTCTGCTGTATCGGGCCGATATTTTTGTTCTGCCGGTGTTCAAGATTGGCGAGTGGTTGCTCGCCCTTGCCGCTGTACTGACGTTGTGGTCTGGCGCGCTATACATTCATGCGGCGTGGCCGGCGATGCGTGCGGATAATGCACGTTGATGGTCATTTGGGTATTGACAGAACGTCGATAAACCGTAGAATTGTCCGTCTTACGCGGGAATAGCTCAGTTGGTAGAGCACGACCTTGCCAAGGTCGGGGTCGCGAGTTCGAGTCTCGTTTCCCGCTCCAGTCTTTCGACCAAAACCTCGCTCTGTCTTCCGGCAGCCGAGGTTTTGTTTTTTAGGTGTAACGAGGCCAAGTGGCACGGTCGAACGCGAGTCGTATACGCTCTGCCAGTGGCAGGCCGTGACTTGCGCGAGAGGGAGGCAGGATGCCGACCGGATTGTCGCTCCATGGACGGATCAAAGCCGTAGAGTGGTTCAAAAAACGAGGCCAGGTGGCAGAGTGGTCATGCAGCGGCCTGCAAAGCCGCGTACGCCGGTTCGATTCCGACCCTGGCCTCCAATTGCAAAAATAGCGGGCTGCCTTTCGGCGGCCCGTTTGCATTTTCACGGCCCGAAACCCGTACGATTGCAGTAGGCTATCAGCATGCCCGGATGGCGAAATTGGTAGACGCAGGGGACTTAAAATCCCCCCGCCGCAAGGCGATGCCGGTTCGATTCCGGCTCCGGGCACAAAATGACCGTTTCAGCACGTCCAGCACCATCGCTAGAAACCCCATAACCCCGCATAACAGCGGGGTTTTTTGTTTCAGAACGTCCAGCGCCGGCCTGTTGCATCCGATGGCATGTGGTGGCATATTCGGTGACACAAGCGCAGATGCCACCGCCAGCGCGCGCAATGTGCCATCACCGGAGCCGCCGCCATGCTGACCGATACCGCCGCCCGCAAAGCCAAGCCGAAGGCCAAGCCGTACAAGCTGACCGACGCCGCTACGCTGTACCTGGAAGTGATGCCGACCGGTGCGAAGTATTGGCGGATGCAGTACCGCCACGCTGGCAAGCCCAAGCGCTTGGCGCTTGGCGTGTATCCCGAAGTGAGCCTGGCCGATGCTCGCGTGAAGCGTGATGCAGCGCGCGCCATCATCCGCGAGGGCCGCGATCCGGCTGCCGAGCGCAAGGTGGCCAAGGCGCGCAGGGCTTTGGATGCTGGTAACACCTTCGGCGCAATTGCTGCCGAATGGTTGAGCAAACAAGCGGCCACCATGTCCGATGCCACGATGCGCAAGGCGCAATGGATGATGGCGCTGTCGCAACCGCTGAATGCGCTGCCACTGTCGAGCGTCACCGCGCTGGATGTGTTGGCGGTATTGCGCAAGATTGAAGCCGCTGGAAACAACGAAACCGCGCACCGCGTAAAACAGCGAATCGGGCAGGTGTTCCGCTACGCCATTGCGACCGGGCGAGCCGATCGCGACCCGTCCGCAGACCTTCGCGGGGCGCTTGCGCCGCCTGTACGCAAGTCGCGGGCAGCGGTTACCGATCCGGCGCAGGTGGCTGACCTGCTGCGGGCCATTGCCGGCTATCAAGGCCAGTTCGCCACCTGCTGCGCGCTCAAGCTGTCGCCGCTGGTGTTCGTGCGTCCCGGTGAATTGCGCCGTGCCGAATGGACAGAGTTTGATCTAGATGCCGCTGAATGGCGGATACCGGCGCACAAGATGAAAATGCGTGAAGCGCATACCGTGCCGCTTGCGCCGCAAGCCGTGGCGATCCTGCGCGACCTGCACCCGCTTACCGGTGGCTGGCGCTATTGCTTCCCCAGCTTGCGCACGGCTGACCGGCCCATGTCGGAAAACACGATTAACGCCGCGCTGCGCCGGCTTGGCTTCGACAAGGAAACCATGACCGGGCACGGCTTCCGGGCGATGGCGTCAACACGGTTGAATGAAATGGGCTGGGCACCTGACGTGATCGAACGCCAGCTTGCCCACGCCGAACGCAACAAGGTACGCGCTGCCTACAATCGCGCGCAGCACATGGCCGAACGCCGCAAGATGATGGCGGCATGGGCGGATTATCTGGACATCCTGCGCGACGGTGCCGCGAACGTGGTGGCGATCCGCAGCAAGGCGTGAATAAACGCCGCGCCTAGCCCGACGGGGCGAACACCGGGACACCCTGCCCGGCTGGCGCGGCATCTTTGCAGGGCGAGGGTGCGCATGTGGCCAAGGTCGTTTTACCGATTGGGCGGATTGTTGCCGATGGCGAATGTTTGGGACGCTACCTTCGGTTCTGGAAAGGTTCAACGACGAAAGCAAACGAGCTTGAGCTTATTCGGCTGTGCAGCCACTTTGGTTTGTACTTGCCCGAGTTCAACGACTGGCTGCTTGAGTTTGAACAGTGCCCTGCGCGCGAAGAACTTGTAGATGCGTTCGGGAGGCTTCGTCGCAACACTTTCGGGACACCGCCACCGTACGATGAAGAAAAGCTTTCGTTCATGGCGAACTACATCGCATTGCGGTGGAATGCGCTTGTAAACCGGGCTGCAACACAAGCCGGAAGGAAGATCGAAGCGGCACGCCGCAAGCCGAAGAAACCCGCTGTCAGTGAGTGGATACGTAGGCAATTGAAAAGAGGAACCGGCGAGACGGTCAAAGAGCTCTACGCGCGTGCGCCATCTTACGTGACCGAACCCGTCGGCAAACACCGGTTCGCCAAACGTGTTGCGAATGAACGAAAAAAAATGGCTCTTCGTGAAGTCGTGTGGGTACTTTCCTTGATTTTCACAGTTCCGGCAGCATGCAGGTCAGCACCTTGAGCCGCAGGTATTCCTCGTCGCGCAGGCCGTAGGCGCGGCGCTGGATGACGCGGATTTTGTTGTTGAGG
>JAUXUI010000089.1 GCA_030681035.1 Lysobacteraceae bacterium | reverse complement strand
TGACGGTAATTTTTCTTGCGCCGCACCCTCATCCGGCCCTTCGGGCCACCTTCTGATGGAGCTACCAGCCAATCGACTAGGCGGCAAAGCCGCCAAGTCGCTGGTTGTCCCGGTGGGAGAAGGATTCACAGCGCATCACAGCTGAGGTTCGACACTGATCAGGATAAATCACCACGCATACGAATGCACGGCCGCAGCGGGCCGATAGTGCGCGATAATCCAAGTGATAATCACAATTCGCGTCAATCCAATCGAGAGAGAAATCCGTGCACGAGACATTGCTGTTGTTCGGCGCCACCGGTGATCTGGCCCAGCGCTATTTGTTTCAGTCGTTGCTGAATCTGCTGCGTGATCGCCTGTTGCCGCCGGGGTTTCGTGTCTACGCGATTGCCCGTCAGGATCTGGGTACTGACGGTTTCCGTGCCACGTTGGGCGAGCGCCTTGCCAAAAGCGGTGCGCCGGCGGCCGACATCACGGAAATGCTGTCGCGCTGCGAATACCTCAACGTCGATCTGGCCGACCCGCAACTGGTTGCCGAGCGGCTGGGGTTTTTGCATGGCCGCGATTGCGTCAGCTATCTGTCTACGCCGCCCAGCCTGTACGTGCCAATCACCCAAGGCTTGAAGGCCGCCGGCTTGCTCGATGCGCCGTCGCGGCTGGTGCTGGAAAAACCGATCGGCCGCGATCTGGCCAGCGCGCGCACGATCATGGCAGCGGTCGGCGAATGCGTCAGCGAAGACCGCGTGTTCCGCATCGACCATTACCTGGGCAAGGCGCCGGTGCAGAATCTGCTGGCCTTGCGCTTTGGCAATGCCTTGCTCGAAGCGGTATGGCATCACCGCTGGATTGCATCGGTTGACATCATGGTGGCCGAAACCGATGGTGTGGATGGCCGCGAGGGCTACTACGCCAATTACGGCGCGCTGCGCGACATGGTGCAAAACCACATCCTGCAGCTGCTGTGCCTGATCGCGATGGAACCGCCGTCGGCGCTCGACGCCGATTCGGTGCGCAATGAAAAGCTCAAGGTGCTGCGCGCACTGCGGCCGATGACCGCCGAGCGGATCAATCACGACAGCGTGCGTGGCGTGTATCAGGCCGGCGTGGTCGGCGGCAAGCCGGTGGTCGGCTTCAAGGCACCGACGCCGGAAGCCGAAGACTGCGAAACCTATGTCGCGCTGGTCGCGCATATCGACAACTGGCGCTGGGCCGGGGTGCCGTTCCGGCTGCGCACCGGCAAGCGCATGGCCGATCGCTGCTCGGAAGTGGTGATTACCTTCCGCGACACTTCGCACTGGATTTTCGAGCAGCCCAGCCGCGAAAAATCCACGCCCAATCGCCTCGTGTTCCGTTTGCAGCCTGAGGAAAACATCGAACTGACGCTGATGAGCAGCCTCGCCGCGCCGGAATGGGGCGCGCTGGAATTGCAGCCGCTGCCGCTGGATCTGTCGATGCCGATCAACCTGCGCCGCCGCATCGCCTACGAGCGCTTGTTGCTGGATGCCTTCCACGGCAACCCGGCCTTGTTCGTGCGCAACGATGAGGTGGAAGCGGCGTGGACCTGGATCGACTCCGTGGCCGATGCCTGGAAGCAGGCAGGCACGCCGTTGCAGCCCTACATGGCCGGCTCGTGGGGGCCGGAAGCCGCCGTCAGCATCGCGCCCGAAGGCAGCATCGGTGGTCGCCGCCGCGGTCGCAATGGTGGCGGCGCGTGAGCGCACACACGCCTGCGTTGCTGGCCGATATCGGCGGCACCAACGCGCGCTTCGCACTGGCCGATACGCATGCGGCGATGCCGCTGCTCAGCGATTCCATCCGTGATTACCGGGTGCGCGACTTTGATTCGCTGGCGGCAGCGGCGCAACGCTATTTGAGCGACATCGGTGCCAGCGCGCAGCGCGCATTCTTCGCGGTGGCCGGGCGGGTGGATGGCGACAGCGTGCGCATGACCAACCACCACTGGCATGTGAGCCTGCAACAGACACAGGCCGACCTGGGCCTCGACGCACTGCGCGTGATCAACGATTTCTACGCGCTGGCGATGGGGGTGCCGCTGCTCGGGCCGGAAAGCCTGATAACCATCGGCCCGGAAGGTACGACCGACTCGGGCCGCTGCGACAAGGTGTGGGCGGTGCTGGGGCCGGGCACTGGCCTGGGCTGGGCCGCACTGATGCAATTTGGCGATCACTACCACGTGCTGGAAACCGAAGGCGGACACATCGGTTTTGCCCCGCGCAGCGAGGAAGAAGCCGCGCTGCTGGCGCAATTGCATACCTTGTTCGTGCGGGTATCCAACGAGCGTCTGGTGTGCGGTGCGGGCCTGCGCAATATCCATCAGGCATTGGCGGCGATGGCCGGCGAACCGGCCGAGGATTTGAGCCCGGAGCAGATCAGCAGCTACGCCGGCGACGGCAGCGATCCGCTGTGCGTGAAAACGCTGGAAACCTTCATTCGCGTGTTTGGTGCGGTGGCCGGCGATTCGGTGCTCGGTTTTGGCGCCTGGGATGGCGTGTATCTGGCCGGTGGTCTGGTGCCACATCTGCTGCCGTGGCTGCAAGGCCCGGCCTTTCGCGAGCGCTTCGAGGACAAGGGCCGCTTCCAGAGCGCGATGCAGCGGGTGCCAACCAAAGCCATCATCCACCCGCAACCGGGCCTGCTCGGTGCGGCGGCAGTGGCGCAGCGGCATATGCGCAAGCGCGGGCTGGCATGAGCACGGTACACACCACCCGTTCACCGGCGCCGGTATGGCATGGTCATGAGGATGCCGCAGCGTGGGCCGCCGCTGCCGCAACACAGATCGCGCAGCAATTGCACTGCGATCTGCAAACCCAGCCGCAGGCATTGCTGCTGTTGTCCGGCGGCAGTACCCCGGAGCCGGTGTATCGCGCCTTGGCAGCGCAAGTACTGGATTGGTCGCGGGTGATCGCGGCCTTGGTCGATGAGCGTTTCGTACCACCCGATAGCCCGGGCAGCAATGGCCGTCTGCTCACTGCGGTATTCGCGCAAGGCCCAGCCGCCGCTGCAACAATCTGGCCGTCGGTTGAATCCGGGATGAGTTTGCCGGCCTGTGTCGAGCAGGCCAATGCACGCCTCGCCGCGTCGGGCCTGGTGCCCAGCGTGGTGGTGTTTGGCATGGGCGAGGATGGCCACACCGCCTCGTTGTTTCCCGGCGCGATTGGCCTGGATGCAGCGCTGCATGCCAGCGCGGCTTACGTCGCGCTCGACGCCAGTAGTTGCCCGGTGGCCGGCGACTACCCCCAGCGCATCACGCTGACGCCGTCGGGTTGGCGCGCGGCGCATGCGCGTTTGCTGCTGATCCGTGGCCAGCGCAAGCGCGAGGTGTTCGAGCACGCGCTGGCCACCGGTGAGGTCAGTCACACCCCTGTTGTGGCAGCGGCTGCCGAAGGTGCTGTTCCACTGCACGTACATTGGAGTCCATGACATGAGCATTCATCCCCAACTTGCTGCCATTACCGAGCGCATCCGCGAGCGTAGCCGCACATCGCGCGCCGCCTATCTGGCCCATATCGATGCCGCGCGCGGCAATGGCCCGGCGCGCGGAGCGCTGGGTTGCGGCAATCTGGCGCACGGTTTTGCTGCTTGCGGCACCGATGACAAAGCCAAATTGCGCTCGGGCATCACCCCCAACATTGGCATTGTCAGCGCCTACAACGACATGCTCTCGGCGCATCAACCGTACGAAAACTATCCGCAAAAGATTCGCGAACATGCGCGCGCCATCGGTGCCACCGCGCAGATGGCTGGCGGCGTACCGGCGATGTGTGATGGCGTCACCCAGGGCCGGCCCGGAATGGACCTGTCGCTGTTCAGCCGCGACGTCATCGCCGAAGCCACCGCGATTGCACTCAGCCACGACATGTTCGATGCGGTGCTGTGCCTTGGCATCTGCGACAAGATCGTGCCCGGCCTGTTGATCGGCAGCCTGGCGTTCGGTCATCTGCCGGTGTTGTTCGTGCCGTCAGGGCCGATGCCCAGCGGCATCCCCAATGCCGAAAAGGCGGCGGTGCGTGAGCGTTATGCCGCTGGCGAAGCCAGCCGCGCTGAACTGCTGGAAGCCGAGGCGAAGTCGTATCACGCGCCGGGCACCTGCACCTTCTATGGCACCGCCAATTCCAACCAGTCGCTGCTCGAAGCCATGGGTCTGCAATTGCCGGGCTCGTCGTTCGTGGCACCCTACACGCCGTTGCGCGAAGCACTCACCGCCGCTGCGGTTGAGCGCGCGGCCGACATCACCGCATTGGGCGAGGACTATCGCCCAATCGGGCAGTTGATCGATGAGCGTGCCATCGTCAATGCCATCGTCATGCTGATGGCGACCGGTGGCTCCACCAACCACACCATCCATTGGGTCGCGGTGGCGCGTGCGGCCGGTATCCAGATCGACTGGACCGACTTCGATGAACTGGCCGCGATAACGCCGCTGCTGACCCGCATCTATCCCAACGGCGAGGCCGACGTAAACCACTTCGATGCCGCTGGCGGCTTGCCGTTCGTCACCCGCGAGTTGATTGCCGCCGGCCTGCTGCACGCCGACATCATCACCGTTGCCAACAGCAAGCAGGGGCTGCATGCCTATAGCCAAAGCCCGTGGCTGCAAGACGGCAAACTGCGCTGGCGCGAGGCACCGGCCAGCAGTGGCGATGACAGCGTGCTGCGCCCGGTCAGCGCGCCGTTTGATGGCCACGGCGGCCTGAAGCTGCTCAAGGGCAATCTCGGCCGCGCGCTGATCAAGGTGTCGGCACTCAAGCCTGATCGCCATGCAATCACCGCGCCGGCGGTGGTGCTCGATGATCCACAGCAACTGGCCAAATTGCATCGCGCCGGTGCCTTGCCGCAGGATTTTGTTGCGGTGCTGCGCTTCCAGGGCCCGCGCGCCAATGGCATGCCCGAACAACACAGCCTTACGCCGTTGCTGGGCATGTTGCAGAATCAGGGCCGGCGTGTTGCGCTGGTTACCGATGGCCGGCTCTCGGGCGCCTCGGGCAAGGTGCCGACCGCACTGCATGTCAGCCCCGAAGCGCTGTCGGGCGGCGCCATCGGCAAAGTGCGCGAGGGCGACATGATTCGCCTCGATGCCGATGCCGGCGTGCTCGAAGCACTGGTCGATGCGACTGAGTGGAATGCCCGCGAATTGGCAGCACGACCGGCGGTCGATAACTGGAGCACCGGCCGCGTGCTGTTCGCCTCACGCCGTGCCCACGTCAGCAGTGCCGAGCAGGGTGCGAGTGTCATCGATTTCACTGTGTAGGCCCGATCGGTCGCCCACAGGGTGGGCTCCTACAGGTGCGCACAACCGTTTTTTGTAGGAGCCCACCCTGTGGGCGATCTCGACTCATCTTGGAGAATCCAATGTCTCGCAACAACCCAGCCCGCGACATCCTGACCCGTTCCGGCATCATGCCGGTGGTGACCGTAACCAACTCCGAACAGGGTGTGGCGATTGCGCGTGCGCTGCTGGCCGGTGGCTTGACTGCCATCGAAGTGACGTTGCGCTCGGCGGCGGCACTCGACGCGGTGCGTGCGATCAAACAGGCGACGCCGCAATTGCTGGTCGGTGTCGGCACCGTGTGCAACGCCGGCCATGTGCGCGCGGCGGAAGCGGCCGGAGCTGATTTTCTGGTCAGCCCGGGCACCACGCCGGCGCTGGCCGATGCGTTGCTGGCCAGTGCGCTGCCGTGCATTCCCGGTGCGGCGACACCGAGCGAAATCATGGCGCTGCTCGAACACGGTTTTGAGTGCGTGAAACTGTTTCCGGCCGCGGCATTGGGCGGCATCACCCGGATCAAGGCATTGGCCGGGCCGTTCCCGAACTTGCGGCTGTGTCCAACCGGTGGCATCGGTGAAAACGACGCCGCCGATTACCTCGCGCAGCCCAACGTGCTGTGTGTCGGCGGTTCGTGGATGGTGGCCAGCGAATGGATCAAGGCAGGCGATTTCGCCGCAGTTACTGCCAGCGCGGCCAAGGCGCGCGCGCTGATTGATCAGGTGCGTGGCGAATAAGCGCATCCGGCGCTTCCGGTAGTGGCTGGCGGCATCGCCATCGCCCACAGGGTGGGCTCCTACAGTGGTAGTCACCGCTTTGTTGTGGGAGCCAGACAGACTTGGCTCGCCGGTCGCAGCGTGCAGCGGTAAACTGCGTCAACTCAAAGCCGGAGCCGCCCATGCGCGTGTGTGTCTATGCTGCATCCAGCGACCATTGTTCACCGGAATTCCATGCCGATGCTTACGCGCTCGGGCGCATTCTGGCGCAGCAAGGTGCCAGCGTGGTTTACGGCGGGGGTTCTCGCGGGTCGATGGGCGCGGTTGCCAATGGCGCACTGCAAGCGGGCGGCGAAGTGATCGGTATTCTGCCGCGTTTCATGGCCGATCTGGAATGGGGCCATCCCGGCCTGACCCGGATGGAATTGGTCGAGGACATGCGCGAGCGCAAGCATCGCCTGCTTACCGGTTCCGATGCGGTGGTGGCGTTGCCCGGTGGTTGCGGCACGCTGGAAGAATTGTTCGAGGCGATCACGCTCAAGCGTCTGGGCCTGTATTTCAACCCGATCGTGTTGCTCAACACCCGTGGCTACTGGCAGCCCTTGCTCGATTTCATGCAAGCGCAGGTAATTGGCCAGCAGTTCATGAATACCGAGCATGCCGCGATGTGGAGCCTGGCGCAGACGCCGGAACAGGTGCCGGCGGTGATCGCGCAGGCTCCGGTGTGGGGCGAGAATGCGCGCGAGTTTGCAGCAGTGCGCGTTTAACGCGGTCGCTGCGCGTTGATCGCATCGCGCTGTTGCAGTGCCGCTGCTGCGGCGGCCCCGGCGTAATCCGCGCCGTCACTGGCGTACAAAATGGCGCGTGATGAACTGATGACCAGGCCGTTGCCCTGGCTATCGGCACCGTTGCTCAACACTGCGGCCACATCGCCGCCCTGGGCACCGACGCCGGGTACCAGCAATGGCAGATCGCCGACCAATGCCCGCACCTGCGCCAGTTCATCGGGCCAGGTGGCGCCGATCACCAGCAGGCAATTGCCGTTGCCGTTCCACTCATGTGCCACCCGCTGCGCCACGTGCTGGTACAGCGGCTTGCCGTCGATCCGCAGATCCTGAAACTCGCCCGAGCCGGGGTTGGAAGTGCGGCACAACACCACCACACCCTTGTCGGCGCGATTCAAGAACGGTTGCACCGAATCGCGGCCAAGATACGGGTTCACCGTCACCGCATCGGCGCGGTAGCGGTCGAACGCTTCGCTGGCGTAATGCTGCGCGGTGCTGCCGATATCGCCGCGCTTGGCATCGAGAATCACCGGGATGCCAGGGTGCGCGTGGTGGATATGCGCGATCAACCGTTGCAGCGCATCCTCGCCGCCGAGCGCCGCGAAATGCGCGATCTGCGGCTTGAATGCGCACACGTAGGGCGCGGTGGCATCGACGATGGCACGGCAGAAGGTGAACACCGCGTCGGCGTCATCGTCCAGCACCGCCGGCAGGCGTTCGGGCTCCGGGTCGAGCCCGACACAGAGCAGGGTGTTGGCTTCGAGCCAGCGTTGGCGCAGTGATTGGATGAAGGTCATGGTTTTGACGGGCGTGGAAGTTCGGGGATCGGGACCCGGGACCCGGGACCTCGGGACCCGGAAAAGCATGCGCTGCATGGATACCGAAGTGCAACGCCACCCCACCGCCACCCTACCGTAGTGCCATGACATCGCGCGGTGGCGGTTCGGCATCTTCGGCGCTTCATCCGATCTGCCAACGTGGGCATGCGCGCGACGAAACCGTGCTCTTCCCGGGTCCCGGGTCCCGGGTCCCGGCTTTCGTCACTTCAACGCCTTGTAGCGGATGCGATGCGGTTTGGCGCCTTCCTCGCCGAGGCGACGCTTCTTGTCGTCCTCGTACTCGCGGTAGTTGCCGGGGAAGAACTCGACATGCGAGTCGCCTTCAAACGCCAGGATATGGGTGCAGATGCGATCCAGGAACCAGCGGTCATGCGAGATCACCATCACGCAGCCGGGGAACTCCAGCAACGCGTCTTCCAGCGCACGCAGGGTTTCGATATCCAGATCGTTCGACGGCTCATCGAGCAGCAGCACATTGCCACCCTGCAACAGGGTCTTGGCCAGATGCAGGCGACCACGTTCACCGCCAGACAAGGTGCCGACCATTTTCTGCTGGTCCTGGCCCTTGAAGTTGAAGCGGCCAATGTAGGCGCGCGACTGGATTTCGACGCCATTGATGGTGAGGATGTCGGAGCCGCCGGATACTTCCTGCCACACGTTCTTGTTGCCTTCCAGCGTATCGCGGCTCTGATCGACGTAGGCCAGCTTCACTGACGGGCCGACGCTGACCTCGCCCGAATCCGCGGTTTCCGCGCCGGTAATCAGCTTGAACAGGGTCGATTTGCCGGCACCGTTGGGGCCGATGATGCCGACAATGGCGCCGGGCGGAATCGCAAAGCTCAGCTCATCGAACAGCAGGCGGTCGCCGAAGCGCTTGCTCACGTTCTTGAGCTCGATCACGTTGTTGCCGAGGCGCTCACCGGGTGGAATGAAAATCTCGTTGGTCTCGTTGCGGCGCTGGTAATCGCTGGACTGCAATTCTTCCAGCCGCGCCAGCCGCGCCTTGCCCTTGGTGCGGCCACCACGCGCATTTTGCCGCGACCATTCCAGTTCTTTGGAAATCGCCTTTTGCCGCGCTTTTTCCTGCGAATCTTCCTGTTTCAGGCGTTCCTGTTTCTGCTCCAGCCACTGCGAGTAGTTGCCCTTCCACGGAATGCCGCGGCCGCGATCAAGTTCGAGAATCCACTCGGCGGCGTTGTCGAGGAAGTAGCGATCATGCGTTACCGCCACCACGGTGCCGGGGTAACGCGCCAGAAACTGCTCCAGCCACTCCACCGACTCGGCATCCAGATGGTTGGTGGGCTCATCAAGCAGCAGCATGTCGGGCTTGGACAGCAGCAGGCGGCACAGCGCCACGCGGCGCTTCTCGCCGCCCGACAGATTGGCGATCTGCGCTTCCCACGGCGGCAGGCGCAGGGCATCGGCAGCCACTTCCAGTTGTTGTTCCAGCAGGTGGGCATCGTTGGTGGCGAGGATCGCCTCCAGCCGTGCCTGCACCGCAGCCAGCTTGTCGAAATCCGCATCCGGCTCGCCGTAGGCGGCGTAGACCTTGTCCAGTTCCACCTGCGCGGTCAGCACTTCGCCGACGCCTTCCTCCACCGCTTCGCGTACGTTGTGCTCGGGATTGAGCCGTGGCTCCTGTTCCAGATAGCCGATCTTGATGTCCGGCTGCGCCCGCGCCTCGCCCTGGAAATCGGTATCGACGCCGGCCATGATCCGCAGCACGGTCGATTTGCCGGCGCCATTCAAACCCAGCAGGCCGATTTTGGCGCCGGGGAAGAAGCTCAGCGAGATGTCCTTGATGATCTGGCGCTTCGGCGGCACGGTCTTGCTGACGCCAATCATGGTGTAGATGTACTGCATGGTGAACTCCGGGGCAGTGCGCTCGCGCCGGCACGGGCCCAGAGCGGGCCCGCCGAATCGGCGCGAAGGTAAACGCCCATTATGCCATTGACGCATGGCAACCCGCACGGACGCTGAGTTTGGCGCGTCGCCGGGCTGGCATTCGGCTGCGCCGATTCACCATCCGCCACCTCGGCCAGCAGCCTTAAGGTTGAACCAAGGTTGAGGCCTTAAGCTGCGCCATGCCTGTGCATCGAGGCGTTTCCCCGCGCCTGGGTGCCCCGTGACCCCCCGTTATCAGGGCAATTCCCTGCTCCCGGTGCACAGGCACTTTTTTGCGTGACGGGCAATTGCCAAGAGTGACATCGGCTTGTCACAAGAAAACGATTTGTATGATCTGCTGACCCGGACAGGATAAACCCGGGCTGTTGGTTCGTTGTGTGGTTGATGAATGGTCGATGAGTGCGATGTGCGGGGGGTATCGCGAATGCATTAATCGTCCCGCAAGCTCAACTGCTTGATCTCATGAAAGCCTGAGCAAAGCCACTGCAGGCCGCCATGTGCAGTTGCGGTGGTGGGTTTACCTGAAAAACTGTTTCGAACACCAAGGATCAACCATGCCAAAAACACACGAGATGGAAATACATGCAGTCGTGCAGTGTGCTGCGGAACAACATGCGTTGTCCGAGCGTGTATCCCGTCAACGCATCGCCCGCGCCAAGGCAGCGTTTAATACGCGACGCGTTGATTTGTCCAAATGCAAGGGTTTGGTTGCAGGTGAAGTGCGGCCATCTGCCGGTGACCTGGTGCTTGCGCGTGTTGATAGGCTCGGTCAGCACCCACGGATCGAACTTGCGGATGGTCGCCGCTCGCGCTTGTTCGTTGGCGATGAAATCATCGTTTGCTTTGGCGCGCGTTATGCCCCCGATCAATTCACGGTGGAGGTGCCGGATGATCTGGGGCCATGCGCACTTGCTGCCAGCGGTGGTTTGGCCGGGCGAGTGGTGTCTCATCACGCATCAATGCGACGGGCAACTGCCATTGTTCCCTTAGGCTTGCTGGCCGACGGCAATGGCAACGTGCTCAATGTTCGTGACGCAGCGCTGCCGCATCGTGCTGACGAACCGGCGCGCCGACCGCAGGTAATCGCGGTCATCGGTTCGTCGATGAATGCCGGCAAGACCACCACCGCCGCGTATCTCATCCGCGGCCTGGTTGCCGGCGGCCTGCGCGTTGCCGCAACCAAGGTGACCGGCACCGGTTCCGGTGCCGATGTGTGGTTCATGGCGGATGCCGGCGCCTCGCCGGTGCTTGATTTCACCGATGCCGGCCTGGTTTCCACCTGCGGCATCGCGCCTGCCGAGGTTCGGCGGGTCTTTCGCAGCCTGATGGCGCACGCCACCGACTCGGGCGCAGATGTGGTGATCGTGGAAGTGGCCGATGGCCTGTATCAACGCGAGACCAGCCAATTGCTGCGTTCCGATCTGTTCCGGCAGTGGGTTGATGCGGTGATCTTCGCTGCGCCCGATGCCATGAGCGCGGTGGCCGGCGTTGCGATGGTTACCGCGATGGACCTGCCGCTGCTTGGTATCAGTGGGGCAATAAGCGCTTCGCCACTGGCATCCAGCGAAGCGCAACAGGCCAGCGGCGTTGCTGTGTTAACCATCGACATGCTGTGCAATCCGGATTTTTGTACGCCTTTGGTGTTTTCAGCGCATCCTCGACTGACCAAGGCACTGGCTAATGGCCGTTAAACACGCCTTGCCGGCGCTGTTTGTCGGTGCGCGCCGTTGGCTGCTTGTGCAACTGATTGCCAATGGTTTCGCACAAGGGGTGATGGCGTTTGCGGCTGCCTTGGCGGTGCGCAATATTGTTGACCAGCATTTATTGCACGCCTTGGTTGGCGCAATACCGCTGTCGCTTTCAGCCGCAATGCTGTTTGCGGTGGCGGTCGTTTCTGCCGGTTTGCGCTGGCGCGAGAGTGTTGATGCCGAGCGTCTGGGCCAGGATTACGCGCTGGCGCTGCGTGGGCGATTATTGGAGCACGTCACCCGTTTGCCACCGCGTGTGCTTGGCCGCCGCCGGCGCGGTGGCTTGTTTCTGCGTTTTGTCAGCGACCTCACCGCGATCCGGCAATGGATATCGCTTGGTATTGCGCGGCTTACCGTCGCGGCGCTGATGATCAGCGTGACATTGGTATTGCTCGCCGTACTCAACGCGTATCTGGCACTGGTGGTATTGCTGGCGGTGGTGTTTGGTGCCGTGTTGACGGTGTTGCTTGGGCCGCCGATGGAATCGGCGGTGCGTCAAGCCCGTCGTCAGCGCGCGTTGCTGGCAGGGCATGTGGGCGAGACGCTCGCCGGCATGGCCGGCATACAGGTCTTTGGCCGTCGATGGAGGATGTTGCAGCGCCTCGCGCGTCGCGCACGCCGTCTGCGCGATGCAGTCATTGCGCAAGCAAACGTAACAGGCGCACTGCAGGCAATCGCATTGCTGACCGCTGCATGGGCCAGCGCGGGTGCGTTGGTGCTCGGCGTCTGGATTGTTCGCAGCGGTGGCGCAAGCGCGGGTGATGTGATTGCAGCGATGAGCGTGGTCGCATTGCTGGTTGCGCCGATTCGCAATCTCGGCAGAACGTACGCGTATTGGCGCTCAGCGCAGGTTGCCCGCGAAAAAGTGCGTACCTTGCTGGCGCTTGGCCCAGCCATTCGCTCGCCGCGCGGCGCGCCGATGCTGCGGATTGCGGGCGCTGAAATCGTTTTTGATGCGGTCAGTGTGCGCGGTTCGCTGCACGACGTCTCCGCGCGGGTCCCCGCTGGTTCGCGGGTCGCGGTTGTGGGTGCCAATGGCGCCGGAAAATCCACGTTGCTCAGTCTGGTTGGCCGCCTGCTTGATCCGGATTCGGGCACGGTGCGTATCGACGGACAGGATGTTTCAGCAGTCAATCTGAACTCGTTGCGGCGCGCAATCGGCTGGGTTTCACCCGATTTGCCGCTGTATCGCGGTTCGGTTGAGCACAATGTGCGGTTTCGCAAATCATCGGTCAGCGCCGATGCGTTCGCAGTAGTTTGCCAACGCTGTGGCCTGGATCGCATGGCGGCACAGTGGCCTGCGGGTTTGAGGTCGCGCATCGGTGAAGGAGGCAACAATCTTTCCACCGGCGAGCGCTATCGCATCATGCTGGCAAGGGCATTGTTGGGCGAGCCACAGATACTGATTCTTGATGAAGCCGACGCCAATCTCGACAGCGACAGTCGGGCAATTCTGGATCACGTGATTGCCGAGTTTCCCGGCACGGTGATGCTCGCCACCCACCGTGATGACGTATCGATTCGTGTCGATTGGTTGTGGCACATGGATAACGGACGACTGACAGCGGTGCAGGCCACCAGCAAGAACAGCGCCGGTGTGACGTTGTTGGCGCAGGCCCGCATCGATCATGGGGAGCGATCAAAATGAGTGATGGCCAAGCCGCTGCCGCCATGATTGGGTCGTGTACGATGCCATGCGGGCGCATGTTTTTTCATGCGCTGGATGCACTGCCTGGTTTCGGTGCGTTTATCTACATACCCAATGCCGGCATCCGCGATGCGCGTACATCCGTGCTGGTGCATGGCATCACCCGCAATGCCGCCGAGCATGTGCTGCGCTTTGCAGCATTGGCCGAGAAGCACCAGACCATTCTGGTTGCTCCGCTGTTTTCGCGCGCGCTGTTTCCGCGTTACCAGACGCTCGGATTCAGGAATCAGCGTTGGGCGCAGCCGGAAGCAGCCATGGATACGCTGCTCGATGATATGCAGGCGCGTTACGCAATCGATCTGTCGGCGATGTACGGCTTCGGGTTTTCCGGTGGCGCGCAATTCCTGCATCGCTATGCAATGCGCAAGCCGGCGCGGTTCCGCCGTCTGGTGATGGGTGCCGCTGGCTGGTACACATTCCCTGATTCGGATGTTCCGTACCCACGCGGCATCGGCGAGGGTGCGCATACCAGCGTTGCCGAGCAACTGCCGTCATATTTGCGTCTACCGATCCAAGTCATCGTCGGCAGCCGCGATAACCGCTGCGATGCGGCGCTCAACCAGAGTCCGGACATCCGGCGCCAGCAAGGGCGCACGCGCATCGGCCGTGGCCAACGTTATGTGAAGGCGCTGCATGAGCGCGCGGCAGCTCTCGGCGTGGTAAGTGGTGCCGAGTTTCTGCGCTTGCCCGGCGCCGGGCACGATTTTTCCGAGGCGATGTTGCGCCACGGCCTTGGCGAACAGGTTGCCGAGTTTCTGTTTTGTGATGGAGATGCGGCATGAGTGTGTCGATTGATGGTGGCAAAGTGCTTGCTGTTTTGTCAGTAATCGCCTTGCTGACAAGTGTCGTTCCGGCAGCTGCAGCCGACACGGTAAAGGCCGATCATCGCGGCCTGCGTTATCGCAGCCCAGACGGCGATCTGCGCCTGAGTTTCGGTGGCCGGCTGCATTACGATGCCGCCTGGTTCGATCAAGATGTCACGCCGATCAGCGACAACGCCGATATTCGCCGCTTGCGCCTTGCGCTGTCCGGCCGGCTTGGCGATGACTTCTCGTTCAAGGCAGAAAACGATGTCGGCGGCACTTCGACAGGCTGGAAGAACCTCTGGCTGGCCTATGGCGGCATCAAACACGTGCGCTTGTCGGCAGGCAACATGATTGCGCCATTGAGCATGGAGGAGCAGCAAAGCTCCAACACGCTGCCACTGATGGAGCGTTCGTTGATGTCGGCGTTGACGCCGAGCTTTCTCACCGGCGTGCAGGGGCGCTATGCGCACGATGGCTGGACCGCCAGCCTGGGCTACTTCACCGATTCAATTGACGATCAATTCGGTCAGAACAACGCGTCCGGCCAGGGGCCGTTGGCGCGAATTTCTTTTGCGCCACTGAATCGGCGCTACCGCACACTGCACTTTGGCGCGTCATTTCAACAACGCTCGCTGGATGCTGGCAGCGAGCTGCGCTTGCGCACCCGTCCGGAAAGCGGGGTAGCGGATGCGGCGCTGCTCGACAGCGGGCGCATGCTCAATGCCGACTCCTTTGTCGCCTATGGGCTTGAAGGGCTGTGGCGTTATCGCAACGTATGGGCACAAGCTGAATACGTGCATATGGATGTCAATCGCCGGGCCGCCACGGACGTGCAATTTGCGGGTGGCTACGTACAGGCGGGCTACGTGTTGACTGGCGAGAAGCGACGCTATTCGAGCAGCAGCGGGTTGCTCGGTGCATTGCGCCCGAAATCGCGATGGGGTGCGCTGGAACTGGTGGCGCGCTACAGCCAGCTGGATCTGGACGATGCGGATATCAGCGGCGGCCAAGGCCGCAATTACAGTGCCGGGCTCAACTGGTACCTGAACCGCAATCTCGGGTTGTCGGCCAATTACACCCGTGCGCTGCTGCGACCGAATCGACGCGGTGTTGATGAATCGGTGAATGTGTATCAGTTGCGCGCAAGTCTTTATTTCTAGTCCGCGTCATTCAGCAAACAAGCTCAGGGATACAATCGATGAAAATTGCTCGCGTTTTGTTGGCGGTGTGCATTGCGGCTGTAGCGGTTACCGCCCAAGCCAGGTCGGCATCTTTGCAGGTAGCCGACAGCGCAGGACATGAGACCTGGATCGTGGTATTCGCCGAAGCGCCGCTGGCATCCGCAGCGCAGGCGCGTGGCGAAGCCGCAGTGCAGGCCGGTGCCGATATCACCGTCCGCCGCGATGCCCTGCGTGCGGCGCGCGACAGCCATTTGAACGATGCTGCGTTGCGCCTGCATCGGCCGTTGCAACCCACCTTTGTCTACGAAGTGGCGCTCAATGGCGTCGCGCTGGAACTGAGCGCCGCCGAGGCGCGTGCTCTGGCGACGCTACCCGGTATCAAGCGGGTCAGTCGCGAGTTCGTGCGCTGGCCGCAATCCGATGCCGGCCCGCGCTGGATCAAGGCCAACACGATTTGGGACGGCACTGCCAATGCGGGTGTGCAGCGGCGTGGCGAAGGCGTGGTGATCGCCATCATCGATTCGGGCATCAACCCCTTGCACCCGTCGTTTGCGGCCACCAGCACGGTGGGTGGCAGTTTCACTCACGCCAACCCCAAGGGGCGCGTGTTTGGCCTGTGTGCCACCGGCCAGGCGACCTGCAACAACAAGCTGATCGGCATCTACGACTTCACTACCGGCAGTCGCAGTGCGGAAGCCGACAACGGCCTGGATGTGGAAGGCCACGGCACCCATATCGCCAGCACCGCCGCCGGCAATCCGGTGACCTTCAACATCGCCGGTCCGCCGACGATGACCGGCACCCTGTCGGGTGTGGCGCCACGCGCCAACCTGATCAGCTACAAGGCTTGCGAGGTGGCGGCGGGGTGTCGCGGCAGTTGGTTGCTGGCTGCCATTGAGCAGGCCGTGAGCGATGGTGTGCAGGTGATCAATTATTCGGTGACCAGCGAGTTGGAAGCGGTTACCGGTGACCCGTGGCTGGGCGTTGGTGCGCAACCCGATGCGGCCGCTGAAGATGCTGAAGCGTTGCTGCTGGCACGCGAGGCCGGCATCCTCACCGCCGTTGCTGCCGGCAATTCAGGTTCTGCCGGGCCGGGGTCGATTGCCGACCCGGCCAACGCGCCGTGGCTGTTGGCAGTGGCTGCGGCCTCGCATGATCGCGCCATCGTCAACACGCTGGAGCTTTCCGGCGGCAGCGTGCCGTTGCCCGGAGGCGGCCTGCTGGTGGGTGCCGGCAACACTGCTCGTGCCTCATCGACTGGCGTCGTCGCCCTTGCCAGCGATCCGCTGTTCCCCTTGTGCGGCACCGGTACCAGCCCCGACAACAGCGCCAGCGGCAGCAGCAATCCGTGGTCAGTCGGACATTGGGCTGGCCAAAACGTGTTGTGCGAGCGCGGCTTCTATGCGCGCAAGGCCAAGGCGGTCAACGTCAGTGCAGCCGGTGGCAGCGGCATGATCCTGCTCAACAACGGCAGCGATGGCGAGAGCACGCAGCCGGATGACTATGCCGTGCCGAGCATCCATCTGGGGGTAACCGATGCCGCCGCCCTGCGCACCTGGATGGCGAACGGTAGCGGTCAGTTCGGTCGCTTGCAGGGTGCAAAAATCGATCACCAAGCCATTTATGCCGATCGGCTGGCCGCCTTCAGCGCGCGTGGCCCGGTGTTGCCGCTGGGTGTGATCAAACCCGATCTGACCGCGCCTGGCCTGGAGATCATTGCCGCCAGCAGTACCAGCACCGGCACCGCCAACAATGCCGCGCACGCCTTCCTCAGTGGCACCTCGATGGCCGCGCCGCATGTCGCCGGCGCCATCGCCCTGCTCAAATCCAGCCACCCGGCGTGGACGCCCAGCCAGATCGCCTCGGCGTTGATGCTGACCGCGCGCGCATCAGTGGTCAATGCCAATGGCGTGGCGGTGAGCCCGCACGAGCAGGGTGCCGGCGTGGTCGATCTGCAACGCGCCAACGCTGCCGGCCTGTATTTCAATGTGACTGGCACACAGTTTCGTGGCGCCAACGCCAACAGCGCACAGAGCCTGAACCTGCCCAGTCTGGCGCATCCGGATTGCTTCCAGAGTTGTGCGCTCAACCGCACCGTCACCGACATGGCCGGCGGTGGCAGTTGGAATCTCGCGGTGACGATGCCGGCTGGCGTTACCGCCTCCGCGACGGTCGCGGCCTTCACCCTGGCCAATGCGGCCAGCCGGGCCATCACCTTCAATTTCGCGATCACCGATCCGGCGCTGGTGGGGCATTGGGTCTACGGCCAGGCGACGTTCACCGACAGTAGCGGTGCCGGTCGCCCGGCGCTGAGCCTGCCGGTCGCAGTGTTTGCCAGCCCCGGAAACGTGCCTCTGGATATCACCTTGCCGGCTGCTGCCAGTGAGCGCGGTTTCTTCGACACCAGTCTGTCCGGCATGGTGGCATTGCCCGATGCGCGCTTCGTCACCACGCCGCTGGCGCCGCTGCTGTCCGAGTCGCCGTTGCTTGCGCAAGACCCGACCCCGGTGCAGGAATACGACAGCTTCAGCACCGGCACCATGGTGCGTACGATCACCATTCCGGCCACGCCGGCCAGCGGCCGCGAGAGTTGGCGGATTCATGTTGACGCACGTTCCGCCACCGCCGGCGATATCGACTTGTTCGTCGGCCGCGATGACGATGGCGACGGCCTGCCGGCCAGTGCTGAAGAATTGTGCGCATCGACTTCGATCACCGCCACCGAGAGTTGCGATTTCACCGTGCGCAGCAATACCACGCCGACTACCTACTGGCTATTGGTGCAGAGTTTCAGCGCCGGCAGCACGGGCAGCGACCGGGTCGATGTCGAGTGGTATGCCGCTTCGCAGGAAGCCAGCAATGGCAGTCTGGTTATCACCGGCCCCGGCCACAGCGACAGCGGTGCGAATGTGCCGCTGCGGATTGCCTACGATGACGCCAGTCTGTTGCCGGGCCAGCGCCGCATCGGCTTCCTGCGAGCGCAGAATATTGCCGGCAACACGATTGCCGATATTCCGCTGCGGATCAGTCGCAGCGGCAGCAGCAGCGCCGCGTTTGCGCTGGCATCCGGCGTTGTGCGCACGCTGACGCTGGCGGCGGGCGCGGCGCAGGACCGGCTCTACTTCGAGGTGCCGGTGAATGCCACCGAGGTCACCTTCAGCACGCAAAGCGCGGGCAATGTCGATCTGTATCTGGCGCATCCGGCGACCCCGCTCGACCCTACCGATGCCAACATCGCCGCCGCACCGCCGCGCAACCAGGCACAGGCTTCGGCGATCACAGTTTCCGGCAACGAGAGCATCGTGCTGAACGGCGCTGCATTGGTGCCGGGGCGTTGGTACGTGACTCCGGCCAACCCCACCGGTGCGCCGCTGTCGGTGAGCGTCAGCGCCAGCATCACCGCGCACAATGCGCCGCCGGCATTGCCACCCGGGCAGTACGCCAACGCCAAACGCGATGGTCACGGCATCTTCATCGACTTTTCCGGGCCTCCCGGTTTACCGCCGGATCAGTGGGTGATGCTGTGGTACTCCTACCTCGACGACCAGACCCCAACCTGGTACATCGCCATCGCACCGATCCCCGCTGCCGATGGCGTATGGCGTGCCGACCTGTTGCGGGTGGTGTGGAACGGTGCCACCACCGCGACCACAGATGTCGGCGACGTGATCCTGAGCCCGATCGCCAACACAGTTACGGGCGAGCCGCGGCTGATGATGAGCTACAACCTCGATGGCCGCAGCGGCGCGGAGCCGATGCAGCGGCTTGGTGGCGGTTGTCCCACGCTCAACAGTCAGTTGCTGGATGTCAGCGGCCACTGGTTCTCGCCGTCGCTGTCGGGCTTCGGCTACACCTACCTGGTGACCGGCGGTGCCGATCCGCAGGAAGTATTCATTCCGTACGTGTATGACGGCCTGGGCTTGCCGCGCTGGTTGTTTGCGCAGCGGACGTTCACCACCGCCAGCAACACTCAGAATCTGAGCTGGTTCAAGGGCTTCTGCCCGTTCTGCACGGCAGTACCGCTGGTCGGCACCGCCGCCGGTAGCAGCACACGCACCCTGGTTGGCAACGATGTCACGCAGATGTCGGTGAGCGCCACGCTTGCCGGTGGCCTGAGCGGCAGTTGGAATCAGAACCGGCCGGTGAGCCTGCTCTCGCAGCGGGCGCAGTGCCGATAGGGTTGCTGAGCACGCAGGCTGGTGGTGGCCGCGTACTCACTCGGCCTGCTTGCGTGCAGTGACTTCAATTTCGATCTTCATGCGCGGGTCGGCCAGGCCCGCGCTGAACATCATCGCCGCTGGCCGCACCTCGCCGAAGATTTTGCGCAGCGCCGGCCAGCACAGCGGAAAATCGGCGGCATTGGGCAGCACGTAGGTCACTCGCACCACATCGGCGAAGCTGGCGCCCGCTTGCGCCAGTGCGCTGCCGATGTTGTGCAGACATTGCTCGGCCTGCGCCGCCGGATCGTCGCTGATGGTCATGGTGGCGTAGTCAAACCCGGTGGTGCCGGAGACGAACACCCACTCGCCATCGACCACCGCGCGTGAGTAGCCAATGTCGCGCTCGAACGGCGAGCCGGAACTGATCAGGGTGCGGGTCATGACGGGTCTCGGGCAACGGGTTTGTGCAAGAGTACAGAGTCTGGGGCGTACGGCGCTTGCTGAGTCTCTTCCAACGAGGGATGAGTCTGAGGGAGGGGTAGACGCAATACTGTTAATTTTGACGACAAACCATCATGCCTTCACCCCAGCGAAAGCTGGGGTCCATGTTGACTTTTCTTTTCAAATTGCCCTGGCCCGGCACCGCGCACCTTGGACAGGAGGCGTTGTCCATCGAGACGCCGGCGGCTCGATCACCCCCTCTGATTGGCGCGGCCGCCCCGCCTTGCCGGCGGTAAAGCAGCGCCCCAGTGTCGACGCAACCTGCTCGGCGAAGCACGCATCGCCCAGCGCGACGTAATTGGTGCGGGTGCCCTGGCTCACACTGGCGACACTGGTCGCGCTGGCCCCGTGGTAGGAAGCAAAGGTCTCGCGATTCTCATGATCGAAGGCACGCGTGCTGTAGCGTTTGCTGGCGGCGTTGGCGGTGTCTTCTTCCAAGGTCAGCAGCGGCCGGAAGCGGCCGTCGAATTACGTCGACTTCATGTAGCTGCGGGTGGCTTCGGTCAGACGCCAGTGGCCGGCGGGGAGGCCGGAGCGGCGACGTGCATGCGCCGTGCCGCGCCGATGCCCCGGCCATGACGCGGGCTGCGGGTCTCGGGCGACAACAAGAACAATTGGCAGATCGCCGCAATCACCTTTGTCGCTTATCCTTGACGCTCGCGACCGCCAACAACCCGGCCTGATCGCCCAACACCTCACGGCAACAGGATCACTCGTGGCCATCAAGAAATCCGATCTCTATTCCTCGCTCTGGGCTTCCTGCGACGAGCTGCGCGGTGGCATGGATGCCAGCCAGTACAAGGACTATGTCCTGTTCATGCTGTTCATCAAGTACATCAGCGACAAGTACGGCAATAGCGATGCCTTCGCACCGCCGGTTGTCATCCCCAGCGGCGCCAGCTTCAAGGCCATGATCGCCCTCAAGGGCAAGAGCGACATCGGCGACAAGATCAATACCCAGGTCATCCAGCCGCTGATCGACGCCAACGCGCGGCTCGCGCGCAGCGACTTCCCCGACTTCAACGACCCCAACAAGCTCGGCGAAGGGCAGGCCATGGTGGATCGCCTGACCAACCTGGTCGGCATCTTCCAGAAGCCCGAGCTCGACTTCACCCAGAATCGCGCCGAGCACGACGACATCCTCGGTGATGCCTACGAATACCTGATGCGGCACTTCGCCACCGAAAGCGGCAAGAGCAAAGGCCAGTTCTACACCCCGTCCGAAGTCAGCCGCGTCATCGCCAAGGTGATCGGCATTGCGCCCGGCAACACCAAGGCATCCACCACCGCCTACGATCCCACCTGCGGTTCGGGCTCGTTGTTGCTTAAAGTGGCCGCCGAAGCGGGCAAGCACATCACCCTCGAAGGGCAAGAGAAGGACATGACCACGGCGGGCCTGGCCCGCATGAACATGATCCTGCATGACTTCCCGACCGCCAACGTCCAGCAGGGCGATACCCTCGCCGCGCCGAAGTTCAAGGACGGCGAGCAACTCCGTACGTACGACTACGTGGTCGCCAATCCGCCGTTCTCCGACAAGGCCTGGAGCACCGGCCTCACCCCGTCGAACGATCCCTATCAGCGCTTCGCCTGGGGCGAGCCGCCCGCCAAGCAGGGCGACTATGCGTATCTACTGCACATCATTCGCAGCATGAAGGGCAGCGGTAAAGCCGCCTGCATCCTGCCGCACGGCGTGCTGTTTCGCGGTAACGCGGAGGGTGTGATCCGCCAGCAACTGGTGCGCTCCGGAATACTCAAGGGCATCATCGGCCTGCCCGCCAACCTGTTCTACGGCACCGGTATTCCCGCTTGCATTCTGGTGCTCGACAAGGAAAACGCCACTGCTCGCAAGGGCGTGTTCCTGATCGATGCCAGCAAGGGCTTCATCAAGGATGGCAACAAGAATCGCCTGCGCGAGCAGGACATCCATCGCATCGTCGATGCCTTCACCCGCCAGGACGAAAATAATCCGCGTTACGCGCGCATGGTGCTGCTCAGCGAGATCGCTGACCCGAAGAACGACTTCAACCTCAACCTGCCGCGCTACATCGATTCGAGCGCACCGGAGGACATCCAGGACATCGACGGCCACCTGCGCGGCGGCATCCCCGAGCGCGACATCGACGCGCTGGCCGACTACTGGCAAGTGCTGCCCAGCGTGCGCGCCGCGCTGTTCTCCGCTCTCGCCCAGGGAGAGGGGGTTGGGATGGAGGAACGCCCCGGCTATACCTACCTGCGCCTGCCCATCGCCGAGGTCAAACCGGCGATCTTCGGCCACACCGAGTTCACCGATTTCAACGCGCAGGCCACCGCACGCTTCAATCAATGGCGCACTGCGATCACACCGCAACTCGTCGGCTTCGCCAAGGGTGCCCACCCCAAGGCACTGATCGAATCCATCGCCGAGGCGCTGCTCGACATGTTCAAGCAGGTGCCGCTGCTCGATGCCTACGATATCTACCAACACCTGATGGACTACTGGGCCGAGACCATGCAGGACGATTGCTACCTGATCGCTACCGATGGCTGGGAAGCCAAGCCGGTCCGCATCATCGAAACCGACAAGAAAGGCAAGCGCAAGGACAAAGGCTGGGTCTGCGACCTGATCCCCAAGCCGCTCATCGTGGCGCGCTACTTCGCCAGCGAGCAGGCCGCCATCGACGCCATGCAGGGCGAACTGGACACCGCCATCGCCAGCCAGGCCGAACTGGAGGAAGAGCACAGCGGTGACGACGCTGCCTTCGCCGGCTTCGACAACATCACCACCGCCACCGTGAAAGATCGCATCCGCGAAATCGGCGACGATCCGGAAGATGTCGATGAGCTGCACATGCTCAGGCAGTGGCTGGGCCTGAGCGAGCAGATCGCCGCGCTGAAAAAGCGCATCAAGGCAGCCGACGCGGTACTGGATACATTGGCCTACGCGAAGTACCCCACGCTCACCGAAGCGCAGATCAAGTCGCTGGTGCTGGTCGACAAGTGGATGGCGTGCCTTTCGGCCGCCGTGCAGGGCGAACTGGCGCGCGTCTCGCAGACCCTCACCGGCCGCATCCGCGAACTGGCCGAGCGCTATGCCACCCCACTGCCGCAGCTCACCGGTGAAGTCGAGGCCCTGACCCGGCGCGTGGATGAGCACCTGATGAGGATGGGGTTTGCATGGAACTGACCACCACCCATGGCTACCGCCAGTTGCTGCAACAGATATCCGACACCTACACCCAGGGGCGGGTGCAGGCGGTCCAAGCCGTCAACACCCGCCTCATCGAGACCTACTGGCAGGTGGGGCGCCACATCGTCGAATTCGAGCAGGCTGGGCAACTGCGGGCGGAGTACGGCAAGGCACTCGTGCAGAACCTCGCGGCTGACTTGAGCCTGCGCCACGGCAGAGGCTTCAGCCGCAGCAATTTGATCCGGTTTCGCCAGTTTTACCTGGCCTACCCAAAAAGTGCGACGCTGTCGCACCAATTGACCTGGTCGCACATGGTCGAGTTGCTCAAGATCGACGACGCGCTGGAGCGCGGTTTCTATGAGCAGCAAACCCTGCGCGAGCGATGGTCGGTGCGTGAGCTCATCCGCCAGAAAGAAAGTGCGCTCTTCCTGCGGTTGGCCGCCAGCAAGGACAAGGCCGGCATCCTGCAACTGGCCGCGCAGGGGCAGATCGTCGAGCAGCCCGCCGACCTGCTGCGCGAACCGTACGTGTTCGAGTTTCTGAAAATTCCCGAGCCCTATCGGATTTCCGAAACCCGCCTCGAAACCGTGCTCTGCGACCACCTCCAGCCCTTCCTGCTGGAACTCGGCAAGGGCTTCACCTTTGTCGGCCGACAATATCGGGTGACGATCAACAACAGCCACCACAAGGTTGATCTGGTTTTCTATCACCGCATCCTGCGCTGCTTCGTGCTTATCGACCTCAAGTTGGGCGACGTGCAGCACTACGACATCGGCCAGATGAACCTCTATCTGGGCTACTTCACCAACGAGGAAAACACCGAAGGCGACAACCCGCCCATCGGCATCATCTTGAGCCGCCACAAGGACGAACTGCTGGTTGAATATGCCACCTACGGCATGAGCAGCCAGCTCTTCGTGCAGAAGTACCAACTCTACCTGCCCGACCGGGAAGCCCTGCGCCGCGAGCTGGAACTGAGTCTGCGCGAGGTAGAGCCATGAGCCCGCTGCCCGCTGCCACCGTCCCGCCAGCGCCAGCGCTTTGCGTCCCTTCGGGAACTTTTGCAGCGACGGCCACTATTAAAGAAAAGCGCGTTATCATTTAATAACAAAAAACCGTATTAAAGGATCGTTTGCCATGCGCCGTGCCATGTCCGGTCACTATGTCAGCAGCGTCGCCGGCGGAGAAACCGTCCGGGCGTTCGTGCCCGTTCCCTTGCCGCCCCAGCCCGCCCTCGAACTCATCGGTAGCCGGCAAGGCGCACTGGAAAGGGCGACGCTGGCGCTGGGGCGTCTGGACAGCATTTCCCTGCTGCTCCCCGATCCGCAGCTTTTTCTGTATGCCTATGTGCGACGCGAGGCGGTGTTGTCGTCGCAGATTGAGGGCACGCAATCCTCATTGTCCGATCTGCTGCTGTTTGAACTGGACGAACAACCCGGCGTGCCCTTTGACGATGTCGTCGAAGTCTCCAACTATGTCGCGGCCCTTGAGCACGGCATGGCGCGGCTACGCGATGGCTTTCCGCTGTGCAACCGCTTGCTGCGCGAAATGCACCAGACCCTGATGGCGCGCGGACGCGGCGCCGACAAAGCCCCCGGCGAGTTCCGCCGCACGCAGAACTGGATTGGCGGCACCCGCCCCGGCAATGCCCACTTCGTGCCGCCGCCGCCCAACGAGGTGGAAGCCTGCATGGCGGCGCTGGAGCGTTTCCTCCACGACGACCCCGAAAATCCGCCGCTGCCGCTGCTGTTGAAGGCCGCCCTGGCGCATGTGCAATTCGAGACCATTCACCCCTTTCTCGACGGCAACGGACGCCTGGGGCGTTTGCTGATCGCCCTGCTGTTACACGCCGGCGGCGCGCTGCTGCAGCCCCTGCTCTACCTCAGCCTCTACTTCAAGCAGCATCGACCGCGTTACTACGAACTGCTCGACGGCGTGCGCACTCAAGGGGATTGGGAAGCCTGGGTCGATTTCTTCCTCGAAGGCGTCGAACAGACCGCCACCGGCGCGGTGGAAACCGCCCGCCGGCTGGTCACCCTGTTTCAGCAAGACGGCCAGCGCGTGCAAGGCACGGGACGCGGCGCGGCCAATCTCCTGCGCGTGCTCCACAGCCTCCGCCAACGCCCCCTGTGCAGCCTGAGGCAGATCGCCCAACGCACCGGAATCAGCTTCCCAACGGCCACCAAGGCCATGAAAGCCCTGCAAGAAATAGGCATCGCCCGCGAACTCACCGGCCAACGCCGCAACCGCGTGTTTGTCTACGACGCCTATTTGAACATCCTCAATGAAGGCGGTGAGGCGCTGTGAAAATGCAGCAGCGCAGCGTGTTGAACTTGTCCCGGTCGCCGCAAAGGCGGACCGTCGCCGTCCCGCCAGCGCCGACTTTTGCGGGGAGAGCGGTGTGGAAGTGAGGCCGGGGTATAAGCTGACGGAGGTGGGGGTCATCCCGGAGGACTGGGAGGTTGCTGCGCTCGGTGATCTGACCGCAAAGATTGGCAGCGGCATCACCCCGACGGGCGGTCAGCGCGTTTACCGCAGTTATGGTCGGCCCTTCATGCGGAGCCAGAATGTCGGATGGGGCAGCCTGTTGTTGGACGACGTTGCCTTCATCGACGAATCAACGCATTCGACTTTCGCAGATACCGAGGTCCAAGCAGACGATGTATTCCTCAACATCACCGGCGCATCGATTGGTCGAAGTGCGGTTGCCGATTCGCGCCTCGTTGGTGGAAATGTCAATCAGCACGTTTGCATTATTCGCACGGACGAACGGAAACTGGTTCCGCGCTTTCTGAACATGTTCCTGCTCTCGGCTGGAGGTCAGCGACAGATAGATAGCTTTCAGGCTGGCGGCAACCGACAAGGCTTGAACTTTGGACAAGTTCGGTCAATGCGCGTGCCGCTCCCTCCAACCGAAGCCGAACAACGCGCCATCGCGGCGGCGTTGAGCGATGTGGATGCGCTGCTGGGCGGGCTGGACCGGCTCATCGCCAAGAAGCACGACCTCAAACACGCCGCCATGCAGCAACTCCTCACCGGCCAGACCCGCCTTCCCGGCTTCCACGGGGAGTGGGAGGTGAAGCGGCTGGGGGGTCTGTTCAGGTTCAGCGGCGGCTATTCCGCGTCACGCGACCAGCTTTCGACCAAGGGCCATTGCTATCTGCACTATGGTGACATCCACGGGGCGACGCTAACTTACGTCGACGCCGCTGCGCACTATCAGGATATTCCGAAGCTCGATATTCCCCTGAAACGTGTTTCGGCGGACTCGCTCCTGGAAGACGGCGACATCGTGTTCGTTGATGCCTCGGAGGATGATGAAGGTACGAGCAAGCACATCGTCGTAGTGAACAAGGCCAACGTGCCGTTCATCGCGGGACTGCACACGATCGTCGCCAAGCCCCGAACGGCAGAACTGGCGCACGAGTACCGCCGATACTGCTTCCAGACGGTAGCGATTCGCCGGCAGTTTCTGTTCTACGCAGTTGGCACGAAGGTCTCCGGCATCAGCAAGACGAATATTCCCAAGCTCACACTGCCTGTTCCATGCGTGTCCGAACAAACCGCCATCGCCGCCGTCCTCTCCGATATGGACGCCGAGCTGGCCGCGCTCGAAGCCCGCCGCGACAAGACCCGCGCCCTCAAGCAGGCGATGATGCAGGAACTGCTGACCGGGAGGATTCGCCTGGTATGAAAGAGCACCAGAACATGGAGTGGAAAGCATCCTGGCGCGACGATCATCTGCGCTGGGTGTGCGGCTTCGCCAATGCCGACGGTGGCGTGCTGGTGATCGGGCGCGATGACCAGGGGTGGGTGGTCGGTATTCCCGATGCCAGGAAGCTGCTGGAGGATCTACCCAACAAGATTCGCGATCTGCTCGGCATCATCGTCGAGGTCAATCTGCACGCGGAAGATGGCCGGGAGTACCTGGAAGTGGTGACGCCGGCCTATCCCTCACCGATCAGCTACCGCGGCCACTACTACCAGCGCAGTGGCAGCACCTTGCAGGAACTGAAAGGTGCGGCGCTGGACCGCTTTCTGCTGCGGCACTATGGCCGCACCTGGGACGGCGCGCCGCTACCGGGTGTTGCCGTGGCCGATCTGTCCACAGCGGCGCTTCAGCGCTTCCGCCAGTTGGCGGCGCGCAGCGGGCGGCTGGATGAGGCGGCACTGCAAGAGACGGACGCGGGCCTGCTGACGAAATTGAAACTCACCGAAGGCAAGTATCTGAAGCGGGCCGCGGTGTTGTTGTTCCATCCCGATCCGCTGGCGTTCGTGACCGGCGCCTTCGTCAAGATCGGCTACTTCCGCACGGCTGCGGACCTGGTCTATCACGACGAGATCAATGGCGACTTGCTGACCCAGGTGCAGCAGACGCAGGAACTGCTGCAAACGAAGTATCTGAAAGCCGCGATCGCCTACGACGGCCTGGTGCGGGTCGAACGCTTTCCGGTGCCGGGCGCTGCGCTGCGCGAAGCCGTGCTCAATGCCCTGGTGCATCGGGACTACATGGTGCCGGCGCCGATCCAGATTCGCGTTTACGACGACCGGCTGGTGCTGTGGAACCCCGCCACGTTGCCCGATGGCTGGACGCAAGAGACCTTGTTGGGTCCACATCAATCGCAACCGCCCAACCCCGATATCGCGAACACTTTCTTTCGTGCCGGCGAGATTGAAGCCTGGGGCCGCGGTATCGAACGCATTTTCGCCGCCTGCCGTGAAGCGGGCACGCCGAAGCCACGGATCCGTTTCGAAACCGGCGGGCTGTGGACGGAGTTTCCGTTTGCGAAGGCGTACCTGAAGCAGATTGAGGGCGTGCGAGTAACCACGACCGAGCCGGTCACCCCGGAAGTCACCCCGGATGCCGCCGCCGGGCGGCCAGAGTCGCAGCCAGAGTCCTTGGCGCTGCGGGCGATGGGGCTGCTCGTCGAAGGGGCAATGTCCAAGGCGGAGATTTCCGCCGGCCTGGGCCACAAGGAGATTTCAGGGCAACTGAACAGAGTGATCCGCCTGCTGTTGCAGGAGCGGCACGTCACTTACACTATCCCCGCCAAGCCGAACAGCCGACTGCAGAAGTACATCCTGACCGAGCAAGGCACGAAGAGGCTGGCTGAACTGCGGAAGGGGAGGACGTCGCGATGACGGGGACCCCAAGGCCTGAACGCCGCACGCAGAACCGCGTGATCGCGTTGTTGCGCGACGCTCTCGGCTACCGACACCTTGGCGACTGGAGCGCCCGCGACAACAACCGCCCCGTCGAGGCCGCGCTGCTGCGCGACAACCTCGCTGCCCGCAACTATTCGCCCGCCCACATCGCCGCCGCGCTGCACAAGCTGGAAACGGCCGCCGATGCCACCGGCATCACCCTCTATCAGGCCAACCTGCGCACCTATCAACTGCTGCGCTACGGTGTGCCGGTACAGGTGGCCATCGGCCAGGCGCACGAAACGGTACATCTGATCGACTGGGAGCGCCCGGATCGCAATGACTTTGCCTTGGCCGAGGAGGTGACGCTCAAGGGCGGCCACAAGCGGCGCCCGGACATCGTGCTGTATCTGAACGGCATCGCCATCGCGGTGATCGAACTCAAGCGCAGCTCGGTGGAGTTGGCCGATGGCGTGCGCCAGCTCATCACCAATCAGGAAGAAATCTTCAACAAGGGCTTCTTCAGCACCGTGCAATTGCTGTTGGCAGGCAGCGATTCGCAGGGGTTGCGCTTCGGCACCACCGGCACACCGGAGCAGTTCTTTGTGCAGTGCAAGGACGAGGATCCGCCTGCGATGGGCACCACGCCGGATGCCGGGGCGTTGCTCGACCGGCCGCTCGCGCAGTTGTGCAACAAGCGGCGGGTGCTCGATCTGTTGCGCCATTTCATCGTGTTCGACGCCGGCCAGAAGAAAGTGCCAAGGCCGCACCAATACGCGGGTCTAAAGGCGGCACAGCAGCGTATCGCCAGGCGCGAAGGCGGGGTGATCTGGCACACCCAGGGCAGCGGCAAAAGCATACTGATGGTATTGCTGGCCAAGTGGCTGCTGGAGTTCGATCCCGAGGCGCGGATTTTGGTGATCACCGATCGCGATGAGCTCGACAAGCAGATCGTCGGGGTGATGCGTAACGCCGGTGTGGTTGGCGAAAACGCGCCCTCGCCGCGCATCACCTCGCGCGCGGAGTTTGTCGAAAAGCTGGGAGCGGCCACGCCGCGCCTGCTGTGCGCGCTGATCCACAAGTTCGATGTGGCGGATTTGAAGGGGCCGGCGCCGCCAGTGCATGGCCGCTTCTATGTGTTTGTGGACGAGTGCCACCGCACCCAGGGCGGCGTCATGAACCGGCAGATGAAGCGTTGGCTGGATGGCGCGATCTTCATCGGCTTCACCGGCACGCCGCTATTGCGCAAAGACAAACGCATGACTCGCGATGTGTTTGGCACCTACATCCACACCTACAAGTTTCATCAGGCGGTCGCCGACAAGGTGGTGCTCGATCTCAAGTACGAGGCACGCGACGTGCCGCAGCGCTTGACCTCGCCAAAGAAGATTGATGCCTGGTTCGAGCACAAGACCCGGGGCCTCAACAACTTCCAGAAGGCGGTGCTGCGCAGGCGCTGGGCGACAATGGAAGAGCTGATGAGTTCGGGCGAGCGCAAGCAGCGCATCATCGTCAGTATCATCGAAGACTTCAGCCTCAAGCCGCGCTTGAGCAATGATCGGGGCACGGCGATTCTGGTGGCGGCCTCGATCTACGACGCCTGCCACTACTACCGGTCGTTTCTCAACACCCCGTTTGGCCCGTTCTGCGGAATCGTCACCTCGTTCGAGCCGAACCACAACGCGATCTCGCGCGAGTCAAAAGAGAGCGACGAACGCTACAAGTTTGACACCTACACCCTGCACGTCCTCAAGCCGGGCCAGAGCACCAAGCAGTACGAGGACGAGGCCAAGCGCCGCTTCATCGAGGAGCCGGCGAACCTGAAGCTGCTGATCGTGGTCAGCAAGTTGCTGACTGGTTTCGATGCGCCCAGTTGCACCTACATCTATCTCGATGACGCGCGGCACGATCACGATCTGTTCCAGGCGATCTGCCGCACCAACCGGCTTGATGGCGACGACAAGGACTACGGCTATATCGTCGATTTCAAGAAACTGTTCGACGATGTGCAGCAGGCGATTGCGGTGTACAGCTCCGACGAGCTGGATATCGACCAAGGCAGCGGTGGCGATAACAACATCCACCTCAAGAACTGGCTGCAAGAAGGCAAGACGCAGCTCGACGCTGCGCGCCAGGCACTGCACTACCTGTGCGAGCCGGTGGCACTGCCGCGCGAGATCGAGCACTTCCTGCACTATTTCTGCGGCGATGCGGCCAACCCCAATGCGCTGCTGGAGACCGAGCCGTTGCGGGTGGCGTGCTACAAGGCGGTAGCGATCTTCGCCCGCGCTTACGCCGCAATCGCAGCGGAGCTGGTTGCGGCGGGCTACTCCGAGGCCGAGGCGATTGGGGTGCGCAACGAGGTCGCGTTCTACACCGAGATTCGGGCGGCGATCAAGAGGCACTCCGGCGAGGAGCTGGACATCAAGCCCTACGAATCGGACATGCGCCACCTCATCAATACCTACGTGCAAGCCGATCCGGCGACTGAGCTGGGCGACCTGGCCGACATGTCGCTGACCGATCTGATCATCAAGACCGGCATCCATGACGCCATCGCCCAGAAGCTCAACGCCAAGGGCAAGCTCTCGAAGAACGCCGTTGCCGAAGGCATCATCAACAACGTCCGCAAGACCATCATTCGCGACCAGCTCACCGACCCGAAGTTCTACACGCACATGTCCACCCTGCTCGATGACCTGATTGCGCAAAGCCGTGAGGACACCGAGGCCTACGAGGAATTTCTGCGCAAGGCCGAGGCACTGGCGAAGCAACTGGCTGGCAAGCAATCCATTGCCGGCGTGCCGGCGGTGTTGCACGGCAAACACGAAGCGGTGGTGCTGTACCAGAACCTGCCAGATATTCTGGGTCGAACGATGCCCGCGACGGCCACGCGCGAGGCGAGGGAAACGTACAACGACGGGCGGGCTACGCTGGCACTAAGCATCGACCGGGCAATGCGCGAGCAGGCGCCAGCGGGCTGGAAGGGCGACCCGGCGCGTGAGGCGCAGGTGCTCAATGCCTTGTTTCCGTTGCTCAGCCGCAACCGCGAGGCAACCCAGGCTGTGTTCGAACTTATCAAGCATCAGCCAGGGTATCTGTGACCGAGACGATCCAGCTTGGCGATGTCGCGATTGCGGTGACGCGCAAGGCAGTCAAGCATGTACACCTATCGGTGCATCCGCCGACCGGTCAGGTCACGCTGGTTGCGCCCACCGGCACGCGCCTGGAAGTGGCGAGGGCTTATGCCATCACCAAGCTCGCCTGGATTCGCGACCAACAAAGCAAACTGCTGACGCAAGCACGCGAAACGCCGCGCCAGTTTGTCACGCGCGAAAGCCACTACCTCTGGGGGCGCCGCCACCTGCTGGCAGTGCGGTCACACCAAGGCAAGCCCTGCGTGTCGCTCGATCACAAACGCATCACTCTGCACGTGCGCCCCGGCAGCGACGCCGCCACACGCGCCGACGTGATGCACCAGTGGCACAAGGGCCTGTTACACGATTTGGTGCCCACGCTGATTCGCAAATGGGAGCCACGCTTGAAGGTGCGGGTCGCGGGCTATTTCTTGCAGCGGATGAAGACCAAGTGGGGAAGTTGTAACCATACGACACGGCACATCCGCCTGAACACTGAACTGGCAAAGAAACCCAAGGACCTGCTGGAGTACGTCATCGTGCACGAAATGGCGCATTTCATCGAACCGACGCACAGTGACCGCTTCATCGCGATTCTTGAAGCGCAGTTCCCTACATGGCGCGATGCACGAGCGGAGCTCAACGAGTTGCCGCTGGGGGCGGAAGTGTGGAGAGGTTAACGGCTTGTCGGCACGGGATCACCACCCGCGCGCTAACAGCCAACGTCCAGTGCGCCATGCATGAAGATCGCGTCTTGATGACGTGACAGTGTTCAAGCAAGTCAGAGGAGCACGACAACGCTCGCTTCCGGTTCGTCGTCGCCTTGATACAGGCTGTACTCAACCGCCGCTCCGACTGCCTGCTCGCGCATTCCTCGAACTACGGTTTGAAGAAACAAGACATCGGCGGAGTCGTCGTCCGGCCTGATGACACCTTGGCCGACCCCGAATGGTTTGACGTGTCCTCGTTTCATGGTGGTGCTTCGGGGCTGATGTCCGAATCCAGCAATTACTTGCACGCAGTAGTGTAGTACTTCGCAATTATCGGTACTTTCAGAGCAATGCTGGAAGCGACAGGCCAAGGCGCTGCGCGCAGGCAATGGCAAGCCCTTGGCAAGCGCAGCAATACCGGCATGGCGCTTCCGGCACGCTCCCCGCAGGCGGCCGAAGCTGTCTGGCGGCTATTTACAGCGCGCCATCAGCTGTGCATACTGTGCATATCTAGTATGCACAGCAGGTAGTGGTGAGCGCTGAACTCTTTTTATCGACAAGTGACAGCACGCCGATGTACCAGCAGATTGTCGATCAGGTCACTGCCAAGGTAATGGTTGGCGACTGGAAGGCGGGACAGGCATTGCCGTCGATCCGCGAATTGGCGAGTGCCAACCGGGTCAGTGTGATCACGGTCAAGCGCGCCTACGCAGAACTCGGGCTCGCTGGAATCATCGTGACCCGTCAAGGCATGGGCTCGTTCGTTGCCGAGTCTTCGGAACTACCAACGACCCTGTTGCGCGCCGAGTTTACCCAGCACTTCGATGCCATGTTGACCTCCGCCGCGCGGCTCGGCATTTCCCGAAACGAGATTCGGCAGATGCTCGCTGAAGAGCAAGCCGACCCCACTCACAACCCCTCTCGAGGATCCACGCCATGACCTCTGCATTCGCCCTGTCCGGGGTGTCCAAACGCTACGAAAACTTTGCGCTTCAGGACATCACCTTGAGTATGCCCGAAGGGCAGATCATGGGGCTGGTGGGCGTAAACGGCGCCGGCAAGACCACATTGTTGCGCATTCTCAGCGGACTGGCGCGCGCCGACGCGGGAAGCATCGAAGTGCTCGGTCGGCCGATGCCGGAGCAGCAGGTTGCAGTCAAGAAGGAACTCGGCTTCGCCTCGGAAGACATGCGCCTGTACAAGAGCCAGACCTTGCGCTGGCATATGGATTTCATTCGCGCGATTTATCCGGCTTGGGATGAAGCCTACGCCGCCGAACTGCTGCGTCGGTTTGATCTGCGATCGGAACAAACGCTCGCCGGGTTCTCGCATGGTCAGCGGGTAAAGGCGTTGCTGCTGCTGAACTTCGCCCGTCGGCCCAAGCTGTTGCTGCTCGACGAGCCGACCACTGGTCTCGATCCGGTCGCGCGCGACGAGGTGTTGCAGGCGCTCGCAGACATCCTGCGCGACGACGCCCGCAGCGTGCTCTTTTCCTCGCACAACACGCGGGATATCGAGCAGTTGGCAGACACCATCAGCTTCGTCCACCAGGGGCGCCTGCTCGCTTCCAAGGACAAAGAATCCTTCCTCGACGACTGGCGGCGGATTGTCTGCCAGGGCACGTGGCCGGCAGACGAATGCCATTGGCCCGAAATCGCCTTGGCGCGCCAGAACGGCAACTTGCTGGAACTGAAGGTGCGCCAGTTCAGCGATGCCCTGTTGGGACGTCTGCAAGGGCAGGGGCTGGAAATCCGCAGCACCGAGGCCATGAATCTCGAAGATATTTTCGTCACAACCGTGCGTGCTGGAGGTGTGGCATGAAGCTTTCAAAACTCAATCTACCGGTAATCAAGATGCTGATCGCCAAGGACTGGCTCCTTTTCCAGAAACAGCTTGCGGCCTACGTGACTGCGGGCATCTTCGCCCTTTGTCTGCTCGGCATGGCAAAGGGCTGGAGCTTCTATCTGGGCTCGCTGCTGCTGATTATCGTCCTGGTGGCCGCCGCCTGCTTTTCGATCTCCACGTCGCTACTGGCCGAGCGCAAGGAACACACGCTGGCGTTCGTGATGAGCTTGCCGGTCACACCATTGGACTTCTATCTCGCAAAATTGCTCGGCAACCTGGTCACCTTCCTGGCGCCCTACCTGATCATGTTCATCGGGACCATTGCCGTGATCGCTTTCACGCCCTTGCCCGATGGGTTGATCGTGTTTTCGACCTTGATCTTCGGGTTCGTGGCGTTGGCCTACTCAGTGGCGCTGAGCGTCGCCATGTCGGTGGAATCGGAAGGCTGGAATACCTTCGCCATGATCGGCAGCATGGTGCTGATAAATCCCTTCATCATGTCTCTCGGTCAGATATCCGAGATCAGCAAGTACGTCGAAACCGAAAGCATCGTCTGGAGTATGCCTGCCGTCTCCATCCTGCTCACTCAAGTAACGGCGAGCTTCGTGGTGCTGGCAGTCACCGGCTGGGTACACTGCCGCAAGCAAGCGTTCTATTGATGCCGCCATGTCGTCTTCAGGCCGTTTTCACTATATGGACAACCTGCGGGCGCTGGCCATGCTCGCGGGCGTGTTGTTTCACGCCGCGTTGGCCTATAGCCCACTGATGCATCCGTACATTCCGACTGCGGATCGTACGCAATCGGTCGCTGTCGACCTGTGCATCTGGTTCCTGCACCTGGTGCGCATGCCGTTGTTCTTCCTTGTCGCCGGTTTCTTTGCCGCCATGCTGGTGTCGCGACGTGGCTTGGGCGGACTGTTTCGCAATCTTCTCAGGCGCATTGCGTTGCCGTTCGTGATCTTCTTGCCACTGGTGCATGCCGCCCTCAAATACACCACGCTGCAGGCCGCGGCGACGGTACAAAACTCATCGCCGTTGCTCGCGATCATTCGCCAGCTGTCACAGACACAAGGGTTGCCCGAGCAACTGCCCGGCACCAGTCACCTGTGGTTCCTGTACTACCTGATGTACTTCTACGTACTGGTGTGGTCGGCTAAGAACTTCGGACTGGAGAAACTCGGAAAGCTACTGCGCGGCCTGAGCCCCACTTGGCTGCTTGGCTTGCTGCCCTTGCTACTGGTGCCGGCGCTCGCCTCCGTCAGCGCGCCCAACCCTGCGCCGGAGAGCTTCCTGCCCCAGTTCTGGGCATTCGACTTCTATGGCCCGTTCTTCGCTTTCGGCTATCTGCTGTTTGGCCATGAAGCCATGATCGAGCGAATCCGGCCCATCGCTCCCTGGTTGTTGGCGGCCAGCCTGATGCTCTACGGCGCATTTTGGTACCTGTTGAACCGGTACTCGCCGAGTGCTCAGGATCCTTCCGCGCCCTTGCTTGTCGCGTTGCTCGAAGCCTACATCAGCGTCTGGATGACCTGCGTCTGCCTGATCGCCGGAAAGTCTTTGTTGAACCGCAGCAACCCAGCATTGCGCTACCTTTCGGATGCGTCCTACTGGACCTACATCGTGCATCTGCCAATCCTGTTCGCAATCCAGTATCGGTTGCTGGACGTCGAGTTGCCGTGGGGCATCAAGTTTGCTGCCTCCGTATCGGCAACGGGCGGGCTTTGTCTGCTCAGCTATCACTGCTTCGTACGCAGGACAGTGATCGGCGATCTCTTGAGTGCGCGAGCGCACGTGAGCATGGTGCAGCAAATGAAGTGATTGGCACTGCCAGGCATCAACAACCACCATTGGCCGAATGCGGCCCGAAGCGATCATTCAATTGTAAAAAAATCCGCGTCTGGGCCCTCAACACCCCAAAGCCATCGGGTCCAAAAACGATTCACGCACCACCACACACAGACGCTGACCTGCGCTGCCATGCTGTGGCGCGAACCGCATCGTCAACTGATCGCAGATATCCTTCGCGCTGACTTCCGCGATTGCCCTCTGCCCGGGGGTGATGCAGACTTCACCCATGCCAAACACTCTCGTCATCGCTGTTTTGCTGTGCCTGCTGATTGCCGCCATTGCGCTGGCGCTGCATCGCCGTGCCCAGCGCCGCCACCAGGCACTGGTGCATCTGGTGGATCGCGCCGAGGCAATGGAGCAGGTTTTGCTGCGTACCCGTGAGCGGATGCAGGCGATGCGTCGGGTTGTTGATCAGGTGCCCGAAGACATTGGCGAGGTTGCCCAGGCATCACTCCGCGCTGACAAACCGATCCGCGATGCCCTGCGTGATGTGTTGGAACACCGCCTGTGGATACAAAAACACGGCGATCACGCCAGTCAGCGCGAACTTGACACCGCCTGTGCGGCAATCGATCGCGCTTATCAGCGTCTGTCAGATGAGTTGCAGGCACTGGAAAATGCCAGCGCTGCGTTGTCGGCCGCCACCGTTACTGCGATCGAATCTGCACGCCGTGAACCCCCCGCTCTGCGCCGCAGCGGCGGTTCGTGACGCCCGTTCCATACAATGACTTTCCTTGGAGATACGCATGGACCCCTTTCTTGCTGCTGCCATCGATGAAGCCCGGCGCGGCCTGGCCGAAGGTGGCATTCCGATCGGCTCGGTGCTGGTGCATCAGGGGCAGATCATTGGCCGTGGCCACAATCGCCGCGTGCAACGCGGCAGCACTGTCCTTCACGGTGAAATGGACGCACTGGAAAATGCCGGCCGCCTGGCCGCTCAGGTATACCGCGAATGCACGCTGTACACCACGCTCAGCCCCTGCCCGATGTGCAGTGGTGCGATTGCGTTGTACGGCATCCCGCGCGTGGTGATCGGTGAAAACGAAACCTTCATGGGTGAAGAGGCTTGGCTGCGCAGCCGCGGCGTCGATCTGCAACTGGCCGACAATGCCGAATGCAAGGCGCTGATGAAGTCGTTCATTGAAGCCCACCCAGCGCTGTGGAACGAGGACATCGGCGAGTAAGCACACTGCAATGAGTGGCTCGGCATAGAGCTTCTCGCACGAGGCGCGCTCCCACAAAAGCAAAGCCTGGCGCAGGCTCACTGCGGGCTTGACGGTGCAATCCCGGATGCGGCGACAATGCTGCCCGTTGCGGCAGTAGCCAGCGATGGGATACGCAAACGCTGGCCGATGCGCAGCACATCGCTGTGCAGGCGATTTTCATGGCGCAGACTGGCAACGCTGACGCCATGTCGGTTGGCGATGCCCGACAGGGTATCGCCACGACTCACCAGATGCTCGCTGGCACGCTGCCGCCCCTGTTGCGCGGCAAGCCAGGTGCCGGGCAACGGCCGCGTTGTGAAATAGTTGCGTACACCATCGAGTATGGCCAACGACAAGCGCTTCTGATGCGCGGGGTCGTTGAGTTTCTTTTCTTCTTCCGGGTTGCTGATAAACGCGGTTTCGACCAGCAACGACGGTACATCCGGTGAACGCAACACCACGAAATTGGCACGCTCGACTTGTGGCTTGTGGGTCTTTGCCACCCGCTTAAGCGCTGACAACACATTTTCGGCAATGTCCTCGGACGCCTTCATGGTGGCGCTTTGCGACAGGTCGAGCAGCACTTTGGCCAGGGTGTTGTCCTTGTCGTCAAGCGTGACGCCGCCCACCAGATCGGCTGCGTTTTCGCGATCTGCCAGCCAGCGTGCGGCCTCGCTGGATGCGCCACGCTGCGACATCACGAATACCGACGCACCCGATGCGCTGGGCTTGTTGAAGGCATCGGCATGGATCGAAACAAACAAATCCGCCTTGGCCTCACGCGCTTTGCGGTAACGCTGTTGCAGCGGTATGAATTGGTCACCATCGCGGATCAGGATGGCTTTGAGGCCGCGCTCGGCGTTGATTTGCCGCGCCAACTCGCGCGCAACCGCCAAGGTGATCTGCTTTTCCCAGGTGCCTTTGGCACCACGCGCGCCCGGGTCTTGCCCGCCATGCCCGGCATCGACGGCGATCAGCACATCGCGCCCGGTATCGGGCACCATGTCTTGCAGCGTTTTTGCCGTGCTTTGCGCGGCATCCGCGTGCAACTCGATCACCAGGCGATGCCCCACACCCGTCGAGGGCGTGAGCAGGAAGGTTTTTGGCCGCACCGCAGCAGCAAGATCGAATACCACGCGCAACGCACCCGCGCTTGGCGAACCGGTACGTACCGCTGCAACCGGGCCAGTGGGCGATGCCTCACGATAATTCAATGCCAAGCGTGAGCCTTGCAGATCCACCACCAGCCGATCCGGGTTGGCGAGTGTGAAAACCTTGTACTCGGCGGGGCCGCTGAGCGCGAACTCGGCGCGCGAATAGGTACCCGTTTCACTCAGGCTCAGGGCCGTCAACTCGGCGGCGCAGGCAAGGCCAGAGAGCGCCGCGAACATAACCGCGAGCGTAGCTTTGGCGCAAAACATTGGGCGCAACCGGTTCATGCTCCGGATTTGACAGCAAAATGCCACGAATTGCAAGCATTTTTCCTTTTGCAATCTGACACCTGAAGGCGCTATCTCGACACAACATCAAGAAGCAAGCGGCGCAGCGAGGCGTTCGAGCCAACGCTCGCCAGCGCCGCTCAGTGCCGTCAGGTCGGCTGATCGCCCCGCACCGGCAATCGCCAGTTCAATCCTCAGGTCAAACGCGGGCAATGCGCCGACGCCGCGCTCGGGCCATTCAACCAGCCACAGGATGGCGTCGCCGGCATCATCAAGGCCAAGGAATTGCAGCTCACTGGCCGCGCCGATGCGATACAAATCCAGGTGCAGGGCCTCACCGCCGGGCACCGCATAGCGTTCAAGCAAGGTGTAGGTAGGGCTGCGCACCGCTCCGGTTACCCCGAGAGCGCGCAACATCGCACGGGCCAAACTCGATTTACCCGCGCCCAATGGCCCTGACAACGCCACCACCGCCGGCTGCGGCCGGGTTGCTGCCAGTCGCGCGCCGAGCACGTCGGTGTCGGCGGCAGTGACGAGGTTCAAGCGCACGACAAACCCGGATTGACCAACTGGCGAATGGCGGGCAACAGGTCGCTGGCCAGCAGCCCGCGCTCGCCATCAGCGGCGGCAAGATCACCGGCACAAGCATGCACCAGCGCTCCACACAGCGCCGCTTCATAACCATCCAGCCCCTGCGCACGCAACGCGGCGATGACGCCGGCCAGTACATCGCCCATGCCACCGGATGCCATCCCCGGATTCCCAGCATCGATGATGCACGGATGTCCACCCGGCGCCGCAATCACCGTGCCGGCGCCCTTGAGCACGACACAGGCCTGGTAGCGTTGCGCCAAGGCAGTGGCAGCAGCAAAGCGGTCACGCTGCACTGTTGCGACATCGCTTGCCAGCAGGCGCGCAGCCTCGCCCGGATGCGGCGTCAGCACGGCGTTGGGCACTTGCCTCGGTGTGCGCGCCAGCAGATTCAGCGCATCGGCGTCGAGCACCAGCGGCTTGCCGGCATCAAGCGTGGCTTGCAATGCGTTCGCAGCCCATGCCTGGCTACCAAGCCCTGGCCCGATCACGACCACGCTCGCTCGCTCCAGCAGTGGTGCCAAATCGTCGGCGCTCTCTGCGGCGCTCACCATCAGTTCCGTGCGCTGCCCCTGCACTATCGGCACATTGACCATGCGGGTTGCGACGCTGACCAGGCCCGCACCGGCACGCAAGGCGCCCGCTGCGCACAGGGTGATTGCACCAGCCATGCCGCGCTCACCGCCAACGCACAGCACATGGCCGAACAAACCCTTGTGCGCGTTACCCGGGCGCGGCCCGAGAAATGCGCTGATATCCGGTTGCCGATAGAGCCAGGCATACGGCGGCACCGCCGCGCACGCTTTGTGCGGCAAACCCAGCGCGTCGGATTCACGATGGCCACTGCTGTCGCGTCCGGCGCCTGTGTGCAGGCCGCACTTGCCAACGATGAACTCGATGCACACATCGGCGCGAACCGAAAGGCCCGCCGCTGCACCGGTATCGGCATCCACTCCCGACGGCACATCCAAAGCCAATACCGGTGCCATCTGCGCGTTGAGCGCCTGAATTGCCGCCGCTGCAAAGCCCTCGGGCACTCGCGCCAGACCAATCCCGAACAGCGCATCCACCCACACATCGCGTGCCGGCAAACCGCCCGCAAACACCGCGCTGCTTCCGCCTGCGGCCAGCCAGTCGGCATGTGCCTGCCGCGCGCTGTCACTGCGCGGCTCGCCACCGGGGAGGATCACCACTTGCACCTCGGCACCGGCGATGCGCGCCAGTCGCGCCAGCACGTAGCCATCGCCACCATTGTTGCCCGGCCCGCACAACACGCCGATGCGGTGTGCGGCCGGCCAGTGCGCTTTCAACCGCACCCATGCCGCCTCGCCCGCGCGGCGCATCAACGTGTAGGCCGCCACACCGAGCGTTTCGATGGCATATCGGTCAATTGCCTGGGCGTCCTGCGCCCGGTGCAGCGGAATAGGCATGGGCTGGCTTCATCAATCAATCAAGGAGAAACATTCGCACACTGCCAGCGCCATTGATAGCCCGACACACGGCAAGGCGCGCAAGACCAGCCCTTATACTGTTGCGATGATCGACGTGTACCAACTGGCTACCGACATCCGGCAATGGGCAAGCGAACTGGGCTTTGCCCAGACCGGCATCGTGCAACCGCAGTTGGGCACGGATCACCAGCACCTGCTCGACTGGCTGGCCCAGGGCCAGCATGGCAGCATGGGCTACATGGCGCGCAATACTGAGCTGCGCGCCAAGCCCGAGCAACTGGTCGCCGGCACTTGCCGTGCGATCTGCGTACGCAAGGATTACGGCACCGATGATGCCGAAGCCTGGCGCACCCTCGCCGACGGCGAGCGCGCCTATGTTGCGCGCTATGCGCTGGGCCGCGATTACCACAAGCTGATGCGGCGCCGCTTGCAACAGTTGTCCGATCGCATCGGCTCGGCAATCGGCAGCTTTGGCTATCGTGTGTTCGTTGACTCGGCACCGGTGCTGGAACGCGCGCTGGCGCGTGATGCCGGGCTGGGCTGGATCGGCAAGCACAGCTGCCTGATCGACCGCAGCAACGGCTCCTGGTTTTTCCTTGGCGAGATCCTCACCGACCTGCCGCTGCCGGTGGACGCGCCAGCCAGCGCGCATTGCGGCACCTGCACGCGCTGCATCGATATCTGCCCGACCGGCGCCATCGTCGCGCCGTATCGCGTCGATGCGCGGCGCTGTATCAGCTACCTCACCATCGAGCATCACGGCAGCATCGACGAAGCCCTGCGCCCGCTGATCGGCAATCGCATCTTCGGCTGCGACGACTGCCAACTGGTCTGCCCCTGGAACAAGTTTGCCAAACGCCACGATGAGCCGGACTTCCGCGTCCGCAACGATTTGGACAAAGCCAGTCTGGCCGACCTGTTTGCCTGGACCGAAGCGGAATTCCTGACCCGCACTGAAGGCTCGGCGATTCGCCGCACCGGTTACCAAAACTGGCTGCGCAATATTGCGGTAGCGCTCGGCAACGCCCCATCCAGTGTGGCCACCATTGCGGCGCTGCATGCACGGTTGGAGCATCCATCGGAAATCGTGCGCGAACACGTGGCGTGGGCATTGGCGCGGCACACATCGCTGCCCGTGTAGTACGCAAATCAACCACGGCAAAAAAGAACCCCGGCAGGCGCCGGGGTTCAAGGTTACAGCGAATAATTTTTGCAAGTTGTTATCAGAACTGCAAGCTCCACTTGTCGATGCGGCCGGTGTCGCCAGTGGCGTTGTCGTTGACGCGCAGCTTCCAGGTGCCGTTGGCCACTTCCGAGGACGCGTTGATGGTGAAGGTTCCGATCACATTGTCGGTGCTGGAGCCGGTGCGGTTGTGGATGTTGTACAGGGTGCCATCCGGTGCCACCAGATCGACCTTCAGATCACCTTTCCACGTGTGGAAGATGGTGACATCGACCTTCAAAGTGCTCGGCGCATTGCCGCTACGGCCGCTGACCGTGATCGGGCTATCCACTGTGCTGTTGTCGTTGATGGTGAAGTCAGTCAGGTTCTCGAAGAACGAAGGCTGCGTGCTGCCTGCGGTGTAATTGCCGACCAGCGACACGCCCGAGAACGTCGAGAATGCCTTGACCCGCACATGATAGGTGCCGGTCTGCGGCGCGGCGAACGAACACGCCTCGTTATTGCCATTCAGGAACGGACGGCAATCGTAAACCGTGTCGGTCGGCGCGCTGCCAAAACGCACGTACATATCGGCATCACCAGTACCACCGGAAAGGTTGAACGCCAGGTTGGTCGAACCCGATGGAACATCCATGGTGAACTTGATGTCAGTACCGGTGCTGGCGGCAAGCCCGGTCACTGCCACACCCTTGGTCAAAGTGCCGCCCGCCGGCGGTGGCGGCGGTGGCGTACCACCACCCAGCGCGGCATCAACCGCAGCATTGGCATCCACGATACCGGTACCGCAGCCACCCGAGCAGGCGCCCGGCAACGGCCGCGTGGTGCTCTTGAGGATGCTTTCCACTTCGGCTGGCGTCTTGGCCGCAACCGCCATGATCAGCGCCGCGACACCCGCCACATGCGGCGAGGACATCGAAGTGCCGCTCAGCAGCGAATAGGTTTCACTACCGGGTGTGGTTGCACCGGTGTTGTAGGTGGACAAAATGCCCACACCCGGCGCCGCCACATCGATCAAGGTGCCGAAGTTGGAGAAGCTGGCGCGCGCGCCATTGCGATCCGTTGCCGCCACCGCCACCACGTTGTTGCAGTTGGCCGGGTTGGCGTTGGACACATTGACATTGCTGTTACCCGCAGCCACCACCACCACCGTGCCACGACCAACCGCGCCGTTGATTGCATTCTGGGTGCTGGTACCGCAGGCGCCGGTGCCGCCAAGGCTCATGTTGATCACTTCGGCCGGATTGGCATTGGCCGGCACACCGCTGACCGTGCCACCCGAAGACCAAGTGATGGCGTCAACGATGTCGGAAGTCAGGCCACCGCCCTTGCCGAGCACGCGGGCAGGCACGACCTTGGCGTTGAACGCCACGCCGGCAACGCCCTTGGCATTGTTGGTCACCGCCGCCACCGTACCGGCAACGTGGGTGCCGTGCCAGCTGGAGTTCTGGCCACCACTGGCATCGCCCGGATCATGGGCATCGCTGTCACGGCCATTGCCATCGCCCGCAATCGCGGTGTCACTGATGAAATCGTAACCTTGCAGGATATTGGCATTGAGATCGGTGTGATCGACATAACCGGTATCGATCACCGCTACCACCACGCCACTGCCGGTGGACTTGTCCCATGCGGTTGGCAAACGCAGGCCACCAGTCGCCTCAAAATAATGCCACTGGCCGGAAGCGTACTGCGTGTCGTTGGGAGTAAACAGCGGATGCATCATCGCATCGACTTCGATGTACTCGACATTCGGGTTGGCGGCGATCTCGCGCATCAGTGCTTCAGCACCGGCGCGGTCCAGTTTGCGGCTGGCCTTGATCACATCGGCATCCACTGACAAGCGGCGCAGCGATTGCATCGACATCGCGCGCGACTTGGCGGTGCGCGACAGCGATTGCACGCGGCTGGCGGCATTGCTGTACTCGGCACTGCCATCGCGGTACTTCACGATGAAACGATCATAGCTGCCGCCTGCCTGCAAGGCAGACGTGTCAATACGATCAGCAGCGTTGGCAGCGAACGCGGTGGACAGCGCAACGGCGGTGGCCGCAGCAAGGGTCAACGGACGCGGCATTGCGCGCCCGGCTTTCAGGTTGTTATTGGTCACGGATGTTTCCCAGGATAGGTTGAACAAGTGCCGCTCACCGAATGGTTTGCGGCAGGACGTGGTTACCGTCGCGTATCGGCCAGTACATGCTCGTCCCCACTCAACCCCCGTTGAGTGATGCACATCCTGTGCAGCTCTGGCGCACCTGAAGCCCCCCAGCTCCCGGCGGATACGACAATCCTTACGGTGTCGTCGTGCGTGGCCTCACAAATCGGCAACGCTCAACGAAACAGAACGTAACAAACACTGAACATGTCGTCAATGCTGCACCACAACAAAAACCATAACCCAGACAATTAGTTACAAGTGAAATCAATTTCACGGCGACAGCCTGCCGTTTGCAACGGCTGATCGGCATTGTGCGCGGACACGCGACGCGCGGACTCATTGCAGATCGCCGCATGAAATGCGCAACTCGGGGCATACCACACAGCCCTTATGTCGTCGCGAATCCACGCAGACAACGGCAACGATAAAACCATGCAGCGTTTTGAATGACGAAAGCCGACTTGTTCAGAGCATCCTTGGTTGCAACATGCGCGACACAGCCTGCGGGCGTTTACAACATGCCGGTTTCCAGGCGCGCCACATCCGACATCATGCTCTGGTTCCACGGCGGATCGAAGACCAGATCAACATCGGCTTGACTGACGGTTGGAATCATCTCCAGCTTGCTGCTGACATCAGCAACCAGAATATCGCCCATGCCGCAGCCGGGCGCAGTGAGCGTCATGGTGACATACACACTGCGCTCGCCGGATTCGGTGCGACCAAGCACACAGGTGTAGACCAAACCAAGGTCCACGATATTGACCGGTATTTCCGGGTCATAGCAGGTTCGCAGTTGTGACCACACCAGGCGCTCGACATCCTCGTCGCTCGCATCGTCTGGCAGGCTTGGCCCGGCAACCGGTTCCTTGCCAATGGCATCACCATCGCTGCCGGCAACACGAAACAGATTGCCTTCGACAAACACGGTAAAACTGCCGCCCAACGATTGCGTGATATACCCAATAGTGCCCGCTGGCAGCGTGACGTTCTCGCCCTGCGGCACCAACACCACAGCGCAGTCGCGCTCAAACTTGATCGGTTCACTGCTGCGGCTGTAGTTCACGGCGCTATCTTCCTGTGCGGTTGCCGGTTATTTTAGCGCGATGCGTACGACCGACGAACGATTATCGCTGCACGCCACGACACACTACTGTCAGGCGCTGCTGTGAATCACCTGAAAACTGGCCTGTGGTGCCTCGTTACGGCGACCGGCATGGCCGCATTGTGGGCGATGGCAGCGGTTGCCACCCAGCGCCCCCTGGGCTGGATGGCGCTGCTCACCGCGCTCGATGTCATCATCATGCTCAGCCTGCTGCGGCTTGCGCCTGGCGCAATGCGCGCCAGCCTTGCGGCGGCAACCACGGTGTTATCGATTACGCTGGCGTGGTGGTTTATCGCCGCCAGTCAGATGGCACCGATGTTCGGGTTGCATCCGTTGCAATCGTTACAGCGCATCAGCCCACATCTGGCGCTCTCACTGAGCGCTGCGAGTTTCAACCGTTTCGATCTGGTATTGGCCGCCACCAGCATTGTGCTGGCAGCGGCCTGGGGTTTCGTATTCAAGCCACGCGACCGTCAGGGAGCCTCTTGAAACCGTAGCGAGCGGCCCGAGTGCAGCGGGTTTCGGGAGGTTTGGGTCAGTGACCGCCATCCAATGCCTTGATCTCGGCCACCAGTTGATTGGCCATTTCGGCACCATCGCCATACAGCATGCGCGTGTTGTCGGCGTAAAACAGGGCGTTTTCGATGCCGGCAAAGCCGGTGCCCTTGCCGCGCTTGATCACGATTGCATTTTTTGCCGCGACCACATCCAGAATCGGCATACCAAAGATCGGTGAGGCCGGGTCGGTTTTCGCCGCCGGGTTGACCACATCGTTGGCGCCAATCACCAATGCCACGTCGGTGTTCGGGAACTCGGGGTTGATGTCGTCCATGTCGGCGATCAGGTCGTATGAAACCCCAGCCTCGGCCAACAGCACGTTCATGTGCCCGGGCATGCGGCCCGCCACCGGGTGGATTGCGAACTTGACCTTGACTCCGCGTTTTTGCAGCAACTGGGTCAGCTCCCATATCTTGTGCTGCGCCTGCGCTACCGCCATGCCGTAGCCGGGGACGATCACCACGCGCTCGGCATAGGCCATCATCGCCGCCACATCGCCGGCTTCAATCGCCTTTTGCGCACCACTGATCTCCTGCGCCTCACCGGTAGGACCGAAGCTGCCGAACAGCACGCTGGCCAGCGAGCGATTCATCGCCTTGGCCATCAACTGCGTGAGCAGGGTGCCTGCCGCGCCCACCACCATGCCGGCGATGATCAGGGTTTCGTTCTGCAACACATAGCCTTCAAACGCGACCGCCAGACCGGTGAATGCGTTGTAAAGCGATATCACCACCGGCATGTCGGCGCCGCCGATTGGCAAGGTCATCAAAATACCAACCGCCAATGCCGCGATGAAGAAGCCGATAATCAACGGCTGCTGCAACAAAACCACTGACGCAACGCCCAGACCGATGGCCATCGCGAAAATGGCCGCATTGACGATTTGCTGGCCGGGGAACACGAAGCGGCGATCCATCAGGCCCTGCAGTTTTGCGAAAGCGATCAACGAGCCGGAAAAAGAAATCGCACCGATCAGCCCGCCGGTTGCGCCCAACACAAGCTGGGTCGTAGTTGCTGTGCCGCCGCTGCCGCTGGCGAAGCCGAGTAGTTCCACTGCGCCAATGGCTGCCGCCGAACCACCACCCATGCCGTTGTACAACGCAACCATTTGCGGCATGTCGGTCATCGCCACCCGTTTGCCGGACACCCAGGCCAACGCGCCACCAACTCCGATGCCAACCAGCATCAGGCCCTGGTTGTGCATCCCGGGCAAAAGCAGGGTAGCCACCACAGCAATCACCATGCCGTAGCCAGCCCAGACGATGCCGCCACGCGCGGTCACCGGCGAAGCCATGCGCTTGAGGCCCAAAATAAACAGCAAGGCGGCGGCGAAATAGCTCGCCTTCACTGCGATCAAAAGCCAGTTCGACATATCCATCAGTTCGCCCCCGGCTTCTTGCTGCTGCGGAACATTTCCAGCATGCGCTCGGTGACCACATAACCACCGGCGGCATTGCCCGCGCCAAGAATGACCCCGACCAGGCCGATCACTTTCTCGGCGGTGGTATCCGCATGACCCAGCACCACCATCGCACCCACCAGCACGATGCCGTGGATGAAGTTGGAACCTGACATCAGGGGAGTGTGCAGGATGACCGGCACCCGGCCGATGATCTCGTAGCCGGTTACGGCTGCAAGCATGAAAATATAGAGCGCCACGAATCCGTCGATCATTGCCAAGCCGCCTCTGCCAATGGAATCAGGCTCCATCATAATCGTTGCACGCTGGCCGTGCGCGCATGGGACAACTGAATTGGCCGCCAAGCGTTATTGGCGCTACCAAACCCGCAGAGGAGTCGCCATGAGTCGTAAGGGTTTCACCGGGGTGCCAGTCCGCAGGATGGGTAGAGCGCAGCGACCGAGCGAAGCGAAGGCGTGGTTCGCGCAGCGAACGCTGTCGCGAAGCGACCGAAACCCATCGATTACATTTGGCAATGATGGGTTTCGCTGCGCTCTACCCATCCTACGTCACTACGCTACGGCACCGCTTTTTCGTTTCATCCCACTGCACCCTTGCGATAACGGTCGCCCACAGGGTGGGCTCCTACAAGGAGCGTTCACCGCTTCAGTGGGAGCGCGCCCCAGATCGAGTCTGGGGCGAGCTCTGCGCGCGAAGCTCTTTCGGCAGTTCGTTCGCCGGCAGGCCGGCTCCCACAGAAGCACTGGCTCGCACCGGCGTGCAACACAGTTTCTCCTACAGGTGAGCGCTACCGTTTTTTTGTAGGAGCTCACCCTGTGAGCGACCGAGTCCCGAGTCCCGAGCGATTTCACGCAGACTACAACCGCGACTGCCCGTCGTGGCTGACGCAGGTCTTGGCGATCAACTCGTCGTCCCAGTCCAGTGCCAGGGCGCCGTCCTTGATCATCAGCGCCAAGAAATTGAACAGGTTGCGTGCATACATCTCACTGGCGTGGATCGCACCCAGACTGGCAAGATTCAATGGCCCGATAATGCTGACGCCATTTTCCACCACCGTTTCACCGGGGCGGGTCAACTCGCAGTTGCCGCCGCTCTCGGCGGCGAGATCGACGACCACCGTGCCCGGGCGCATACCCTTCACCATGGCTGCGGTGATGATGCGCGGTGCCGGACGGCCCGGTACTGCGGCGGTGGTGATGATGACATCCACACTCTTGAGGTGTTCGGCCAGCAAGCGCTGTTGTTCGGCGCGCTCGTCGGCATTGAGCTCGCGCGCGTAACCACCCTCGCCTGCCGCCGCGACACCCAGATCGAGAAACCGGGCACCCAGCGATTCGATCTGTTCGCGGGTTTCAGGGCGCACATCAAAACCCTCGACCTGCGCACCGATCCGGCGTGCGGTGGCGATTGCCTGCAATCCGGCCACGCCGGCACCCACTATCAACACCTTGGAGGGCCGGATCGTGCCTGCGGCGGTGGTCAGCATCGGAAAGAAACGCGGTGCATTCAGAGCAGCAATCATCACCGCCTTGTAGCCGGCCATGCCCGCCTGCGAGGACAGCACATCCATCGATTGCGCACGTGTGGTCCGTGGCAAGCGTTCCATCGAAAATGCGGTGATCCGCTGCTTGAGCAACTGCTCCAGCCGCGCGGGATCGGCCTGCACCGACAGCAGCCCAACCAGGATGGTGCCGGGCTTGAGCTTTGCGACCTGCGCCGGGGTCGGCGGCTGCACGCACAACACCACGTCAGCATCCGCCAGTGCGGCCGGCTCGGCCACTGGATACGCCGCGTCGAGAAAATGCGCACTGACGCCGGCCTGCGGCTCGATAGCCGCAATTACGCCCATCTTGGTCAGTTTGCCGGCGGTTTCCGGCGTCATCGCCACCCTGTTTTCGCCTGCGGCCGTTTCACGCAGTGCCAGAATCTTCGCAGCCATGAAGCCTCCCATGCGTTTTCAACGATGCTAACACGCAGGGGCCGGGTTGCGGCTGTCATCAACGTTGCAACTCGTCACCTCAATAAAAAAAAGGGCTCTTCGTGAAGTCGTGTGGGTACTTTCCTTGATTTTCACAGTTCCGGCAGCATGCAGGTCAGCACCTTGAGCCGCAGGTATTCCTCGTCGCGCAGGCCGTAGGCGCGGCGCTGGATGACGCGGATTTTGTTGTTGAGG
>JAUXUI010000085.1 GCA_030681035.1 Lysobacteraceae bacterium | reverse complement strand
GCCCCGCGTGCCGAAGCCCCGCGAGTCGAAGCGCCGCCTGTCGAAGCGCCGCCTGTCGAAGCGCCGCGTGTAGAAGCGCCGCGTGTCGAAGCGCCGCGTGTCGAAGCGCCGCGTGTCGAAGCGCCGCCTGTCGAAGCGCCGCGTGTCGAAGCCCCGCGTGTCGAAGCGCCGCGTGTCGAAGCGCCGCGTGTCGAAGCGCCGCGTGTCGAAGCCCCGCGTGTCGAAGCCCCGCACATGGCGACCACTGACCCATCGAAGTCGGAATCGTCAAACGGCTGAACAAAACCATGTAGCCTGGGTTAGCGCGCAGCGCGTAACCCGGGACCACCGTACTGCCAAGCAGAAGCCTCAAGAATCACGACATTGCCCGCCGCCACGGCGGGTAATGTCGGGCCGAAAGAGGCTCATGCCACACCACACGCACCATCAATCCGCCCAGTTTCCCGGCCTGGTAGCCCACTCGCCGTTCTGCGATGTTCGCATCGCTGCAACACTACCCAGGACGGCCCATGCCGGGCTACACCACTCGACTGCTTACGATTCGTCTCGGCGGCCATGACTTCCGCATTCGTGCGCTAAGTGATCGCCAGCAATTCGCCGACCCCGACCATCTCGCCGAACGCGCCGGCATCTCCTCGGCGCAATGGTGTTTGTTCGGGCAAGTGTGGCCGGCGGGCCGGCTGCTGGCGCAGACCATGAGCCAGTACGTCATCGCGGGTAAACGTATCCTCGAAATTGGCTGCGGCTTGGGCCTTGCCAGCCTGGTTTTGCAACGCCGCCACGCCAACATCACCGCCAGCGATCATCATCCCCTGGCAGAGTCCTTCCTCAGCCACAATGCCGCGCTCAATGGCCTGGATACAATGATTTATCGCGACATGCCGTGGGCGGTTGCCAACCATCCGTTACCGCTGTATGACCTGATCATCGGCAGCGACATCCTGTACGAGCGTGGCCATGCCGACCTGCTGGCAGCGCTGGTGCAACGCCATGGCACTGCCGACGGTGAGGTGCTGATCACCGACCCCGGGCGCGGCAACAGCAGCGCATTCACCCGCAAAATGGCTGAACAGGGCTATAGCGTCACTGAGCAACGCGGCGCGCTCGACGATGACGACAAACCGCCCTACCGTGGCCGTCTGCTGAGCTATCGTCACGCTTGAGCCACTTTGCCCCACTCGGGCTTTCTAAGCCACGCGGCTCCACGTCAACATGGCATGGGTTGTGTAACTTAAGCCAACACCAGATCGTTTCGATGGGGTACCCAGGGTTGATGCAAGATGCTACAAAACCCTGTATCGCCGAATGCCCGGCATCCATCTCGTGAGCAACCTGACCATGAATGCTGCATTCCTGCCACTTGTCGCGTCACTGGTTCCCGTTGCACTGGCGGTGGCGGTTGTCGCAACCTTGCGTAAGCGGCAAGAGCGCAACGGTCTGCGCTCGCCCATCGCCAACAAGCGCATCCATGGTGCAGGCGAGGAGCTGAGAAAACGAATTGACGAGCAGACCCGTGAAATCATGCGTTTCGTTCTTACCCTGCTACTTGTCGGCCCGTACTTTTTCGCGGTTTGGGCACTCAATCATGTGCAGTGGAATCAGGTGGTTTTCGGAACCATTGAAATCCCGTACCTGATTGCGGCTGCTGCGATGACAATCTGGGCAATCCGTCGGCTGGTGATTCATGGCGCAGCACGCCGTCGCGCAATTGCCGGGCTGCGTGCCGAGTTGTTTACCGCGCAGGAACTAAATCGTCTGCTCGCCAAAGGATGCGCAGTCGCGCACGATTTGCCCGGCGATCATTTCAATATCGATCATGTGGTCATAGGCCCGCACGTAGTCTATGCAGTAGAAACCAAATCGATACGCAAGCCACCTGGTCGCAAGCGCGAAGATACTTTCAAGGTGGCATATGACGGCAAGAGCCTGCGCTTTCCGCACTTCGTCACCCGCGCCCCGATCATCCAGGCACAGAAACAAGCGCAATGGCTGGCACGCTATCTACGAGACACAATCAATCAGCCTGTACGCGTCATTCCCGCCGTTGCCCTGCCCGGCTGGTGGATCTACTCTCCCACTCACAACCGCGACTGCGCCGTGCCGGTATTCAACCCAGCCGGCCTTGGCGCAGAATTCATGGCCGATCCACAAAAGGCGCGGCCGTTCGATGCCGCAACCGTGGCACAGATCAAACAGGCGCTGGTGATGCGCTATCCGATGGAGGGTTGAGCATTACGGGCACCGATACGCGAACATGCATCGATACTCGGTAAGCGCGCCGTCATTTTGGCCCGAGCAAAAACCACAAGATCACGCCCAGCACCGGCAGCACCAGGATCAGCACCGTCCACAGCACCTTGGTTCCGGTCGAGGCGCGGCTGCCCAACACCTTGATGATTGCGTAGACCACCGCAATCAGCCACAGCAACCCGAAAATACCGCCCGTTTGAATGTTCATGTTCATTGCAGTTCCCCATCAATGGCCCTCATCACAGTATCGTCGGAATACGTTGATGGTGCACGGATTGTGGGCAAGCTGATGCCGATCCACTGATGCTGTGCCGCCGCATGCTCGCGGCCACGCAGTGCTACCACCCTCACCGCGTTGTAACCTACCCGGGTTTCATACCCGCAGGTTACCGCCGATGAATCGCAAATCCACCCGCAATCAAAACCCCGCTGGCGGCCGTGGCTCGATCAGCGGCAGCGTGCGCGCGTTTGCGCAGCAGCAGATCCCGCTCAAGCTGCTCAGCTCGTTTGCGCACGCCAACAAGCTGCCCGTTGGCTTCGATTGCCCCGGCTGCGCCTTCCCCGACAAAGCCGGCAAACCGATGCTGGATAGTTGCGAGCAGGGCCAGAAAGCCATTGCCTGGGAGATGACGCGCAAGGCAGTGGGCTCGGCGTTCTTTGATGGCAAGACCCCGGCGCAATTGCAGGCACTGGGCGATTTCGATCTGGAGTTTCAGGGCCGGCTGACCACGCCGGTGCTGTACGAAAAAGCCAGCGGCACCTTTCGTGCCATTGATTGGGACGAAGCCTACGCCGTGGCCGTGCGCGAGCTCTCGGCGCTGGCGCCGGAAACGGTTGCGTTCTATGCCTCCGGCCGCAGCAGCAACGAAGCCGCGTTTTTGTGGCAACTGGCGGCGCGCGCTTACGGCAGCCCCAACCTGCCCGACTCCTCCAACTTCTGCCACGAGCCATCGGGTTATGCGCTCAAGCAAAGCATCGGCATCGGCAAGGGCACCTGCTCACTGGAGGATTTCGAGCTTGCCGACCTGTTCATCGTCATCGGCCAGAACCCGGCCAGCAATCACCCACGGATGATGACGGCGCTGTATGACGCCAAACAACGCGGCGCCACGGTGCTGGCGATCAACCCGCTGCGCGAGCGCGGCTTCAGCCATTTTTCCGACCCCAAACGCATCGGCGAGCTGCTCCGCAATCAAGGCATCGCGGTCGCCGATGAAATCTATCAGGTGCAAATCGGCGGCGATATGGCCGCGCTCAAAGGCGTGATGAAGGCATTGCTGGAAAGCGAACGCGCGGCGCCGGGCACGGTGTTCGATCACGCCTTCATCGACGCGCATACCGAAGGGCTGGACGCGCTGCTCGCCGACCTCGACGCCAGCACCTGGGATGACCTGGTCGCACGCTCGGGCCTTGATGAGGCGCAACTGCGCGACATCGCCCGCCGCTACGCTGCCGCACCGGCAACGATGATCACCTGGTGCATGGGCCTCACCCATCACCCCGAAGCAGTGGCGACGATCCAGCAAGTGGCAAACCTGGCCCTGCTGCGCGGCAATATCGGCCGCCCCGGTGCCGGCGTGGTGCCGGTACGCGGCCATTCCAATGTGCAAGGCGACCGCACCATGGGCGCCACCTCCACGGTGTCGAAAGCGTGGCTGGACAATCTGGAAACCACCTTCCCCGGCCTTAGCGTGTGCCGTGACAGCGGCCGTGATGCCGCTGGCGTGCTCGACGGTCTGTTCGACGGCAAGGTGCAGGCGTTGTTGTCGCTGGGCGGCAACTTTGGCGTTGCCGCGCCCGACGCGCCGCGCGTGCAGGCGGCGCTGGAGCGCTGCCAGTTCACCCTGCACATCGCCACCAAACTCAACCGCAGCCACTGCCATCCCGGCCGGGTCGGCTTGCTGCTGCCCACCCTCGGGCGCACCGACAAAGATCTGCGCCAGGGCGCCGAGCAGTGCATTTCCACCGAAGACTCGATGAGCAACGTGCGTGCCTCGCACGGCATCCAGGCGCCGATCACCGAACTTCAACGCAGTGAACCGGCGATTGTGGCGCAACTGGCGCATGCGCTGGGCTGCGCCCCAGCGGTGCCGTGGCTGGCACTGGCCGACGACTACGCCGCCCTGCGCGAGCGCATCGAGCACTGCCAGCATGGCGTCACCCCCGGCTTCAAGGACTACAACCAAAAGCTCGCCGCCAACGGCCGTTTCACCCTGCCCAACGCCGCCGCCGAGCGCCGCTGGAATACCGCCAATGGCAAGGCCCGCTTCATCGTCCAGCCACTGCGCGACGACACACCCGTGGCACTGGCGCGCAAGCAACACGGTGATGCCGTGCTCATCTTGATGACGATCCGCGCCCACGACCAGTTCAACACCACCGTGTACAGCGCCGACGATCGTTACCGCGACGTCCACGGTAATCGTCGTGTCGTGTTCATGCACGCCAACGACCTCGCCGCACGCGGCCTGTGCGATGGCGACAAGGTCGATATCGAAACCCTCATCGATGATGGCCACGTGCGACGCGTCAGCGGCTTCAGTGCCCATGCCTGCGACATCGCCAAGGGCTGCGTTGCCGCCTACTTCCCCGAAGCCAGCGGCCTGATCGCTGCCGGCGTTTACGCGGCGCATACAAACACCCCGCTATACAAGGAGATGCCGGTGCGGGTGAGCGCGCACTTCGCGTCCGATTCCGGCACCAACGAAAACGCGTAAGCTGTAAGCCCCGCCTGCTGGAGAGCCCCCATGACCACACGCCTGAAGCACGCCACCCTCGTTCTCGTAACCGCACTCGCCTTTGCGGCACCGTCTTTCGCTGCGTTGAAAGTTGGCGCCCCAGCACCCGATTTCAGCGCACCGGCCTACCTCGCCGGCGAACCGTTTACCTTCCAACTCGCCGACGCGCTCAAGCACGGCCCGGTAGTGGTCTACTTCTTCCCGGCGGCGCACACCCCGGGGTGCAACATCGAAGCCCACCTGTTCTCGCAAGCGATTGACGAGTTCAAGGCACAAGGCGCCACGGTAATCGGCGTCACCGCCGGCAACACCGACGAGTTGGCGGATTTCTCGAAAGAAACCGAACACTGCGGTGGCAAGTTCGCGGTTGCGGCTGATGACGGCGCGAAGATCGCCAAACAATACGACGCGACACTCGCGATCAAGCCAAGCTTGTCGGATCGCACGTCATACGTCATTGCAGCGGACGGCAGCATCGCGCACGTGTATTCGGCGATGAGCCCGCAGGGGCATGTCACCGAGACGCTCACCGCAGTGAAGGCCCTGAAAAGTGCAAGCGGGACTTGACGGCCAAGGTGATCTTGTTGCGTGCTTGCGTGCCCGTGTCCTGCTGTACATGGAGTTGCCGGTGCGAGTGGTGGCGCACACGTGATGATGTGGAAGTGGGTATGTGTCCACACGGGCCAATCGTTACGGTCACTGCCCGTGACTGTGGTCGCGCTGCTAGACTGTTTCCGTGAAAGTTCGCGAAATCCTGCGTCTGCTGCTACAAGATGGCTGGGCCGTGGTGGCAACCCGAGGCAGCCATCGCCAGTTCAAGCACCCGTCAAAGTCCGGCCGTGTCACCGTTCCTGGCAAGCCGAGCGACGACCTCGCCCTTGGAACACAGAACAGCATCATGAAGCAAGCCGGTCTGAAGTAAGGAGCCAAACCCATGCGTTACGCCATTGTGATTGAGAAGGCCGAAGGCAACTACTGCGCATACGTCCCCGACTTGCCCGGATGTGTGGCGACCGGTGCCACGATCGCTGAGGTCGAGGCCGAAATCCGTGAAGCACTCGCATTTCACCTCGACGGCATGCGCGACGACGGGCTTGAGATTCCGGCACCATCAAGCCAGGTTGAGTACATCGAAATCGCCGCCTGACGCGCCTTCCTGCGGTATCTACCCGCTGAACATTGATATGCTGGCGTGGATGGTGGCGCACTCCCTCAATACATGACTCGCCTTTGTGGGAGCCTGTCTTGCAGGCGAACAGCTCTCGCTCCAGCGCATCTGACGGAACGACAAGCGCCCCCCGATCGCTCCGAACTCACCTCACCCCGCCTGATCGCCAGCATCCGCCAACGCAAACTCAATCGCCGCGCACACGGCGGCCACTTGCGCGGCGTTGCACTGCTCTGGCGTGGCCCGCGGGCTGTCGGGATAGACCTCGGTGGTGGTGGTGTAGCGGGCATTGCTGACGCCTGCACACAGGCCAAGCTGTTTGAACGGATACAGGATCACGCCCGGTGCAACGACGGACGAACCAATGATCTCGCCGTTGGCGTCGGCCGGGGCGATGTGGGTGACTTTGGCAACCGCATCGATCACCGCCTGCTGAAACGCGAGTTGCGGATTTTCGCTATCACCAACGCCATAAAATCCATCGGGAATCTCTCCAGGCTCGGACGGCTTGCCGTCGCGCGCGGCCAGCGCGGGGCGGAACTCGCTTTCGTCGCTGTCGGTGGTTTCGTGCAGATCGATGTGCAGCGCCAAGCGATCACGCAGCGGCGCAACCAGCCGCATCAACGCCGCCGATTCTTGGGTCGGGCTGTCCTCGCGAAACGAACGATTTGGATCGATGGCATCCGCATTCCAGCGGTGGATGCGCTCATACGCCCACGGGCTGACGCAGGGCACGATCAACAAATTGACCCGGCCCGCATAGCCGGCAGCGTGCTGTTCGGCGAACTGCAAGGCGCCATGCACGCCGCTGGTCTCGTAACCATGCACCCCGCCAGTGACCAGCGCACAGGGCAGTGCATCGTTCCAGTCGCGGCTGCGCAGCGCGAACAACGGGTAGCGGTCGGGTGGATAGTCCAGTTGCCCGTACTGGATTACATCGAAGCCCGAGCGCAGCCGCTCGATCACACTCAGCACATCGTCCGCATAACTGCGTTGGCGGCGCTGAAGCGCCAGCCACGCCGCGCGCTCGGCGGCGCCCCAAGCTTGACCAGGCGTGCCGATCGGATAAAAAGATTGCATGTTCATCGCGAACTCGGTTTGGGTGAACCCGGAACTCTAGCATCCCAAGCCTTTTGGTAACTCTGAATACGTCGTCACCCCGGCGAAGGCCGGGGTCCAGATTATTGATTTAGCTGGATTCCCGCTTTACTCGCACTGCGTGCTCGCCCTTCGGGCCGCCTTCGGCGTTCGGGCGCTGCGCGCCTCGTCGCGGGAATGACGAAAGCCTACTTGTTCAGAGCATCCTTAAATTTCTCCCACTCGCCATGCATCGCCAACCCAAGCGCATTTGCCGAAGGTGTCATCATTCTCCGTGCATGTCGTCCGGTGCATTGCACTGGCACTAATGCATCTCGCGGTCACCCCCGCCAATTCGCGTGGCTGTCCCAGAAGGCAACGCTGCGCTGGTAGGCCGCGCGATCCACCGCCACGCCGGAGCCGCCTTCCGCCACGCCGAGCGCGTTGCGCATCATGGTGATCGGTGCCATCGGCATTTCCTCGGGCTCGGCGGTATACATGCAGCCGACCACGCCCCAGTCCGCCGTGATCGGCGTGCCTTCCTTCAGCAACTGCTCGCGGCTGTACACGATCACGATCAGGTAGTCCGCCACCGGCGGCTCCAGCCCTTCAAACCAGCGCACCAGCACCGGCAATTCATCGGATGATCGCGCCTCGTAGCCCGAACGCAGCAGATGGCGGTTGTGCTCGGTGATCGGCACCGCGAGGCAACGCGTGGACGTCCAGTTGCGATGCACATGCAGTTTGCAGAACGGCGCATAGCCATCGAGCACCTGCAACGGCGGCACCGTATTGAGGTGCTGCTCGAATGCCTCGGCGGTGACGTCCTGAATCGTGTTGCGGCGCGGCGAGCGCGGAAACAGGCGGGTTCGGGCGAAGTCGGTGAGGAAGATGGACATGGGCAACAAGACGAACGGCAGTCTGGACAGTGGTGACATTGTGCATTGTCTCGCAGCGCACCCAAAACCCCACACAGCCACCTTTCGGGTCAAACCGTGCGCTCGTGTTGCTGAACTGGCTATTCTTGCCGCTACAAAAAGGGAAAGCCGATGGCACGTCGCAGAAAAGGCGGATTGGATCTGATCGCCGCACTACCATGGCCGATGGGCGTTGCTGCGGGTCTGGTCGGGTACTGGGTAATTCGATATGGCGTAGGGATATACCTGTCCAGCGTCGGCGGGCAAATGCTCCAAGGCCTGGCGCATGGCCTGAGTGCAGGCGCATTCGTGCCGATGGCTTGGCTGTGGCTTGGCGCCTGCTGGCTGGCAGCGTTCGTTTCATTCCGGCGCAGGATGACACGGCAGCGACTCTTGGCGACGCAGCGCAATCTGGATGATCTGCGCGCACTGAGCTGGCAACAGTTCGAACAGCTGGTCGGCGAAGCCTACCGACGGCAGGGCTACGCTGTCGAAGAGACCGGCCAAGGCGGCGCGGATGGCGGCATCGATCTGATCCTCAGGCGCAGCGGACGCACCGAGCTGGTTCAGTGCAAGCAATGGCGCAATCGTCAAGTCAGCGTAGCGGTGGTGCGCGAAATGTGGGGGCTGCTCGCACACCACAGCGCCGACGCTATCAAGATCGTTTGCATCGGCGCGTTCACCAAGGACGCGACCACGTTCGCAGCAGGCAAAGCGATCGAACTGATCCATGGCGAACATCTGCTCGAACTCGTGACTGCAAGTCAGCGCAAGGCTTCCGAACAGCCCGCCACCTCAGCCACCCCAGATCTCGCTCCTGCATCAATGCCCTCGTGCCCAAGCTGCGGCCAACCGATGGTGGCACGCAAGAACAAGAACACCGGACAGGCTTTCCTGGGTTGCGTGAGCTTTCCGAGTTGTCGCGGAACGAGGCCAGCGTAGGCAGCACACATAGCGCATTAGCCGAAAGCACCATGCGTCACGACACCATTGCTCTGTCAGGCTGCGTTTTCTCGTCCGGAATCGTTGCTCAAACCCCTATCGTCTCGGTCCTTATCGCGGACACGCCAGCCGCTGCGCATCGGGAACGGATCGGGAACGGGAGGATCGGGAACGGGATCGGGAACGGGGAACGGGGAACGGGACACCCACTTAACGGGGAACGGGACACCCACTTTGCTTTGAGATGATTTCTGACACCCGTGATGATTTCTGACACCCACTCTTTCGACAAACAACCGGGCTGTGCTCTGGAAACCGGGTGTCCTGCCCTCCTCGCTCTGCCGGCAGGCGGCATTGCTGTAGTCCTGGCGCTAGTCAATCGCTGGTACCGCTAAGCTTCGTGTCTGTTGACGCGAAGACGCCGAGTGAGTCATTATGAGTCAGGTGACTCATTCGAGATTGATATGACTCAACTCACGTTACGCGGTTTTGATTCGGAGCTGGAAAAGCGGCTCCGCGACCTGGCCCGGCGAAATGCCACATCGCTCAACAAGGCAGCACTGCAACTTATGCGGCGCGGCGCCGGACTGGAGAGTGGATTTAGTTCGATACAGCCGATTGGTGATGCGCTCAGCCGTTTTGCCGGGCGCATGAGCATCGGCGATGTGCAGGCTACCGACAAAGCCGTTGCGGCCGCGCGCAAAACGGATATCGACCTTCAGCCGTGATCGCCCTGCTCGATACCAACGCCTACACCGCATTGGTGCGAGGAGAACGGGGTCTGCTGCAGCGGCTCGCGTCCGCCGAACGCGTACTGATGTCGTCAATCGTCGTCGGAGAACTCGAATACGGTTTTCGTCACGGCAACCGCTATGCAAAAAATTTGGCGACACTCGATGAATTTCTTGCCGAGCCTTACGTAGATTTTCTGACGATCACCCGGGCCACAACACATCGATATGGGTTGCTGTCTGCGGAACTGCGGCGCATGGGCCGGAAAATCCCGACCAACGACGCCTGGATTGCCAGTCACGTGCTTGAGCACAACGCGGAACTGTGGACGCGCGACGCGCACTTCGCCGAGGTTGATGGACTCCGGATATCGGATTGGAAATAGCGGGTGCGATTGGTGTGTTGGCCTCGCCAGTCGCAGGTCAGGTCAGGAACGGGACACCCACTTTGCTTTGAGATAATTTCTGACACCCGCTCTTTCGGCAAACGACCGGGCTGCGCTCTGGAAACTGGGTGTCCTGCGCACTTACGCCTACAGACTATGAGTAGCATCCTTGGGCTGGGTATACTTCAATCCATTGTCGAACCGACTAGCCCGGAAACGCTAACGACGCCCTTATGAGACCTTACCTCGCCACGCCCTGGGAGCGCGTCGCTGCATTGATTGGCGAGAAAGGTCCGTGGCTCACGGGACAGGTGGTCACGCGGATCAGTTGGCCCAGGATGATCCAGGTGGTGCCCTATGGTGGCCACGAGTTCTTGCTCTACCCTTTCACCGATGAGCTGATGCCCTGCATCGCGCTGAACATGCGCTTGTCGAACGTCAATGCGCGGGAAGGCAAAAACCTCATGTCGCGGTTCGCCACCGCGCTGGCCTGGCACGAACAATCCGGCCTCGACATTGTGGATTGGTCCAGCGGCAAGCAGCTCGTTCGCTACAGCCGTAAAAAAATGGAGGTGGTCACCAACTACCTCTTTCTCAATCTGCACGCAGTGAATGCGTGCACGGACGCGGCGACGCTCACAGCTTTGGCGCTGTTTCGCGAAGGGCAATCCACGAAAAACCCGTTCTATGCGGCCTTGAACTATTTCAAGGTCCTGGAAGCGTTCTATACGTCCGCAGACCGCGTCGCCTGGATGAAGGACGCCCTCACCCGCATGCCGCACGGACGCGGCAAGGAGCGCGCCGTCGCGCTCGCCAAAGATCACGCCGATGTTGGGGAATACCTTTACAAGCAGGGCCGTTTGGCGATTGCGCACGCCCAGCATGTCCCCGCGATCAACCCGGACCTGGACGAAGACCGGTATCGGATCATGCTCGATGTCGATGTCTTCCGCGACCTCGCGCAAATGAGCATCAGCGAGAAGGGCGGCATTCCGTTGCCGCGCACAGTCGCGCAGCAGGGGCGCAATGAAATCGCGCAGTTCATTCGTGACCAATCGCCTGCCCTGATGAGCACCTTCCTCAATCCCCAGGACATTGTGCCCGGCATGGGGCTGAACCTGCCTGAGCGCGTGTCGTTGATCGTGCGCAATGAAGGCGATGCCGTGATCTTGTCGGACATGGAACCCACACAAGTTCGACGGCTTGAGGATGGGTTTATCGTGCTGTTCTGTTCGCGGTCCGGCGTGAACCAAGTTCCTCTTTACTTCGATGTGCGGCTCAAGAAGTTGTCTCCCACAACAACGAGCCTTCCCGATGTGCCCCGAAACGCGAACCGGGCCTTGCTGGATGAAGTTGTCCAAGCGATCTATTTTCATGATGCGTTGTGGCGCAACGGCAGCGTCATTGTCTGGGATGAGGAACGCGACATCGAGCTGGCGCGGTCGGCGGCGTTCATGCCAATCAATGTCATCTACAACCGTGAGGCCGTCATCGCGTTCGCCGAGGAAGTCGGCGCCTTGATCGCGGCTCTCGAATTGAACCCTGCTCCGTCCGATGCCGCTGGTGGTTAGGCATACGTCCGGCACCAGCTCCCGAAAATCGGGGTCCGAACAAGTGCTGAGGGTCAAACAAGTGCTGAGGGTCAGGTCTAGCTTTGTAGCAACTTCAGCGGCTGTGGGGTCGCCTTCGCAGCTACGTGAATGGTCGTTGATCATCGCCGCAAACGGCTGCCGGCTTCAAGCAGCAATCGGCAGTAATCGGCTTGGTCGGTGTGAGGGCCATCCCCAATGCGTGACGCGTGGCTTGCAGATCGTAGTCGGTCTGCAAGCCACGCCAGAACCGCTTGCTGGTCCCGAGTGCGGCGGCAAGACGAACGGCGGTATCGGCGAGTGCGCTGCGCGAACGGTATTGGTATCTTGTATTGCGGCTCTTCGTGAAGTCGTGTGGGTACTTTCCTTGATTTTCACAGTTCCGGCAGCATGCAGGTCAGCACCTTGAGCCGCAGGTATTCCTCGTCGCGCAGGCCGTAGGCGCGGCGCTGGATGACGCGGATTTTGTTGTTGAGG
>JAUXUI010000084.1 GCA_030681035.1 Lysobacteraceae bacterium | reverse complement strand
ATGGCCAACCAGCAGGCGCTCAGCTATGCCCGCGAGCGCCTGCAGATGCGCGCCGCCAGCGGCCCGGTGCGGCCGGACAAGGCCGCCGACCCGATCATCGTGCATCCCGATGTGCGGCGCATGCTGCTCACCAACCGTGCCTACACCGAAGGTGGTCGCGCGTTCAGCACCTGGGTTGCGCTGCTGATCGATCAGGAACTGAGCCACCCCGACCCGGCGGTGCGTGAGCAATCCGCCGCGCTGGTGGCGTTGCTGACACCGGTGATCAAGGCGTTCATCACCGACAACGCCTTCGACACCATCAATCAGGCGATGCAGGTGTTCGGCGGCCACGGTTACATCCACGAATGGGGCATCGAGCAGCTTGCCCGCGATGCCCGCATCAACATGATCTACGAGGGCACCAACGGTATCCAGGCATTGGACCTGCTCGGCCGCAAGGTGCTCGCCGACGGCGGCGCCAAGCTCTCCGCATTCGGCAAGCTGGTCGCAGAATTCGTTGCCGCACAAAGCGAACAACCGGCGATGACCGAGTTCACCGCACCGCTGGCCGAACTGGGCGGCCAGATCGTCAAGATCACTGGCTTGATTGGCGCCAGCGCCGGCAACAATCCTGATGAAGTGGGTGCCGCCGCCGTGCATTACCTGCGTCTGGTCGGCCATCTGGTGTACGGCTATTTCTGGGCACGCATGGCGCGCGTTGCGCTCGACAACGCCGACAGCGGTGATGGCTTCTACACCGCCAAACTGGCCACCGCGCGCTTCTACTTCGCCAAGCTGTTGCCGGAAACCGCATGGCATCTGGCCGCCCTGCGCGCTGGCGCCGAGCCGTTGATGGCGCTGGACGCGGAGTTGTTTTGAGCTGGATTGATGGCTGCGGACACAATGCCCGCAGGGATCGTGTCATCTTGGGAAAACAGCCACCCATTGACTGCGCGGTTAACGTGTGGTCTTAATGTGGTTGAAACGTGGTTTTCGAGAACCCATCCGATACCACACGGTGCTACACTGATCGGCCCATGAGAGCAACGCCATGACTGTTCCTGCCGCCAATCTGTTCCGCAACGTTCCGAATCGAGACGTGCTGGGTTTCGGGCAAGGCACGCAATTCCAGCCGCAGCGCGTGTCCGAGTTTCTGGACCTGAAGAAGGCCGATGTTTCGCGGGTGGCTGACGTATCACCCAAGTCGGTACGTTGGGATGACGCCATCCCGGCCGCCATGCGCAATCGCCTGGAAGAAATTGCCGCAACCTGCAATCTCGTTGCCGAAGCCTTCGGCGGCGACGTGGAAAAAACGGCGCTTTGGTTCAAGGCGAAAAACCCATTGCTTGGCGACGTGTCGCCACGCGATATGGTTCGCCTGGGTCGCTTTGATCGCTTGCGCAAATACATCGTCAGTGCCGTGATGGAACGGGCGGGTTCGACAGCTGGATCGATCGAGCAAAGTTAGGTGGGGAAGTCGCGGAAACAGCAACCGCCGCGCACGAAATCGCGCGCATCGCTCACCGACTCACGCCCGGGCCTGCTTGAACTGGATCGATTTTCGAACACGGATATAACGCGTTGGAAGAAGTTATCCGACGACCTCGATGAACTCAATGATTTGCTGTATTTCGGCATAGAGCCGCAGCGTCAACGGCACCACGAAGCGATGATCTTGGCGCTGCAGTGTGTCAAGCCGACGAGCTTCACGTTCTCACGATGGACGCGGCTGGTGTCATGGCGTTACGGCAACGATCCTCTTTCGGCAGCCGGAAGCCTTGCCGATTATGGCGGTCGCTTCAACATCGGTCGCGACGTCGACAAGACGATGCGCGCACCTTGGCCGTCACTGTATCTCGGCGAGAATTTCGAGACGGCCTATCGCGAAAAGTTTCAACTCGACCGTGGCGACCGGGTTGATGGCCTCTCCCCTGAAGAATTGGCATTGAATCCTGGAAACAGTTTTACGGCTGTATGCCTGGACGGCCAACTGGATCGCGTCTTTGACGTCGACGAACCTGGCGCGTTTGATCCTCTGTGCGCCGTTTTGCAAAAAATAAGGCTCTTCGTGAAGTCGTGTGGGTACTTTCCTTGATTTTCACAGTTCCGGCAGCATGCAGGTCAGCACCTTGAGCCGCAGGTATTCCTCGTCGCGCAGGCCGTAGGCGCGGCGCTGGATGACGCGGATTTTGTTGTTGAGG
>JAUXUI010000075.1 GCA_030681035.1 Lysobacteraceae bacterium | reverse complement strand
TACGACAGCGGAACCGATGGCCGCGCTCCTGCCCATGCTCCGTGCAGCTGCGGCGAAGCGATCCGAAGCGACAGGACCGGCGCGAGCTTTCGCCAATGCAGGGCTTTGCTCTGCCGGATTAACTGCGTTATCCGTCAGAGCCAAGCCCTGCATTGATTGTGCGTGTCCGCGTTGGCCTGTCAATCGGCAATCCTCGCTTCGTGGTGTAGGAAAAACCCTCATCGAAACCGAGTTATCGGTGACGGTGATCGAAGAACTTCTATTCGACGACGAATCGCCGTGTAAGCCCGCAGCCTAAGCCAGGCTTCGGGTGCTTTGGTGTAGGAAAAATCTTACCTGAAACACCGGCTTATTCCGATGGTGCAGCCTATCTCCGCAGCCTAAGCTTGCAGCCTTTCCTGATCCGCAGAGCGAACACCATGGAATCCTCGCACCGTACGGGTCCGCTGACAAGTGTTATGGAAGGGCAGCCACCGAGGTTGTTGGATCAAGTTCGGGCGCGCATGCGCCGGCTTGGCCTCGCTATGCGTACCGAGGAGGCGTACGTGGGTTGGATTCGGCGCTTCATTCTTGCGCACGGCAAGCGTCATCCGCGTGAAATGAGCGAACGCGAGGTCGAGTCCTTCTTGTCCGATCTGGCGGTACGCGGTCGGGTGGCGGCCTCGACCCAGACTCAGGCATTGTCTGCGCTGCTCTTCCTGTATCGGGAAGTGCTCGGCATGGAACTGCCGTGGATGGAGAACATCCGCCGCGCCAAGCGGCCCGAGCGCGTACCGGTGGTATTGAGCCACAACGAGGCGCGGGCGCTGTTGGGTGAGCTTGCCGGTGTGAACTGGTTGATGGCGAGCCTGTTGTACGGCAGCGGCTTGCGCCTGCTGGAGTGCCTGCGCTTGCGCGTGCAGGATGTCGATTTCGGGCGTCGCGAGATCACGGTGCGCCAGGGCAAAGGCGGCAAGGATCGGCGCACGATGCTGCCGGCTGGCCTTGAGACGGCGCTCAGGGCGCAGTTGGATCAAGCGCTACGGCTGCACCAGCGCGATCTGGCATTGGGGTTTGGCGCGGTGTGGTTGCCCGATGCGCTGGCGCGAAAGTATCCCAATGCGGCGCGCGAGTGGATATGGCAGTACGTGTTTCCGGCCAGCCAGCGCAGCGTGGATCCGAGCGATGGCACGACGCGCCGACATCATCTGGATGAGTCGGTGTTGCAACGCGCGGTGAAGCGGGCTGCCACCAGCGCCGGGCTGACCAAGCGGGCCACCTGCCACACCTTGCGTCATTCGTTTGCCACCCACCTGCTGGAAGCCGGCTACGACATCCGCACGATCCAGGAATTGTTGGGACACAAGGACGTGTCGACGACGATGATCTACACCCATGTGCTGAACAAGGGTGGGCGTGGGGTGTTGAGCCCGTTGGATCGTGATGGGGCGTGATTGCGTCGATGTGCAGGGTTGCGCGGTTTACTGCGAAGTAAGCGGCTGTCATACCGCTATGTTGCATTGCCTGTCGCCCACAGGGTGGGCTCCCACAACAGCACGCACCCCTGTCGCTCACAGGGTGGGCTCAAACGCCGCACCTGTGGGAGCGCGCCTTGCGCGCGAAGCTGTCGCAAGGGGGTTCGCCGGCAGGCCGGCTCCCACAACTGCACGGATTGGCACCAGCGAGTAACACAGTTGCCCACAAAAGACGCGCACGCTCATTCCGGTCGCTCACAGGGTGAGCTCCCACAACGCACGCGCCCTGTAACCGCGACACCCACACCGCTGCACTATAGAATCAGGCAACTTCCGGAGATCACCATGAGCGATATTTTTCTTGGCAAGGGCGAGCACGATGTGTATCTGTTGAGCCGCTTCGGCAATCGTCATGGCCTGATTGCCGGCGCCACGGGTACCGGCAAGTCGGTATCGCTGATGGTGCTGGCGGAAGGGTTTTCGCGTTTGGGCGTGCCGGTGTTCATGGCCGATGTGAAGGGCGATATCGCCGGCATGGCGGCGGCCGGTACGCTGAGCGACAAACTGCAAAAACGCATCGACACGCTGGGCATCAGCGGCTATGCGAATGAGGCCAATCCGGTGGTGTTCTGGGATCTATACGGCAAGCTTGGGCACCCGGTGCGCACCACGGTGTCGGAAATGGGCCCTACCCTGCTGGCGCGGGTGCTGGAATTGAACGATGTGCAGGAAGGCGTGCTGGAAATCGCGTTCCGCCTCGCCGACGATCAGGGTTTGCTGCTGCTCGACCTCGACGACCTGCGCGCGCTGTTGAACCACGTGCTTGAAAACGCCAAGGCGATATCCGGGCAGTACGGCCTGGTCAGCAGTCAGTCGGTGTCGGCAATTTTGCGTTCGCTGCTGCGGCTGGAAGCAGACGGCGGCAAACATTTTTTCGGCGAGCCGGCATTGGCGCTGGACGACATCATGCGCCAGGACATGAGCGGGCGCGGCATCATCAACCTGCTTGCCGCCGATCAATTGATCCTCAAGCCGCGGCTGTATTCGAGCTTCCTGTTGTGGCTGCTGTCGGAGCTGTTCGAGAACCTGCCCGAGGTGGGCGACATGGAGCAGCCCAAACTGGTGTTTATTTTCGACGAAGCGCATCTGTTGTTCGACGATTGCCCGCCGGCCTTGCGTCAGCGCGTGGAACAAGTGGTGCGGCTGATCCGCTCCAAGGGCGTGGGTGTGTATTTTTGCTCGCAAAACCCCGACGATGTGCCCGACCAGGTGCTGGGTCAGCTCGGCAATCGCATCCAGCATGCGCTGCGCGCCTTCACGCCGCGCGATCAAAAGGCGGTACGCAGCGCCGCCGAGACCTTTGTCGCCAATCCCAATCTGGATGTCGCCAAGGTGATCTCCGAACTGGCGGTCGGTGAAGCGCTGGTTTCGACGTTGCAGGACAAGGGCATCCCGATGCCGGTGCAGCGCACGATGATGGCGCCGCCACGCTGCCGCATGGGCACCATCAGCGACGCCGAACGCGCCAGCGTGCGCGCACGCAGCCCGGTCGGTGGCCGTTACGACACCGCGCTCAATCGCGAGTCGGCCTACGAGGTGCTGGCGCAGCGCGCCGTGGCAATGCCCGCGGTGGCAACGCCTGTTGCGGCGACGACCCCCACCACAAAAACCGGCGCAGGCGAACAAGCCACCAGCGGCGGCATCGGCGGTTGGTTCAAGGACATGTTGTTTGGTACCTCGCGCCGGCAAGGTGCCATCGAGGCGGTGGCCAAATCAACGATGCGTAACATGGGCAACCAGGTTGGCCGGCAGATATTGCGCGGCGTGCTTGGCGGCATCACCGGTAATACGCGCCGACGCTGACGGACATGGCGATTGGCCACCCCGCACCATGAAACACCTCACGCCATGCCGTTTCCCTCACCCCAGCCCTCTGATACGGCTACCAAGCAACCGACTAGGCAGGCAAGAAACGCCTGCCAAGTCTCTGCTTGTCCCAAGGGGAGAGGGGGACAAAGAAACGCTTCGCGTTGTTTCACGTTAGACGGAGCCAAACATGACAACGCGATACAACGCCAATGCACCCGCGTTCTGGCTGGTGTTGCCACGCATTGCCGGCTACCCCTTTCGCGGCGTGGCGGCGATCATGCTCGGCGCGATGGTGGTGCTGGAGTTTTTGTCGGGCATGCCGATAGTGGGTTGGGCCATCGCCCTGTTCGCCAAGGTATTGGCATTCAAATACGTGCTGGAAATCGTGCGCGATACCGCCGATGGCCACCTCGACCCGCCCGAGTTCGGCAGCGACATCGACAGTGGCCTGGCGCTCGCTCTGATTCTGGTGCAAGTGATGGCGTTGGCACTGATCATCGTTGCCAATATCTATCTGGGCGCCGCCATGGCATGGCTGACGACGCTGGTGCTGGCACTGGCGCTGCCGGCGGTGCTGATGTCGCTGGCCATCGATGGCCAGGTGCTGCCGGCACTCAATCCACTGCACTGGCTTGCGCTTGCGGCGCGCCTGGGCGCACCGTATTTCGCGGCTGCCGTGACCACCGCATTGACCCTGACGCTTGGCTCGCTGGCGGCGGCATTGCTGACGGCCACGCTGCCAACGCCATGGGGCAGCTTGATCGCCGCGGCAAGCTTTCATTGGGCGCTGTTCGCCAGCGCCCATCTACTGGGCTATCTGATCTTTCAGTACCACCAGCGGCTTGGTTTTACCCCAGGCCGCGAGCAAGAAAAGGCCCCCGAGTTGCCGCGCAACCGCGACCAGACCGCGTTGGCCGCCGCTGAAGCACTGATTGAATCGGGTGATGCCACCGCAGCGCGCACCCTGTTGGCCGAGCATATCCGCGATCGCGCGGTGGCGTCGGCCTTGCATCAGCGCTACCGGCAATTGCTTGATCGCCAGCATCACCGCGACGAGTTGCTTGCGCATGGTCGCAACTGGTTGCATCAGTTGCTTGAAGAACGCGACCTGCGCCGCGCCTGCGAGCTGGCGGCGGACTGCCTTGCGCTGGGTGACGATTTTCAACCGCTGCTCGCGGATGATCTGCTCGCGGTGTGTACCTTCGCGGCGCAAAACGGCAAGTCTCAATTGGCTCTCGATGCCTTGCTGAGCCTGCGTGCCGGTTTCCCACGCGATGCGCGAATGGCGCAATGGGCAGTGGATGCCGCCATCATTTGCGGCGAACGCTTTGGCCGTATCGATGAAGCGCGCGCATTGCTTGCCCGCGCGCTTGATGCCGAGCCATCGCCAGCCCTGCGTCTGCAGATCGAACAGGTGCGTGGGCAATGGGCGGGGATGTAACGGGAGCCCTGCCCTCAGCGGCCCGGCAAGCCAAACATGCCCTGCGGCGGTTTCGCCAACGTGGCGATTTGCTCGCTGAGTTGCTGGCCCAGCGTCTGCTCCAGTTCATGCAGATCACTGAGCACCTGTGAACCGCTACCGTGGTACCAACGCACGCGCGAAGCTATGCCGCTCGCCGCGTCCGCGCCTACAGTTCGGATCAGGCACTCACTCCAGGCGGTACTCGCATCCAGCGCCAGAGCGTAGGCAAATCGCGACCGCCAGGCATCGGCATCAATGCCAGCCTCAGCCTCGGGAGACATCGCAGTCGTCAGATAATCCGCGAATGCCGCCACCGCGCCTCGCCGCCGCTGCACCTCGCGCGCAGGCAACTGCTCGGCCAGCATTTCCTCGTAACCCTCGCAGGTGTGCGCCATGCGCCGCGCGTTGTTTTCGGTGAGTTCGAACACCTGCCCACCGCGCGCAAAAAGCCGTTCGGCCAGTGCGCGCTGGATCGGCGTCAAAGCGTCATCACTGGCCTCGGGCTGGCGTTGCATGCGCCAACGGAACCCGACCACGCGCGCCTCACGCCCGATCTGCAGATAGCCGCGAATCGCCATGTCCACCAGGTCTGCGGCAATGCAGCGCGCATCATAGGCTCCGCGTAACACGTAACGCGCACTGCCCGGCGATAGACCAGCCGGCGCTTGGCTTGGGTCGATTGCGGCCACCGGTCCGGTTGGCGCGCGTGTGTCATGCCGCTGCCAGATCTGCCAGCCAATGACGCCAACCAGCGCCAATGCCGCTGTCAGCGAAATCCATAAAACCATCATCCCACCTCATCCGTTTCGTAATTTGCAATTGCAGCCATCAACTGCATTTTGTGTTGCTCAGATTACCTGCACACGGGCATTTCGTGCGTCCTCAGGTATATTCGCCGATCAAAACTCTACAACAGGCCATGACGAATGACCGACAATCCAAGCACAAAACACAGCATTCTCGACCGATTCTTGAGCGTGGTCGAACGCGGCGGCAATGCGTTGCCGCACCCTGCCACCTTGTTCGCATTGCTGGCGCTTGCGGTGATCGTGATCTCGTGGTTTGCCTCGCTTGCCGACCTGAGCGTGATCCACCCGGCCACCGGTGAGGTGGTGCGGCCCGTCAATCTGCTCAGCATCTCCGGCCTGCACCGGATACTGACCGGCGCGGTCACCAACTTCACCAGTTTCGCGCCATTGGGCACCGTGTTGGTGGCATTGATCGGCATCGGTGTGGCCGAGCACAGTGGCCTGATCGGTGCAGCCTTGCGCATGCTGGTGTTGTCGGCGCCGCGCTCGCTGCTGACTCCGATCCTGGTGTTCGCCGGGGTGATGTCGAACATGGCCAGCGAAATCGGCTATGTGCTGCTGGTGCCGCTGGCCGGGCTCACCTTCAAGGCCGCCGGCCGCCATCCGATCCTGGGCATGGCGGCGGCATTCGCCGGTGTGTCCGGCGGTTACTCGGCCAATTTGCTGATCGGCACCATCGACCCGCTGCTGTCCGGGCTATCCATGGAAGCAGCGCGTATCGTCGATCCGGCCTACACCGTCAGCCCGCTGGCCAATTGGTACTTCATGATCGTGTCAACGCCGTTGATTACCGCGCTGGGCTGGTTTGTCACCGAACGCATCGTGGCGCCGCGCTTCCCCGACACCGCGAGTGTCGATGCCGTCGATGACGCCGATCCACAATCACAGCGCCTGAGCCCCGCCGAGCGGCTCGGCATCCGCTACGCATTGATAGCTACCGCAGCGCTATCGCTGCTGCTGCTGTGGTCGGCCCTGCCGCTGGGCTCGATCCCGGGCGCTGGATTCCTGCGAGACGCAAGCACCGGTGATCTGCTCAAATCGCCGTTTCTAAGCGGTGTGGTGGTCATCATTTTTGCCTACGGCGTGCTGGCTGGCATTGCCTATGGCGTTGGCGCGGGCACCATCCGCAACGATACCGACGTGATCAACGGCATGGGCGCCAGCATGAGCACACTGGGCGGCTATCTGGTGCTGGTGTTTTTTGCCGCGCAATTTGTCGCCTTCTTCAACTGGACGCAACTGGGCCTGGTGTTTGCCGTTGAAGGCGCCGACGCGCTCAAAGCCATGGGCATGCCCACCATCCCGCTGTTCATCAGCTTTGTTTTGCTGACCGCGACGGTGAACCTGTTCATGGGCTCGGCTTCGGCCAAGTGGGCGTTGATGGCGCCGGTGTTTGTGCCGATGTTCATGCTGCTGGGCTACTCGCCGGAAATGACGCAAGTGGCATACCGCGTTGGCGACAGCGTCACCAATATCATTTCGCCGATGATGAGCTATTTCGCGTTGATCATCGCGTTCTTCCAACGCTATGAACCCAAGGCCGGCATCGGCACGCTGGTCGCCACCATGCTGCCGTACTCGCTGGTCTTTGCCATCGGCTGGAGCATCATGTTCGGCATCTGGATTTGGTTGGGCTTGCCGATCGGGCCGGACGCGCCGCTGCACTACATTCCTGCCGCCGGATAGCTGCCCGGATGTCGCGCTGGCGCCCTGCCACGGCTGCTGCCACCGCGTTGATTACCCGCGCGGGGCTGGCACGGTTGCGCGCCGAACTGGATGAGCTATGGCGGGTGCGCCGGCCGGAAGTGGTCAACGCACTGGCCGCAGCGGCAGCAGAAGGTGATCGCTCGGAGAACGCCGAGTACAGCTACCGCAAAAAACAATTGGGCGAAATCGACCGACGGATACGCTACCTGAGCAAGCGCCTGGACGCACTGCGCATTGCCGAAGGCGTACCCGCCGACCCGGGCGCGATCTTTTTTGGCGCCTGCATTGAGCTTGAAGACTGCAACAGCAGTGAACGGTGCGTCTATCGCATCGTCGGCCCGGATGAGACAGATGCCAGTCACGGCGACATCAGCATCGATTCGCCGCTGGCGCGTGCGCTGCTGAAGCGCCGTGTCGATGACGAGGTGCATGTGGCATTGCCCAACGGGCCAGCGCATTTCGTGGTGGTGGCGATTCGCTATCCGTTGGCGGCGTAGTGCGTAGCGCTGCGTTGCGACTTGCCGTGCAGTTATAGAGCGCTATTACCCAGCACAAAATCATCGGCATCAAGCTGCGCCGGAAAGCGCGCACGATGTTCCAGCAACGCGCTGCCGCTCAAGGTGGCCGTTGCCACATGCGGATGCGGACCGATCTCGACCAACTCGATACCGAGCTGATCGAGCACCACGCTGTCACCGCTGTAGGCGATGCCATTGCCATCGCTGCCGACCCGATTCACTGCTGCCACACAGGCCAGGTTTTCGATGGCGCGGGCACGCAGCAAGGTGCGCCAGGCGTGACGCCGCGGCGCTGGCCAATTGGCCACAAACAGCAATAGATCGTAATCGAAGCGGCCCGCCACTTCATGGCCGAAGCGATTGCGATTGAACACCGGGAAGCGCAGGTCGTAGCAGACCAGCGGACAGATTCGCCAACCCAGGTATTCCACGGTCAGCCGATCACGGCCAGCGGCGTACCGCTCGTGCTCATTGGCCATGCGAAACAGGTGCCGCTTGTCGTAGTGCGCCAGCTCGCCGCCCGGTGTCACCCACAGCAAGCGGTTGTATACGCCATCACCGTCACGGATCTGCACGCTACCGGTGACCGCAGCACCAATCTCGGCGCTGAGTTCACGCAACCAGGCAACGCTCGGCCCATCCATCGTCTCGGCATCGGCCAGCGCTTCATTGCTGAAGCCGCTAGTGAAAGTTTCCGGCAAGATGACCAGATCGGTATTGCCGGCTGCGCTGCGCGCCAGCTCACCGTACATGGCGCGGTTCGCTTCCGGGTCGTGCCAATGGGTTTCGCCCTGAACCAGGGTGACACGCAAGTCGGGAAGGCTCATCGGGCGGCTCCGCAATCAGATGGCACACAAAATGGCGGCGGCCTGCGCCAGGGTTTCATCGGATTTGGCAAAGCACAGCCGCACCACGTGGGTATTGGGGTGCTGGCGATAGAACGGTGACAACGGAATCGCGGCAATGCCCTTTTCCGCCACCAGCCAGCGGCAAAACGCGACATCATCGCGATCACTGATCGCCGAATAATCGACCAATTGAAAGTACGACCCGGCCACCGGGCGCAGGCCAAAACGCGAATCCTTGAGCAGCGCCTGAAATCGGTCACGCTTGGCCTGATAAAACGCCGGCAAAGCCTGATCGTGCTGCGGATGCTGGCGAATTGCCTCGGCGAATGCCCACTGCGCCGGGTTGAAGGTGCAGAAGGTGATGTACTGATGTACCTTGCGAAACTCGGTGCTCAGCGCCGCCGGCGCGATGCAGTAACCGACTTTCCAGCCGGTGCAGTGATAGGTTTTGCCGAAACTCGAGATGACAAAACTGCGCGCCCGCAATTCAGGGTGGCGCAACACGGTGGCGTGTTCGCGGCCATCGAAAATGATGTGCTCGTAGACTTCATCGGACAGCACCACGATAGCGCTGTCGCGCACGATCCCGGCCAGGGCATCGAGATCAGCCGTACTGAACGCCGCACCCGATGGGTTGTGCGGCGAGTTGACCATGATCATTCGCGTGCGCGGCGTGACTGCATCGCGCACTCGTTGCCAGTCCACCGAAAAATCGTCGGGGCGCAGCGGAATATGCAGCGCCGTGGCACCGGCCAGATCGATCGCTGGTTCATAGCAGTCGTAGCAGGGGTCGAGCACGATCACTTCTTCACCGGCGCGCACCACCGCCTGGATCGCGGCGTAGATCGCCTCGCTGGCGCCGGAAGTCACCGTGACCTCGTGGTCGGGATCGACAGCAACGCCATAGCAGCGCGCGGTCTTTTCCGCGATCGCCTGACGCAGCGCCGCGATGCCGCTCATCGGCGCGTACTGGTTTTTGCCCTCGCGTGCCGCCCGGGCCATGGCATCAACCAGGAATTCGGGCACCGAAAAGTCCGGGAAGCCCTGGCCCAGATTGATCGCGCCGTGTTCAGCGGCAAGTTGTGACATCACGGTGAAAATCGTGGTGCCGACGCGCGGCAGTTTGGTGACTATCTGCATGCTGGGTTCCCTTTCAGCGCCGCAATGACCATGGCACGTCGGCGCGCGTCCCCGCAAGGGGACGGCGCCACCCAGACAACGGCATTACTGGCACAGCTTGCGCGCGGACAGTGACATCACCGGCGCGCTCACCTCGCTCCAGGTCCCGGCCAACGGCGCGCCAAGGTTCGCACTGACGCCGATCCGGCTGATGTTGTTCGATGAATAGACCCGACCAAGCGTACCGATTATCGGCAAATCGTCGAACGCTGTGGTCGCCTTGAATGCACAGGTCGGGCAAGCGCCCTGATCGAATTGCTTGAGCGCGATCGGCTGAGCGGCATTGAACGGTTTATTCAAACCGAACAGCCAGCGCGGGAAGCCCTGCGCGTCATACAAATAGGCGGCAAAGATCTCCTGATTCGAGCCGGCGTCGATCTGCGCCGAGTAGCCAAAGCCCGGTTTGATGTCATTGAACCAGTGGCCGCTGACATCGAGGTCGGTGCCGCCAATGTTGAGACAGCCACCGGCGCCCAGCCGCGTCATCGGCTCCGAGCCGGTCTTGCCATCGACGATGAAGCTGAAATCGAACGCTTCCGGGCCGGTTGGCGTCACCAGCATCTCGCCGACCTTGACGTTGCTCGATGTGTTGCCATTCCACACCACGCGCAGCAGGTTGCCACGAAAGGTCTGGGTAGCATCGGTCGGGCTCGGCGCAGCGCCCTGGCCAAAGTACCAGGTCGGGGTGCCATCCTCCATGTAGGCGTACCACACTGCGAACCACTGATTGCCGGCGAAATCGAGAAACAGGCCAGAGCTGGAACCGATACGGCGGCTATCAAAATAATGTCCCGCGCGCAGCGTCGGGCGTGGGTCGGCCAGGGTGATCGCGGCTTTGAGGGTTACCGATTGCGGGCCGAGATTGTTTGCCTGACGTCCAACTGGCGTGAGATACCAGCGCCCAGGCGTCAATGCCGAACCACTGATGGTGATCGTCTTGCTGGTCGCACCACCCAAGGCACTGAACGGCGCCGAGCTACGCGGCGGTGCCGGGTTGATGGTGGTGCGGTTGTCTGTTGGAGTGGGTGCCGGCGCCGCATAAATATCAACGAAGCCGTTACCACCAACGCTGGTGAAACGGACCTCGCGCGCATTGAGCGGTACATCGAAGAATATCCGTTCCATACTTTCGCCGGGGCCAACTGCAATGGGCATATCGACACCATTGGCAAGCGCGCGTGCAGCCGACGGCGATGCCCCGCGATCAAGAATCACTGGCACCGCCCCAATGGCGACCCCGCCTGGCGCAATATAGGCGTAGGCCAACCGCTTTTGCCCGACCTTGAAGGTTGGATCATTCCATGCCGCACGCATGGTGAACGGCGCGAGCCGGTCGAGCTGACCGGGGCCGGTCACCACCAATCCACCAGCGACCGGATCAAGCGGCAACAAAAAGGCATCGACACGAGCTGTGTCGATCTGCTTGTTGCCCAGATCATCAACACTCGCAGTAAAACTTTGCGCCAGCCACCAGTAGACCAGATTCTGCGAGCCGCCCGGATGTTCAATAAGGACGTCACAGGTTTCTGCTGAAACGGCTGATGTCGAAGCACACAGTTCCTCGTCAGAGCCAGGGCCGCCATTGGCATTGCCATCCTGCCCAATGAACAAATCCATGTCATTCGCAGTCGAGCTGTTCAGATCGACCAACAGGCGATAGGTGCGCGGGGCACCATTCGGACCAGGCGGAACCTGGACCAATCGCCAGATCACACCCGCGTTGAGATCGTCGTATGGGTTGTCGTTGGTGGGATCTTCAGCCATCACCACGTTGGTGGTCGTCGCTGGCGCCAAAGCCGTGCCGAGAAAGCCCGCATTTGGCATTGCCAACAGACCGTCGGCAGGAATATCGACAAAACCCGCATCATCGGCAGCCTGCACTGTCACAGCCGCCGGCACATTGCCGATGCTCGCCTTCACCGATAACGGCAGCCGCGCATCTGCGACACTGTCGGCAGTATCGCGCACCAAGCGCACCGCCCCATGCACCCAGTCGCCAGCTATCGATGCGTCCGTCACAGTGATACTAACCGTCAACGTCTGGCCAGCCCCGGCATTCAGGGTGAAGGCTGCTGGCGAGACGTCAACCTGCAAACCGCTCGGCGTATCCACCTCAACCCGCCATGCCCCGCCAGCACCGTAAGCGACCACACGGCGTTTGAGTTGACATGTTTCAAAGCAGTTTGGCTCGACCAGCGCCGGCAGGTTGAGCTTGCGCGGATCACCCCCCAATGCTGGATTGGCGCTGACGAAGTTCTGGAAATCCGGGGCCGGTGCGGCAATCGGGAAATACAGCCCGGCTTTGACCGCCGCGCTCAGATCGACCACACCGCCCCCCTGCTGGAATGGGTTGGCCGGAGTGATGCCATCAAAATCACGCGCCGAGGGGCGTGCCGTGGTCATCAGTGCGCCCACGACCTGCTCGACGCGGGCAGGGCCCTTGCTGGACAACTGGCCAGCACGCGCACCGATGATCAGCGCGGCTGCACCGGCAATATGCGGGGATGACATCGAAGTGCCCGAGAGGTTGGCTACGCCAGTACCCGTTGCTGCCGCAGCTAGAATACTCACACCCGGCGCGGTCAGGCCAGGCTTCAGCACCGCCTCGATGTCCACCGTGTCACCGGGATTCGGGCCACGGCTGGAGAAGTCGGCCAGAATATCGGCGCGCGAGGGATCGTCCGCCAGCTTGCTTCCGGTCAAGCGCCCCTTCGGATTGCCACCAAGCGCGACCCAGGCACGAAGCGCGTCGGCATCCACCGACGACAGATGCACAGTGGGCCGCGAATGAGGATCGGAATTGACGCTAGCCCCGTTTTCCGGCTGGTTGAGCAGCACCATCGCGCCACCGCCGGCAAGGAGAACATTGTTGCTTTTGGCCACACGCGCGTAAAAACCACGCTCACACAGCACCATCTGGGTCGCCGTAAAACGCGTCGATGTCCACGATAGCGGCTTGCTGGCACCGCTAGGCACTGCACCCTCGGCATTGCTGCCCTGCCCGCACAAGGGAAAGTCGCTCGGCCGCAGCAGGTCGAAAATTCCGGTACTGCTTGCTGTGCCGGTGTTACCTGCACCACGCAGCACGCCGCCGCCCGGCAGCGGGCCAACACCACCAGACAGCTCCAAATCGTTGATGATGGCGCGCGTGTGCGTGGCCGCAGCGGCCGTCAGCACCCACGGAGCATTTGCTGGCGATCCGACGGTTCCCGGATTGGGGCCATCATTGCCCGCAGAAACGATAACGACAATGCCTGCGTCGTAGGCACCCCGAAAAGCGATGGCATCGCCATTACCCCAAGGGTCGTCGGCACCACCACCGATCGAATAATTAATCACGTCCACGCTATCAATCACCGCGCGATTGATCGCCGCGAGTGTCCAGTTACCTCGGCAATCGGACTCCATCTCGCACGCTTTGTAGGTGATCACATTGGCGCGCGGCGCCACACCGGTAAAGGTAACCGACACTGGGCCGCTCGGGCCGTCGATAGTGCCCTCCATCGGGTTGCCGACTGCGGTCGAGGCGGTATGGCTGCCATGGCCATCCACATCAAGGCCGTTATTGAGCTCGTTGTCGCCACTGCCGGTAGTGAAATCATAGACACCGATCAGCTTGTTGTTGCACGGCGACCCACCGGCACAAAGGGTGCCGAGAAAGTTTCCGCTACCACGCGGGTTGCTGATCGGCACCCCGTCACTGGTGGCAGCGAACATCGGATGCCCGGCATTGACGCCGGTATCGATGACACCCACGATCACACCCTCACCACGCGACTGCACGCCCGCCGCGCCACTCCAAACCTGATCGGCCTTGATCCAGCGCGGGCCGGCATCAGTGAGCGGCTTGGACACCCAGTTTGGCAACACCTTGCTCACGCCTGGCATTTTTGCCATGCGCGCGGCTTCATCGGGCGTCAATTCCAGCGATACACCATTGAGCACCGCGTCATAGACAAAACCCGGGGTCAGCGGCCGGCCGAACTCGACCTCGGCGCGGGTCAGGCGCTCGCTGCGCATGTCGGCAAGATAGGCGGCGTAGGCGCGCGAGGCCGGCGCATTGATGTCGAACTTGCTGGCGCCGGTCACCGCCGGGGTGGTCGCGGCGAGGCTGGCGCTGGCGTCTGTGCTCGGCTTGCCACCACGGAAACTGGCAATCGCCGGCTCCGCGAACACCACGATCCAGGTGCTGCGGCCCTCGGCATCGGCCAGCGCTACGGCAGCGCGCGGTGATTTCGCCGGCAGTGATTGCCACGGCGACAACGCCAGGCCAGCAGCAATCGCCAATGTCAGTAGATGGTTGGGCTTGATCATGGTCTGTATGTCTCAGGCTGAGGAGATTCGCCAAGCGCGAAAAGAAAAAACATTCGTACACAGCGGCAACGGCTCTTCATGGTAGCTCAGCCGGAAGCACTTGGGCAGAGTGAGGGTGATGGATGGTTCACGGGTAGTCGAGTCGTCCACAGGGTGGGCTCCCACAAGAAAGCATCACCCACAGGATGGGCTAAAAAAAAATCTGCCCGCAGGGTGAAGACGGTTATGCGCATCTGTGGGAGCCCACCCTGTGGGCGACACGGACACCGACTGCACGAACACGCCATGACCTCCCACACATGACAAATGCTTCAACTCCGCGCAGAATTGCGGGTTATCACCGCGCGGCCGAATGTGGCCGGCATAACGCCATCCAGGGAGTCCTTCGTGAATAACCGCTCGCCGATTCGTTCGATCCTCGCCGTTTCCGTCATGTTGGCACTGGCCGCCTGCTCCAAGGCGCCGGAACCGGCCGCAACCCCTGAGGCACCGGCCAAGCAACCGTTGGTGCTCGATCTGAAAACGCCGCTTAGCCAGTTCCGGGTCGCCGACCTCGACCCGAATACCCCGGCCTGCACCGATCTCAACGGCTTCGCCAACAACACCTGGCTGGCAGCCAACCCGGTGCCGTCCGACCGCACCTCGTGGGGCAGCTTTGAGTTGTTGGCCGAGCGCTCGCTGGAAGTGCAGCGCGCCATTGTTGAACACGCTGCCGCCAATATGCCCGAAGCCGGTTCGATCGAAGCCAAGATTGGTGACCTGTGGGCCACCGGCATGGACGAAGCGGCAATCAACGCCGCTGGCATCACCCCGATCCAGCCGCTGCTGGCCGAGGTCGAGGCCATCACCGACAGCGCCAGCCTCGCCGATTACCTGCGCAAGAGCTATGCCGATGGCAATGGCATGTTGTTCGGCTTCGGCCCGCAGGCCGATTTCAAGAACTCCGACATGAACATGGCCTATGCCACCCAGGGCGGCCTCGGCCTGCCTGACCGTGGCTATTATCTGGAAGACCGCGCCGACTACGTGAAGGCGCGTGAGGGTTATGTGCTGTACATCGCCAAGCTGCTGACCCTCGCCGGTGCCGGCCCGGAAGCAGCGCAGCAACAAGCCGCCAACATCATGGCGTTCGAAACCCGCCTGGCCAAGGTGTCGTTGTCGAGCGAAGAAATGTCGCGCGATGTGTCCAAGTTCTACAACCCGGTCAGCGTGGCCGATGCCGACAAGCTGACCCCCAACTTCCCGTGGTCGCGTTTTTTTGAATCACAGGGCGTCGCACAACCGGAGCTGTTCTCGCTGGCGCAGCCCGAGTTCCACGCTGAAGTCAGCGCGATGATGAGCGACACCGCGACCGATACCTGGAAGAGCTATCTGCGCTTCCATACCGTTGATTCGGCAGCGCCATTCCTGGCTGACGCCTTTGCCCAGGAGCGCTTCAATTTCTACAACAAAACCCTGCGCGGTCAGCAGGAGATGCAGCCGCGCTGGAAGCGGGTGCTCAACACCATCAACGGGCAAATGGGCGAAGCCCTTGGTCAGGCCTACGTCGATGTCACCTTCTCGCCGGAAGCCAAGGCGCAGGCTCAGCATCTGGTACACAATCTGAGCGAAGCGCTCAAGGCGCGCATCCAGAATCTGGCTTGGATGAGCGACGAAACCAAAACCAAGGCAATCGAAAAATGGGCCAGCTTCACGCCCAAGATCGGCTATCCGGACAAGTGGCGTGACTGGTCGGGCCTGAACACTGATCGCAGCAGTTACGTTGCCAACCTGCTCGCCGCCAGCCGTTTCAACTACCAGTTCGAGCTGGGCAAGATCGGCAAGCCGGTGGACAAAACCGAATGGGGCATGAGCCCGCAAACGGTGAATGCGTATTACAACCCGCTGGCCAACGAAATCGTGTTCCCGGCCGCGATCCTGCAGCCGCCGTTCTTTGATCCCAATGCCGATGAAGCCCTGAATTACGGCGGTATCGGCGCGGTGATCGGCCACGAAATGACCCACGGCTATGACGACCAGGGCAGCCGGTTCGATGCCAAGGGCAACTTCAGCAACTGGTGGACCGACGCCGACAGCAAGGGCTTTGGTGAGCGCACCGGCAAGCTGGTAGACCAGTTCAATCAATACGTCTCGGTCGACGATATTCACGTCAATGGCCGCCTCACCCTGGGCGAAAACATCGCCGACCTCGGTGGCCTGTCGGTTGCCTACGACGCCCTGCAAAAGGCGCTCGCCGACAATCCCGAAGCCAATCGCGAGATCGACGGCTACAACCAGACCCAACGCTTCTTCCTGAACTGGGCGGTGGTGTGGCGGCGCAACTTCAAGCCCGAAGAGCTGAAGGTACGGCTGACCACCGACCCGCATGCGCCGGCCAACTTCCGCGCCAACGGTACGCCCTCGAACATGCCGGCGTTCGCCGAGGCGTTCGAATGCAAGGCCAGCGATCCGATGGTGCGCGACGGCGACAGCCGCGTGGTGATCTGGTAAAGACGGCACACCAATCCGCGTATCCGCAGAGCCTACCCCGGACTTGATCCGGGGTGGGCTCCACAGGGGCAGATCACCGTTTTTTGTGGGAGCTCACCCTGTGAGCGACCGCAATCTTGCACATTGAGCGCACGCTGGTCGCCCACACAGGGCTCCTACAGGGGCGATTCAGCGCGCCCTGTGGGGGCGGCGGGCCTTGCCCGCGAACGATCTGGCGAGGAGCTTCGCGCGCAGGCGCGCTCCCACAAACGCAACCCGCATTCGTATTGAGACAGGTAGAATTGCGCCCCTGTCTCCCACGTATTGACTGCGCAACACATGACCGACTCCGCACGCCCCGCTTTTCACGGTTTTGAGCAGATTCCGCTACGCGAATACGCCGAACGCGCCTATCTCGATTACTCGATGTACGTGGTGCTCGACCGCGCCCTGCCCTTCATCGGCGACGGCCTCAAGCCGGTACAGCGGCGCATCATCTATGCGATGAGCGAGCTTGGCCTCAACGCCAGTGCCAAGCCGAAAAAATCCGCGCGAACCGTCGGCGACGTGATCGGCAAGTTTCACCCGCACGGTGACAGCGCCTGCTACGAAGCGATGGTGTTGATGGCGCAGCCGTTTTCGTACCGCTATCCGTTGATCGATGGCCAGGGCAACTTCGGCTCGTCCGACGACCCCAAAAGCTTCGCGGCCATGCGTTACACCGAATCCAAGCTGACCCCGATCGCCGAGGCGCTGTTGGGTGAACTGGCGCACGGCACCGCCGATTGGGTGCCCAACTTCGACGGCACGCTGGAAGAACCGTGCTGGTTGCCGGCGCGGTTGCCGCATTTGCTGCTCAACGGCACCATGGGCATTGCCGTGGGCATGTCCACCGATGTGCCGCCGCACAATCTGCGCGAGGTGGTCAGCGCCTGCCTGCACTTGCTGGATGACCCCGAAGCCAGCGTGCGCGACCTGTGTGAGCACATTCGTGGCCCGGATTTTCCGAGTGCCGCCGAAATCATCACCCCGGCCAAGGACCTGCTGGCGATCTACGAAACCGGCAATGGCAGTTATCGCGCGCGCGCCACCTACACCCGCGAGAACGCCAACATCATCATCACCGCGCTGCCGTATCAGGTCAGCCCAAGCAAGGTACTGGAACAGATCGCGCAGCAGATGCGCGCCAAGAAACTGCCGTGGCTGGAAGACCTGCGCGATGAGTCCGACCACACCACGCCGGTACGGCTGGTGCTGCTACCGCGCTCAAACCGGGTGGATGTCGAGCAATTGATGGGGCATTTGTTCGCCACCACCGATCTGGAAAAGAGCTATCGCGTCAACATGAATGTGATCGGCCTCGATGGCCGGCCGCAAGTCAAGAACCTCAAGATGCTGCTCAGTGAATGGCTGCGATTTCGCACCGATACCGTGCGCCGCCGCCTGAACCACCGTCTGGGCAAGGTCGAGCGCCGCCTGCACCTGCTCGATGGTCTGCTAATCGCGTTTCTCAACCTCGATGAAGTAATCCGCATCATCCGCAGTGAAGACGAGCCCAAGCCGGTGCTGATGGCGCGCTTCGGACTGGATGATATGCAGGCCGAATACATCCTGGAGACCAAGCTCAAGCAGTTGGCCCGGCTGGAAGAAATGCGTATCCGTGGTGAGCAAGATGAACTCGCAAAGGAACGCGACAAGCTGCAGTCCATTCTCGCTTCACCGGCCAAACTCAAGAAACTGGTCAAGGATGAGTTGCAGGCCGACGCGAAAAAGTTTGGTGACGAGCGCCGTTGCGTGCTGGTGGAGCGCGAGAGTGCGCAGGCATTGTCCGACACCGACCTGGTACCGAGCGAACCAATCACCATCGTGCTGTCGCAAAAAGGCTGGATTCGTGCCGGCAAGGGCCATGATGTCGATGCCGCCGCGCTCAGTTACCGCGATGGTGACGCGCTGCTGCATGCGGTGCGCGCGCGTACCACCATGCAGGCCGCCTTTCTCGATTCCACCGGTCGCGCCTATTCCACTGCGGCACACACGTTACCGTCGGCACGTGGCAATGGCGAGCCGCTGACCGGTCGTTTCACCCTGCCCCATAGCGCCACCGTGGTCGGCATCGCCGCGGCCGAAGCCGACACCCGCTTCCTGCTGGCAAGCGATCATGGCTATGGCTTCATCACCCGTTTCGATAACTTCTGTAGCCGCAACAAGGCCGGCAAGACCCTGCTCAACCCCGGCGCCGCAGGGGTGTTGGCGCCAACCGTGGTGAACGATGCCGAGCACGACTTGGTGGTGGCGATCACCAGCGCCGGCCATTTGCTGGCGTTCCCGATCCGCGAATTGCCCGAACTTGATCGTGGCAAAGGCAACAAGCTGATCCAGATACCACCAGCCAAACTCAAGAGCGGCGACGAATCGGTGATCGCGGTGGCCAGCGTGCGTGACGGCGGCGAGTTGACCCTGTACTGCGGCCAGCGCAAACACATCCTGCCGTGGCGTGACCTGCAAGCGTACGTGGGCATGCGTGCGAGCCGCGGCAACCTGCTGCCGCGCGGCTTTCAGCGGGTGGATCGTGTTGAGGCCGATTGAACACGATCGAACCATGCGCTGGTTCTGATTTCGCCGCTTGCCATCAGTTGACGGTCGCCCACAGAGTGGGCTCCTACAGGGGCGTTCACCGCTTCCGTGGGAGCGCGCCTGCGCGCGAAGCTTCTCGCGACATTGTTCGCCGGCAGGCCGGCTCCCACAGAAGCACTGGTTCGCACCGGTGGGCAACACAGTTGCTCCTACAGGGGTAGCGCTCGGCTTTTTTGTAGGAGCTCACCCTGTGAGCGACCGTGATCCGCGTTCGTGCCGCACGCGTGTCGACCGCAGGGCAGGTCTCCACTCTTGCGTCGCGCGCCTTGCCCGTACCGTGAACTTGCGTACACTTCGGGGCTGCCACTGACCCGTGTTGCCCACCATGACTGAATTCATCCCGCCCGCCACCCGCTTTTTCGCGCTGCCAACACCATTCGCGATGAAACGCGGCGGCGCACTGCACGGTGCGCGGCTGGCGTACGAGACCTGGGGTGAGCTCAATGCCCATGCCGACAACGCGATCCTGATCCTCACTGGGCTGTCGCCCAGCGCCCACGCCGCCGCCAACGCCGACGACCCCAGCGATGGCTGGTGGCAAGCCATGCTCGGGCCGGGCAAGCCGATCGACACCAATCGTTGGTTTGTCATTTGTGCCAATGCGCTGGGCAGTTGCAAGGGTTCGACCGGGCCAGCATCGCGCAACCCCGATAGCGAAGAGATGTATCGCCTGGCCTTTCCTGAGTTATCGATCGAAGACGGCGCCAGTGCGGCGCACGCGCTGGTTACCGGCCTCGGCATCAAACACCTGGCCTGCCTGATCGGCAACTCGATGGGCGGCATGGCGGCACTGGCGTACATCCACCGCTTTCCCAACCATGCACGCAACCACATCAACATTTCCGGCAGTGCGCAGGCGTTGCCGTTTTCGATTGCGATCCGTTCCCTGCAGCGCGAAGCCATCCGCCTCGATCCGAACTGGAATGAAGGCAACTACGGTGAAGCAAACTACCCGGAAAATGGCATGCGCATGGCGCGCAAACTGGGCGTCATCACCTATCGTTCGGCAATGGAATGGCATGGCCGCTTCGGTCGCGTGCGTCTGGACAGCGAAGCGCGCGAGGACGATCCGTTTGGCATGGAGTTTCAGGTCGAGAGTTATCTGGAAGGCCACGCCCGGCGTTTTGTACGCAAGTTCGACCCCAATTGCTATCTGTACCTCAGCCGTTCGATGGACTGGTTCGACCTCGGCGAATACGCCGCTGGCAATGTGTTGCGCGCGCTGTCCGCACTGCACATCCGGCGCGCACTGGTGATCGGTGCGGAAACCGACATCCTGTTTCCGCTGGAACAACAGGAACAAATTGCCGAAGGACTGGTCTCTGGGGGCAGCAATGCCGAATTCGTGGCGCTACCCTCACCCCAGGGCCATGATGCGTTTTTGGTCGACATCGCGCGTTTTGGGCCGGTTGTCGCTGATTTTTTGGCTGACCTCTGAGCGCGCGTTACAATCCGGCAGCCTTCCCGAACTTCCCGAACTTCCCGCAAGAACCCAAGGTACCGCCGATGCTGATGATGGAATTCCCCGGTTGCCGCACCCTGATCGAACGCATCGATGCCGCGGTCAACGCACGCGAGGATTCCACCATCGCCAATGCGCTGCGCGAAGCCATGTGCAGCCTGATCCGCGACCCAGAGGTGCGCCTGCCTGCCTGCGTGCTCGATCCGGTGGCGGGCCACTATGCCCGCCGCGAAATCTATCACAGCGAAGAACATGGCTACAGTGTGATCGCGATGACCTGGGGGCCAGGCCAAGGCACGCCGATCCACGATCATGCCGGCATGTGGTGCGTGGAAGGGGTATGGCACGGCCAACTGGAAATCACCCAGTACGAGTTTTTGGGTGAAAAGCCGGAAGGCTGCGCGTTCCGCGCCGCAGGCACCATCAATGCCGGTTTCGGCTCTGCCGGTAGCCTGATACCCCCCTACGAATACCATGCCATCCGCAATCCCAGCAGCGATGCACCAGCGGTGTCTTTACATGTATACAAGGGCGAGATGCGCAGTTGCTCGGTATTTCAGCCGCTGCATGGCGACTTGTATCGACGCGACACCCGTGAACTGGGCTTTGACCGCGCGCATTGACACCATCACCCACCCATTAGCGCCCGTCGCCGGGTATGAAAGAAGCAGGGGTCCGCAAAGGACGCCAAGAGCGCAAAGAGCGCAAAGGCAAGCACGAAGCCGAGCCAGCAGGAGGACGGATAGAGCGTGGCGAAACCCGACAGCCGCCCACCCAACGCGGTTATTTGCGTCTTTCGCGTCCTTTGCGGATCATTTGCTTTACCCGACCGAGCGAACCGCGTAGCGGTGAAGCGAAGGCGTAGCGAGCAAAGCGAGCGGGGGCGCGCAGCGACCGAATCCCAAGTTGCTCTGTACAGCTTCGCGTACATCGTTATAATGTCGCCTCGCTGCCGGCGTGGCGGAATTGGTAGACGCGACGGACTCAAAATCCGTTTGTGGTGACACAGTGTGGGTTCGAGTCCCACCGCCGGTACCAGAGGCACTGCACTATGGCTTACGCCTTCAAAGCACGTCATTATTCAGGCTGTTACCGTTGCCGGAATGGCACGCCGCCTGGCTTGGCGCGAGGTGCGTGTTGAAGCACTCAGGGTGAACGGAACCTGTCGCCTCGGCTGCGGTCAATGACTTGCGACCGATCCGACTTGGCAACCAGGGCAAGCGGCAGAGCACCTGACCACTCACACCCCAACTGGCACCCTCATGACATTTCTTCGCAGCGTTTTCTTGCTTCTACTGTTTTCACCGGTCGTTTGGGCACAATTGCCAGTAGCCACAAACGTCCCGGACGGTTATGAAGCGCCGACACGCGAAGTTGCGGTCAAGGATCCGTGGGAAAACTACAACCGGGGCATGCACAAGTTCAACCGGGCCGTGGACGATAACTTCGCCAAGCCCATCGCCAAAGGCTACAAGAAGATCACGCCGCAACCGATCCGCACCGGAATCAGCAACTTCTTCACCAATCTTTTTCAGCCGTTGAGCGCCGTGCATCTGCTGTTGCAGGGCCGCCCCGGCGCGGCCGGTGCCGCACTTGGCCGCTTTGCAATCAATGCCACGCTGGGCATCGGCGGCCTGTTTGACCCCGCCACCGATGCCGGAATCCCGTTGCGCCGCGAGGACTTGGGGCAAACCTTTGCCGTTTGGGGCTGGGGTAATTCGCGTTACTTCGAACTGCCGTTTCTGGGGCCAAGCACGCTGCGCGATACTTTCGGCTTTGCCGGTGATTTTCAAGTATCGCCATTCAACTATGTCGAAAGGCCCGAGCGCTATTACGTATTCGGCCTGTACCTGATCGACTTGCGCGCCGGCGCGCTGGCAGGTGAAAAACTGGTGCGTGGTGGTGATGGCGACGATTACACCCTGATTCGCGATGCCTATATGCAAAACCGCGACTTCCAAATCCACGACCGCACCGCACGCGACGAGTTGCCTGACTATCTGCAAGAGGATGGCAGCCAGGGCGAGGACGAATAATCCATGCGGTCAGCGGACTCGGGCCATGGCGACGCGCCAGCCGTAATCAACGACTGTTCGTTCGATGGCGTGCGCATCGAACGCGGCGGCAACGTCATTCTTGATGACATCAGCTTCGCGCTGCCCAAGGGCTCGGTTACCGCCATTCTCGGGCCCAGCGGTGCCGGTAAATCGACCCTGTTGCATGCCTTGACCGGCGAATTGCAGCCAACGCGGGGAACCATCGAAATCCTGCAAAAGCCCATGCCGCGCAGCAATCGTGGGTTGATGGGCATGCGACGTTGCATTGGTGTGCTGTTGCAAGGCAACGGGCTGCTCTCTGACCTCACGGTGGGCGAAAACATCGCGCTACCGCTGCGCGTACACACCAAGCTCAAGGATGTAATCATCCGGCGGGTGGTGGAACTCAAACTCAATGCGGTTGGCCTGCGCTCGGCGATTGACCTGTATCCGCGCGAGTTGTCCGGCGGCATGGCCCGGCGCGTGGCGCTGGCACGGGCGCTGGCACTGGACCCGCCGGTGATGCTTTATGACGAGCCATTGACCGGTCTCGATCCGATTGCTGTTGGTGTCATCGTTTCATTGATAGGCCGCCTCAACAAAACGCTGGGTATCACCAGTATCGTGATTACCCACCACATCCACGAATCGTTGTCGATCGCCGATCATGTGCTGGTGGTCGCCAATCGCGGCATCGCTTTTCAGGGTACGCCGGAGCAGTTGAAGGCATCCAGCGATCCGCTGCTGCAGCAGTTCCTGCGTGGCGAACCCGACGGCCCGATACCCTTCGATGCCAAGCGGCAAGCCGTATTGGCAGGGGCCTGACATGAAAGAAGCCATCGCCTCAATTGGCAACACCGGCACATTCCTGTTCACCATCTTGTGTGCCAGCCGGCCACGGCGCGACTTTCTCCATGATCTGACCGCGCAGCTTTATTCTGTCGTGGTGCGCTCACTGCCGATCATCGCCGTGGGCGGCGCATTCGTCGGCATGGTGATGACCTTGCAGGGCTATCGCACCCTGTCCACCTACGGCGCTACCAACTCGGTCGGCACCCTGCTCGGCCTGTCTCTGTATCGTGAACTCGGCCCCGTGCTAACCGCGTTGCTGTTCATCGGCCGTGCCGGCTCATCGATGTCGGCCGAACTGGGCCTGATGCGCGCCACCGACCAAATCGCGTCGCTGTCGTTGATGGCCATCGATCCGGTCGCAAAAACCGTCGTGCCACGATTCTGGGCAGCGATTATCGGCATGCCACTGCTGTGCGGGTTTTTTTGCAGTTTTGCCATCGTCGCCGGTTATCTGGAAGCGGTCTATGTGCTGGGCCTTGATCCGGGCTACTTCTGGTCGGCACTCAAATCCAGCGTCGATTTCATGGACGACTTCACCATTGCCTTCGTCAAATGTGGCGTGTTCGGATTGATCGGCGCATTGATGGCTACCTACACCGGCTTCCACGCCGAGCCAACCATCGAAGGCACTTCCATCGCCACAACCCGCGCCGTGGTCAATGGTTCGCTGTTGATGCTGGTATTCAACTTCATTCTCTCCGCAACACTATTCAAGTAATGGGCATGCCATGAGCACATCAAAACCTCGAGTCGATCTCGCCGTCGGCGTATTTCTGCTGCTCGCTTTCATCACGCTGATGGTACTGGCAATCTCATCCACCAACGGTCGCCTGCCCGTCATCGACGACGCCGGATACAAGGTGACTGCGCGCTTCAGCAACATCAGCGAGTTGCGGGTACGCGCGCCGGTAAAGATCGGCGGCGTGCGGGTCGGCGAAATTGCCGATATCCAACTTGATCCGCAAACTTTCGAAGCGGTGGTAACACTGGCGTTGCGCCGCAGTGCCGGCGAGATACCAAACGATAGCTCCGCTGGCGTGTTCACTGCCGGCCTGCTGGGTGATCGCTACATCGGGATCACACCCGGCGGCGACCCCGAACCACTGTCCGACGGCGATGAAATGCTGCTGACACAATCGGCCGTAGTGCTTGAAGAACTTATTTCCAAGTTCATCTTTGGCAGTACCGACGACAAGAAATCCGATTCGGATGATGCCTCCAAGGAGACAAGCCCGTGAAACTGATAACCACCGCATTCGCCGCACTGCTGACGCTGCTTGCGCCGCAGTTGTTTGCTGCGCCACAGGGTACAGCCTCGGATTTGATTGAAGCGACTTCCGATCGAATCCTGTCCGAAATCAAGACACGGCGCGACGAGTTCAAGGCTGACGATACCGAATTGCAGCGTTTCGTTCGTACTGAGATGAACAAAGTCCTGGATCAGGGCTACACCGCGCGACTGGTGCTTGGCTTGCATTCGCGTACCGCCAGCGCAGAGCAGATCGACGCATTCGGCAAGGCATTGTCGGACAACCTCAATCGCCGCTACGCCAGGGCATTGCTTGAGATCGATGGCAACACCAAAGTCAAGGTGCTCGGTGAAACCGCACTACGCGGCGGCAAGATCATCAGGGCAAAGACCTCAGTGATCCGATCCTCGGGCGCACCGGTCGCCGTGGATTACCTGTTTCGCGATGTCAACAATGAATGGCGCGCGTTTGATCTGATCGTCGAAGGCATTTCCTATGTGCAAACCTTCCGCAGCCAGTTCGACCCGCTGATCCGTGAAAAGGGTCTGGACCAGGTCACCGAAGATCTGCGTGAAGGGCGAATCGAAGTCGACACTGAAACAAAGACCCAATGACCGCCAGCATCGCTCTTGAGGGAAACACCTTGTCGTTGGGCGGCGCAATAACTGGCGCCACTGTCGCCGATCTGCATGCCGAACGGCTCGATCTGAGCAAAGTCACCCGCATTTCGCTCGAAAACGCCAGCGAAGTGGATACCGTTGGCGTTGCCTTGATCTCGCAATTGGTCGTTCGCACCACGTTTGACGGCAAACGCCCGAACGTCATCGGCATGCCGAAGGGGCTGGATGAACTATGCCAGGCCTATCGGATTGCACCAGACTTCAGCGATTTCCCCTGAACCAGTCTAGCAGCCTGTCGGGCTTGACACTGATCTACTCGGCAACTGCTCCTGCGTTGCTCTACCTCCTGCATCCATGCAGTCGTGCGGAAAAGCCGAGATTGGTCAGATTTCCCGCTCTTTCTCGTTAAAGGGCCCTGCCATTCGCCTCAAAAGAGCGAAAAATCCGCCTCAAACCGGCTTTCCCTCGCTACGATCGGTCAAGCCCGACAGGCTGCCAGGCCGCAAGTAGTGCGGGCCATGAAATCAGACATTGCCTTGGCATCCATTCGCCGGCGTTTCACGCAAGCCCCTTTTATTGCGATAATCCTCTTTTGGCCCCGTGGCACAACTGGATAGCGCGCACCCCTCCTAAGGGTGAGGTTGTGGGTTCGAACCCCGCCGGGGCCACCAAACCACCCCACACTGCCGGTGTTTCGGACTGGCCGCGATACCGCTTCCGGCAGGCTCGTGCGATTAGTTCATCAACATCAAAACTCATATTGCCAATTTCAACACCGCTCTGAGCTGGTATTGCTCAGCGTCGCATTCTGGAGATCCCATGACCCATCCTGTCCTCACCGCACTCGGCCTCAATGCCATCGAATCGGGCACCTATCTTGGCAATAACGAATGGTCCGCCACGACTGATGCCGGTGTCATCGAGACTTTCAGCCCCGCCAGTGGTGAACTGCTTGCCAGCGTCAATGCATCCAGCGTCACCGACTACGCGCAGATCATGGCGCGCGCACAGGCATCCGCCAAGGCATGGCGGATCACGCCGGCACCGCGCCGTGGCGAAGCGATTCGCCTGTGCGCGCAGGCGCTGCGCGACAACAAGGATGCGCTGGGCTCACTGGTCGCGCTGGAAATGGGCAAGATCAAATCCGAGGGTGATGGCGAAGTACAGGAGATGATCGACATCGCTGATTTCGCCGTGGGCCTGTCGCGCCAGCTTTACGGCCTGACCATGCACTCCGAGCGCGCCGGCCACCGAATGTACGAACAGTGGCATCCGCTGGGCGTCATCGGCGTCATCAGCGCCTTCAATTTCCCGGTTGCGGTATGGAGTTGGAATGCATTTCTGGCTGCCGTTTGCGGTGACATCACGATCTGGAAACCGTCGCCGAAAACACCGTTGTGCGCGATTGCCTCGATGAAAATCTGCAATGCCGCGTTGCGTGAGGCCGGCTTCCCCGATCTGTTCTTTCTGTTCAACGATGCTGGCACCGATCTGGCGCAAGCCTTTGTCGATGATCGCCGCATTCCACTGATCAGCTTTACCGGCTCGTGCGCCGTCGGCGCTCATGTGGGGCATCGCGTGGCGCAGCGTTTTGGCCGCTCGCTGCTGGAACTGGGTGGCAACAATGCCGTGATCCTTGATGAAAGTGCCGATCTCAAACTGGCGATCCCGGCAATCGTGTTCGGTGCGGTAGGTACCGCTGGCCAGCGTTGCACCAGCACCCGCCGTCTGATTGTGCATCGCTCGCTGTTTGATGAGGTCAGCCAGACGCTGGCTGCCGCCTACAAGCAACTCGCCGGCCGTATTGGCGATCCACTGCTCGAAGGTACCTTGATGGGGCCACTGATCGACGAGGATTCGGTGCAACGCTACAAGGCAGCCATCGCCGCCGCCAAGGAAGCGGGCGGTACCGTGCTGGCCGGCAATGGCACCTTGGTCGATCGCCCCGGGCATTACGTGCTGCCAACCCTGATCAGTGGTGTCGACAACAGCCACACTGTGATCCAGACCGAAACCTTTGCGCCGATCCTTTACCTCATCCCGTTCGACACTCTGGACGAAGCCATCGACCTGCAAAACGCGGTGCCGCAAGGTTTGAGCTCGGCAATCTTCACCCTGAACCTGCGCTCGGCCGAGCGCTTCCTCTCGGCGTCCGGCTCCGATTGCGGTATCGCCAACGTCAATATCGGCACCTCCGGCGCCGAGATTGGTGGCGCGTTTGGCGGCGAAAAGGAAACCGGCGGTGGCCGGGAATCGGGCTCGGATGCGTGGAAGGTGTATATGCGCCGGCAAACCAACACCATCAATTACTCTGAAGCCCTGCCGTTGGCGCAGGGAATCAAGTTCGATCTGTAAGCCTGCACCCGCGCACAAGGACCGTCACAATGCGTACCCACACCCTGGCGATCGTCAGCCTTATATTCGGATTGATATCGTGGCTTGGCTTGCCCATGATCGGCGCTATCGTGGCAGTCATCACCGGCCACTTGGCACGCGCCGAAATCAACCGTTCCCCAGATCAATTCGAGGGTAGTGGCATGGCACTGGCCGGCCTGATTCTGGGTTGGTTGAATATCGCCATCAGCATGTTGGCAATTGTGGCGATCTTCCTGTTCTTTGGCGGCATGGCGTTCTTGCTGTCGCTGGCGCACTGAAGCCGTGTATTCGCTGCTTCGGCCAGCATTGTTCGGCCTTGATCCTGAGCGTGCTCACCAACAAACACTGCGCCTGCTGGATCTGGCCTACCACACCGGCATGTGCCGCCTGCTGTGGCCGCAACCCAAACCGCTGGTCACCCGTGCATTCGGGTTGGCGTTTCCCAATCCGGTCGGCCTTGCCGCCGGCCTGGACAAAAATGGCGAGCACATCGACGCTTTGTTTGCGCTTGGCTTTGGTTTCATCGAGATCGGCACCGTTACACCGCGCCCGCAAGCTGGCAATCCGAAGCCGCGTCTGTTCCGCATGCGCCGACACGGCGCATTGATCAACCGCATGGGCTTCAACAATGCGGGCGTTGATGCACTGGTGCGCAATGTCGAGCGCAGCAAGCGACGCGGCATCCTCGGCATCAACATCGGCAAGAACAAGGACACCCCAAACGAAAACGCCGCCGATGATTACCTGCTGTGCATGCAGCGCGTCTACGGCCTGGCCGACTATCTGGTAGTGAATATTTCCTCGCCCAATACACAGGGCTTGCGTGAGTTGCAAAACGAGGACGCATTACGCCAGTTGCTCGGCGCTCTGCGTGAACAACAAGAGCGCCTTGGCGTGATGCATGGCAAGCGCGTACCGATGTTGATCAAAATTGCGCCTGATCTTGACGAGGCGCAAATCGACAGCATTGCCCTGGTGTTGAATGAAGCGCATGTCGATGGCGTGATCGCAACCAACACCACTGTTGATCGCGCCATGGTGTTGAGCGATCCACGGGCACACGAATCGGGTGGGATGTCCGGGCAACCGCTGTATGGCCGATCAACACGTGTGCTGCGCCGCCTGCGCGCGCGCCTGGACGAACACATCACCCTGATTGGTGTTGGCGGCGTGATGAGTGCCGCCGATGCCGCCGGCAAAGTGGCCGCAGGTGCTGCACTGATCCAACTCTATTCTGGATTGGTATATTCAGGCCCAACGCTGATCCGTGAAACCGTGGACGCAATTCGCCGCCGCCGCGAGGGTCCGTCACGATGAGCAGCTACCGGCTGCTCGAAAACGCATCTCTGGAAGGACGCAACACATTTCGTGTTGCTGCACGTGCTTCCTTGCTGGCTGACGTCTACCACGCCGATGCACTGCACGAACTGCTGGCCTACCCAGCCGTGCAACACGGGCCACTGCTGTTGCTGGGCGCTGGCAGCAACATCGTGTTCGTTGATGAAGTGCCGGGCGTGATCCTCAGTCTGGCGATGCACGACATCCGCATTCTGGTCGATCACGATCATCACGCCATCGTGCGCGCCGAAGCCGGGGTACTTTGGAACGATCTGGTGCATTGGACACTCGGCCATCGTCTGCTCGGCCTGGAAAACCTGGTGTTGATCCCGGGTACGGTCGGCGCGGCGCCGATCCAGAATATCGGTGCCTATGGCGTGGAGGTTGGTGAGTTCATCGAAGTAGTCGAGGCATTTGATCGCCAAACACTGCGCGCTTGTCGCTTGAACCGCGCCGATTGTGCTTTCGGCTATCGAGACAGCCTGTTCAAGCGCGAGCCAGATCGCTGGATCATCACAGCGGTCGAGTTTCGCTTGCCACGCCAGCGCGAGTTGATGATCGACTACGCCGGTGTACCCGAAGAACTGGCCGCAATGGGTGCCGATGTACCGCGTGCAGCACAGGTAGCCGAAGCCATTGCTCGATTGCGCAGCCGCAAGTTGCCCAACCCTGTGGTACTCGGCAATGCTGGCAGCTTTTTCAAGAACCCAATGCTGGCCCTGAACGATGCTGAGGCTTTGGCCGATCACTGGCCGGGGCTGCCGGTGTTCGGCGCCAGTGACGATACCCTGCGCAAAGTGTCGGCTGCCTGGCTGATCGAGCAATGCGGATTGAAGGGCTATCGTTGCGGTGATGCCGCCGTTTCCGTGCAACACGCACTGGTGCTGGTCAACCATGGCCGCGCCAGCGGACGCCATGTGTTGGAACTGGCCCAGCAGGTAGCGTTGCGCGTGTTTGAACAGTTCGGTGTTGCGCTGGAGCCCGAACCACGCATTGTCGGCGCCACCTGGCAGCCTGTGACGGCATGAGCCCTGGCATTCCTGCCGATCGTGGCGACGAACTGCTTCAAGCAGTATCGATGATGGTGGTCAGCGCGGTACTTTTTGGTGCGATGGCCATTATCATCCGCCTCGCCTCGCATCAATTGCATCCGTTTCAGATCGCCTTCTTTCGCAACTTCTTTGGCCTGCTGTTCGCCCTGCCCCTGTTGCTGCGCCATGGCCCTGGCCTGCTGCGCACCGACAAGCTGCCGCTGTATTTCCTGCGCTGCTCGATCGGCATTGTATCGATGCTGGCCGGGTTCTGGGCAATCGTCAACCTGCCATTGGCACAGGCCATTTCGCTGTCCTATTCCACGCCGCTGTTTGTCACCATTGGAGCTGTGTTGGTGTTGGGTGAAGTGGTACGCGCACGACGCTGGACCGCAGTGTTCATCGGTTTCATTGGGGTGATGCTCATCGTTCGTCCGGGCGCGGAAACCTTCACCGGCGGGAGTTTGGTGGCGCTGCTTGCCGCCGCCATGAGTGCATCGGTGGCGATCAGCATCAAGTTCCTGTCGCGCACCGAGAACCCGGATGCGATCGTGATCTATACCACCGCCATCTGGGTACCGCTGTCGTTGGTTCCGGCATTGTTCTACTGGCAGATGCCGCATGGCATCACCTGGCTGTGGATCGTGCTGGCGGGGCTGTTCGGCACCAGCGGCCATTTTTTCTGGACGCGCGCGCTGCGCATGGGCGACGCATCGCTGTTGACGCCGATCAGCTTCGTGCAGTTGCCGGTCGTGGTCGTCGGCGGCTACCTCTTGTTCGGCGAAGTGATCAGTTGGTGGACCGCAGTCGGCGCGCTGATCATCTTTGCATCGAACGCCTATATCGCCTATCGCGAAGCGAAATTGGCGCGGCTCACGACCACCGACCCGCAGATCGGCACTGAAGCCAGCCTGCCGCGTTGACATGGCATCGTTCACCTCGGCCACCCTCACCTTCATTGTCATTCCAGCGCAAGCTGGAATGACGAACCAGAGCGTGCCGGGCTTGCGGCGAGTGCATTCGACTGCAAACCCAATGGCAAACCGCAAGCTCAAGCAACGCGAAATACCGACACTGCCCGATCCAGGCTGCCCGCCTGCTGGCGCATCTCCTGTGCCGCTGACGCTGATGCCGCCGCAAGCGCGGCATTGCGCTCGGTGTTTTCGTTCATGCTCGAAAAGCCATTACTGATGAGCTCGATATCGCGTGCCTGCGACAACGAACCTTCGGTGATATCGCTGACTACCATCGCAACTTCGCGGATCGTCGCAATAACCTCCTGCGTGGTTGCACCGGCCTGATCGACCCGCTTGCGCCCGGCGCCAACGTGTTGGCGCGAATTTTCAATCAACACACGCACCTCGCGCGATGCTGCCTTGGTGCGCTGCGACAACATGCGCACTTCAGTGGCCACCACGGCAAAACCGCGCCCTTGCTCACCCGCCTGCGCCGCTTCGATAGCGGCATTGAGCGACAGCAAATTGGTCTGGAACGCGATCTCATCGATAACCTGAATGATATCTGCCACCTGGGCAGAGGCTTTTTCGATATCGACCATCGTCTGCGCCACCGCCAGCACTTCCTCGCCACCACGGAATGCCAATTCTGCAGCTTGCTCCGCCAATCGATCGGCATTGCTGGCATTGTTCGCGTTTTCACCGACCACAACGGTCAGACGTTGGATGAGATCGGCAAGCTGATGCAGGCGTTCAGCCTGTGTGTGCGCACGCTGTGACAACTGTTCGCCACCTTCAGCCACCTCGCCTGAAGCCTCGACGATTGCGCTGGCGCTATCGCGGACACGGTTCACCAACTCGGTCAGCGCCAAGTTCATTGCTGCCAAAGCATGCAGCAATTGCCCTGTTTCATCGTTGCCACGCACGTCTATCGTGCCGCTCAAATCGCCATCAGCAACTCGCCGCGCCAATGCCACTGCCATGCCCAAAGGCCGCGTTACCCCGCGAGTGATGTAAAACGAACATAACGACCCTGAAATCAGTGCAGCAAGGCCAGCCAGCATCAGCATCCAGCGGGTTCGGTTGTAATCGGCAGAAACCTGCTTGCCACGCGTTTCAACCTCCGCACGTTGATAGTCAATCAACTCACCAATACCGTTGAGCAGCCGCTTGTTGGCGGGTGCCGTTTCTCTGTTCATCAACACAATGGCGTCTTCAATGCGACCAGCTCGCAGCAAGTCTCCGGTCTGGCTCACCGACGCGATGAAATCTTCGCGTGATTTTTTGATCTTGCCCAGAATTGCCTTGCCGCGGGTGCGAAAATAAAGGTCTTCCAGCTCGGCGATAACCACGTCGATTTGTCGTTGTTGCGCCGCAATCGCCGCATCCAACTCGGCAATATTCTGCGGATCGGTGTTGATCAAACGCTGCAAATCGTTGGCGCTCACCGACTGTGCGCGCGATTCAATTTCGCTGACCCGCAGCATCCGCTGCCATTCAATGCCCACGACCTGACTGACCGTTGCATCCATGCCAGCCATACGGCTCAACGCAAGGAACAAGATCACCATCGACCACAACAACACCAGCGCAAACCCCAAGCCCAGGCGAGCACCAACTTGCCAATGCGCAATGGCAAGCACACCAGCCTTGCTGCGCTGAAGCACTGAAACAAACTTTGTCGACGCAGCGCCAAATGTTGCAGCTATTTTTTTGGCTGCGTTGAGGATGATTGCGCGCCACGTTGCAGTGCTTGAACGTTGCTTCAAGGCGCGCTCTCGCACCCGCTCGCCTGGTGTTTTGTCTGCTGATTCGAACATGTTCACCCTCCCCGAAGCATCACTACCAGCACACGTCAGGCAATCCTGCCCAGCAACAGGGGCTTGACGCGGACTTGCTGCTCGTTGATACCGGCTGCCACAGGCTGCATTGTGGAAAAAATGGATGACCGCTCATACGCATTTGCAGGGCAAATCGCAAAAACGAGACATCCCACTTCAGCTTTAACGGCCGGCAAAAATGTAACTTGAGCGATTTGCACACACATCAATGCATATTTGCGCCTGAACCATGCCATTCGTCACATGACGCGTGACGATGGACATTGCACCATGGAAGGCCTATGCAATGTGTCATGGCAGACTTGGCGAGCCAATCAATGTATTGGTTTCGCAAGTCTTTCATGTTGTCACATTGATCGGTTGCGGGCAGTGCGTGTCTGAGATACAGGCATCGCGCAGGGCTGCGGATTGTCCGTCAATGCTGCGCCGCGACACTGCTTGCGCATTGCAAACCATTGTTTTTCACTGGCCCAATGGGCCTACAACGGGAGCAAAACCATGGATCGACGTAGTTTTCTGACCGTCACTGGCCTCGGCACGGCCAGCCTGATGATCCCAATTTCCGGCCGGTTGATCGCTGCCGAACAACTCCTCAGCACACTCGATCCAGCAGTAAAGAAAGTGCTGGCTGATGGTGCGCTGGAAGCTGCGACTGCTGCGGGCGCCAGCTATTGCGATGTGCGCATTGGCCGCTACCTGCGGCAGTTCGTGATCACCCGCGAGGACAAGGTACAAAACGTGGTCAATACCGAGTCCATCGGAACCGGTGTGCGCGTGATCGCCAATGGCACCTGGGGCTTTGCCGCCACCGATGACCTCAGCCCGAGTGGTGTGCGCAAGGCGGCGCAGCAGGCGGTCGCGGTGGCCAAGGCCAACTCGATCACGCAGACGGCGCCGGTGCAACTGGCGCCGACACCCGGTGTCGGTGAGGTGTCCTGGGCCACACCAATCAAGAAAAACGCGATGGAAGTGCCGATCAAGGAAAAGGTTGATCTGCTGCTGTCGGTAAACGCGGCAGCCATGGCGGCTGGCGCCAACTTCGTCAATTCAATGATGTTCGTGGTCAACGAGCAAAAATATTTCGCCTCCACCGATGGCTCATACATCGATCAGGATGTGCATCGGCTATGGGTTCCGTTCAGCGCAACCGCGATCGACAAGGCCACTGGCAAGTTCCGCAGCCGTGCCGGGCTGTCATCACCGGTTGGCATGGGCTACGAATATCTTGATGCGCGCGCCGAAGACCGCATCGAAATGCCCGGCGGCGTGATTGGCTACGGCAATTCCTACAACCTGATGGAAGATGCCATTGCGGCGGCCAAGCAGGCACAGGAAAAGCTCAAGGCAACCAGCGTAAAGGCCGGCAAATACGACCTGATGCTTGATCCCGGCCACCTGTGGTTGACCATTCACGAGTCGGTTGGCCACCCGCTGGAGCTCGACCGTGTGCTGGGTTACGAGGCCAACTTTGCCGGCACCAGTTTCGCCACGCTCGACAAGCGCGATGCCGGCTTCCGCTACGGCAGCGACAAGGTCACCCTGTTTGCCGACAAAGTGCAGCCGGGCAGCCTCGGCGCGGTCGGTTATGACGATGAAGGCGTCAAGACCCGGCGCTGGGATCTGGTCAAGGACGGCACCCTGGTCAACTATCAGGCGATCCGCGACCAGGCCCACATCATCGGTGAAAAGGCATCGCATGGCTGTTGTTACGCCGACTCCTGGTCGAGCGTGCAATTCCAGCGCATGGCCAATGTGTCGCTCGCGCCAGGCAAGGAAAAACTCAGCCCGAAGGACATGCTGAAGGACATCGAAAACGGTATTTTCATCGTCGGCAACGGCTCGTTTTCAATCGATCAGCAACGTTACAACGCCCAGTTCGGCGGCCAGCTTTTTTACGAAATCAAGAACGGCAAGATCACCCAAATGCTGGAGGACGTGGCCTACCAGATGCGCACGCCGGAGTTCTGGAACTCCTGCGTCGCGGTGTGCGACGAGTCCGATTACCGGCTCGGCGGCTCGTTCTTCGACGGCAAGGGGCAACCGTCCCAGGTTTCGGCCGTGTCGCACGGCGCCAGCACGGCGCGCTTCAACGGCGCCAATGTCATCAACACTGCACGCAGCCTTGGCTGATCTGCCCTTTATTTGGAGAACTCACAATGAGCATGTTCACTGAGGCGCAAGCCAAGGCCATCCTGGATAAGGTCATCAAGCTGTCGGTAGCTGACGAGTGCATCGCGACGCTTACCGGTTCCACCACTGGCAATGTGCGTTTTGCCCTGAACAACGTGTCCACCAGCGGTGTCGTCAGCAACACCGATCTGGCGGTACAGGTTGCCTTTGGCCAACGCGTCGGCACTGCTACCATCAACGCCTTCGACGATGTCTCGCTGGAACGCGTGGTGCGTCGCGCCGAAGAGTTGGCCAAGCTGGCGCCGGAGAACCCGGAGTTTGTCCCTGCCATCGACAAGCAAACCTACAGCGCAACACCGACGTTTGTGCAAAGCACCGCTGACATCGACCCCACGTATCGGGCCAAAGTCGCCAGCGATTCGATCGCGCCGTGCAAGGCAGAAAATCTCGTTGCGGCCGGCTTCCTCGAGGATGGCCAGGGCTTTACCGCCATCGCCAACAGCAAAGGCAACTTCGGCTACCAGAAAACCACCGATCTGGATTACACCTGCACGGTGCGCACCGAAGACGGCACCGGCTCTGGCTGGGTGGCGCGCAACCTCGCTGATTCGACGCAGTTCAATGCCAGCAGCGAAATCCGTACCGCCATCGCCAAAGCCAAAGGTTCGGCCAACGCCAAGGCACTGGAACCTGGCAAATACACGGTCATCCTGGAGCCCGCTGCGACCGCAGGACTGCTGCTGTTCATGCTGTTCGGTTTTGATGCTCGCCAAGCCGACGAAGGCCGCAGCTTTCTGTCGAAAAAGGGCGGTGGCAATCGCCTCGGCGAACAGATTTTCGACAGTCGCATCAACGCCTTTTCCGACCCTTCGCACGATGGCCTTGCCACCCTGCCATGGGATGAAGACGGCCTGCCCCGCCAGAAACTGGCCATCATCGAAAACGGCGTGGTCAAACACCTCAACTACTCGCGTTACTGGGCACAAAAGCAGGGCAAGCCGGTTGTCGCACAGCCGGGCAACGTGATCATGAGCGGTGGCGACAAATCCACCGAAGAACTGGTCGCATCGACCCGCCGCGGCATCCTGGTCACGCGCACCTGGTATATCCGCATGGTTGACCCACAAACCGTATTGCTCACCGGTCTCACCCGCGATGGCACTTTTTACATTGAGGACGGCGAGATCAAGCACCCGATCAAGAACTTCCGCTTCAACGAATCGCCGGTCATCATGCTCAACAATGTTGAAGAACTGGGCAAGACCGAGCGCGTCAGTAGCGGCGCAGGTGTTGGTGGCGGCCCTGGCCTTGCGATGATGGTGCCGGCAATGAAGGTGCGCGACTTTACCTTTACCTCACTGTCGGACGCGGTTTGATCGCAAGGCGGCTGAATCGTCACGATGGGCGCCGCGTAGGCGACTGGGGTTGATCCCTTCTCCCACCGGGGTGAGAGGTTGCGCTTGCAAGCCATCGGCTTGCGCAACGTCGAACGCCCGAACGCAGCGCGTGAGGGCCGGGGCGCGCAGCGAGGTGGCGCGTAGCGCCGGATGAGGGTGCGGCGAAACGGAGTCCGAAACATTGCGCCTTCGCCGTACCCTCACCCCAACCCCTCTCCCGGTGGGAGAGGGGCTTGAAGCCGACCGTAGCATAGGCCGAACCCGGTCAGTCCCTGTTGATCCGGGGTTTTCCTATCTGCGATGACGCGTCGTTCAGAGCTTTGCAAGACTCCTCGAGATCACCCATGGATCGCAAGCACTTTCTGCAACTGATGACCGGAACTGCCAGCGCACTGCTTGCAGCTCCGTTCGCAGCCAAACGCGCACGCGCGGCACCAGCGGAATACGACTTCTGGTTTACCCGGCTGATGTACGAATCGGGTGATTGGGATGTCGATGAGCGCATGCCATCGAACCTGATCGACGCGCTGCTGCAATACACGCATCTGCGGGTCGATCCGAAGGAGCAGATCATTGCCTTGGCCGACCCGCGCATGCTGAACGCGCCGATGTGCTACCTGGCCGGTCACAAGCTGGTCGAGTTCAATGTCGATGAACGGCGCAATTTTGAGCGCTACGTGCGTAACGGCGGATTTGTTTTTGTCGACGACTGCAACCACGACATTGATGGCCTGTTCGCACGTTCGTTCGAAGCCCAGATGGCCGACATATTCGGTGCCGATGCCTTGCAAAAGCTGCCGAAACAGCATCCGATCTATCACAGTTTTTTTGCCTTTGATGGCCCGCCAACCACCAGCTTCGAGCTCAACGGTTGGGGCGATGACCTGGTGCATGATTACCTCAAGGGCATCCATGTCGATGGCCGCCTTGGCGTGCTGTACAGCAACAAGGACTACGGCTGCGAATGGGATTACGACTGGCGCAACAAGCGCTGGCTGGCCGAGGACAACACCCGCTTTTCCGTCAATATCGTCATGTATGCGCTGAGCGCATGAAACCAGGAGTCCGTTGCATGAGTACACCGCTTACCGAAACCACCATCAGCGCCGAAATTGGCCGCCTGAACCAGTTGCGCGCGGCCATCGAGCGTGCGGTTATCGGACAAAGCGAGGTGGTCGAGCAGTTGTTGATCACTCTGTTGGCTGGTGGTCACTGCCTGCTGGAAGGCGCGCCCGGGCTGGGCAAAACCTTGCTTGTTCGCACCTTGGGGCAAGCGCTGGCGCTGGACTTCCATCGCGTGCAGTTCACCCCTGACCTGATGCCCAGCGACATCATCGGCACCGAAATACTGGAAGAAGACCACGGCACCGGTCGTCGTCATTTCAAGTTTCAACCCGGCCCTGTGTTCACCCATCTGCTGCTCGCCGATGAGCTCAACCGCACCCCGCCAAAAACCCAGGCTGCATTGCTTGAGGCGATGCAGGAGCACACCGTCAGCTACGCCGGTGTCACCCATCCCCTGCCGGAACCGTTCTTCGTCCTCGCCACGCAAAACCCGCTGGAACAGGCGGGCACCTACCCCTTGCCCGAGGCGCAGCTCGACCGCTTCTTGCTGCATGTCCGCGTGGATTACCCCAGCGAGGCGCAGGAGCGCAATATCCTTACCCTGACCACCGGCTCGCACTCGGAGCGGGTGACACCGGTAATGAGCGGTGATGAATTGCTGCATCTGCAACGGCTGGTGCGCGACGTGCCTATCTCCGATGATCTGACACTCTGGATCACGCGGCTGGTTCGTGCCAGCCGACCACAGGACAGCACCCTCGAACCCGTCCGGCAGTGGGTGCGCTGGGGTGCCGGGCCGCGCGCCGGGCAGGCACTGGTGTTGGCGGCCAAAGCGCGTGCGCTGTTGCACGGCCGTCTCGCCGCCACCCGCGAGGATGTCAGGGCCTTGGCAGCACCCGTTATGCGCCATCGCCTGCTGCTCTCGTTTGTTGCCGAAGCCGAGCGACGCAGTGCCGACGATGTGATCGCGGTACTGCTTGAGGCCGTGCCCTACCCCGATGGCAAATAATGGCGGCACACGTGACCGACCATGATGGGCAAGCTGATTACGAGCTGATACCGCCGGTAGTGCGGGCGCGCCTGCGTACACTGCATTTGCGTATGCGGCGGCCAACGCACACCCCTGGCATTGGCCTGCAAAGCAGCCGCAATCAAGGGCCGGGGCTGGAGTTTGCCCAGTATCGCGCCTATCAGCCGGGCGATGACCCGCGCAGCGTGGACTGGAAACTCTACGCCCGTTCGGACCGTCACTTTGTGCGCGAGGCCGAGCGCGAAAGCCCGCTCACGGTGTGGTTGCTGATTGACGCCTCGGCGTCAATGGCGCAAAGCGACCCCGACAATCCCGCGTTGACGCGCCTTGCTGCGGCACGCAGCATTGCCGCTTGCGTGCTGGAATTGGCCCTGGCGCAGGGTGAACGCTTTGGTGTGGTGGCGGTGAATGATCGCGGCATCGATCTGCTGCCCGCAGGCAGTGGCACCCGGCAGCGGGATCGCTGCCTGCATCAACTGCACGCGCTGCAGGCACATGGCCAATGGCCGGACGAAGCCGCATTGCGGCCGTTATGGCAACACCTTGGTGCCAACGCGCTGGTGTTGCTGCTTTCGGATGGGTTTGACGAGGCCGGCGTGGCATTGGCCGAGCGCCTGGCAGCTGCCCGACGTGAATTGCGTTTTATCCAGATACTCAGCGTTGGCGAGCGCGATTTTCCGTTTCGCGGCGACTTCCGTTTCCGTGATCCGGAAACCGGCGATGAAGTGCTGGGCAATGCCGAAGCCATGCGTGCGGATTATCTCGCCCGCTTTGCCGAGGCGCGTGCGCAATTGCAATCGCGCCTCGCCGCCAGTGGCATCGATCTGGCTACCCTGTTTCTGGATCAGCCGGTCGATACGCCGTTGCAGCAGTTGTTTGCTGATCGCGCAGCTACCGGTGCGGGTCAGCGATGAGCATCGGCCTGCTGTTTCCCGCCGCACTGGCAGCATTGGCAGCGCTGCTGCTGCCGCTGCTGATTCACCTGACCCGGCGCAGCGATCGCCAATTGATGGCTTTCGCCGCGCTGCGCTGGCTGCGCGCGAAGGAGCGCGCCCGGCGCCGGCTGCGCATCGATGAATGGCTGTTGCTGGCGCTGCGCTTGCTGTTGCTGACAGCGGTGGTGCTGTTGCTGGCGCAACCGCTGTGGTTTGGCGAAAGCAGCGAACGTGCGTGGGTGGTGGTGGTACCCGGCGCCGACCCCGCTGCACTCATCGATGACCCGACATTGCGCGATGCCCGTTGGCATTGGCTGGCGCCCGGATTTCCGGTGTTCGACAACGCACAGTCGCAACCACCGGCAGCGACCGCCAGCCTGCTGCGTGAACTCGATGCCACGCTGACTGCCAGCCAATCACTCACGGTCATCGTCCCCGAACGATTGCCCGGCCTGGATGCGCAGCGCATCACGCTGAGCCGCCCAGTGGATTGGCGCATCGTCGCTGCGCGACCGGATGTTGGCGAAACCGAACAACCCACGCCACGCACGCAAACCGTGGCGATCCGTCATGACCTTGCCCACGCCGGCATCAACCGCTACTTCACTGCCGCAGCCAAGGCGTGGAATGCAGGCACAGAGGATCATGTTGACGCATCCGCCAAACCGTCATTTGTGATTGACACCGCAACGACGGATGTCGCGCTACCAGCCAACAGCGACTGGCTGCTGTGGCTTTCCAGCGAGGCGTTGTCACCCGCCAACGAACGCTGGCTTGCCGCCGGTGGCAACGTATTGCGCGCAAGTGATGCGGCGGCAATCCCCGCTGCTGACAGGGTCGAACTCTGGCGCAGCCAGCAGGCCGACACCTGGCTTTCAGCGCAGCGCAGCGGCAAGGGCCGATTGCTGATCGTGCATGGCTCGCTCGATCTTGCGCAATTGCCCGAGTTGCTGAATCCCGAGTTCCCGACGCTGCTGCACGGTTGGCTAAATCCGCCGGCACGTACAGCAGATCGGGCGATGGCAAAAGATGCCATGCCAACGCAAGGCATGGCGGCATGGCCGCCTCGTGGCGAGCCGCTGCGCGAGGCGATGATCTGGTTGATCGCCGCCCTGTGGCTGCTCGAACGGCTGCTTGCCAGTAACCGCCGCAAAGCGAGTCGGGCATGAGCACCCGCGTACAACTCGCAAGCTTGCTGCGCGCCGCGCGCCTGCGCCGGGCACTGATTGTGCTGGCTTGCGCGCTGCCGGCGCTGGCCGTAGCTGTGGCTGCCGGCTGGCGCTGGTTGGGTAGCGATGCGGCAAGCGGAATATTGGCAAGCCTGCTTGCCGCCAGTGCCTTGATTGCCATCGGTTATGCCAGCCGTCTCGATTTGCCGTGGCTATGCCGGCAACTCGACAGCAAACATCGCAGCATGGACGATAGCAGCACACTGTTATTGCAGCACCCGGCCAACCTGCCACCGCTGACGCAACTGCAACGCGCACGCATCGCAACTCGCCTGTACAACGTGCGCGCTGCCGACCTCTGCCTGGCATGGCCGCGCACCACACTGCTGTCGATCTGGCTGCTGGCTGCCGTTGCCATCGCGGCTGTCGTGCTGTTGCCTGCCAGGCCAACAGCGCAGCCAATACAACCCGCTCCGGTTGCCGCAGCCGAGGCAGCGATCATCTTGCCGCACCTGGTCAGGGCGCAAATCGACATCACCCCGCCGCCATACACCGGTCTTTCCGCCTATACCAGCGACGAACTCGATACCGAAGTGGTGCAAGGTGCGCGTCTGCGCTGGCGGTTGCACTTCGAGCCAGAGCCGGCTCAGGCAAGCCTGATGTTTCTCGATGGCAGCGCGCTGGAGTTACAGCCCGTGGCAGGCGAATGGCAGGGTGAACGCGAGGTGTCGGCACCCGCCTTGTATCGGCTGGAAACGGGCGCTGCGCTGAGCGAATCCAGTTCGCGGCTGTACCGCATCCAGACCACTCCCGACCTGGCACCCAACCTGCGGATGATCGAGCCGACCCAGGCGCTGAGCCTGCGTCAATCGGGACAACGCACCTGGATACTGCGTTTCGAGGCCAGCGACGACTATGGGCTTGGACGCGTTGAAGCCGCAATGACCCACAGCCAAGGCAGTGGCGAAAATGTCCAGTTCAGTGACAGCGTGACCACGCTTGTCGGCAGCGGCAGCGCAATTCGTCGTCAATATCGCCATGCCATCGATCTTGATGCATTGGGCTTTGCCGAAGGTGATGACTTGATCGTGCGCCTGTCGGTGCGCGACAACCGTCAGCCACAAGCCAATGTCAGCAAGCACCCAAGCCTGATCCTGCGCTGGCCACCGCCAGCAAGCGCTGCCAGCGACGCGCTGGAAGGTATCGTGCAATCGACTTTGCCCGCGTATTTCCGCAGCCAACGGCAGATCATCATCGACACTGAAGCGCTGATCGCCGAGCGAGCGCAATTGTCGAAAGCAACATTTGTGGATCGCTCCGACGCTATCGGTGTGGACCAACGCATCCTGCGCCTGCGCTATGGCCAGTTTCTCGGTGAAGAAACCGAAGTGAACGAGCGTCCGCCGCAGGCTGACGACAGCAACGAAACCGCATCCGACCCCGGCCACGGCGACCCGGATCATGATCACGATGCCGAGCCGGCACAGCTGGGTGATGACGTTGCCGTGGTGGCGCAATTTGGCCACAGCCACGATCACGCCGAAGCCACCACCCTGTTCGACCCGGCCACCCGTGCCCTGCTCAAATCGGCACTGGATGCGATGTGGCAATCCGAAGGCATGCTGCGTCAAGGCCAGCCAAGTGACGCATTGCCGCATGCCTATCGCGCGCTGGCATTCATCAAGCAGGTGCAACAGGCCAGCCGCATTTATCTGTCGCGTGTCGGGTTGGAGTTGCCGCCGATCGACTTTGCCCGCCGGCTTGGCGGCAAACCTTCCGGCCAGCGCTCACGCAGTGATCCGCTGCGCAACGTCGAGCGTGAGCGCATAGCCGTGGCTGCGGCGTGGCAGGCACTCGATCAGCCCGCTGACAGCGTCGGTAACGAACTCGCCGCACTGAGCAACTGGATCATCGCGCAAGACGACCCCGATGGCGCGTTGCTCGATGCCCTCGCAGCAACCGCTACGTTGCGCCGTGACCCAACATGCAGCCAATGCCGGGTGCAACTCAAACACGCACTGTGGCCACTGCTGCCCACACCACCGGCACATGCGCAGTTGCGCCCACAGCTTTCCGATTCGGCACGCGCCTATCTTGATGCAATCGAACAAGACCATCCTGACGAGGCGCAGCCATGAGTGATCTGCAGAGCGTCATCGCAGCCCTTTTGGCAGGCGTCCTGGTGATCAGCAGTGCGCGGCTGATCGCGCAAGCCGTACGCACCCCTGCCTCCGGATTTCGCCAGCCACGCGCATGGCGTGTTGCCGCACTGATCGCGTTGCATGCACTGAGCGCCACGCTGCTCTGGTTGGCTCTGTTTCCGCCGCTGCAATCCCGGCCCGATGCAGAACTTGCCGTATTGACTGCCGGCGCCAATGCCGACATCCATGCCGCCGAGCCAGCCGTTGCCCTGCCCGAAGCGCCGCAAGGCATTGCTGTCGAGCGAGTGCCCGATCTCGCCACCGCACTGCGTCGCCATGGCAACATCCGCCAACTGCACGTCATCGGCAACGGGCTCAGCGCGCGCGACCGGGATGCCGCACGCGGCCTTGATCTGCGTTTCAGCGCGAGCGCCATGCCCACTGGCCTGATCGAGCTGGCACCGCCACACTGGCCGCGTGCCGGCCAGAACTGGCAATTGCGTGGCCGTGTCAACGGCGGCACCGATACCAAGGCCATGCTGACCAAGGCCATGCTGCTTGCGCCCGATGACAGTGTCATCGACCGCATCACGATCGATGCCCAGGGTCGCTTTGTGCTGAACGCGCAGGCACGCAGCCCCGGCCAAGCCATTTTTCAACTACGGCTGCTCGATGCCGACAATCACGTGCGTGAAACCCACGCCGTGCCGGTGGCGACGCGCAGCGGCGATCCATTGCGGGTGGCCTTGCGTGCCGGCGGCACCAATGCCGAGCTCAAATATCTGCGCCGCTGGATACGCGATGCCGGCCTGCAACTGCGCAGCGATCTGCGTATCAGCCCGGTGGTAAATCTGCGCGATCAAGCGTCCGACCTCAGCGCCGCCGCGCTCGCCAACATCGATGTGCTGCTCCTTGATGATCGTGCCTGGTATAGCCTGGGCAGCGATGAACGCAGCGTCGTATTGAACGCAGTACATGCCGGCCTTGGCGTGCTGGTGCTGCTCAGTGACGAGCCCGACCGCAACCAGCAACAGCAACTCGCTGCACTGGGTTTTGCCGTCAACAGCGCCGATGTGTCGCGCACGATTCGCTTGCGCCGGCAGCAACCCGTCAACTCGATAGACAGTACGAACAACGCGACACCACAAAAACAACAGGAGTTATCGCGGCGCACGCTGCGCGTCGAAGCAGACGCTGCACGCCCCTTGCTGCATGCCGACGACGGCGAAGCGCTGGCGCTATGGCATGCCGCAGGTCGCGGCCGGGTGGCGCTGTGGTGGCTCACCGACAGCTTCCGTCTGGTGCTGTCCGGCGCCGCCAACGAACACGCCAATCTATGGCGTGATGCGCTATCAGTAATTGCCCGGCCAGGCGCAATTCCCGCACCACGATTCACACCCGACAATGGTCACGTCGGAATCCAAACACTTGTTTGCGCCAGCGCCGAGATGCGCGTACTGACGCCCGATGAGCGCATCGTTGCCTTGCTTGCTCATGACAACAATCATGGCCAACGTTGCGCCGGATTCTGGCCGCAATCGGCAGGCTGGCATGTATTGCAATCATCCGATCAGGCGTGGCCGTTCTACGTACACGAACGCAATGCCTACACCGCAATGCAAGCATGGCGCGAGCAACTCGGCACCGCACGACTGGCAACCTATCCGGGTGCATCACAACCGCAGCAGGCAAGCGCAACGATCCGCGCATCGCCCTTTCCATACGCACTGGCATGGCTGCTGTCGCTTGCCGCACTCTGGTTATTTGAACGCCTGCGTATCGGTCATTGACAAGCATCATCGTCCGCTGTGCGATGCAGCCATCGCTTCGGGATCGATTCCGGGCAGCTTCAATGCCGCACCCCGCCCATTCAAACTCCCATCGGGCGTCAGCTACTTGCGCACGCCTGTTCGCAATGCTGGATGATCAACTGCAGAGCCTCGCGGCCACGGTAACGGTTGATGGCGAGTTGATACACCACCCGTAGCGTTGTTGCTGGTGGTTGCCCGCTCCAGCCGCCGAAGTGGATGGCGGTGATTGCCGAACCGCCCGCTGCGGGCAGCAATTCCATGCGCAGGTGGCGCTCGCCGAGCAACTTCCAGTCGAGTACCTCGAACACCCCATCGAACAGCGGTTCGGGAAAACCCAGCCCCCACGGCCCGGCCATCGCCAGCGCCTGCGCGTTGGCGAGAGTGAACTCATCGGACTGCAAGAGGCCATCGGTTTGGATCTGCCGCGCCAGCATGGCGGGCTCCAGCATTTGTACCGCGCACTCGGTGAATGCGGCACTGAATGCCGGCAGCACATCGTGCGCAAGGCTCAACCCGGCCGCCATCGCATGGCCGCCGAAGCGCTCGATCATGCCCGGATGGCGGGCATCCACCAGCGCCAGCGCATCGCGGATATGAAAGCCGGGGATTGAACGCGCCGAACCGCGCAAGGGCTCGTCGCCGCGCCCGGCCTCGGGGCTTGCGGGAGCGAATGCGAGCACCGGACGATGCCAACGATCCTTGAGCCGCGAGGCGACCAGACCGACCACACCCGGATGCCAGCCTGGGTCGAACAGGCACAGCGCCGCCGGTAGCGCATCGCCATCGAGCACAATCGCGGCGGCAAGCGATTCGGCCTCATCAACCATCTGCTGCTGCACCACGCGGCGCTCGGCATTGATCGCATCGAGTTGGGTCGCCAGTACCCGCGCCTGCTCCGGCTCATCGCTGAGCAGGCAAGCGATGCCGATCGACATGTCCTCAAGTCGGCCGGCGGCATTCAGCCGTGGCGCCAGGGCAAAGCCGATATCAGCGCTGGCCAGATTTGCGCTCTCGCGCCCGGACACGGCAATCAGCGCCTGCACCCCGGCATTGCCAAGGCCGCGCCGGATCCGCGCCAGCCCGGCAGCAACCAGTATCCGGTTGTTGTGATCGAGCCGGACCATGTCGGCCACGGTACCGATCGCCACCAGATCGAGCAGGCTCGACAGATCGGCCTCGCCACCCGCTGCCGCTTGTGCGCGCAACCGGCGGCGCACTTCCAACAGCAGGTAAAACATCACCCCAACCCCGGCCAGCGATTTACTGGGGAAAGGATCGCCATCGCAATTGGGATTGACGATGGCATCGGCCACCGGCAATTGCGCGCCCGGCAGATGGTGATCGGTAACGATGACCTGCCAACCCATTGCCTTGGCGGCAGCAACACCGGCATGGCAGGCGATGCCGCTATCGACGGTCACCACCACGCTGGGCGACATCACCGCAATGTCGCGTACCAATGCCGGCGACAGGCCGTAACCATGGGTGCTGCGATTGGGCACGCGATAACGCACCTGCCGCGCACCAAGCAGGCGCAGGCCGCGCACCGCCACCGCCGTGCCGGTGGCACCATCGCAATCAAAGTCGCCGGTGATCACGATCACTGCATCGCGCGCGATGGCGGCGATCAGCAGTTCCGCCGCGTCGCCAATACCGCCCAGCAATTCAGGCGGGTGCAACTGCACCAAGCGCAATTGCGCTTGCTGGTGATCGGCGATTCCACGTGCTCCAAGTATCCGCCGCAACAGCGGCGGAACGTGTTCTGGCCATTCGCCAACATCGGCACTATGGCGACGAACGATCTCGACTGCTGTCACGCAGGCCAGCTTTGCGCACGGCGCCAGAAACGCCAACGCTGCGCGCCGGTCAACAGCAGGCGATAGCCATCGGCGAAATCCAGCTCGACCGCGCTCACCTGGCCGGCGCGCAGCGCCGCGCGCAGCGGCAACAGCCAATCATTGGCCAGTTGTGCCGGTTCGCGCACTGCGCGCAGATCGATCAGTGCGGATTGTGTGCCTGGCACATAGCGTGCAGGTAGCTCGGCAGCACTCACGCTGGCCTGTCGGGCAAAGGCGCGCAGTGAAAAATCATTGCTCTGCACCAGTTGCACATCACAGGCGACCAGATCGGGCAAGCGCCCACCGCCATGGAACCACAGGCTGTTGACCGGCATCCGGCCGCTGCGCGCGCGCTCGGCATTGACTGGATGATTGTGCAGCACGATCTGTGCCTCGTTGAGCACGGTGCGCCAACGCCGGCCGTCGCTTCCCGGCGGCAATAGATCGTGAATCTCGGCACCCAGTGCGCTGTCCGGGTCGGTGAATGCCGGCAGTTGCGCATCACGCGGCAGGCTCACGTACCAGCGCTCGGGTGACGGCGCCGAGATCGGCCAACCCAGATCACCGAACAGCGGCTTGAGCGGGCGCAGCAAGGCATCGGCCTCGTCCTGACTCAAACCCATGTCGCCGCAGGCGAGCAGGCGCACTGCCGTCATGTCGGCACGCACATGCGCCGGGTCGGCACGCAACCAATGGCCGTCGCTGGCATCGCCAACTTCGGCCTGCCGGGTGACCGCCGCCAACGGCCAGCCGCGCGGCAATAATTGCATCTGCCGTTGCAACTGCGCCTGATAACCCGCTGCCAGCGCAGGCAGTGGGTCGGCGCGCGCCAGCAGTTCGGCAACACCGGTGACTGCGGGCAAACCGGCAAGCCGCGCTCGTGCTGGCAGCAGCAGGCGTTGGCTCAAGTCCGGGAAGCTCCCTCATACTTCACCGCGATGATGTCGTACTCGCGGCGGCCACCGGGGGCCTCAATGGTGACGCTGTCGCCTTCGCTCTTGCCAATCAGCGCACGCGCCAACGGTGAAGAGATCGATACGCGGCCAATCTTGATGTCGGACTCGAGGTCACCCACGATCTGGTAAGTCACGGTTTCGTCGGTTTCGACATCGCACAGCTCGACCGCCGCACCGAACACCACCCGTGACCCAGCGTCGAGGGTGCTGACATCAATCACCTGGGCATGCGAAAGCACCGACTCCAGTTGCTTGATGCGGGCTTCAATGAAGCCCTGCTGCTCGCGGGCGGCGTGATATTCGGCGTTTTCCTTGAGATCGCCGTGGGCGCGCGCTTCGGCGATGGCCTCGATCACCCGTGGGCGGTCGGTTGACTTCAACCGATCCAGCTCTTCACGTAGGCGCACGGCGCCGGTGTGGGTCAATGGTGATTTCATTTGTTTCATTCCTTGTCATTGATGACGGCGCAAAGCAAACGCTGTTTGCCCCGCCGCTGCCTGCACTAGGCATGCTGGGTGCTCATGAACGAATTACCGGGATTACCCGAGACGTATAAAAAAATGCTGCGCCCGCCCTGTTGAGGACGGCGCACACTGCATTGGCAAGATTGCACCAGATCGCGCCAATTTTCCAGCGCAATCGCCCACAGGGTGGGCTCCCACAAAGGCATATCCCCCGGTTTTCTGTGGAGCAACTGTGTTGCACGCCGGTGCGAGCCAGTGCTTCTGTGGGAGCCGGCCTGCCGGCGAACGAACTGGCGAAAGAGCTTCGCGCGCAGAGCCTGCCCCAGACTTGATCTGGGGCGCGCTCCCACGAAAGCGGTAAACGCTCCCTGTAGGAGCCCACCCTGTGGGCGACTGCCGCCACTACGCCAGTGTCTGATGCAACTCCTGCAGCGAATTGACGCCGCCCTCGCCGCGATAATCCAGCGAATGCACCAGCGCACGCGCACCGGCCACGGTGGTTGAATACGTCACCCGGTGCTGCAAGGCTTCGCGCCGGATCGAAAACGAATCGGCGATCGCCTGTTTGCCTTCGGTGGTATTGACGATGTAGGAAATCTCGCCGTTCTTGATCAGATCGACGATATGCGGCCGGCCCTCGACCACCTTGTTGATCTGCTCGCATTCCAACCCGTGCCCGCGCAGGAACGTTGCCGTACCGCAGGTGGCCACCAGCGTAAAGCCACGCCGCAACAACTCGCGCGCAACCGAAAGCACCCGGGTCTTGTCCGGATCACGCACCGAGATGAACGCCTTGCCGGGCTGGATCGGGCGAATGCCGGCCGCTTCCTGGGCGCGCGCAAAGGCCTGGCCAAAGCTCTGACCAACACCCATCACCTCACCGGTGGAACGCATTTCCGGGCCAAGGATCGGATCGACATTGAGGAACTTGGAGAACGGGAAAATCGCCTCCTTGACCGAGAAATAGCCGGGAATGACTTCGCGGGTGACGCCCTGTTCGGCCAAGCTCTGGCCGACCATGCAGCGCGCCGCGATCTTGGCCAGCGGTACACCGGTGGCCTTGGATACGAAGGGCACGGTGCGCGATGCGCGCGGATTGACTTCCAGCAGGAAGATCCGCGCGTCGCCATCGGCGTCGGTCTGGATCGCGAACTGGGTGTTCATCAGGCCGACCACCTTGAGCTCGCGGGCCAGCGCCGTCACCTGCTCACGCAGGCGGTCCTGCACGGCGGCGGGTAGCGAATACGGCGGCAGCGAGCACGAGGAATCGCCCGAATGCACACCGGCTTCCTCGATGTGTTCCATGATGCCGCCGATGAATACCGCGCCAGTGGTGTCGGCGACCACATCGACATCCACTTCTACCGCGTTGTCGAGGAAGTGATCGAGCAGCACCGGCGAGGATTCGGACACCCGCACCGCTTCGCGGATGTAGCGCTCCAGATCGGCATCCGAGTACACCACTTCCATGGCGCGGCCACCGAGCACGTAACTTGGACGCACGACCAATGGATAGCCAACTTCGCCAGCCAGCGCGACGGCTTCTTCGGCCGCACGCGCAATGCGATTGGGTGGCTGCAACAAGCCCAGGCGCTCGACCAGCAACTGGAAGCGCTCGCGATCCTCGGCCAGGTCGATGGAATCCGGTGAGGTGCCAATGATCGGCACGCCGGCATCTTCCAACCCTTGCGCCAGCTTGAGCGGGGTCTGCCCGCCGAACTGCACGATCACGCCAAAGGGTTTTTCCAGAGCGACGATTTCGAGCACGTCTTCCAGCGTCAGCGATTCGAAATACAGCCGGTCGGAAGTGTCGTAATCGGTGGAAACCGTTTCCGGGTTGCAGTTGATCATGATGGTCTCGAAACCATCCTGACTCAACGCCATCGCCGCGTGTACACAGCAGTAATCGAACTCGATGCCCTGGCCGATGCGATTGGGGCCACCGCCGAGCACGATCACCTTGCGCCGGTCGCTTGGCTCGGCCTCGCATTCGTCCTCGTAGGTGGAATACAGGTAGGCGGTGCTGGTGGCGAACTCGGCCGCACACGAATCAACGCGCTTGTACACCGGGCGCAGGCCCATGGTATGACGCAAATGGCGGATGGCATGCTCATCGGTGCCGAGCAGCGCCGCCAGCCGCAAGTCGGAAAAACCCTTGCGCTTGAGCGCACGCAAGCGTGGCCGATCCAGTGCGCCCAGCCCATCGGCCTCCAACGCGCCTTCCAGTGCGATCAGCTCTTCGATCTGATCCAGAAACCACGGATCGATGGCCGACAACGCATGCACATCTTCCACACTCATGCCGGCGCGGAACGCATCACCAAGATAGAACAGCCGCTCGGCGCCCGGTTCCTTGAGTTCGCGGCGCAGGCGCAGCATGCCGTCCTCGCTGCCGATATCGACACCGGAGGGATCAAAGCCCGAACGCCCGGTTTCCAGGCCGCGCAGTGCCTTTTGCATCGACTCCTGGAAGGTGCGGCCAATCGCCATCACCTCGCCCACCGACTTCATCTGCGTGGTCAGGCGGGCATCGGCGGCCGGGAACTTCTCGAACGCGAAGCGCGGAATCTTGGTGACCACGTAATCGATGGTCGGCTCGAACGAGGCCGGCGTTGCGCCACCGGTGATCTCGTTGCGCAATTCATCCAGGGTGTAGCCCACTGCCAGCTTGGCAGCGACCTTGGCGATCGGGAATCCGGTGGCCTTGGATGCCAGCGCCGAGGAACGCGACACCCGCGGGTTCATCTCGATCACCACCACCCGGCCATTGCTGGCATTGATGCCGAACTGCACGTTGGAGCCGCCGGTATCGACACCGATCTTGCGCAGCACTGCAATCGAGGCATCACGCAGGCGCTGGTATTCCTTGTCGGTGAGCGTCTGCGCCGGTGCCACGGTGATCGAGTCGCCGGTGTGTACGCCCATTGGGTCGAGGTTCTCGATCGAGCACACGATGATGCAGTTGTCGGCGCTGTCGCGCACCACCTCCATCTCGAACTCTTTCCAGCCCAGCACCGATTCCTCGACCAACACCTCGTGTACCGGCGACAGCTCCAGCCCGTAACGCACGATGCGCTCGAACTCCTCGCGGTTGTAGGCGATGCCGCCGCCGCTGCCGCCGAGGGTAAACGACGGCCGGATGATGGTCGGATAACCGACCCGGGTCTGGATATCGAGCGCCTGCTCGAACGAACGCGCCACCTCGGCCTTCGGGCAATCCAGGCCGATCTCGGCCATCGCATTGCGGAACAGCTCACGATCCTCGGCCATGCGGATCGCCTCGCGCGAAGCGCCGATCAATTCGACCTTGTATGTTTCAAGCACCCCGGCATCGGCCAGATCCAGCGCACAGTTAAGCGCGGTCTGCCCGCCCATGGTCGGCAACAACGCTTCGGGCCGCTCCTTGGCGATGATCCGTTCCACCGTAGCGACGTTGATCGGCTCGATGTACACCGCATCGGCGGTGTCCGGGTCGGTCATGATGGTGGCCGGGTTGGAGTTCACCAGCACCACGCGGTAACCCTCGGCCTTGAGCGCCTTGCACGCCTGCGCACCGGAATAATCGAACTCGCAGGCCTGGCCGATAACGATGGGCCCGGCGCCAATGACGAGGATGGTTTGGATGTCGGTTCTGCGGGGCATGCTCAGGGGTCCTCGGAATGTATGGCAGGCGTGTTGATCTCTGCTCGCCCGGACTCGGGACCGCGGGACCCGGGACCCGGGACCCGGGAAGCAGCGTCCATACGACGTTCAAGCGACTGGCGCAGCCGCAGCAGCATCATGCCGACACGCTCTGCCAACGCGATGACAACGCTGATTCTTGTTTCCATAACGAAGCCCAACTTGCTCGCGAGCAGAATCTGGGTTTGCACCTCTGCCAGCGATCCGTATGCGATCGAAATGAAGCGTGCGTAGTCACGGGTGGTGCCTCGTGCATTGCCTTCTGCGATGTTGGACGGAACCGATACCGCCGCGCGCTGCAATTGCGCTGCCAGCCCATATCGCTCATCGCGCGGAAACTCGGCGGTCAACTCATACACCGCCTGTGCCAGTTCCATCGCCAAACGCCAAACTTCCAACTCGCGAAAGTGCGACGCGTTCACGCGGTGCCTCGCGGACTCGCGTTCGGCTGAACCCCTCTCTGATGCAGCCTTTCCGGGTCCCGGGTCCCGGGTCCCGGGTCCCGCATCAATTGAACAAACCGCGCAAACAACCCCGCCACATCATGCGGCCCCGGGCTGGCCTCGGGGTGCCCCTGGAAGCTGAAAGCCGGTGCGTCGACCAATTCGATGCCTTGCAGCGAGCCGTCGAACAGCGAGCGATGGGTGGCGCGCACGTTGTCGGGCAAGCTGGCCTCATCCACTGCAAAACCGTGGTTCTGGCTGGTGATCATCACCTGCCCGGAATCCAGATCGATCACAGGGTGGTTGGCACCGTGATGGCCGAACTTCATCTTCTCCGTGCGTGCGCCGGCTGCCAGCGCCAGCAGTTGATGACCAAGGCAGATGCCAAACAGCGGGATGCGCGCCGCGAGTAGTTGGCCAATGGCGGTGATCGCGTAATCGCACGGCTCCGGGTCGCCGGGGCCATTGGACAAGAACACGCCGTCGGGACGCATCGCCAATACCGCTTCGGCGCTGGTTTGTGCCGGCACCACACTGATCCGGCAACCGCGGTCGGCGAGCATGCGCAGGATATTGCGCTTGACGCCGAAATCGTAAGCCACCACGTGATATGCGGCTTGCGGCCTGGCGAAGGCGTTGGCGTCGAGATCGAACGAGCCTTCGCTCCAGTTGTACGATTCGGCGGTAGTGACTTCGCGCGCCAAGTCCATGCCCTTGAGGCCGGCGAACTTGCGCGCCGTTTCGATCGCGTGCTCGGCATCCAGCACATCGCCGGCCACCAGGCACGCGCTCTGCGCGCCGCGATCACGCAGTAGCCGGGTCAGGCGACGGGTATCGATGTCGGAAATAGCGACCACATCGCGTGCCGCCAGCCATTCCGGTAGCGCAACCTGGCTGCGCCAGTTACTGGGCCGGCGTGGCACGTCACGTACGATCAGCCCCGAAGCCCACACCTGGCTGGCTTCGTCATCATGCTCGGTGCAGCCGGTGTTGCCGATATGCGGGTTGGTCAGGGTCACCAACTGCCGCGCATACGAGGGGTCGGTGAGGATTTCCTGATAACCGGTGGTTGCGGTGTTGAACACCACCTCGCCCACCCGCGCGCCGGACGCGCCTGCGGAAACGCCCTCGAAGATGGTGCCATCTTCAAGGGCGAGGAATGCGGTTTGCTTCACAGTTACTCGCCTTGCGCTGGGTGAACCCGTGTCGCGGCTGCGACTCAACTCCGGACCCGCGCGGCGGGCCCGTACCGATGAGGGTTCAGGCGAGCGAGGATTGTAGTCCGTAGCGCCGCGAAAGGGAAATGATTTACGCGCCGAAAGGCCTGGTGTGGTGCCTCACAGGCGGGCAAACAACAACGACGCCAGATCGTGGTTGCCAGCGGGCGCCACAGCAAGGCGGCGCGCGGCGTGCAGCGCGCCCAGGGCAAAAACATCACGGTTGCTGGCACGATGCACCAGTTCCAGACGCTCGCCGGCAGCCGTCAGCATCACCGTGTGTTCGCCAACGATATCGCCGGCGCGGATCGAGCAATAGTGTGGGTCGCTGCCACGGCCTTCAGCGGCGGCCGCACCGAGCGCCAACGCCGTGCCTGAGGGCGCATCGAGCTTGCGGGTGTGGTGTGCCTCGATCACATCACAATCCCAGCCCGGCAACGCTGCCGCTGCCTGCCGCACCAACTCGCTGAGCACCGCGATGCCAATGCTGAAATTGGCCGCCCACAGCACCGCGATGGCATTCGCGGCATCGGCCAGTAGCGCGCGCTGGCTGTCGTCCAGCCCGGTAGTGCCGCAGACCAGTGCGGCGCCACGTGAACGGCATAACTCGACAATACCGGGTACGCCGGACGGCAAGCTGAAATCGATTGCCACATCGAATGGCGGTACCTCAGCCAGTGCAGAACTGGCAACCCAGGGCACGTTTTGCGCCGAAGTCTGTTGTCGCGACACCGCCGCAACCACGCACAAATCAGGCGACTGCGCAGCCAGCCGGATCAATGCCTGGCCCATGCGCCCGGATGCGCCGTGAATCAGCAATCGAATCGGCAATCGTATCGGTACGGGAGAAGTCATCGTCCTAAGCTAGCCCGCTGGCAACCATGATGGCAAGGGATGCTCTGAACAAGTAGGATTCCGTCATTCCCGCGAAAGCGGGAATCCAGTTTAATCAATAGCCTGGACCCCGGCTTTCGCCGGGGTGACGACTTGTTCAGAGCATCCCAAGGGCATTGCGGTGCATGCTCAGCCACCAGCCCAGCGACTACGGCACTGAAGTACACCTCCCCTGCAAGGCGACAGGCAGGGCAATCCATGCAGCACAGACGGATGCCGACTGATCGCCTCAGGCAATGCACGCCCGCACGGGCAACGCGTTGCTTGCCGGCTGCTCCGGCAGCCAGCCACGGCCATGGCCGGCACCGCGCAGGTGTTCGAGCCACTTCGACAGAAACGTATTCATCTGCAGGCGGTGCGCAAACACGGTATGCGCCGGTGGATGGGTGCCCAGCACATCCTGCCAGCGTTGCCCGACATAGCAGTGCGTCACTTCGGCCTGGCACGCATCCAGATACACCCGCACATAGGCCGATGGCTCGGGCACACCGGTCGCCGGGTCGGCGAAGGCGTAGCTCATGCGCAATTCCAGCATGTAGCGGTGCCGCGCCAGCACATCCACGTGCAGATCCAGGCCATCACCCACCTGCGAGCACCAGCGGCCTTCATCGAGCGCCGCCAGATCGACCACCTGCTGGATGCGCCGGAAGTTTTCAGCGTACAGCGCCATCAGCCACGCAAAGCGGCTGGCGTGCGGTGATCTGGTGGCGTTGGCGCGTAACTGGACCATGGTCCGATCCTAGCACGGGGTTTCAAGCATCTTCTGCGATTACCCGCACCGATGCGCAAGCGGCCGACTCAAAGCAATTTGCGTTCGATCCCCAGCACGGTGAGGATTTTGCTGGCGATTTCCTCGATCGAGGTATGGGTGGTGCTCAGCGAAGGCAAACGCTCGGCGCGGAATAGCGACTCGGCGGCGCTGACCTCGCGTTTGCATTGCTCCAGTTTGGCGTAGCTGGAGTTTGGCCGCCGTTGCTCGCGGATCTGTTGCAACCGCACCGGGTCGATGGTCAACGCGAACAGTTTGTTGCGGTACGGGCGCAGGCTCGGCGGCAGTTCCAGCCGGTGCAGGTCGTCGTCTGTCAGCGGGTAATTGGCGGCACGAATGCCAAAATGCAGCGCCATGTACAGGCAAGTCGGGGTTTTCCCGGAACGCGATACCCCAACCAGAATCAGGTCGGCCTCGTCGTAGCGGGTGTTGGCGCCGTCATCGTGGCTGAGTGCGTAATTGGTGGCATTGATCCGCGCTTCGTACGCCGCCTGGTTGACCATGCCGTGGGCCTGGCCGACGCGTGGCTGGCCGGCAACCCCAAACTCGCGTTCGAGCACGGCGATGAACGGCGTGAATGCATCAATCAGCAGCGCACCACTTTCGCCAAGAATCGCATTGAGCCGGCCATCGATCACGGTGCTGATGATGATCGAGCGCACGCCGGCATGCTCAGCGGCCTGGCGTGCCTGGCTGGCTACATCCAGCGCCTTTTCCTCGCTATCGACGAAGGCGATGCGCCGGGTCTGGAATTCGGCGCCGGCGAACTGGGTCAGCAAGCTATGGCCGATGGTTTCGGCGGTGATGCCGGTACCGTCGGAAACATAAAACACCGGTCGAAACTGCTTCATCTGTCGTCCTGTGGCCCGTTGCAACGGGGAGTTGCGTTCAGTTGGGGTGATCGGTGATGTGCGAGTACACGATTTCATCAGTCACGCAAGCTTGTTTGAACCTGCGTTGCACCGCATCATATGCGCTTTACGGATGCAGATCGCTGCCCGGATTGCCTGGGGCACCCGCATTCGCCGCGCAAGCGCCTGATTTGGCAAGTTAGCCAGCCGTTTCGGGCAACCCCCGCCAAGTGCCTGGAGACCGGTTTTGACTGCGAACATCCTGTGGCTGAATGACCTGCGACTTTCCGATCTGGCCGATGTCGGCGGCAAGAATGCCTCGTTGGGCGAAATGATCGGCCATCTCGATGCTCTGGGCGTCTCGGTCCCCGGCGGCTTTGCCACTACCGCCCACGCCTTTCGCGAGTTCATCGCGCACAACAACCTGTATCAGCGCATTTTCGATCGTCTGGCGACACTGGACGTCGAGGACGTTGGCGCACTCACCGCTGTTGGTGGTGAAATCAGGCAATGGGTGATCGATGCGCCACTGCACGCCGAACTGGACGCCGACATCCGCAGCGCCTACGCGCGGCTGTGTGCGGAAAATGGCGGTGAGGTATCGGTAGCGGTGCGCTCGTCGGCCACTGCCGAAGACCTACCCGACGCCTCGTTCGCCGGCCAGCAGGAAACCTACCTCAACGTGGTCGGTGTCGATGACGTGGTGCATCGGGTCAAGGAGGTGTTCGCCTCGTTGTACAACGACCGCGCCATCGCCTATCGCGTACACCACGGCTTCAAGCACGAGGATGTATTTCTCTCTGCCGGCGTGCAATTGATGGTGCGCTCGGATGTTGGCTCGTCGGGCGTGCTGTTTACCCTGGATACCGAATCGGGATTCCGCGACGTGGTGTTCATCACCGCCAGCTATGGCCTCGGTGAAAACGTGGTGCAAGGCGCGGTCAACCCGGACGAGTTTTATGTCTACAAACACACCCTTCGCGCCGGCAAACCAGCGATCCTGCGGCGGCAACTGGGCTCCAAGGCAATCCGCATGGTGTATTCCAATGCAAACGGCGAGCGCGTACGCAACGAAGACACCCCGGCCGCATTGCGCCAGCGTTTCTCCATCGACGATCACGATGTGCAGGAACTGGCGCGGCAAGCGTTGATCATCGAGGATCACTACGGCCGGCCGATGGATATCGAATGGGCCAAGGACGGCATCAGCGGCAAGCTGTTCATCGTGCAGGCACGGCCGGAAACCGTGCGCTCACGCGCCCACGCCACCCAGATCGAGCGTTACCATCTCAACGAACGCGGCCCGGTGTTGACCGAAGGACGCGCGATTGGCCAGAAAATCGGCAGCGGTGTGGCGCGGGTGATCCGCAGCATCGCGGAAATGGATCGGGTGCGCCCCGGCGATGTGCTGGTTGCCGACATGACCGACCCCGATTGGGAGCCGGTGATGAAACGTGCGGCGGCCATCGTCACCAACCGTGGTGGCCGTACCTGCCACGCCGCCATCATCGCCCGCGAGCTGGGCGTGCCGGCGGTGGTCGGCTGCGGCAACGCGATGGCGTCGATCAAGGATGGCGACACGGTGACGGTGTCGTGTGCCGAGGGCGATACCGGCTACATCTACGCCGGCGAACTGGCATTCGAGCACATCACGACCGATCTGAAAGAAATGCCACCCGCGCCGCTGAAGATCATGATGAATGTCGGCAACCCGGAACGGGCATTCGATTTTGCGCAGTTGCCGCATCAGGGAATCGGCCTGGCGCGGCTGGAGTTCGTGATCGCACGGCAGATTGGCATTCATCCCAAGGCGCTGCTGCAATACGATCAACAACCGCCTGATATCCGCGCCCGCATCGATGAACTGATTGCTGGTTATCCCGACCCGGTCAGTTTTTATGTCGAGCGGCTGGTTGAAGGCATTGCCACGCTCACCGCAGCATTCGCGCCGCATCCGGTGATCGTGCGCCTGTCCGACTTCAAATCCAACGAGTACGCCAACCTGATCGGCGGCGCGCAGTACGAACCGCACGAAGAAAACCCGATGATCGGTTTCCGTGGCGCGTCGCGTTATGTCGATCCCAGCTTTGCCGATTGTTTCGCGCTGGAATGCCAGGCGATGCGCAAGGTCCGCGATGATATGGGCCTGACCAATGCCTGGGTGATGATCCCGTTCGTGCGTACCCTCGATGAAGGTCGCAAGGTGATCGCGGCGCTGGCGAAAAACGGTCTGGAGCGCGGCGTCAACGGCCTCAAGATCATCATGATGTGCGAGGTGCCATCCAATGCGCTGCTGGCTGACGAGTTCCTCGACATCTTCGATGGCTTCTCGATCGGCTCCAACGACCTTACCCAGCTTACCCTGGGGCTGGACCGCGACTCGGGCGTCGTCGCGCATCTGTTCGACGAACGCGATCCGGCGGTAAAGAAGCTGCTGGCAATGGCGATCAGCGCCGCCCGCGCCAAAGGCAAGTACATCGGTATCTGCGGTCAGGGCCCGTCCGATCATCCCGACCTGGCCGAGTGGCTGATGCAGCAGGGCATCGAATCGGTGTCGCTGAACCCCGACACCGTGGTCGATACCTGGCTGCGGCTGGCGCGCAGCAAGGCCACAAGCAACCAGGGACACTCTGTAAAAAGGTAAGTTTCCGTCATTCCCGCGAAAGCGGGAATCCAGTTCAATCAATCGCCTTGACCCTCGGTTTTCGCCGAGGTGACAATGTGCTCAGACCTGCTCCAAGGATGTTCTGAACAAGCACATCTTCGTCATTCCCGCGAAAGCGCGAATCCATTGCAAGCAGCAACATGGACCCCAGCTTTCGCTGGGGTGACGACTTGTTCATGGATTCCCTAACTCGAATGTTGGCAACAGGGCCCACGGCCATGGAGAAGCTGATGGAATCGCTACGCGAACACCTGGCACAAACCGACTGGGTACAAATTGGCACCGCCTGGGGCCTGCGTATCGGCAGCGCACTGGCGGTGCTGTTGCTGGGGTTGTGGCTGGCGCGACGCCTGGTAAACCTGATCGATCGCGCGTTCGCGCGGATGGGTTTCGATGCGATCCTGACCAATTTCCTGCACAACCTCGCTTACGGCGCCCTGCTGGTGGTGGTGTTGGTGGCGGCACTGGATCAATTGGGTGTGCCCACCACCTCGTTGCTGGCGCTGGTCGGTGCCGCCGGCCTGGCCATCGGCCTGGCGCTGAAAGACTCGCTATCGAACATCGCCTCGGGCGTAATGCTGATTGCGCTGCGCCCGTTCCGCGCCGGCGACTTCGTGAACATCGCCGGCATCGACGGTACCGTGGAGCAGGTGCGCGTGTTTCAAACGCTATTACGAACTATTGAAAACCACGAGGTGGTGTTGCCCAACAGCCAGATTACCACCGTGCCAATCATCAATTACACCGCCCGCGCGCAACGCCGAATCGACGTGCCGGTAGGCATCAGCTACGCCGCCGATGTGCGTGAAGCGCGCAAAGTGTTGCTCGGCCTGGCCAATGCGCACGACAAGGTACTGCCCGAGCCAGCAGCCGACGTCATCGTGAAAGAGCTTGGCGACAACGCGGTAAATCTGGTGTTGCGCGCCTGGGTGCAGACACCGGATTACGCATTGACCCGCAGCGATCTGGTGGAAGCCACCCATCGCGAACTCGGTGCCGCCGGCATTGGCATCCCCTACCCGCAGCGCGAATTGCACGTGCGCCTGCCGGAAGGCTTTGCCATCGCCAAATCACAAGACGTGAGCTGATTCACAAGTCGCTCACAGGGTGAGCTCCCACAGAGACGGGTCGCGTTATTTTGTAGGAGCCCACCCTGTGGGCGACCGTCATCGCGCGGTATTGCGCCACCTGTCGCTCACAGGGTGAGCTCCCACAGAGACGGGTCGCGTTATTTTGTAGGAGCCCACCCTGTGGGCGACCGTCATCGCGCGGTATTGCGCCACCTGTCGCTCACAGGGT
>JAUXUI010000067.1 GCA_030681035.1 Lysobacteraceae bacterium | reverse complement strand
CGTGGGCCTGTACATGGCACCGCCCGAGCACGCCCTGGTGCTGTGCTGCGACGAGAAAAGCCAGGTGCAGGCGCTGGATCGCACGCAGCCGGGGTTGCCGCTGAAGAAAGGTCGCGCACAGACCATGACCCACGACTACACGGTGATGCAGGCGGTGTGGGTGTCGCCGGCCTCGGCGACGCTGCGCAAGATCGCCGCGAGATTGGGTTCCAATGCCCGGGTACAGTATGCCGTCGCCGTGCGCTCATACGCCGCATTCGACTTCAGTTGCGACATGAATGTGGCCAGACTGACCAGACAGACGAGGATGGTGAGGTACGGAATACGATACAGACTGACATCGAGCTTGTAAGGGACGAATACCATGCTGAAATTCCTGGCGTCGTGTCGCGTGGTGCGCAATCGTTGCCTCGGCGTCAAAGTATTCTCGCACCTCTGATCTTTCAGCGATCTTCAGGCTGGCAACTGCGGGCGGTGTGTCCAGGCCGACAAAAACGAGCCTCACGCACGGGGTGGATCAAACAGGCCAGCGCGGGAAGGCCAGCGCGGGACACCCAAGAATCCGAAAGTTCCTACGTCGCCGCGTCCCGTTCCGATATTGTGGGTGTCCCACACTTCCGGGCGTAGAACATTGGATAATCCGCGCCGTGATTGGCACAGGCTTGATCAAATGCTTGGTCTCTCCGTCACTGGTGCCAGCCGTCGAATTGAGGCTATCTCCATCCCTGTCAGCTAGTGAGCGGGCCGACTGCTTCGCGGACGCGGAAGGCTCATGTCCAGCGACCGAGCTCGCGCTTCGATGCACCAGGTCCGTACCTCATCGATCAAACTAACTCCCATTTCTGCCGTCTTGTGTGCTTGAGCGTCAGCGTCGGCAATCGAAATCGGAGCTTCGAAGACTGAGGAGCGCGGCCCGTGAATGGCCTTGTTACGCTCGCGCCGCCATGCGTGGACGCGATCCCAAAGGCTACAGGCGGTATCTAGCTCAAAGTGGGCATCAAGCTCTCTGGCACTGTTGATTAATTCGACCAGCGTATCCGGTGCATCAAGTTCGTGCATCTCCAACGTATTGCGAAGCAGAGCGGTGAGCATCCTTTCTTGCAAGGCCACCGACTCGGTGAAGGCACGGCCATCGATAGCGTGGAGCACGCGTTGGTACAGGTCGTCGATTGTTCGCGCATGGCTTTCCAGAAGCACTTCGGGCTCCGACTCAGGTCGCAATAGACGGACCTTCATTGTCTCAAGGGCCGAGTAGCCCCGCTCCTGTCGCAAGCTTTTATCCAATCGGAACATCAACTCACTTATGCATCTATGGAATCCTTCGACGAACGCTGCAACGAACGTCCAGTTGGGATCGATCCAGTAACCGATTTGGGCAGCGCCTTGAGGCGAATCTTTCCTGACCAGTCCGCCGAGCTCGAAGATGTACGCATCGAACATCATGATTGCCGTCGCCGGATGGAGCAATGTCAACTGGCCGTCCGGATGGACGTCCTTGTCAGCTTCCGTGACATTTCGAAGTTTGGTGCGCTGCAACCTTGTCACGGAGTGTTCCAACGCCACCTTATCTGCGAGCGATGTCAACAGGTCGTATATATCTTTTGGCTCTTCGTGGAAACGTGTGGGTGGCTGGCACCCGGTGATGGTGCCGCAGCCCATACAGCATAAGGCTTTGCTGGCTTCAGCGTTGGCTTGAAATCTGTCACGCTTTGCTGATGGCTACTTCAACCAAGCGTCCCC
>JAUXUI010000066.1 GCA_030681035.1 Lysobacteraceae bacterium | reverse complement strand
CATCAACATCGCGCACCATCACACCAAGTACAACGGCTACTGGACCGAGCCGCATGCCTCGGTCAACCGCGACTTCTCGCGCGTGTTCTTTACCTCCAACTGGGAAAATGGCTCCGATACCGATGTCAATGCGTACATGGTTAAGCTGCCGACCACGTTCTTCGCTACTGGTAGCGTAACGGCGGACACCACTGCGCCTTCGGTAACGGCAGCAGCAGCTGGTAGCAGCGGCACGATCAATCTCACCGCCACCGCCAGCGACAATGTTGGCGTCAGCCGCGTCGATTTCCTGGTTGACGGCGTGCTCAAAGGCAGCGATGCGACCAGCCCATATGCGTTGAACCTGGATTCCACCACCCTGAGCAATGCCAGCCACGCATTGGTGGCGAAAGCCTATGACGCTGCGGGCAATGTCGGTACCTCCGCTACCGTGAATTTCACAGTGAACAACGTTGTCGCCGACACTGTTGCGCCAACTGCAAGCGCAGCGGTAAACGGTAGCAACGGCACGATCAACCTCACAGCCACTGCCAGCGACAACGTTGGCGTCAGCCGCGTCGATTTCCTGGTTGACGGCGTGCTCAAAGGTAGCGATGCGACCAGCCCATATGCGTTGAGCCTGGATTCCACCACCCTGAGCAATGCCAGCCACGCACTGGTGGCGAAAGCCTATGACGCTGCTGGCAATGTCGGCACGTCTGCTACCGTGAATTTCACCGTTAGCAACGCCGGTTCAACAAGTGATACCACACCACCGACGGCCACCGTCGCGGCGAGTGGCAGCAGTGGCAACATTGCCCTGAGCGCTACTGCCAGCGACAACGTCGGGGTAACCCGAGTCGAGTTCATCGTCGATGGCGCATTGGCAGGCACCGACAACAACAGCCCGTACGCTGTTGCACTGGATTCGCAGACACTGAGCAATGGTGCTCACACCCTGCTTGCCAAGGCCTACGACGCCGCTGGAAATAGCGGCAACTCACCCACCATCTCGTTCACGGTGGACAACCTGGTGCTCGACCCGACCGATCAGTACCTGTGGATGGTGCCCCCCGCATCGAACGCACAACAGCAAGGTTTTGTGCGACTGATCAATCGCGAAAACCGTCCAGGTGCGGTTACCGTATGGGGGCTTGATTCGAGCGGCAAACGCTCGGCTGGTGTCATCAACCTCACTCTGGATGCCCACGAGGCACGCCAGTTCAACTCGCAGGACATGGAGTTTGGCAACACGGCAAAGGGGCTTGAAGGTAGCCTGGGGTCTGGCGTTGGCAACTGGACGCTGGTAATTCGCACCGATTTGAATATCGAGCCATTGGCCTATATCCGTACACCGGATGGCTTCCTTACGGCGATGCATGATCGCGTTACCGGTGATGGCGTTGATTGGTTGGTGCCGATATTCAACCCCGCCGAAAATCCCAATCAGTTGAGTCGCCTGCGGATAATCAATACCAATACGCAGCCCGTTGCTGTCCAGATTCAAGGCCGCGATGACAGCGGTCAGCTTGGTCAGTCGTTGGTCACCGCCACCATTGCGCCATTGGCAGCGCTGGAGCTGAGTTCCGGCGATCTGGAAAGCGGTAGTGCTTCGCTTGGCCTGACTGGCAAACTGGGCAACGGCAACGGCAAGTGGCAGTTGACTGTTTCTGCTACCGCACGCGTCACTGTACAAAGCCTGCTGTTTGACCCTCTTGGCAAAATCACCAATTTGTCGACGGTATCCGACCTTTCGCAACCCATCGCTGGCGAGGAAATATTGTGGATGGTGCCACCGGCATCCAATACCCAGCAGCAGGGTTTCGTGCGCCTGATCAACCGCGACAACAACAGCGGCGTCGTGCAGATGTGGGGCATCGACGACAACGGTCGGCGTTCGACCGGCACCATCACGCTCACGATGGCACCCAATGAGTCGCGTCAGTTCAACTCGCAGGACGTCGAGTTTGGTAATACGGCGAAAGGGCTCGCCGGGAGTCTGGGCGATGGCAGCGGCAACTGGTATCTGGTGCTGGCCAGCGATCTGACGCTGCTGCCGATGGCGTTGATTCGCACTCCTGACGGGTTCTTGACCACCATTCACGACACCGTCGCGGGCGATGGAATCAACATGACGGTTCCGACGTTCAATCCGGCCGACAACCCCAACCAAGTGAGCTTCCTGCGCATCATCAACCCCGGTTTGCAGGCAGTTGCATTGACCATTCAAGGTATTGACGATACCGGCGCGACCGCTCCGATTGGCGCTGCAGCGCTCAGTCTCGCTGCGGGGGCTTCGATTGAATTGAGCGCGTCAGAACTCGAACTGGGTGCGCCCGGCAAAGGGCTCAGCGGGCGTCTGGGCAATGGCAATGGCAAGTGGAATCTTCAGGTAACTGCCACCGCGCCAGTAACGCTGATGAGCCTGTTGCGCGATCCCAAAGGATTCCTCACCAATCTCTCCACCGCGAGCAAGGGCACAAGTTCCACGCTGAACCCATAGTCAAGGCCCAAATCGCGTTTTATGGGCAGGCTTGCGGATCACTCCGTCAGCCTGCCTTTTTTTTGCACGGCGTAGTGAGGGACAAAATGGCGAACGGCGGCCTGTTCAAAGTGCTCACACGATCGCATTCCAGCTTCATCAGGATGCCGGTCAAGCAATATGGAAGCACCGCGCGCTGCCAGCCAAACATACGGATCGTGTCCGAGGAGCAGCCCAAATGACGTTGTTGTTAACGCGGGTTTGATTTATACAAGGACAGCATGTGGGCGATAACGCCACCGATGGTATTCAGAACATGTTGAGTTCTGCCAATTCGCGTGTCCCGGCAATCGTCGTTGCTCGTGGCTACACTGGGCTGGGCATGCTTCGCTGCCTGGCACAGGCAGGCATTCCCGCCTACATCGCCTGCCTTCCTGACGACCTGTGCACATTTTCACGCTGGTATCGCCCGCTACCTGGCAACGGCAATTGGCATGGTGAAATAGATGAACAAACCGAGACCCATGTCAACGCAATTGCGCTTGATCACGCGGTTTTGATTCCAGGTGCCGACGATGCTGCGTTATGGGTTGCGGATTTGCCAACCTCGGCTTTTTCCCACCGCTTCCATGCGTCATCCAGTACCCGCGAGGCTTTGGCCATCCTCCAGGACAAGGCACGGTTTGGTGACTATTTACACGCCGCAAACCTACCCCACCCGCGCACCTTTTCGCTGGGATCACTGGCAGACGTGTCCGCGGTTCCATTCGACGACCTTGATCGTGTGTTCGTCAAGCCAACGGACTCGCAGCACTTCAACAACGTCCTTGGCAAAAAGGGTGTCTGGGCGCGCAATCGGGATGAACTCACCCGCGTGTGGAGTGAATTGCACGCAATGGGATTTGTAGTAATTGCCCAGGAGTACGTCCCGGGGACCGCTGCTGATCACTATTTCATCGATGGATTCAGGGATCGCCACGGCAATATCTGTGGCGCAATGGCACGTCGCCGACTGCGCATCTATCCGCCCGATTTCGGCAACAGCTCGTATTGCGAGACCGTTGCTCTGTCCGACGTGTCAGGTGCCTATGAAACTCTGGTCGACCTGCTTTCGCAGTTGACCTATCGCGGTATCTTCAGCGCCGAGTTCAAGCGCGACTCGCGCAACGGCGTGTTCCGTATTCTCGAGGTCAACACACGCGCATGGTGGTACGTGGAGTTTGCCGCCCGCTGTGGTGTCAACGTCTGCGCGATGGCATACGAAGATGCCTTGGAAACCCCGGTGACCATGGCCGCACCAGTGCGTCCGGTTGGCGCAGGTTGCGTGAACTGGATAAATGACGCCAAGAGTGTGCTCTCGCCTGCTGGGCGTCGCGGAGAATCATGGCTAAACATTCTGCGCCAATGGTCCCACGCCTGCTTTCACGTGCTGCGCATCGGTGATCTACGCCCGGGGATCCATGTGATCGGCAATTCTTTGCTACAACGGGTCAAGCGCGTCGTCCGCGACTGAGTCGATCGTCATCGCGTCGCTGCCAATGCATCGTGTTTTCAGTTGCAATCGAGCAATCAAATTTTGGCTCTTCGTGGAAACGTGTGGGTGGCTGGCACCCGGTGATGGTGCCGCAGCCCATACAGCATAAGGCTTTGCTGGCTTCAGCGTTGGCTTGAAATCTGTCACGCTTTGCTGATGGCTACTTCAACCAAGCGTCCCC
>JAUXUI010000034.1 GCA_030681035.1 Lysobacteraceae bacterium | reverse complement strand
TCCTACAGGGGCAGGGCATCGCTTTGTTGTAGGAGATCACCCTGTGGGCGACCGCTGACGGCCGCCAAGTACGCAGCATTACACTAGTCGCGGGCCGGCAGCATGTAGCATAATCAAGCCCCGCATCCAACCACGCCCGCGAGAATCGCCTTGAACTCCTTTTTCGTTGCGACCGTCCGGCAGACCGTCCTGCCGATCGCGGACCGGCGTTTGGGCGATCGGGTCGCGACGCCGATGGCCGCGTTCGGTTGCCGGGTATCGGATTGGACGCGTTGCCGGATTTCCCTTGAGCACGGCGTGTCGAGCGGGTCGAATCGGTGACCGGCGTGGCGGCAATGGGCGCGTGGCAGGCGCTGGATTGGTTGCTGGCGCTGATTGCGCTGTGGCTGTTGCTCGGGGTGGCGGGTTTGCTGGTCTTGCGCCGTTTCGACTTCGTGGCGCGCGTGCTGTTTCCCCTCGGTGGCCTGGTAGCGCTGGCTGTTGCGCTGGTGGCGGCGAGTGCGATCACCGCCGCGCCGCAGTCGGTGGTGCTGGCGATCGGCTTGCCGAGCTTGCCGTTTCATTTCCGGCTGGATGCGCTGGCGGCGTTCTTCCTGATGGTGATCGGCGCCACCACGGCTGGCGTTTCGGTGTTCGCTGCCGGCTATTTCCGGCATGGTGAAGGCACTCCGCCGGGATTGCTGTGTCTGGAATACCACCTCTTCGTTGCCAGCATGGCGTTGGTGGTGTTGGCCGACGATGCCTATGCGTTCATGGTGATGTGGGAAACCATGGCCTTGTCGTCGTTCTTTCTGGTCACCGCCAACCACCGTATTCCGGAAATCCGCCGTGCCGGTTACCTGTACCTGTTGATCGCGCACGTCGGCGCGATCGGGATATTGTTGTGTTTCGGTGTACTGCAGGCCAACACCGGCGATTACACGTTCGCCAATATGCGGGCGCAGGAATTGGCCTCTTTCCCGGCTTCACTGGCGTTGCTGCTGGCGCTGTTCGGATTCGGTGCCAAGGCCGGTATCGTGCCGCTGCACGTGTGGTTGCCCGAAGCGCATCCGGCGGCGCCGTCGCCGGTATCGGCGCTGATGAGCGCGGTGATGCTGAAGACCGCCGTCTACGGTTTTCTGCGCGTTTCGCTGGATCTGCTGCATGCACCGGTGTGGTGGTGGGGGGTGCTGTTGTTGGCGGCAGGATTGCTGACGGCGCTGTTCGGTGTGGTATTCGCCGCCGTGCAAACCGACATGAAGCGTCTGCTCGCCTATTCCTCGATCGAAAATATCGGCCTGATGTTCACCGGCATTGGCCTCACCTTGTTGTTTTCTGCTTATGGCATGCAGCCGATGGCGGCATTGGCGCTTACCGCCGTGCTCTATCACGTTGCCAGCCACGCGCTGTTCAAAAGCCTGTTGTTTGTCGGCACCGGCTCGGTGCTGCATGCCACCTCCGAGCGCAGTCTGGGCAAGTTGGGCGGTCTGATCCGGTTCATGCCGTGGGTGGGTTGGTTGACCCTGCTGGCAGTGCTGGCCAGTGCCGGATTGCCGCCGTTCGGCGGTTTCGTGTCGGAATGGCTGTTGCTGCAGGGCTTCGTGTTCGCGCCGGGCCTGCCCGGCGCCTTCCTGAGCATGCTGGTACCGGCGCTGGCCGCATTGGTGGCGTTGGTGTCGGCGCTGTCGGGTTACACCATGGTCAAGTTCTACGGCGTGATTTTCCTCGGCCGACCGCGCGAGGAAAAGCTGCACACTGCCACCGATGCCGGCATCTGGGAGCGCGCCGGCATGCTCTGGCTGGCGCTGGGCTGCATCGGCCTGGGCTTGCTGCCCAGCCAGTTCATCGCGCTGATCGATCCGGTGACCGCGCTGCTGGTGGATGCCGGTATCGGTCGGTCGGTGGCTGAACACGGTTGGCTGCTGGTGCCGGTAGCGATCGAGCGCGCAAGTTACGGCCCGGTGATTTTCCTGCTCGGTGTCGCGGTCTGCTTTGCGCTGGCTTTTGTACTGGTGCGGGTGTTCTATCACGGCCGGGTGCGGCGTGCGCCACCGTGGGATTGCGGGTTTGCGGCGCAGACCGCACGCATGCAGGACACCGCCGAAGGCTTCGGTCAACCGATCCGCCACATCTTTGGCACCGCCTTCCGGATGTCGCGCGTGTTGCCATCGCCGTTCGATCGCCAGCCGCGCTATGAGGTTACCGTATCCGATCATGTCTGGCATGGCCTGTACCTGCCACTGGCACGCATTACCGAGCGCATCGCCAGGCTGGTTGGCCGCTTGCAGCAGGGGCGCATCGCGATCTATCTGCTGTACAGCTTCATCACCCTGATTCTCACCCTGGTCCTGGTGCACCGATGACGGCGCTCGGGCTGACATCGCAACTGCTGGATATCGTGCTGGCGCTGCTGCTGGCGCCGTTGCTGACCGGCTGGATCAACCAATGCCGGGCCTGGCTGCAAAACCGCTCGGCGCCCGGTCTGTTGCAGCCGTTCTGGATGCTGCACAAGCTGCTCAACAAGGATTCGGTGCTGGCCGAGCATGCATCGCCGCTGTTCCGGGCGGCACCGTACGTGGTGTTTGGTTGCATGGTGTTGGCAACCGCCATCATTCCGACCGTGTCCACCAACCTGCCGTTGGCGCCGGCCGCCGATGCGATCGCGCTGGTCGGTTTGTTCGCGCTGGCACGGGTGTTCATCGCATTGGCGGCGATGGATATCGGCACCGCGTTTGGCAGCCTGGGCGCGCGCCGCGAAATGCTGGTCGGGTTTCTGGCCGAGCCGGCGTTGTTGATCGTGCTGTTTACCACCGCACTGATTGCCGGTTCCACCTCGCTGACCAGCATCGTGCATACGCTTGCGGCCAGTTCATTGGTGATCTCGCCGAGTCTGGTTTTCGCCGGGGTTGCATTCACCATGGTGTCGCTGGCCGAGAATGCACGGGTGCCGGTGGACAATCCGGCGACCCATCTTGAATTGACCATGATTCACGAGGCCTTGATTCTGGAATACTCCGGCCGCCATCTGGCACTGCTCGAGTGGGCCGCGAGCCTGAAGCTGTTTGCTTATTCGGGCATCGGTCTGGCGCTGTTCTTCCCTTGGGGCGTTGGTAGCGATGGCTCGCCAGCGTCGCTGTTGATGGCGTTGCCGATCCTGGTCGCCAAGCTGGCGGTCGGTGGCGCGCTGATGGCATTGCTGGAAATGGTCAGCGCCAAGATGCGCATCTTCCGGGTACCGGAGTTCCTCGGCACCGCATTCATGATCGCGGTGCTGGCGATGCTCGTGCACATGCTGCTGGGGGCCTGACGTGAACGGACTGTCGGGCCAGTTCATCAACCTGTTTGCGGCGCTGCTGCTGTTGCTGGCGTTTGCGATGATCTCGCAACGGCGGATCGTGTCGCTGATCAAGCTGTTCACCCTGCAAGGCGCCACTCTGGTGGCGGCAACGGCCTTGGTTGGATACGTCACCCAGCAGCCGCATTTGTATTTGTCGGCGGCGCTCACCTTTGCGCTCAAGGTGGTATTGATCCCGTGGCTGCTGCACCGGGTGATCAACCGGCTGAACGTGCGCTGGGACGTGGAGACCTTGATCAACATCCCCACCACCATGCTGGTCGGTATTGGCCTGGTGATGCTGTCGTTCTATCTGGCGTCGCCGATCTCGCAGCTGTCGACGACGATCATGCGCGGCACTCTGGGCATCGCGCTGGCCTGCGTGTTGTTGTCGTTTCTGATGATGATTACCCGTTCCAAGGCGGTGCCACAGGTGATCGGTTTTCTGGCGATGGAAAACGGCCTGTTTTTTGCGGCGACATCGGCAACCTATGGCATGCCGATGGTGGTCGAGCTGGGCATTGCGCTCGATGTGCTGGTCGGCATCCTGATCCTGGGTGTGTTCATGTTCCAGATCCGTGAGCAGTTCGACAGCCTCGATATCCGCCACCTTGAATCGCTCAAGGAAGACTGAAGATGCAGGCGCTTTATTTCGTGCTGGGTATTCCGTTGCTGGGCAGTGTGGTGCTGGCGTGGTGCGGGCATCGTGGTTTTGCCCGTGATGTCAATGTCGGCTTCAGTCTCGGTACCTTTGTTGCGGCCTGTGTGCTCACCGCGGCGGTGATTTCCGGTGGACCGCTGTTTGCGTGGCGGCAGGAATTCTTCATTGACCCGCTGAATGTTTTTTTGGTGACGTTGACCGCCTTCGTCGGCCTGACCACGGCGATCTTTTCGCGGCCGTACATGCGCGTGGAAGAACAACGCGGCAAGATGACGCCGCCGCGGTTGCGGCTGTATCACAGCATGTATCAGCTGTTCAGTTTTACGATGTTGCTGGCATTGACCACCAACAACATGGGCATCCTGTGGGTGGCAATGGAAGCCGCCACCCTGACCACGGTGATGCTGGTCAGCGTGTATCGCACTGCCGCCAGTCTGGAAGCGGCGTGGAAGTACTTCATCCTGTGCGGCGTCGGCATTGCCCAGGCGCTGTTCGGCACGGTGTTGCTGTTCATGGCCGCGGAAAAGGTGATCGGCGCCGAAGGCGGGGCACTGTTGTGGACCCATCTGGATGCGGTGAAAGCTCAGCTTGATCCCGACATCATCACCCTGGCGTTTGCGTTCCTGTTCATCGGGTATGGCACCAAGGTAGGGCTGGTGCCGCTGCACAACTGGTTGCCCGATGCCCATGCCGAAGGCCCGACGCCGGTGTCGGCAGTACTGTCCGGATTGCTGCTCAATGTCGCCCTGTACGCGATTTTACGATTCAAAGTGCTGACTGATGGCGCGCTGTCCAATCAGCTTGCCGGTCATCTGATGATGGGCTTTGGCTTGACGTCGGTGGTGGTGGCATCGTTTTTCCTTTGGGGGCGGCGCGATGTGAAGCGCATGTTCGCGTACTCCTCGATTGAGCACATGGGCCTGATCACGTTTGCGTTCGGCATGGGCGGGCCGATTGCCACCTATGCCGGTTTATTGCACATGACCGTGCACTCGTTGATCAAGTCGGCCATCTTCTTCGCGGTGGGTCACGCCACCCAGCAGGCCGGAACCCAACTGATGGCCGAGATCCGTGGTTTGATGAAGGTCAGCCCGACCGTCGGCTGGGGCTTGATGCTCGGTACTCTGGCGATCCTCGGCATGCCGCCCTTCGGCGTATTCGCCAGCGAGTTCCTGATTCTGACCACCGCGATGCGCGAGCACGCGTGGGCGACACCATTTCTGCTGCTGGCATTGGGCGTTGCCTTCGCCGCGATCTTTGCGCGGGTGCAGCCGATGGTGTTTGGCGATACCACGCTGCAGCCGCTGGAGCACCCACCGGCGTTGTTGCCGGTGTTCGTGCACCTGGGGTTGGGCCTGATGCTGGGCTTGTATATCCCGCCCTACCTGGACGAGTGGTATCGCCAGGCGGCGCGGATGATCGGGGGCTGATGCGATGCCGATAACGCACCTTGGACTGAATCTTTGCCGGCTGCACAGTCCGCTGCCGATGTTCCATGCCATCGTGGATCGCGATCAATGGTCGGCAGCGGCGCGTTCCATCGCCCAGGCCAAGGGTCGACTGTTGGCGTTGTGGGGCAGTGACCGACGAGATGATGCCGACGGCACGATGGTCGTGTGCGCTGCTTACGTGATCGAACGTGGCCTGCTGTGGCTGGAACTGCCACTGGCCATGCCGGCATCCGGCTACCCCGATCTTGCAAGCTGTTTTCCCTGCGCCGAGCGCATGCAGCGGGCACTGGCGGACATGCACGGAGTGCAAGCGCAAAACTCGCTGGATGTTCGGCCGTGGCTGGATCATGGCCTGTGGCCACGCGATTTTCGGCCACTGGCGCACACCGCACACGAAAGTGTCGGGTACGCGATTACCAGCCCGGCGCCGTATCCATTCATTCGGGTGGAAGGCGATGGCGTGCACGAGATCGCGGTAGGGCCGGTGCATGCCGGCACCATCGAGCCTGGGCATTTTCGTTTCTCGGTGGTGGGCGAAAAAGTACTGCGCTTGGAAGCGCGACTCGGTTACGCACACAAGGGCATCGAGCGACGCTTCACCGAACTGCCGCCGATCGATGCGTTCCGGCTCGCCGGGCGGGTCAGCGGCGATTCGACAGTGGCCTACGCCTGGGCGTACGCGATGGCGCTGGAGTGCGCTATCGGCACCGACATTCCGCTGCGCGCTGCCTGGTTGCGCGCGCTGCTGTTGGAGCGCGAGCGCGTTGCCAATCATCTTGGCGACCTGGGTGGATTGGGTAACGATGCGGGTTTGGCGGTCGGTCTGGCACAGTTCTCGCGCCTGCGCGAGGATTGGCAGCGCCTGTCGCGCACGCTGTTCGGCCACCGCCTGCTGATGGATTGCGTGGTGCCGGGCGGTGTAGCGGTGGATATCGATGCCGAGGCAGTGCGCCAGATCGCCGCGCAATGCGATGCGATCGAAGCCGAGGTGCGGGCGATGCACAGCCTTTACGACGAGCATGCCGGCCTGCAGGATCGGCTCATCGGCACCGGCCGGGTGACGCCGGCGCTTGCGGCGCAATTGGGCTTGAGCGGGCTGGCCGGACGCGCCAGCGGCCAAGCGTTCGATCTGCGCAGTCAGTTTCCGTCGGTTCCCTACGATGCCATGGACGTGCGCATCGCGACCCACCACAACGGCGATGTCGCGGCGCGGGTAAACCTTCGTTTCGATGAGGTATTGGAGTCGCTGCGGCTGATCCGGCGTACCGTGCATGAATTGCCGGCAGGTGCGACTTGCAACCCGGTCGAGCTGCCGCAGCGTGCGGCGTTCGGTGCCGGCTGGGTCGAGGGCTGGCGCGGTGAAATCCTGGTGGCACTGGAACTGGTGCCGCACGCTGGCAGTGTGCGCATTCGCCGTTGCCATTGTCACGACCCTTCATGGCAGAACTGGCCGGTCATCGAACACGCGATGATCGGCAACATCGTCCCCGATTTTCCGTTGATCAACAAGTCCTTCAATCTCAGTTATTCAGGACATGACTTGTAATGTGGAACATCCTCAAACGCATCGCCCATGCCGGTATTGCCACCGAAGCGAGCCCGCTGCCAGCGGCCGAGCCCGGTGACGATGTCGGCCACATCCAGCAGCGTCTGCTCGATATTCTCGGCAAGGCGCTGACCATCCGCATGGTGGATGCCGGCTCGTGCAATGGTTGCGAGCTCGAAATCCATGCGCTGGGCAACCCGTACTACAACCTCGAAGGCCTCGGCATCAAGTTTGTGGCCAGTCCGCGTCATGCGGACATGCTGCTGGTTACCGGCCCGGTTTCGCGGCACATGGTGCAGGCATTGCAGCGAACCTATGACGCCATGCCCGACCCCAAGCTGGTGGTTGCGGTGGGTAATTGCGGCTGTACTGGCGGCGTGTTCGGCGAGAGTTATGCCAGTTGCGGGCGCGTCGCCAATGTCATTCCGGTGCATTGCACCATCCCCGGTTGCCCACCGGCACCGGTCGATATCCTGCGCGGGATTCTGAGCGCGGTGAGCGCGCATGCCGATGCCGGGTCCGCACAAGCAAACCGATCATGAGCAGCGTGGCGGCGTTGTTGCAGGCCAAGCTCGATGCAATGCCGCCAGTGCGTGCAATGGCGGTGCAGGTGGTGTCGGTAACACCGGATCGCGTGTGTCTGCACGCGCCGCTGGCGGCGAATGTCAATGACAAAGGCTGCGCCTTCGGCGGCAGTATCGCCGGGCTGATGACACTGGCCGGGTGGGGGCTGCTGGTGGCACGCGCACAAGCACTGGAGCTGCCAGCGCTGGAAGTCTATGTCGCCGACAGCCGGATCCGCTATCTGGCACCGTTGTATCAGGCAATTGCAGCGCAGGCATGGCTGGCGGACGCGTCGTGCTGGGATGCCATCGAGCAACGTTTGCACCAACGAGGCCGTGCCAGTCTGAACGTGCAGGCGCAGGTGCTGGGGCCTGATGGTGAGCCGGTGGCGAGCATGGATGCGCGTTTTGCCTTGGTGATGTCGTCAATGGCTGGTGACGCAACGCAACTTGGGTAACAATGGGCCATGCGCAAACTATCTGTGGTGCTGGTGGTGATCGTACTTGCCTTGGCTGGTTGTGCCAGTGAGAGCAAGAAGTCCAAGTCGCTGGACGCTGTGCTTTACGCGTATGCCGGCGCGGTGCGCTGGGGCGAGTTCGAGCGGGCCTGGGAGATGGTTGATCCTGAGGTGCGCAAGGAGCACCCGCTGAGCAATCTGGAATGGTCGCGTTTTGCACAGGTGCAGATCACTGGTTACAAGGTACAGGCGAGCGGGCCGACAGCCGATGGCGATATCGAGCAATTCGTACAGATAGGCGTCGTCAGCAGGTTGTCGCAGGCCGAGCGGGTGGTTGTCACGAAAGAACGCTGGCGTTGGGATGATGAAGCCAAGCGCTGGTGGTTGGTCAGCGGATTCCCGGATATTTCGGCATCACGCTAAGTCCACTCTGAACAAGCCGTCAACCCAGCGAAAGCCGGAACGACGAGTACAGACTGGATCAGAGCTTCACTGAAGGGTTTCCGGGTGCGTTACCAGCGCCGCTGGCCGATTTTCGCGTGCTGATGATGATCTTTCAATCGCGCACCTTTGCACGCGGGCGCGTGCTGGGCGACAATCGCGCCCCTGTCCCTATTGGTGTGTACTGTGATGGCTGCGCAGTTTTCCGAGTTTGTTAGCGAGCACGCGGCACTGGCATTGGCTTTTGTCGGTGTTACCGTGGCCTTGGTGGTTACCGAGCTGAATCGCCTGACGCGAGGCTACAAGGCCATCACCCCAGCGCAGCTCACCGCCCTGATCAATCACGAAGATGCCTTGGTGATCGATGTCCGCGCCAGCGCCGAGTTCGAAAAGGGCCACATTGTTGGCGCCAAGAACCTCACCCCGAGTCAATTCGATCCGGAAAACAAAGTGCTGGCCAAGGTCAAGGATTTGCCGGTGGTATTGGTCTGTCGTACCGGGATCACCGTCAGTGCGCCGGCAAAACGCCTGATCAAGGCTGGCTTCAACCGCGTACATGTGCTCGATGGCGGTATCGCTGCCTGGCAGCAGGCGGAGCTGCCGCTGGCGCGCGGCAAGTGAGTACGGTTTATAAAGTTTGGTTGCGACCGGCGGACATGGGATAATCGCCGGTCTTGCTCTTTGGTTCCCAAAATTTCAGGAGTTTTTGCAATGGCTGACGAACAAACCAATGGCGCCGCTGGCGCCGCCGAGCAGGGCACGCAGGCGCAGTTCAACCTGCAGAAGGTGTACATCAAGGATGCCTCGTTCGAGGCGCCCAATTCGCCGACGATCTTCAACGAGCAGACCACCCCCGCACTGCAACTGAATCTGGCGCAGAACGTCAATGTTCTGGGCGAGGGCGTCTATGAAGTGGTGCTGGGGCTCACGCTCACCTGCACGGCGGGCGAGAAGACTGCGTACTTGGCTGAAGTGAAGCAGGCCGGTATTTTCTCGTTCAACGGTTTCGATGCCCGTACCCAGGACATGATGCTCGGCATCTATTGCCCGAACACGCTGTTCCCGTTCGGCCGTCAGGCGATCGCTGATCTGGTGCAGGCCGGTGGTTTCCCGCCCTACCTGCTGCAGCCGATCAATTTTGATTCGCTGTATGCCGAGCAACTGCGTCGCCGTCAAGAGCAGCAGCCCGCTGTGGATGCGGTTGATGCCAGCTTCGAGCCGTCGGGCGACGCCGATAAAGCCTGATTACGTATGAACAAGGCCGTGTCGCGTGTCGCCGTCCTTGGTGCCGGTTCCTGGGGCACGGCGCTTGCCATGCTGCTGGCCCGCAATGGTCACGAAACTTGCCTGTGGGGCCGCGATGCGGCCCAGGTACAGGCCATTTCGCAGCAGCACGAAAACACACGTTATCTGCCTGGCATCGCATTGCCTGGCAACTTGCGTGCCGCAGAGGCTATGGCCGACGCCATCGCTGGCGCGCACTGGTTGCTGGTGGCAGTGCCCAGCCATGCCTTTGCCGACACCTTGCGCGCTTTGGCCGCACTGCGCCCATCGCTCGCCGGTATCGCCTGGGCGAGCAAGGGCTTCGAACCCGGTTCGGGACGGTTTTTGCATGAAGTTGCGCGCGATCACGTTGGCGACACGCTGCCACTGGCGGTGATTACCGGCCCATCCTTCGCGCGTGAAGTGGCGCAAGGCTTGCCAACGGCGGTGACGGTACACGGCCTTGATGATGCCTTCGCCACGCAGGTAGCCGAAGCGCTGCATGGCCCGACGTTCCGCGCTTACACCGGTAACGACATGCTGGGTGCTGAGCTGGGCGGCGCGATGAAGAACGTACTTGCGGTTGCCACTGGCGTCGCCGATGGCATGGCGCTGGGGCTGAATGCGCGTGCCGGGCTGATTACCCGCGGCCTCAATGAAATGTTGCGGCTGAATGTCGCGCTCGGTGGCCGTGCCGAAACCCTGATTGGTCTGGCAGGCTTGGGTGATTTGGTGTTGACCTGTACCGGCGATCTCTCGCGCAACCGGCGTCTTGGCCTCGCGCTAGGCAAGGGACAATCGGTTGCGGTGGCAGTGGCTGCGATTGGCCAGGTGGTGGAAAGTGTGCAAACCGTTGATGAGGTGATGCGGCTGGCCGAGCGGCACGATCTGGATTTGCCGATATCCGCGCTGGTGCAGCAGGTATTGCACGAAACCATCACCCCGGCCGAGGGCTTGAAGATGCTGCTGTCGCGCGAGCAAAAGCCCGAGTATCCGGACGGCTTGTTTCGCTAAGCGTGATGGTGGGGAACAAAAAGCCCGGCCGAAGCCGGGTTTGCCGGAGGTAGAGCAACGCAGGAGCAGTTGCCGAACGCGCGGTCGAGTGCGACCCGGCGCAAAGCGTTTTGGGCGTTCCGTAAAGCGACGAGTGGCCTCGCTGGCCGCAGGCTTGAAAGCTTTACGCTTCCGACGCCGACAAGAGCGCTGGATTGCTTCGCGCCATGCGCCCGCAATGACAGCAAGCCAGCCGCAGGCTTGAAAGCTTGCGCGTTGCTGCGGTGTTTAGCTCTTGATGGGTTTCGGTCGCTTCGCGACAGCGTTCGCTGCGCGAACTTCGCCTTCGCTTCGCTCGGTCGCTGTGCTCTACCCATCCTTCTGCGACTACGGCTTCGCGCGACACGCTCGCAACGACAGCCGGCTCCTCAGTACTCCCGCTGCGCGCGCGCCTTGAGCGCCGCAACGGCGGGCAACTCCTTGCCTTCGCAGAACTCCAGAAACGCGCCGCCGCCGGTGGAAATGTACGACACGTCATCGGCGATGCCGTATTTGTCGACGGCGGCGAGGGTGTCGCCACCGCCGGCGATCGAGAACGCGGACGATTGCGCGATGGCGCGAGCGAGGGTCTTTGTGCCATTGGCAAAGGCGTCGAACTCGAACACGCCCACCGGGCCATTCCAGATCACCGTGCCGGCAGCGCGGATCAGCGCGGCGTAGTGCGCGCTGGTGTCCGGGCCGATGTCGAGGATCATGTCGGTGTCAGCCACGTCGGCTACCTGTTTCACCGTGGCTGGTGCGTCGGCCTTGAACGCGCTGGCGACTACCACGTCGCTGGGCAACGGGATTTCAGCGCCGCGCGCTTTGGCGTCGGCGAGGATGCGCCGGGCGGTGTCGAGCAGGTCGGTTTCGACCAGCGATTTGCCGATCGGGTGGCCGAGCGCGGCGATGAACGTGTTGGCGATGCCGCCGCCGACAATCAGTTGATCGACGCGCGTGACCAAGCTTTCGAGCAGCGCCAGTTTGCCGCTCACCTTGGAGCCGCCGACGATCGCCAGCAGTGGCCGCGCCGGATGTTCCAGCGCCTTGCCCAGCGCATCGAGTTCGGCCATCAGCAGCGGCCCGCCGCAGGCCTGTTTGGCGGCGCGGATCACACCGTGGGTGGATGCCTGTGCGCGATGTGCGGTGCCGAACGCATCCATCACGAACACGTCGCACAGCTCGGCATAGCGCTGCGCCAGTGCCGCGTCGTCCTTGCCTTCGCCGATGTTCATGCGGCAGTTTTCCAGCAGCACTAACTCGCCTGGTTGCACCACGACACCGCCCAGGTAATCGCGGATCAGCGGCACCTTGCGTTCGAGCAGCTCCGAAAGCCGTTTGGCCACCGGCGCCAGCGAGTCGGCTTCACTCCATTGCCCTTCGTTGGGCCGGCCCAGGTGAGAGAGCACCATCACCGCCGCACCGGCTTCCAGCGCCGCGCGCAGGGTCGGTAGCGCCGCGCTGATGCGTTGCTCGGAGGTGATCTGGCCATCGCGGATTGGCACGTTCAAATCCTCGCGGATCAGCACGCGTTGGCCGGCAAGGGAGAGGTCGGACATGCGCCGAATCGACATGAGGGGAACTCCGGATGGGATTTGGGGTTCCATTGTGCGGGCCACGCGGAAACTTGCAAAGGGTTGTGCGTCGCAGCACAAGTGCTGGCCATTACTTGATCGCAATCAAGGCGCCCACATCCATCGAGCCGCACACTCCCATCCCATGAACACCCTCCCTGCCTTTGACGCCGACCTGCTACGCCGCTACGACCGGCCCGGGCCGCGCTATACCTCGTACCCGACCGCGCCGCAGTTTGCCGCCAGTTTTGCCGAGGCGCAGTTCCGTGAAGTGGCGCGTGCCAGCAACGAGGACCCGATCCCGCGTCGGTTGTCGCTGTATGTGCATGTGCCGTTTTGCGTCAGCCCCTGCTTCTACTGCGGCTGCAACCGCATCATCACCCGCGACCACGGCCGTGGTGCCTCGTACTTGCATCGGCTGGAGCGTGAGATCACCCTGGTTGCGCCGCTGTTCGACCGCGACCGCGATGTGATCCAGTTGCATCTTGGCGGCGGTACGCCGAACTTCCTCACTCCCGAGCTGATCGGCGAGCTGGTGGAAACGTTGGGCCGCCAGTTTCATTTCAGCACCTCGGCCGAGCGCGATTTTTCGATCGAGATCGACCCGCGCACGGTCAGCCCGGGCGACATCCATGCGCTGGCACGGATCGGCTTCAACCGCGCCAGCCTCGGCGTGCAGGATTTCGATCCCGATGTGCAGGAGGCGGTCAACCGCATCCAGAGCGTCGAGGACACGCTGGCGGTGATCCAGGCCTGCCGCGACAGTGGCATGCGCTCGCTCAACGTCGATCTGATTTATGGCTTGCCCAAACAGACCCACGCCGGTTTCGCCAAGACCCTCGACACCGTCATCGCGGTGCGCCCGGATCGGCTGGCGATCTACGGTTATGCGCATCTGCCGGAGATGTTCAAGGCGCAGCGCCAACTCAAGGCTGAGGATCTGCCGAGCGCCGAGCAAAAGCTGGCGCTGCTGGCGCTGGCGATCGAAAAACTCACGCAAGCGGGCTATGTCTATATCGGCATGGATCACTTCGCGCTGCCCGAGGATGACCTGGCCAAGGCGCAGGCGCGCGGCGGCCTGCACCGCAATTTCATGGGCTACACCACCCATGCTGAAAGCGATCTGGTCGGCTTCGGGGTCAGCTCGATCAGTCATATCGGCGACAGCTTCAGCCAGAACCACCGCGACATGCACGGCTGGGAGACGGCGCTGGATGCCGGCCATCTGCCGACCTGGCGTGGCCTGCATCTGGACAGCGACGATGTGCTGCGCGCCGATGTAATCCAGCAACTGATGTGTCAGGGCCGGATCGACATCGCCGACACCCAGGCCCGGTTCGGCATCGATTTTCTGCGCTATTTCGCCGATGCCTTGCCCCGGCTGGCGCCATTGCAGGTTGATGGGCTGGTCGAGGTCGGGCCGCGATTCATCGAAGCCACCTCGCGCGGACGGCTGCTGATGCGTATCATAGCGATGTGCTTCGACCGTTACCTCCAGCAGCCATCAGAACAGCCAGCGCGCTTCTCGAAAGCGATCTGAGCGTCGTTGCGTGGTGCGCGCAATGAGCGTGGTAGGCGCTGCGCGTAGGGTCAACCCGATCGCCGACGATGGCGATGCATTCACATTTTGCAGCACCTGCGCGTTTTCCTCGGCCTGTCTGTCGGAAGGCTACGACAAGAGCGCGCTGTCGGAGCTGCATTGTCTGGTCGAACATATCGGCCCGTTTGCGGCCGGCGAGCATATTTTTCGCGAAGGCGATGCCTTCAATGCCATTGCTGCGGTACGCGGCGGCACGGTCAAGACCTATGTGATCGACCCCGATGGCCGCGAGCAGGTGCTCGGGTTTTTCCTGCCCGGCGAAGTGATCGGGCTCAACGCCATTCATCAGGCACATTACCCGTGCAATGCGGTGGCGCTCGACACCACCATCCTGTGCCGATTCTCGTTCCCGAAGATGGCAACACTGGCGCAGCGCATGCCCGGCTTGCAGGGGCAGTTGTTCAAGTTGCTCAGCGCCGACATTGGCAAGGCGGCGTTGCTGGCCGGCGATTTCAGCGCCGATGAACGGATGGCGGCGTTTCTGGTGGCTTTGTCGCGGCGCTTTTCGGCGCGCGGTTTTTCGGCCAAGCGTTTCACCCTGACCATGGCGCGCACCGACATCGCCAACTATCTGCGGCTGGCGGCGGAAACGGTCAGCCGGGTATTGCGCCGGTTTCAGACCGATGGTTTGATCCGGGTGGATCGGCGCGAGGTGGAGCTGACCGACCCTGAGCGTTTGCATGCGCTGGCAAGGCCGGTATTGCGCGATTGATGCTCTGGCCTGCGGCCGGCAAAGCTGCAGCGCAAACCGACTTTACTGCACCGTTGCAATGACTGTCGCCCACAGGGTGGGCTCCTACAGGGTGAGCGCTACCGCTTGTCTGTAGGAGCTCACCCTGTGAGCGACCTGTCTGCCGGCAGGCAGGCCAAGCGACCGAACACGAGCCCACTCCGCTTGACCTGTGTCAGTGCGCTATGTGTCGCAATTGCCGAGCATAGCGGCATTGTCATCAGGAGCGTCGGTCATGAATACAACGCGGAAACTATGGGTGGGCTTGGCGGCATTGCTCGTCGTGTCCTTTGGGGTGTTGTTGTGGATGGGCGGCGAAATCCATCGCAAGGCCCCACCGATGCCCGAACAGGTGGTGTCGCAGAGCGGACAGGTGTTGTACACCCGCGCTGACATCGAACGCGGGCGGGTGGTGTGGCAATCGATGGGCGGCATGCAATTGGGCTCGATCTGGGGCCATGGCGCCCTGGTTGCACCGGACTGGAGTGCCGACTGGCTGCACCGGCAGGTCAGCGCTGAACTGGATCTGCGTGCGCAGCGCGACTACGGGCAGTCCTGGGCCAGCCTCGACAAGGGCTTGCAGGCCAAGTTGCAGGCGGAATTGAAACCCGACTATCGACGTAACGCCTTCGATCCGGCCACCGGCACGCTGACGGTGTCAAATGATCGCGCCACGGCGATTACCGCAGTTGCTGCGCATTACATCAGCCTGTTTGGCGATGATCTGGCTACTGCCGATCTGCGCGAAAACTATGCCATGAAGAGCAACACCGTGGCCGAGCCAGCATACCGGCAGGACCTGACCGGATTTTTCTTCTGGGCGGCATGGGCGGCCGGCACCGACCGCGATGGCGAAGTAAAAACCTATACCAATAACTGGCCCTACGAGCCGTTGATCGGCAACGCACCGACCTCCAGCGCTTTCCTGTGGACGGTGTTCAGTGTGCTGTTCATGATCGCCGGTATCGCCCTGCTGGGCTGGCATTATGCGGTCTATCAGGGCAAGGTGCCGGCACCGGTGCCGCCGCTCAACGATCCGCTGGCCGGCTTGAAGCCGATGCCCTCGATGAAGGCAACCGCCAAGTATTTCTGGTTGGTGCTGGCCTTGTTCCTCACCCAGATATTGCTGGGTGCGTTTACCGCGCACTATCAGGTGGAAGGCAATGATTTCTACGGTATCGCGCTATCTGATGTGCTGCCGTATTCGCTGACCCGTAGTTGGCACACGCAATTGGCGGTGCTGTGGATTGCCACCGCATGGCTGGCGACCGGTCTGTATATCGGCCCGGCGATTTCCGGTCATGAACCGAAGTTTCAGCGTGCCGGCGTCAATTTTCTGTTCGTGTGCCTGGTGATCATCGTGGTCGGTGCGTTCGCCGGGCAATGGTTTGCGGTGATGCAGAAGCTTGGTCTGGCCAATAATTTCTGGTTCGGTCATCAAGGCTGGGAGTATGTGGATATTGGTCGCTTCTGGCAGCTGTTCCTGTTTGTCGGCCTGATGGTGTGGTTGTTGCTGGTTGGCCGTTCGTTGTGGCCGGCACTGCGACGCAAGGATGAGATGTCATCCATCGTTGGCCTGCTGTTCCTGTCCACGGTGGCGATTGGCCTGTTTTACGGCGCCGGCCTGATGTGGGGCGAGCACACCTCGTTGTCGATGGTGGAATACTGGCGCTGGTGGGTGGTCCATCTGTGGGTGGAAGGCTTCTTCGAAGTGTTTGCAGTGGCCGTGATCAGCTTCCTGTTCGTCAAGCTCGGGTTGGTGCGCGGTGCCACCGCGACCGCCAATGTGCTGTTCGCCACCATCGTATTCATGGCCGGCGGCGTGCTGGGTACCTTCCATCACCTGTACTTCGCCGGCACAACCACCGGCGTGGTCGCACTCGGCGCCAGCTTTTCGGCACTGGAAGTGGTACCGCTGGCACTGATCGGCATGGAAGCCTACGAGACCTGGAGCCACAGCAAGGCGACGCCGTGGATGGCGCGTTACCGTTGGCCGATCATGTTCTTCATCGCGGTGTCGTTCTGGAATCTGGTCGGCGCCGGTTTGTTCGGCTTCCTGATCAACACGCCGCTGGCGCTGTACTACATGCAGGGCCTCAACCTGACCGCGCTGCATGGCCACACCGCGTTGTTTGGTGTCTACGGCATGCTCGGCATCGGCCTGATGCTGTTCTGCCTGCGCGGCCTGAAACCCGCGGCGGTGTGGAATGAAACCCTGCTGCGCAACAGCTTCTGGACCTTCAACATCGGCCTGAGCCTGATGGCCGCGCTCACCCTGTTGCCGCTGGGCTTGCTGCAACTCAATGCCGCGCTGGAAAACGGCTACTGGTATGCGCGTTCTGCCGAGTTCATGGGCCAGCCGCTGATTGACCTGCTGGTGTGGCTGCGGGTACCGGGCGACACCATCTTCTCGGTGGGTGCGCTGTTGCTGGCCTGGGTGGTGATGCGGATGTGGATTGCCCCGCGCGGCAAGCTGGCAGTAGGTATCGCGCAGCCAGTTTCGCTCAAGTAAAGCATCATTTTGATGCATGGATAACCCCGCCGAGCGGTTAGCGGCGGGGTTTTTGTTTGCTGCCTGGGGAATGGCAATTTCGGTCTTCCGGTCGCCCACAGGGTGGGCTCCTACAAGTGAGCGCAATCGCTTTTTGTAGGAGCCCACCCTGTGGGCGACCGAGCGAAGCGAAGGCGGGATTGGCGAGGCCAGTGACGTAGGATGGGTAGAGCGCAGCGAAACCCATCATGAAGCTTGCCTACAGAGCCTGCCCCAGGAGGCGCGCTAAAAAAACAGGCGACGCCGGCTCAATCGTTGTAAACCGTTCGCGAACGCGACAGCAACAGATAACCCACCGGCACCAGGAACAGGGTGAATGCGGTGCCAAAGCTCATGCCGCCGACGATCACCCAGCCGATCTGATGCCGCGCTTCGGCGCCGGCACCGCTGGCCAGCGCCAGCGGAATCGCGCCCAGCACCATGGCGCCGGTGGTCATCAGGATCGGGCGCAGACGCAGTGCTGCGGCTTCGGCCACCGCCTGCAGCTTGGCTTCGCCACGCTCGCACAGTTGATTGGCAAACTCCACGATCAGGATGCCGTGCTTGGCAATCAAGCCAATCAGCGTGATAACGCCGATCTGACTGTAAATATTCCAACTGCCGTGGCTGAGCTTGAGTGCGACAAAAGCGCCAAAAAACGCCGGCAACACCGAAAACAGAATGATGAACGGATCGATGAAGCTCTCAAATTGCGCGGCCAGCACCAGGTAGATGAAGATCACCGACAGCATCAACAACGTGGCGAAACTGCTTGATGAGGCGCGGAACTCGCGCGCCTGACCTGAAAGGTCGTACAACGCCTCCGGCGCCACTTCAGCCAAAGCCTCCTCCATCCAGGTCAATGCGTCGCCCATTGCGTAATCAGGGCCAAGGCCGGCGCTGATGGTGGCCGAACGCAGCTTGTTGAAGTGGTTGAGCTCCTTGGCGGCAACCGTCTCGGTGACGGTGGCGAGGTTGGCCAGTTGCACCATCTCATCGTTGTTGCCGCGCACGTAAATGCTGCTCAGGTCGCTTGGCGTTTGCCGGGCCTTGTCCTCGACCTGCACGATCACATCGTATTGCTCGGAGCCCTGCTTGAAGCGGGTGACATTGCGGCCACCCATCATCGTTTCCACGCTGCGGCCCACTTCGGCCACGGAGCTGCCGATCATGCTGATTTTTTCGCGGTTGACCTCGACGCGTAGCTCAGGTTTGTTGAGCTTGAGATCACTGTCGGGGTTGGTCAGCAGCGGGTTGTCACGCATCTTGGCCAGCATGCGCTGCACAATATCGTCCAGTTCTTCCCAGGTGCCGGTGGTTTGCACCACAAACTGCACCGGCTGGCCAAAGCCTTGCTGGCCCAGTGCCGGCGGTGTGATCGGAAATGCCATGACCCCGGCCAGTCCCATGAACTGCGGAAACAGCGAGCCGACGATTTGTGCGGAACTGCGATCGCGCTCCGACCAATCCTTGAAGCGAACGAAATTGATGCCCTGGGTCACCACCGGAAAGCCGGTGATCTGGAAATACTTCTCCACCTCCGGCAGATCTTTGTAGAACTCGGCCATCTTCTGCACATAGCCGTCGGTGTATTCCATCGTGGAACCTTCCGGCGCCACCGCAATGCCGATCATCAGGCCCTGGTCTTCTTCCGGCGCCAGTTCCTGCGGCAGGGTGGTAAACAACCACAGCATCGCCACCGTCATCGCCGCTGCACCGCCGAGCATCGCCCAGCGCCAGCCCAGTACGTGGCGAAGGGCGCTGCGGTAGCCGCGATCCAGTGCCGCCAGCCAGCCTTCGATCCGTTGATACATGGCGCCATGATGGGTTTCATGGCGCAGCAGCCGTGCGCACATCATTGGCGACAGGGTGAGTGCCGTGAACCCCGACACCAGCACCGCGCCGGCGAGGGTGAGCGCAAACTCGGTGAACAATTTTCCGGTGCGGCCAGTCTGGAACGCCATTGGCGCATACACCGCCGCCAGGGTCAGGGTCATTGCAATGATCGCAAACGCGATTTCTCGGCTGCCCTTGAACGCTGCCTCGCGCGGCGACATGCCCTGCTCGATATAGCGATAGATGTTTTCCAGCATCACGATGGCATCGTCCACCACCAGGCCGATTGCCAGCACCAGCGCCAGCAAGGTAAGGGTATTGATGCTGAAGCCCAGTGCCGCCATCAACGCGAAGGTGCCGATCAACGCCACCGGGATGGTGACCAGCGGAATCAGCACGGCACGGCCACTGCGCAGGAAGAAGAAGATCACCAGCACCACCAGCAACACCGCTTCGGCGATGGTGGTGTAGACCTCCTTGATCGAGGAGCGGATGAATACGGTGGTGTCGTAGGCGATCTCCACCTTCATGCCCTCGGGCAGGGTGCGTTCGATTTGCGGCAGCATCGTCTGCAGCGCGTCGGAGATTTCCAACGGGTTGGCCACTGCCTGTTTGACGATGCCCAGCGGCACCGCAGTGCGGCCATTGAAGCGGGCACTGAAGCGGCTTTGATCCGCACCCAGTACAACCCGCGCGACATCACGCAGGCGCACCAACGCGCCATTCACATCGCGCAGGATAACCGCACCGAACTGTTCGGCCGTGTTCAGGTCGGTTTGCGCCAACACTGTGAACTCGCGGTCGATGCTTTCCACCCGGCCGGCGGGAATCTCGATGTTCTGCGCCCGCAGTGCCGCCTCGACATCGGCGGGCGTGAGCTGGTAGGCAGCCAGCCGATCGGGTTGCAGCCATACCCGCATCGCGTAACGCGAACCGTACACCTGTGCCTGCGCCACGCCGGGGATGGTCTGCACCCGATCCTTCACCAAACGCGTCGCCAGATCGCCGATTTCGATGCGGCTGTGGCGATCGGACGAAAACGCGAGATAGATGATTGGTTGCGCGTCACCTTCCTGCTTCTGCACGATCGGCTCGTTGGCTTCTTCAGGCAGGAACTGGCGTGCCTGCGCAACCCGGTCACGCACGTCCGAGGCGGCGGCATCGGCATCGCGGTCGAGCAGGAAGGTCACCGTGATCTGGCTTTGCTCGGCGCGATTGACCGAGCTGATGTAATCCACGCCTTCAATGCCCGAAAGCACATCCTCGATCGGTTTGGTGATCTGCGATTCGATGACCTTGGCATTGGCGCCGGGGTACGCGGTGGCCACCGTCACTACCGGGGTATCGACGTTCGGGATCAGGCGCACGCTCAATCGCTCGTAGGCGATCACACCGATCAGGATCAGCACCACATTGATGACGATCGCCAGCACCGGGCGGCGAATGGAAGTGTCGGACAGGATCATGAGCCGAGCCTTATTTCGCCGGCGCGGCTTGCGCGCTGGCCGGCGCCACGTTCACCGCCGCGCCATCGTGCAGCTTGGGCTGGCCGGCGGTCACGATTACATCACCAACACTGAGCCCGGAACGGATTTCAACCTGGCCCGGCAGGCGCTCGCCGGTTCGAACTTCGACCTGCTGTGCCTTGCCATCGACGACACGAAACACGAACACTTTTTCGCCCATGGGCCACAACGCACGTTCCGGCACCAGCAGTGCATTGGCACGCTGCGCCAGTACCAGTGCCACGCGTGCAAACAGGCCCGGCAGCAGCGCGTTGTCGGCGTTGCCAACACTGGCACGCACCAGCACGCTGCGGGTGGCCGGATTGATCTGCGGGTCGATGGCAATCACTTTGCCGGTGAAGGTGCGACCGGGAAACGCATCAACCTGCACCCGCACCGGCAGGCCGGCAGCGAGTTTCGCCAACGCGTTTTCCGGCACCTGAAAATCAACCCGCATCGGATCGAGCCGCACCAGATTGGCCATCTCCTGCCCAACCTGTACGTAGTCACCCAACGAAACCTGTTGCAGGCCGATTACGCCGGCAAATGGCGCTCTGATCGTGGTCTTGGCCAGGCGGATGGCGGCGGAATCGGCGCGCGCCTTGTCCACACCCAGATCGGCCTTGGCCTGGTCAAACTCCGAGCGCGCCAGCAATTGCTTGGCGACCAGTTCCTCGGCACGTTTGTAACTGCTCCGTGAGCGATCCAGGTTGGCGGCCGCTTCCTGGTGTTCGGCGTGCAGCAACGACGACTCCAGGCTGTACAGGGCTTGCCCGGCCTTTACCCGCGCACCGTCCGGGACATGCATCTTGGCAATGAGGCCGGCGAGCTCGGGGCGAATGACCACTGCGTCTTCGGCAATCAGCGTGCCGACGCCATCCAGTGTGTTGTCAAGCGCTTGCGCGCTGACGGTAAACACTTCCACCGCAGTTGCCATGCCGCCCGGCGGCCCGCCTTGGGCGAGCGCTGCCAGTGGCAGCAGACACAGGACGAACAGGACAGACTTGCGGTTGTGCATGGAGTTTTCCTTGATGGCCCATCGTGGCCGGCCCAATGGCAGATGGCGCCGGAACATTCGACACCAACAAGCCCGCCAGTTTACGGGGTCTTGCAGTGCGGCACATGTGACGAAAGGCCCGTCAGGGTAGAACGATCTGTGTTGCCAGCACGGTTGGATCGGGCGATGACATGTGCTCAAACAACCCAAGGCAGGGCGCGGGCAGTTCCCGGCGCAGGATGTCGCAGGTACGTTCTCGGTGTGCCATCGACGGGTCGATCTCGCTACCCACCCAGCCAATCAGGGTGTGGCCATCGGCGAGCACCGCCCGTGCGCTGAGCCGGGCATGATTGATGCAGCCCAGGCGGATGCCGACCACCAGCAGCACCGGAATCGCGCCCAGCGCGGCAACCAGATCGGCCTGTTCGATGCCCGCCGCCAGCGGCGCACACCAGCCACCGACGCCCTCCACCACCACCCAGTCGGCCTGTGCCGCCAATGCGCGGTACGCAGCAATCAACGGTGTCAGCGATACCGTGATGCCTGCCAGTTCCGCAGCGATCTCGGGCGCGGTCGGCGCGGGCAGGGCAAACGGGTTGATCAGCGCGTAATCCGGCCACGGCGTGCTGCCGGCGGCGCGCAAGGCCAGCGCATCGTCGTTTTGCCATTGCCCACCATGTTGCACACTGCCACTGGCCACCGGCTTCATGCCCAGCGCGCGCAGGCCACGTGCGCGCAACGCATGCAGCAAGGCGGCCGACACCAGCGATTTGCCGACGCCGGTGTCGGTGCCGGTAACATAGATGCTGGTCAAGTCAGTGGCCCTGTGGTGTGGTTGTACGTGCGCTGCGGCAATTGTAGCGGCATGCACTGCTACACTGATCCGTCAAGGAGATGCCATGTTCACCAGCAGCACCCTCAGTGGCAGCAAACCCGAGCAATACGCGCAGTTGCTGGCGCAGGCGCGCGCGCTGATGCACGGCGAGCGCGATCGCATCGCCAATGCCGCCAACCTGTCGGCATTGATCTATCACTCTCTGGCCGAGGTCAATTGGGCGGGGTTTTATTTCTTCGATGGCAAGGAACTGGTGGTTGGCCCGTTCCAGGGTTTGCCGGCCTGCATCCGTATTCCGTTGGGCAAGGGTGTTTGTGGTGCAGCAGCCAGCAGCGGCCACAGCCAGTGCATCGATGACGTGGATGCGTTCCCTGGCCACATACCCTGCGATTCGGCGTCGCGCTCGGAGCTGGTGGTACCGCTGTTCGATGGTTCGACGTTGATCGGTGTGCTTGATCTGGACAGCCCCAGCCTGGCGCGCTTTGATGCCGAGGATCAGGCCGGTATGGAAGCCATTGCGCAAGCCTGGCTGGACGCGCTGCAATGAAGGAAAAAGTCCGCAATATCGGCCCCAAATCAGCGGCGTGGCTGCGCCAGGTCGGCATCCATTCGATCGAGGAACTGACCGAACTGGGTGCGGTCGCTTCGTTCATCCGTATCAAGCGGGCCGGATTCCGGCCCAGCCTGAATCTGCTGTACGCGTTGGAAGGCGCGCTGCTGGATTGTCATTGGCAGGAAATTCCTGATGACCGGCGCGGCGAGCTGATTTTGCAGGCTGATGCGGCTTCGGCGCTGCTGCCGCCAGCACGTGGCAAGCAGGTACACAATGCGCCGGTAAGCACTACCTACCCGGATGCCGTGGACAGCGACGATACGTTGCACGACGAGCCGAAGCCGGAGTGAGTAGGCGTTGTCGCGCAGCGAACGCTGTCGCGAAGCGAGCGAAACTCCTCATCTGTGTTTCCCGCTGGTACCGGTGCGCGCCTTTGTGGGAGCCGGCCTGCCGGCGAACAAGCTTGCGAAAGCTTCGCGCGCAGGCGCGCTCCCACAGGTAGCGTGAGCCCGTAGACCCTATGAGCCCGAAGGCGGATCGCCGACACTGCGATCCCCAACCGACGAAAGAGGAGATACGGCAATGACGGCGATCCAGAACGCAGTGTGCCAGATGGCGATGGCGATCGAAATCTCGGCGGCGAAGTGGATA
>JAUXUI010000062.1 GCA_030681035.1 Lysobacteraceae bacterium | reverse complement strand
GGAACAGCGGCCGAGAGCAACGCAGGAGCAGTGACGTAGGATGGGTAGAGCGCAGCGAAACCCATCATTGCCAAATGTAATCGATGGGTTTCGCTGCGCTCTACCCATCCTACGGACTATACGGGCTACAACGGCGCGATGTTGCAGGCCGTGGTGCGACGGGATGAAACGGACAAGCCGATGAGTAGCGCAAGGCGACGGCATGGGCAGATATTTTGCTCCATGCAAAATCTGCATTCACCAGCCATGTGGGTCATGCCGGACGACTGCATGGATGCAGGAGATACGACTCCATGGATGGAGGACGACTGCATGGATGCAGGAGGTAGAGCAACGCAGGAGCAGTTGCCGAGGTAGAGCCGCGTCTGGAACAGCGGCCGAGAGCAACGCAGGAGCAGTGACGTAGGATGGGTAGAGCGCAGCGAAACCCATCATTGCCAAATGTAATCGATGGGTTTCGCTGCGCTCTACCCATCCTACGGACTAATCCGGGCTACAAGGGCGCGATGCGCAATCCAGTCGCGCAACATCGACACGGGCATGGCTTTGGCTATCAAAAACCCTTGCACCATTTCACAGCCATGCTCGCTGAGCACGCGCAGTTGCTCCATATCCTCGACGCCTTCGGCAACCACACCAATCCCCAGCGAATGCGCCAGCGCAATGATGGCCGATGTCAAGGCCACATCATCCGGGTCGTCAAGCAGGTCGGCCACGAAGCTTCGATCAATTTTCACGCCATCAACCGGCACCCGGCGAAGATGGCTCAAGCCCGAAAACCCGGTGCCGAAATCATCCAGCCAGACCCTTACGCCGGTTGCGCGCAAGCGTGTGAACTGCGCAATCGCCAGCGCCTCGTCACTGAGCACAGCGGTTTCGGTAAGCTCCAGGCGCAGGCGTGTTGATGCCAGCCCCGATGCCGCCAGAGCGCTGGAAACATGGTCAACGAGATCGCCACTGCGCATCTGCCGCGCAGAAACGTTTACCGATACAAACAGCCCAGGTGCGGCATGCAGGTCAGACAACGCTGCAATGTCGCAACAGGCGCGTGTCAGCACATAAGCACCGATCATCGCAATCAAACCGCCCTGCTCGGCCACTTCGATAAACTCGGCAGGCATCAACAAACCGCGCGCCGGATGCTCCCAGCGCAGCAGGGCCTCGACACCGCGCAAGGTCTGCTCATTGGTCGATACGACGGGCTGGTAATACAGCTTGAGTTCTTCGCGCTCAAGCGCTCCGCGCAGGTCGTGCTCCAACTGCACGCGATCAGCCATGGCGTCATCCAGGGCTCGGCTGTAAAAACGGTAGCAGTTCTTGCCCGCCAGCTTTGCCTGATACATGGCGATATCGCCATTTTTGATCAATTGGCTGGCGCTACGCGCATCATCGGGAAATACCGTAATGCCGATGGAAGCGCCTAAAAACTGTTCGCGTCCGCGCAGGCGCACAGGTGCCAAAAGGGCATCAATGATTGCATCAGCAACCCGCGCTGCGCGCAAGCGCGGCTCTTCACACACCATTACCGCAACAAACTCATCACCACCAAAGCGCGCAACCTGCACTTCTACACCGGCTGCCTTGCCAGCATGTTCACGGATACGGTCGGCGAGCTGGATCAGTACACGATCGCCCGCCTCGTGCCCCATGGTGTCATTGACGCGCTTGAAATCATCAAGATCAATGAACATTAAAACCAGCGCAAAACCGCCCGCGCCTTGACTTTGCAACTTGACATCGAGAATCTCGCGCAAGGCGAGGCGATTTGGCAAACCCGTGAGGCTGTCGGTGTAGGCAATACGCCGTACTTCACGCTCATGCTTTTCGACTCCATCGGCCATGCGCGCGAACGAGCGGATCAACTCGCCCATTTCATCGTTGCGCGGTGAAGCCAATTGAATCTGCCGATAACGCCCCGCTTCGATGTCGCGAGCGGCATCCGCCAGCATGCGTATGGGTGCAACCAAGCCGCGCGAAACCAGCCACGACACGACAATCCCGAGCAAGCCAAGAGTGCCTAACAAGCCAGCCAGCCAAATGCGGTAGGTTGATGTGGCGGCGGACTGACGATCTGCCAATCGCTGCTGCGCTGTGCGCTGCTGAATCTGCACACCGGCCAGATCAAAAGTAAGGCGCAGGCCACCAATTGCATTGTCGGCAAGCATGATGGCAGCGCGCACTTCCATCACGCCATCGCCCCATTGCACTTCCACCTCGCTTCCGGGCCTGTCGCGGTTATCGCGAATACGCTCGCCATAGCGCACGATCAGCGTTGTCCCGTCATGCACGACACGCATATCTTTGTCGAACACCAACACCGAAGAGACGCCCGGCTGGCGGCCGGCGGCATCGGCGCGCTCAGCGATTTGCTCCAGATCCATGAAATACAACGGGTTCACCAACTGCGATGCCAAGTCGGATGCCAATTGCCGGCCCCGGTTCTCCAACGCATCGAAGGTGAGCTCGTGTACGGTTTCACTACTGACTTGCGCCACTTCCGCAAACACGCGTGTCTGTCGTTGCCACAGGGTTGCTGCAAGCCCGGCGACAACCAGCAAGCCGGCCAGGATTGCCAGCATGAAGCGCCCCTGCAAACCGAACCGTATACTCATTCGAGCGTGGCCTTGACTCGCAATACGCGCTCACGCATGCGGACAAGCGCAGCTGTGTCTTGCGCATCTGCCGCACGAAACCCGGTGGTACCGAAATATGCGACCAGTGCCGCACGCCCTTCATCATCATCGCTTGCAGCCAGCAAAATGGCGCGCAAACGCTCGCGCACAGCAGGTGAAATCCCCGCGCGAATCATCTCGACACCCCGCGGAAACGGTTCAGAACGCAGCAATTCCTGTAGTTGGGTGTGCTCCGAGCCGTGCGCGGATTGCATTCGTTGCCAATCGATATCGCTCAAGGAGCCGGCAGCTACCAAGCCTTTTTCCACCCAGTAAGCCACGTTTGCGTCACTGCGAGCAAACAGATAACCCACGGCATCAGCGGCCGGTTGATCGTGCGCCGAAGCAAGCAGTTCGAGTGTCAATCCAGCATCAAGCAGCATGCCAGCCGGCACGATATAAGCGCTGGTGGAAGCACGATTCTGAAAAGCGATACTGTGGCCACGCATGTCCGACAACGTGCGGATGCCGCTGTCACGGCGGGTATAAATGATGCTGGCGTAGTGCGAGCGGCCACCGCGCTCACTGAGCAACAACAACTCGGCACCAGATCGTGCCGCCAGCAGCATGCCCGCCGCTGTGGTTTCCGTTACCCAGTCCACGCGCCCGCGGCGCAGATAACTTTGCATCATCGGCACATCGTTGGCCATCAGTATCCGGCCTTCGCGGATGCCGACCTCGGCCATGCGCGGCACGACATAATCGAGCAATGGCTTGAGCTGGCCGTAATGCCGCGCCGGATCGTTGCTGATGCGGCCAAGAACCAGCACCCCCGGCTCTGCAGATGACAGCGATGACACCAAAAGCGCGATTACGGCCAGCATGGCTGCAACTGGGCGTCGGGGCGTCGTCACGGCGATCATGCTTGCCAAAAACCCTCCAAAATTGCCGCCAGAAAACGCAGCATACGGAAAACCACAACAAGATTACCGTGTCACAACCCACTCGCACAGTGGCAAGTACCTACAAATCACCTCGCGCCAGCCTGGCCATGCGATCCGCATCCGCAAGGATGCCATGCACAATGCGCAGCTCCCGCCGCGTCGGCTGCGCGCGCAGAAACAGCCGTCGCAACCGCTGCATCACCACATCCGATGGGCGGCTCTTGTAAAAATCGATGGCGTGCAATGTTTTTTCCAAATGGATGAAAAATTGTTCAAGTTCATGATGTACGCCCGGCTGATCGTCGGCATCATCGCTTGGCGCTGGCGGCAACGCTTTGTCTTCAACCCGGTTCAGCATCGCCCGTCGCACCTCGTAACCGAGCACCTGCACTGCGGCGGCAAGATTCAACGAGCTGAACTCGGCGACTGCGGGGATATGCACCGCGCCATGGCACTGCGCCAGTTCCTCGTTGGTCAAACCCGTGCGCTCGCGGCCAAACACCAATGCAACCGGTGTGCGATCGGCCTGTTCGATCAACTTGCGTGCGGCCTGTGCCGGGTCGTAACCGGGCAGGCTGACGTAACGGCTGCGTGCCGTGCAGCCCAAAACCAGCCCGCAGTCGGCCACCGCCTCGGCCAGCACAGGAACCACGACCGACGCATCGAGCACATCATCGGCACCTACTGCCATGGTGGTTGCATCCACATGCGGATAACGCTCAGGCGCGACCAGGCGCAACTGATCCAGGCCCATGGTTTTCATGGCGCGCGCGGCAGAACCGATATTGCCCGGATGCTGCGGGCCTACAAGTACGATACGGATGGGATGCATGAAGAACCTCTGGCTGGAGCGTTGTGAGGCCCAATTTCGGGACTCGGGACTCGTGATTGATGGGTTTCGCTGCGCTCTACCCATCCTACGGACACGGGACTCGGGAATAGCGTAAAGCGTTTGGTCCGCAAAGGACGCAAAGAGCGCAAATAAAGGCCTGGAACTACGCTGTGGATTTGAACGCATCGGTTTGTCATTCCAGCTTTCGCCGGAATGACTGCAAGGGATGGCGCTTAGCCGCACACACATGCGTACAGACTACGTGCTACTTACTGGGCTTCCCTTTGCGAACTTTGCGTACTTTGCGGACAACAACTTGTTTTTCCAATCGCTCGATGGTCGCGGCGATCTGATCGCGACCCAACAATGCTATAATTTCGGGTTCCCAACCGAAACGGTGGGGATTTTTGTTTCCCGCTCACTGCCCTTTGCCCCACGGAAGCCTCGCGCATGCTCAAGCCCACGGTCAATGTCATGGTCAAGGCCGCGCGCCAGGCCGGCACAATCATCCTTCGCCATGTCAGCCGTCTCGACAGCCTGAAGGTGGTCGAAAAGGCCCGCCAGGATTACGCCAGCGAGGTGGATTCGCTGGCCGAGGCCGAGATCATCCGTGAGATCAAACGCGCGTTCCCGGATCAGGCCATCCTCGCCGAAGAGAGTGGTGCGCAAGGCAAGTCGCGCTTCACCTGGGTGATCGATCCACTCGATGGCACCTCCAATTTCCTGCGCGGCATGCCGCATTTTTGTGTGTCGATTGCCCAACTGGATGGCAACGAGCCGATCCACGCGGTGATCTACGACCCGCTGCGCAATGAACTGTTTACCGCCACTCGCGGTGGCGGCGCCCAGCTCAACGAAAAGAAGATCCGTGTTTCCGAGCGCCTCGATCTGGACGGCAGCTTGTTGCTGACCGGCTTCGCACCACGTGAACGCGCGCGGGTTGGCGCACAACTGGAAACCGTGCGCAGCCTGCTTGAAAACGCCGAGGACATCCACCGCAGCGGTTCGGCCGCGCTCGACATGGCCTATATCGCCTGTGGCCGCGCCGACGCCTACTTCGAAGCCGGGCTCAAGCCCTGGGATATCGCTGCCGGCATCTTGCTGGTGCGCGAGGCCGGTGGCCGAGTCTGTGATTACCGTGGCGGCAGCGACATGCTGCGCAATGGCCAGGTGGTAGCCGGCAATGTGAAGGTCTGCGATCTGGTGCAACGGCGCATTGTCGATAGCGGGTACGCTGCCAGCTTCAACTGAACGCGGCCTCTCGGTTACTGCGCGGCCGGCATCATACCGGCCGCAAGAAAGCGATCACTCGTCAGGTGAGTTCCCCGGTGAACTCCCACAAACTTTTGTGCTGCTCGCGCCGGCAAGGCCGCTTGCACAATAGCGAAGCGTTGCCCCTGTTGCTGGCCTCAAAACGGTTTGGCCAGCACCAGATAGATGATCGGCACCAGCAACAACAACGGAATCTCGTTGTACCAGCGCAACGAAAGGCCACTGGGCAGGTTGCCACCAGCGGCGCTGCGCTTGAGCAAGCGCCCGGTTGCGATATAGAACGCAAACATCACGGCTACCAGCAACAACTTGGCATGCATCCAGCCGCCCGTTGCGGCAATTGGCGGGAACCAGGCTGGGCTCACCTTGTAGCCCAGCCATAACGGCAGCCCGAACACCAGCGCTGCCGCAAACATCACATGGCCGAACCGATACAAGCGCAAGCCCATCAACACCAGCCGTGCCTGTACCGTGTTCTGGCCTGAGGTTTCCGCCAGATTGACCAAAATACGCGGCAGATAGAACACGCAAGCCATGAACCCGATGACGAACAGCAGATGAAAAGTTTTAGTCCACAGATAGATAGCGATGACCGTTCTCCTTTGACGAATCAATCCAAAACAATGACACTGCGGCACAATTGCACGGGCGTCAATCGGTTCACAATGCCACCTCCACCCGATTGCGGCCAGCCCGTTTTGCAGCGTACATGGCCAGATCGGCCTCACGCATTAGCCCGACAAGCATTTCGGCAGGTTCATCGCTGTGCGCGGCCTTCTCGTCGAGCATCGCCAGCCCAATACTGATCTGGATGCGCACCACCACGCCAACCGAACTCACTTCCAGTGCATCGACTGCCTCACGCAGCCGCTCGGCAACCTGCCTTGCCGGCTCCAAACCGGTATCGGGCAGCAACGCCGCAAACTCTTCGCCGCCCATGCGTCCGATCAGGTCAGCGCTGCGCAATTGCGCCTGCAGCACGTCAGCCAGCCGCTGCAACACCGCATCACCCACCGCATGGCCGTAACTGTCGTTGAACTGTTTGAAATGATCGACATCGATGATCAACAAGGCCAGCGGGCGCCGTTTGCGCGCGGCGTCAGCGATCAGCTTTTCACCCATCTGCTCGAACGGCCGGCGGTTGAACAAACCGGTCAACGGATCGGTGGCTGCCATCTGCCGTAGTTCCGCAAAGGTCCGCTCATTGCAGATCAACACATAGCCAAATGACGCAATGACCGAGCCAAGCGCCATATACATGTACAACGCGATCTGCATTGGCGTCGCCACAAACGCGGGCGTCAGCCCAACCGCAAAGATGACTTCGTGTACGCCACGCGCTGCCATGATGCCGGCGCCGAGGAAAAACACCGCTGCGGTCAACTGCTCACCGGCTTGCTGCAAACGCCACTGCCCTGCCAGTGCCTCACGCCCGACCAGCAATAATTGCCACGTAACGAGTGTCGCAACGACGATCACCCGCCAATGCGCGTCGTGGATAAAAAACATCTCAACGCTCATGCCGACAAAGACCAGCACGGCCAGCGAATACGGCAGCTTCGGCACGCCGGATGGCTGGCGCAAGCGACGCAGCGCATGGGCAAACAGGGCAAAGGTGATCGCGGTGAGCGAGTTGGCGACGGCAATGGAAAGATAATCCGGAATCTGGCCACGCAATACGATCAGACCCCAGGTGATTGGCTGCAGCAACATGCCCAACGCCCAGATCGTCATGCTGTCGCGCGTACGCCCATCGGTATAACTGCGCGCAGCCAACAGCCCGATGCTGAACAAAATGCCCAGCAGCACCGAAACCATCATCACGCTGCGCAAATCGATGTCGATCAACCCCGCTCACTCCTGCCTGATGGTGCGGCAAGGATAACGTACGGCCGTGCCGGCGTCGGTAACCGATGCCTCAAAACGGTCGCCAGCCGGTCAACAACAACAACACCGGCACCGGCGCAATCGCCAGGCACAGCATCAGCAGATAGTGCGGATAGCGGAACTGCCGGCTCAAACCCGCCAACAGGGCGATGCCACCACCGCCACCGATCAACGCGTTGCCGGGCAGGTTGAATGCCAGCGCCAATGCCAGGTAACGATGGCGCAGCAAAAACGGAATCACCCGCGTCGGCGCGATCTGCAACAAATACCCCAACTGCTGATCGCGCGGCACCTGCGCCAGCGTCTGCACCAGCTTGCCGGCGCGCTCCAACCGCAGCCAGGCCAGCATCGCCGCAATCGATGTCAGCGGCACCTGCCGGCCCACCGCATAGGCCAGCGAAAGCCCGATCAGGGTGGCGAAATACATGGCAACGATGCCCTTGGTACCGAGCAGCAACATGATTGCGAAGCTGATCTCAACGCCGGGCACAAACGGCATCGCCAGTGCCAGCACATAGATGACGAACCACAGCAGCAGCGCCCAGTCGCCCCAGCGCGCGAACGATGCACCCAGATAACCGTCGAGCCAGTGCATCAGCCAGCCGCCGCCGAAATGCACGGCCGTGAGCAGTGCGGCCAGCAACGCCAGCTTGAACAACCATACGTAGCGGCGGGCTTTGGCAAGCGCTGGCACTTGAGATTGTGGCATCGTGCGGCGGCTCAGGAGGCTGATTTGGCCAGTGTAGTGCTTCACAAGTAGCGATGCTTGCGAAGCACTACACCAATGTCAGCGGTAGCTCGATGCGTGCGATGCAGCCACTGCGATCATCACGATTGCGCAGCAGCAAACTGCCGCCATGGCCTTCCACGATCTGCCGCGCCAGCACCAGGCCGATACCGGAACCGCCGGGCTTGGTGGTGAAGAATGGCACGAACAGATTGTCCGAACCTGCCAGGCCCAGCCCGTCGTCAATCACCTCGATATGCAACCGATCATGTACCTGCGACCAGCTTAACTGCACGCCGCCTTGCGGCAATGCTGCGTCGGCAGCGTTGCGCAGCAGGTTGATCAATGCCTGCTCCAACTGATCCGGATCGAGCTGACAGACCACAGCCGGCCCTGCCTGCACCGTCACTTGCAGACGCTGCTCCAACCGAGCCACCCGTGCCAGCAGCGGCGCCAGCTCGACCTCGCGCAGGCGCGGCGGTGGCAGGCGCGCCAGCGCCGCGTAGCCGGTCATGAAGCGATTCAGCGACTCGGCGCGATCACCGATCACGCGCAACCCGTCTTGCACATCCTCTCGCCAGTCGCCGGGCAGATCCGGGCGTGCGGTGAGGTCGGCCAGGGTGCCCGCCATCGACTTGATCGGTGCCAGCGAATTGTTGAGCTCGTGGCCAAGCACGCGGATCAGGCGTTGCCAGGTCTGCCGTTCCTCCTCACGCAAGGCGCGTGAGAGATCGGTGATCACCAGCAAGTCGCAAGGCAAACCGCTCTGGCGAAAACGAAAGCGACGCACCTCGAAACTGCCCGCGCCACCGGGAAAAGCGCGCCGCACCACCACCGCCTGGTCGATCTGCAGACACTCGCGCAGACCCAGCGCATCGGCCGAACCACCCGCAACATCATCGGCGCGCACCTGCAACAACCGCTCACCGGCCGGATTGATCAGATGCAATTGCTGGTGGTGATCAAAGCTGAACATCGCAATATCGATGGCCGCGATGATCTTGCCGAGCAAGGCGCTCGCCTCTTCCACCCGCAGCCGCTGTTCACGCAAGGTCTGTGACAGCGCGTTGACCTCCCACACCACATCGCCAATCGCATCACCGCGCTGCGCACGCGAACCGCGCAGGCTGTAGTCGCCCTCGCGCAAGGCTTCCAGCAGATTGGACAGGGTATAGAGCGGAAATACCACGTGATCGCGCAGGCGCGACACCAGGCCCAGCGTCAGCAACGCAGCCACACCGACAACCATCCACAGCCCGGTTTCCGGTGCCGACCGTTGACACAACAACCAGGCGATCAGCAGCAACGACGGCAGCAGGGTCAGCGCGACATCCGACAACAGACGCCGCTCGAAGCGCGTGCCGTTGGCGCGTGGCGGTGATTGGCCGGGTGAGTTCATGGCGGCATTATGACCTTGCGAGTGATTCGGAAAAGCCTGCCCCCGGTACGTCTGCAGGTGCCCACCCTGTAGGAGCTCACCCTGTGCGCGACCTGGATACGCGCTGATGATGGGTTACGGTCGCGCACACAGCGCTCCTACAACGCCAGCCCATACTTCTCCATGCGCCGATACAGCGCGCCGCGGCTCAGCCCCAACAGTTGCGCGGTGCGCTGCACGTTGCCCGCGCACTGTTCCAGCGCCTGCCGGATCATCGCCTGTTCGGACTGCTCCAGATTCAGTGCGCCGGCGCTCGCTGTTACTGCTGGTGCGGCCAAGGCACTGGTCGTTGACGCCACGTCCACCTGCTCGATCAACGATCCACTGGCCATCAACACTGCGCGTTCCACCACATGCGACAGCTCACGCACATTGCCCGGCCAGTGCCACGCTTGCAGCGCGTGCAGCGCCGATGGCGACAGCCGCAGGTTGTCGCGTTGATAGCGCTGACCAAAGCGCACCAGCAGATCGTTGACCATCGCCGCGATGTCCTCACGCCGCTCGCGCAGCGGCGGCAGGTGGATTTCCACGGTGTTGAGCCGATACAGCAAATCCTTGCGAAAGCGCCCGGCCGCCACTTCCGCCGGCAGTTCGGCATTGGTGGCCGATATCACGCGTACATCGAGCTTGATCGTGCGCGAGGAGCCGAGGCGTTCGAGTTCGCCGTCTTCCAGCACCCGCAGCAACTTGGGTTGCTGCTCGGCCGGAATGTTGGCAATCTCATCGAGAAACAGGGTGCCGCCATCGGCCAGTTCAAAGCGCCCGATGCGATCACTCTTGGCATCGGTGAAGGCGCCGCGGGTGTGACCGAACATCTCCGACTCGAACACGCTGGCGGCGATGCCGCCCATGTTCACCGAAATCATGGTCTGCGCGCTGCGCCGCGACCAGCGATGCAACTGCCGCGCCAGCACCCCCTTGCCAGTGCCGTTTTCGCCGAGGATCAGCACATTGGCATCCGATGGCGCCACCCGCCGCAGCAACTCCAGCACCGGCTGCATGCTCGGCGCCTGGGCAATGAACGGTTCCTCGCCGCTGCCACGCAGCAGGCGGTTTTCGGCATCCAGGCGCTGCTCGCGGCGGCGGCTATGCGCCAGCTTGAGCTGCGCGTTCAGCACATTGAGCAGACGCCGGTTGTCCCACGGCTTCTCGATGAAATCGGCGGCCCCGGCCTGCATCGCCTTCACCGCGATATCGATGCTGCCCCACGCCGTCATCACCACCACCGGCAGCTCGGCATCGAGCTTGCGCAACGCCGCCAGCAACTCCAGCCCTTCCGTGCCCGACGTGGTGTCGCGGCGATAGTTCAGATCGATCAGCGCCGCATCGAAGGACTCTGTACGCAGGCGCTCCAACGCCTGTTCCGGCGTTGAAACGGCCACGCAGGCGATGCCCTCGCCCTTCAGCAATAAACGTAGCGCCTGCAGCACGTCGGGCTGGTCGTCGGCGATCAGGATGCGTGGGTTCATAGCGCGCTTTCCCAAGGGTTGATCACCGCCACACCGAAGGCTTCAAAGTCGCGCACATTGCGCGTGGCCAAGGTCAAACCATGGCTCAGGGCGGTCGCTGCCAGCAGCGAATCGATTACCGGTGGCGTTCTGCCGAGCCGCATGATGTCGCCGCGCAACGCACCCCAACGCAGCGCGACCGCGCCATCGACGTCCAGCACGCGGCCCTGGTAGTTCGGCAAGACCGTGTTGTGCAGCCAGTCGGTCAGCGCGGTCCTGCGCGCTGACTCGCGCAACTTGGCGATGCCCTGGGCGATTTCACCCACTGTCAGCACGCTGAGATACACCGGCCGGTGCGCGAAAGCGTCCAGCCATGCACTGACGCTGGCTGCGGGCGCCGGTCGCATCAATTCGGAAACCACGCAGGTGTCCAGCAAGTAGCTCACAAGTCGAAATCCCGACCAGTGTCGTCGCTGCGCTTGAACAACTCATCAGGATCGATATCCAGATCGCGCGGAGCGGTGCGCATCAAAAACGTGCCCAGGGGTTCATGCTGGACTTGCAGTTGCCGATAGTCCGCCAACGACAACACCACGGCGGTGTCCTTGCCGTGGACGCTGATGATCTGCGCGCCCTGGGTTTGCGCCGCCCGCAGCACCTCGCTCAGGCGGTTCTTGGCCTCTTGCATTTGCCAGATCATGGTCGGCCTCCGCTCATTTAAATCTAGACTGTCTGGATTGATAATAACTCAAGTGACAACCAGCCATCGAACAGCCGCATTGGCGATTGCCGTGCGCGGCATAACCGGGGTTGTGGGTGACCGGCACGATGGAAGTGCCGTCGCGATTGAGTTCGGTCAACGGGTTCATGAGCATCCCGCACCTCTCAACGCCAAGTCATTGTTTCTTCACGAACGCCTGCCCCGGTACGGGGTTGAGAAGCGATCCTGCGATAGATCGCTCAATCGCCTACCCAGTTCTCCAGTCGCAGCCCTGGTACGCGCACGAACTCGCGCAGGTTGTTGGTCACCAGCGTAACGTCCAAAGCCAATGCGTGGCCCGCGATCAGCAGATCGAGCGCGCCAATGGGCTGCCCCTGCTGTTGCAGTTGACTGCGAAGCGGTCCGTAACGACGCATCGCGGCCTCGTCGAAGGGCAGGATTTCCAGCGGCGCCAGAAACTTGTCCAGCGCCTGCTGATTGCGCTGCGAACCGCTCTTGGCCACGCCGAAGGACAGTTCGGCACCGGTAATGCTGGAAATGGCGATTTCGCCGATGCGCCGGCCGGCGAAGTGATCGAAAACCTGCGCAGGCCGGCGGTTGATGATGTAGATGCAGGTGTTGGTATCCAGCAGATAACGCACGGCGGTCATTGCGGCCAGGCTTCGCGCGTTTGCTGTTCGGGTTGTTCCCGTTGCAACTCGAATCCTGGCTCGAACTCGTCCAGCGCCTCCTGCATCACCTGCCACGGCGCTTCCACCGGTAGCAACAGCACGCCGTTGCCGAAGCGCTTGGCAATCACTTCATCACCCTCAAAGCGCAGTGACTTGGGCAGGCGCACCGCCTGGCTGCGTCCGGACATGAAAAGCTTGGCAGCAATGGTCATGGTTATCTCCGGGAACGCTGATGGATATCAACGGTATCTACCCGATCCGGGCGTGTCAAGCGCTTGCGTGGCCGTAAGGCGAAATTGCTCGGCAACGCACCGACCACCCGCAATCGATGCCCTGGGCGACTCCCCCGCATACATCGCCACCAGCGGCTGGCGCGATTTCGCGTCGTACGGTGTGTTCGATATCGCCCGCATCTGAATACGAATCGACACGCAATGCCCGAGAACACCGTGATGCAATCCGCACCGCCCGAATGGTCCGCCTTGGCGACGCTGCTCGCCGATGTCCGCCGACCGGGCGACTACGTCGCCAGCGGCCGGATCGAGACGCCGATGCCGTCGCTGCACGTCGATGGCGTCGGCAGAATCTCGTTTCCGGTCCCCGCCGTGCAGGCGCGCGCATTGATCGAGCACGCCGAACGCGCCCCTTATGGTCGCGGCGCCGCCACCGTACACGACGAGCGCGTGCGCCGGGTGTGGCAAGTAACGCCGAATCGCATCCAACTGACCGGCAAAGCCTGGGCGGCGAGCCTGGCAGGTATCGTTTCGCAGGTAGCTGAAGGCCTCGGTTGTCAGGGTATCGCGGTCGGCGCCGAGCTTTACAAGTTGCTGATCTACGAGACCGGCGATTTCTTCGTGGCGCATCGCGACCAAGCCGACGACCAGGATTTCGAAATCGGCGAAGTGTTCGACCACCATCGCTATCTCGGGCCGTGGCGCGATCGCGACGATCAACCGGTCGAGTTCGGCCGGATTGCACTCGAAGATGACGAGCTGCTGCCCGCCGATGCACTCGCTGACGAGGAGCCGGACGACGTGCATTTTTCCGAAGCCACCGGCAACGAGGGCGCCCGTTTCGAACGCACCTGGTTACGTGCCGCACTGGTGCTGTGGCCGCACAGTCGCTTCGACGCGGTGTGCCTGTCGGCGGGCACCGAAGCCGCGCTGGCGCGCCTGCACATCCTGCTCGGCGGGGCTGATCGCAGCACCCACCCGCACCCGCACGAGGTCGCCGCCGCGATCCGTCTGATCGGCGCCATCGCCGAGCGCTGGTGCCCCGATGCACCGGCCGAGGGCATCCATCTGGCGCAACTGTTGGGCCATGCATGGGCAACCGCCGATGCCGCGCTGATCGAACACCTGTTCTCGGGCCTGCTGCTGGCGCGCTACGACGGCCTGCAAAACGCCGCGATCAATAGCTGCGCACAGCACCTCGAGCGCACGCGCCGCCGGCCGTTGTTGTCGGCGCTGTTCGAGCACCACGCCGCCGCACGCCCCGCCGCATGTCTCGCCCTGTGGCTGCTGCTGGCGCGCGCCAACGCTGCCGACCCGGTGCTGATCGACGCCCTCGCCGCCCGCCTGGTCGCGCGTCTGGCCGAGTGCCAGCCGGACCGCCGACTCCCGCATTACCGCTTCGAAATGCACACGAACGAAGACGGGCCGGTTGGCGACATCGATGACGACGACACCGATCTGGTGGCGCCAGCCAACCATCGCGAGCAACCGCCGGCACCCACGATGACCGCCGATCTTGTCGCCGAGTTCGTGATCACGCTGGGGCAGTGCGGCCTCGCTGCGCAACAGGCACAGGCCGTGGACGGCATGACCGCCAACCCCCATGTGTTCGCTGCGGAATCGATTCTGCTGCCGGCGCTGGAGCGGATCGCCGGCAACACACCCACCGCATCCGCAGCGCTCTGGCGCTACTGCAGCGGGCATTTCCTTGCGCGCAGCGAAACCGCACCGCAGCCACCGCCCGATTGGGCGCGCGCGGCCGATCTGGCCGGCCACTGTGCCGACTGCCAGGAGCTGCAGGATTTCGCCCGCAACAACCAGGCGCCGTCGCATCGCTTCCGCCTGCGCGAAGACCGCCGCCGGCACCTCGAAACGCAGATTCACAGCCACCAACTCGACATCGCCACCCGCACCGAGCGCCAAGGCTCACCGCATACCCTGATCTGCACGAAAACCCGCGCCAGCTACGAACGCGCCGCCCACCAGTACCAGCAGGATCGCAACGACATGGCGCGATTGCTCGCCGTGACCGAGCGCATCGACGTGCCGGGTGCGGACCTGTGCGAACGCTTGCGTACCGCCCTCGCGGCGGGCGGCTGACCCGCGAACCGCAGGGGCCGCCAGCGGCATCGCGCTACTGCGCACGCAATGCGTCGATCGGCGCCACCCTTCCCGCACGCCGTGCCGGCCACCAAGCTGCGGCCAATGAAACCGCAGCCAGCAACAGCGCCACCAGCACCAGCGTGATCGGGTCATATGGCGAAACCTGATACAACCTCGACGCGAGCAGGTGGCCAACGATCAGCGCACCGATCACACCCAAAATCAACCCCGGCCACATGGAGCGCAAGCTCGCCCATACCACCTGCCGTTCCAGCAACGCGCTGGTGGCGCCCAGCGCCATCTTGAGACCGAATTCGCTACGCCGGCTGCGCACCGCGAATTGCACCAGCGCAAACAGACCGGTGCAGGACAACAGCAGACAGGTGATGGCAAAGCCGCCCAACAACCACAGCAGCGGCATGCGCGCGGCCAACGATTCGCGCATCCATCCCTTGATCGTGTCGGCGCGTTCCAGGCGCAGGCCGTGGGCGTTGGCAAGTTCCTCCAGACGCATGCGCATCGCACTGCCGTCGCCATTCGTCGCCAGCAACGCATAGCGCGGCAAGATGCCGGGCTGGCCCGGATCGATGATCTGACGGTACATCGCCCCCATCGATGCAGCCTCGTCCAGGCTGGCATGTTTTATCGTCGGCACCACGCCGATGATACGCGTCGGCAAATGCTCGTCGCCGCCCTCGATACTGGCCTGAAGCGGATCGACGCCGGACAGATTCCGCTTTACAAAAAGCGCATCGACGATAACCGCAGCCGCATCGTCACTGCGGAAGGCGCGCCCGACCGAAATGGGTTGCCCGATCAGATCAAAATAGCCGGGGCCGACGACGCGATCACGAACCGTAACCTCGTGTGGGTCACCGACCAGTCGGACCGTTGACACGATTTCGGTCTGCGAGAACGGCGGCGCGGTGGCGAAACTGGCGGCCTTTACGCCCGGCAGCGAGGACACATCGGCATACCAGGCAGCCATCCGTTGCCCGGCCGACAGATCGGTGCCCGCTACCCGCGCATCTTTGGGCGTCACCGCAGCCATGACAATGTCGCGCGCGGAAAACCCGGTATCCGTTGCCAGCAACGCGCCCATGCTGCGCAACAGCAGACCTCCGCCTGCCAGCAAGGTCATCGCCACCGCCACCTGAAACGCCACCAGCCCGCGCCGCAGCCGTGTACCACCGCGACTGAGCGTCAAGGTGCGCGGCCCGCCACCCAGACCACCAGCTTCGAACCCACGCCGGATCAACCATAACGGCCCAATCGACAACAACGCGATCAACAGCAGTGCGGTCAGCACGGCGATCACTGCGGTGATGACGTCCAACCGTACCAACAAGGGTGACTTACCGTCGAATACCCCCAGCGCCTGCAATACATCGATACCTGACGGCACCAATACAAGCCCGAACACCACCCCGAGCAGGGTCAGGATGGCAATTTCGACCAACACCGGTGCCACCACTCGCCAGCCACTGGCGCCCAGGGCGCCACGAATCGCCAGTTCGCGTTGCCGCGCCACAGTGCGCCCGAGCCAGAGATTGGCGAGATTGGCGACCAACGTCAGCAACACCAACACGGTCGCCAACGACAACTGCGGCAGCAGCTCGGAATTCCCCGGCGCAAGACGCGCGCGCAACGATGTCACACGCATCTCCAGACCCAGCGATTCACGCATCGGCGCCAACTCGGGCAAGGCATCCCATCGGGCCCGGATCGCCTGCGACAATGCCGTTGCACTCGCACCCGGCTTGAGCCGGGCGTAGACCTGCAAGGCACCCCAATTCTCCATTTGCTGTGGTGCGCGCTCGGCGTCCGTAAACACCAACGGTTGCCAAATGGCGACATCACCGCGCGGGAATCCGAACGCACGCGGCAACACCCCGATCACCCGCAGCCGGTGTCCCGGCAACTCGATCATCCGATCCAGTACGTTGGGGTCGCGATTGAACCGATTCTCCCAAAACGCCTCCCCGATCAACACGCTGTCGAGCGGCTCGTCGTCCGTCGGCAAGCGGCCGAGCAGCGGCGACGCGCCAAGCATGCGCAACAACGACGGCGACACCAGCGACGTCTGCAATCGGGCGCCCTGCGCGCCTTCCATGTCGGATCCGACTCGCTGGAATCCCAAGGTCTCGACCTGATCCAATTCGCCAAGCTGCATCGCCAACGGCACGGCAAATCCCAGCTCAAACCCTTCCTTGAGCGAATAACCATGGACGTTGACCAGCCGCTCCCCGTCCGGATAAGGCAATGGCTTGCCCAGCAACGTCCAGGTTGCCGTCGCCAGCGCCAGCAACGCCGCTACCGAGACACCAAGAAATGCCGTGACCGCAAGCGCAAATCCGGGGGCGCGGAACAGTTGTCGAAATACGCTACGCAACATGCTCATGCTCCCTTTTCATGCCGCAAGGCCTGAGGCCAGCGCTGCAAGCTACGCAATACCCAAACCTTGAACGATGACGGAAATCTCTTCGTGTTCGTAAGCATCGCGCTACTGCTCCCGCAACGCTTGTGTTGGCGCGACCCACAAGGCAAGCCGCAGTGGTCGCTGGTCGTTACTGAATGATGCTTCGCCTGGGTCGCCCTTTTCCGACCCGTCATTGGTATATACTGCGGTATATTCCACGCCCGTGGAGGACGCGATGAAATCCGCAAAACTATTCAAAAATGGACGCAGCCAAGCGGTCCGCCTGCCGGCTGAGTTCCGCTTCGAAGGTGACGCGGTCCATATTCGCCGCGACCCACTGACCGGCGACGTCATCCTGAGCCCGTACCACGGCAGGTTTGATGACTTCATCGCGCTGCGTGACCAACTGCTGACCCAGGCAGCGGACGAGTTCCAAACCTTTGCCCTGCCCCGCGATCCGGCGCCGCCGACCGAGCGCGAGTGGCCGTGAGCCGACCCCACATCCTGGATACCAATGCCGTATCCAGCCTGATCCAGGGTCGGGCAGCGCAACTCGATGCCTTGTTGCGGGGACGTAATCTTTGCCTGTCGGTCATCAGCGAAGCCGAACTGCGCTATGGCCTGGCACGCCGACCCCAAGCCACACGCCTGGCGCAGGCGGTGGAGAGCCTGCTTGCTGCCTGCACCATCCTGCCCTGGACATCCGTCACCAGCCGCAGTTACGGCACCTTGCGCGCGCAACTGGAAGCAAGCGGCGTGACCTTGTCGGCGATGGACCTTTTGATCGCCGCCCATGCCAGCGAACACGATGCAGTGATCGTCAGCGCCGACCAGGTGTTTGCGCGCGTACCCGGTCTCACCGTGTTGAACTGGACCTTGCCGCTGTGATGGCCAAGGCCTGAGCATACGCTGCGGTTTGGCGGCTGCGGTGCAGGCCCACTCATTCATGACGCAACGCGATCATGGGATCGACCCGCAGCGCGCGGCGCAGCGGAAGCAGTCTCGCCAGCAACGCCGCTACCGAGACACCAAGAAATGCCGTGACCGCAAGCGCAAATCCGGGGGCGCGGAACAGTTGTCGAAATACGCTACGCAACATGCACATTTTCCTTACTCATGCCGCAACACGGTCATCGGATTATCACGGCTGAGCCGCCACGCTGAACCCAGACAGGCAGCGACCGCGAGCAGCAGCCCCAGCGCGGTGGCAGACAGCAGGCTGATGCCGTCCCAGGCGTCGACCAGATACAGCTGCGCCGCCAACAGGTGGCCGAGAACCAGGGCCAGCAGCACACCCAATGCCAACCCCGGCAAAGCGATGTGCAGGCCGGCGCGAATCGCCAATCCCAGGATGCTGCGCACCGAGGCACCCAGCGCGATGCGCAGGGCGAACTCGGCCCGGCGCTGACGGATCGCCAACGCAATCAATGCGAACAGGCCAAATCCGGCAACGATTACGCTGGATGCAGCAAAGCCAAGCACCAGCATCAGCAAGTGCATTCGCTCATCGACACTCGCCCTGATCCGCGACTGCAATGGCGTCACTTGGGTAATGCGCAGACCGGCACTACCCGCCAGCGAACGCAGGCGCTCGCCGAGCACACCGGCATCCATCTGGGTGCGCAGCAGCCATGAGCCCGCCGCCGCTGCCGGATCGCCCGACACGCTGTAAACCGTCCCCAATTCGGCCTTCTCGTCCAGCCCGGTGTGACGCACGGTCGGCACCACCCCCACGACCGGTACCCACTCCGGCGCTTCGCCGTCGGCCGCGAAATTCAGTTGCGCGCTGAGCGGGTCAACCTGCACCAGGTGTCGCTGCACGAACTGGGTGTCGACAACCACGCCGTTACCCACCGCAGACGTCGGCGATTGGCCAGCATCGGCGAATCCGCGACCGTACAGCAGCGGCAACCCCATCACCGAAAAATACGCCGCGCCGACAACCCGGTCGCGCACCGGAAAACGCTCGGCGTCAGCGTTGTCACGGGTCGACGCCAACATGATCGTCTCGTTGCCGGAAAATGGCATTGCCGAGGTGAAGCTGACCGCCTGGACGCCCGGCAATGCGCCAATCGCATCGAACAATGATCGTGCCTGTGCCACCGTCACCTCGCCATCGGCGCGCGCATCCACTGCCGCCGCCACCACCCCATCCGCACGAAAGCCAAGGTCTTGATCGAGCAAGTTGACCATGCTCCGGCTCAGCAAGGCACCGGCGGCGAGCAGCGCCACCGCCAATGCCAACTGCAGCCGCACCAGCGCGCGCTGGATCACAGCGCCGGCAGTGCCCGCATTGCGGGCAGTGGCAGCCTGCGCCAGTGCCGACATCGTAGAAATGCGCCGGATCGCCCAATAGCTCACCACTGACAGCACGCTGGCCACCAGCGCCACCACTGCCAATCCCGATAGCAGTGTGATCGCTCCGCCATCAACCCGCCACGGCAACCCGGCATCGATCACGCCCAGGCCCTGCATCACGCGCAGCCCGGTCGGCACCAACGCCAGCCCCAGCAACAGCGCGCCGACGCATAACAGCGCCACCTCGAACAACACCAACCGCAGCAGCCGTGAGATGCCAGCGCCGAGCACGCTGCGCAGCGCCAACTCGCGCGCGCGCGCAACGATGCGCCCGATCCACAGGGTGACCACATTCGCCACCAACAAGCCGAGCAGAGCCAGCACCGACACGCTCAACAGGATCAGCAGGCTGCGCCGCTCACCAACCCAGCGATCACGCAGCGAAACCGCCTGCAAGCGCAGATGGGCGAACTGCCGCAGCATGCCAATCTCGGGTAGATCGCCCAACGTCCGGTCCAAACGCTGCGAAAACTGCGCGACATCGGCATTGGGAGCGAGCCTCGCCAGCACCGGCACACCGCCGAGCGCGAACCAATCCTTGTGCCGAAGCTGCTCGGCGCTGTAGTGCAGCGGTGTCCACAGCGCGATGTCCGCGCTCGGAAAACGGAATGCCCGCCCGAGCACGCCGACGACCCGCAAGCGGCGGCCATCAAATGCGATCGATCGGCCCACGATCGCGGGGTCAGCGCCGAAGCGCGAGCGCCACGTCGCTTCCGACAACAATATCTGCTCAGCATCACCCGGATCGTTGGCAAACACGCTGCCCAGCAATGGCCGCGCGCCGAGCAGACGCAGGATTTCCGGCGAGAGCGCAGCATGCGTGAACGCACTGCCGTTGTTGTCGAACAGCGGCTTGCGCAACTCGTACGCACCAATCGCCTCCACTCCAGGCATCGCGCGCAAATCCGCAAGCAGCCCCGGCGCCCATCCGAATGCGGTCTGCTGGCTCGCCGAAACGCCCGACACCTCAACCAGACGTTCGCCAGCCGGATAGGGCAACGGCCGCGCCAACAGCGACCAGGCCGCTGTGCCCACGCTCAACACCAGCCCAAGGCCGCCGCCCAGCAGCAACAGCACCGCCAGGCTGAACAGCGGCGCTCGCAGCAGCGAGCGCGTGGCGTTGCGCATATCAGAAAACAGATGGGTAACCATGCGCAAACCTCCTTATTCGTAACGCAACGCGATCATCGGATCGACCCGCAGCGCGCGGCGCAGCGGAATCAGGCTCGCCAGCAGCGCGACGACCAACACCAACACCACCACCAGTCCGAACACCAGGCCGTCGTAGCCCTGGGTCTGCATCAGCGGGTCGGCGAGCAGCCCGGACCACGGCAATCCCAGGCCCAACCCGATCAGCAGGCCGGCGCCGACCTGCCAGAGCGCGCGCTTGCTGACTACCGCAGCAATCTCGCGGCGGCTGGCGCCGATCGCACGGCGAATGCCAATTTCGCGCGTGCGTTGTTCAACACCAAAGGCGAGCACGCCATACAGCCCGGCGGCAGCAAGCGCCAATGCCAGCAGCCCCATGCCGGAAAAGATCTGTGTGAGTAACACCGGCCCGATGCGCCCCATCTCAATGGCCTTTTGTTGCGTCTGCACCCGATACACCGGGGTATCAGCGTCCTCGGCACTCACGGCGGCTGCCAGTTTCGAGGCGAATGCCGATGCATCGCTACGGATGCGCACTGCCAGAGTGACGACACGCTGCGGATGCTGGCGCAGCGGCAACAGATAGACCGGGCGCTGCGGATCGTCTGCGTCCTCAAGGTGCAACTTCGCAACCACACCGATCACGGTATAACTTTCGGTGTCTGACTGCGGATCAACCAGCAGTGTCTGACCCAACGGGTCGCGGCCTGGCCACAACCATTCAGCAAGGCGCGCATCAACCACCACCACGCGCTCGCTGCCGGCCTGATCGCGTTGATCGAACAAGCGACCAGTCAATAATTGCAACTGATAGGTATCGGCAAAGTAATCGTCGATATGCGCAACCACTGCGGTTGGGTAACCGGCTGCCGGCTTGGCAGCGCCGCGCGCCGAAATCAGCCGCTCGTCACCAGCGCTGGTGCCGGGCAGCGCAGTGGCGACGCTCGCCGACAACACTTCCGGGTCGCGCCGCATGCGATCAACCACACGCTCGAAAAACTGCACCTGCGCAGCACCACTGGGAAACTGCTGCCGGTAGAGACGGATGCGGCTGGTGACGATGGTTCGCGGATCGGCGCGCGTGCCAAAATCAAAGTTCAACACCCGATCCAAGCCGCGGATGAAGGTGCCGCCGCTGACCAGCAACATCACCGTCAAGGCGACTTCAGCCACCACCAGCACCCCGACGAGGCGCGCGAAACCGCCGCTGGAGGAACCCTTGTCGCCATCGCGCAGGCTGTCCTGCACATTGATACGCGACGCGCGCAGCGCGGGGATCAGACCGGCCAACAACGTGGTCAGCAGTGCCGCAACGATGCCGAAACCCAGCATCCGTACATCGATCGCAAATCGCACGTAATAAGCCGGCACATCGCCATTGGCGCGGAACACCTCAAGTATCCACTGCCCACCGTAGTTCGCCACGACCAGGCCTATCAGGGTAGCGAGAGTGCTCTTCAACAAACTCTCCACCAGCATGTCGCGCAACAGCCGGGTGCGCGATGCACCCAGCGCACCGCAGATCGCCAGTTCACGACGACGTGTCAGATGCTGCGCCAACTCCAGGTTGGCGACGTTGACGCATGCCAACACCATCACCAGCATGCTGGTCGCTAACATCACCCACACGAAGCGTCGTGTCATTTCGTCAACGAAGCGCAGTGTCAGTGGCTTGAGTACCAGGCGCCGGTCATCGCGCTGCCCGGACAGTGCCCGACCCAAAGTTTGCGCCACCGTCTCAAGTTCAGCACGCGCCTGAGCCACGTCAACACTGGAGTTTAGGCGCGCCACGATCTGGATGTCTTCACCCTCACCGATCTGTAACCGGCGTGGCACAAACACTTCACTATCGAACGGAAAGGCAAAGCCTATGGGCATTACGCCGATAATGGTTGCTGCCTCGCCGTCGACACGAATCACCCGCCCGGCAATGTCCGCCTCACCGGCAAAATCCTGCTGCCATACGCGCGCACCCAACAGCACCACCAACGGTGCGCCGGGCCGATCATCGGCCGCACTGAAGGCGCGTCCCAGCATCGGCCGTACACCCAGCAAATCGGTCATGCCATGGCCCATGCGGGTGCCGTTGTAAAGCTTGGGCTTGAAGATCGCATTGGCGCGACTGATGCTGATTGTCTTTTCTTCGTAGGTCGACGCCGCCTTAAAGCTGCGCAGCTCCGGCATCAGCTTCAGCCAGTCATCGCTGTCAATATCGCCGACACCGATGTTGCCATCGCGAGCGTTACCAATTGCCACCAATCGATCCGGCTGCGGAAATGGCAGCGGCTCCAGCATCAGGCCATTGACCAACGACAACATCAGCAACATGGAACCCAGCCCGAGCCCCAGCACGCCAATCGACAGTGCCGAATAGCCGGGCCGGTTGAGCAGGCGACGCGCTGCTTTGTGCAGTCCAGTAAACATCAACGAAATCCTCGATGTCTGAAAATGACTGGCATGCTCATTCCTCGCGCAACGCCTCGGTTGGCGCAATCCGCAATGCCCGCCGAATCGGTGCTGCGGCAGCGCCGAGAAGCGCGGCGGCCATCACCGCCAGCGTGCCAACAATGCTGAATGCGCCGAGGCTGCTGTCGCCATACAGCGACTGGCTCAGAGGACCGACCAGCAGCAGGCCAAGGCCGATGCCGAGCAGCGCACCGACACCTGCCCATAGCGACAGTCCGCCGATCAACACGCGCACCACGTTGCGGGTGGACGCACCAAGGGCGCGACGCACGCCGATTTCGCGTACCCGCTGCGTCACCAGGCTGCCGAGCAGCGCCGCCAGTCCCGCCGCCGCCAGCACCAGCGCGAGCACCCCGAGCGGAGTGAAAAGGCTGAGCACCAATCGCGTCCACGCGTTGGCGCGCCAGCGCAGATCGGCGAAGCTGCCGACATCGGTGAGCGCGAAATCCGGGTCGATCTCGTTGGCGATGGCCAGCAAGCGCGGCGCAAACCTTTCTGCATCGCCGCGCGAACGCACGCTGATGCCCAGCTCATAAACCGGTTGTCCCGGTAGCGGCACGAACACGCTGGGTTGATCCGGCCCGCCATTGCCGCCAAGCCGCACCGGTTCGCTGACACCGACGATCAGATGCTCGATATCCTTGCCCGAATCGCGCAACGAGAACCGACGTCCCACCGCATCGTCGTCACCGAACAGCGCGGCGGCGAACGCCGGGTCGATTACCGCCACCGCGTCGTGCTGTTCAATCTCCTCGGAGGTAAACCAGCGCCCGCTGCGCAGGCCGAACCCATACACGTCGCGATAACCCAAATCGACCGGCGCGAAGTCGGCCTGCGTGCGTGCTTCGCCGTTGGCAATATCGCGGCGTGAGGTCAGCGCGATCGGCAGATTGCCCGACACGGTCACCGCCGCCACCTCCGGCTCGGCTGCCAACCGCTCACGCAGACGTTGCGCAAACTGCGCCTTGGCGGCGTTATCGCTGCCGCTGAATTGCGCCACCAGCACGCGCTCGGTATCCAGCCCCAACGGTCGCGCCAATTGCGTACGGGCGCCTTCCACCGCCTGCAGCGTGGTCAGCACGGTCACCACCGCCAACAGGGTTTGCAGGCCGAACATGACACGCCCGAAACGCGACCGGATACCGCCAGCGGTACGTCCGCCACTGCGAAGATCCAGCGCCAGATCCCCACGCCGCAGTCTCCGCCAGGTGGGCACAATCAGTACGACCACTGCGCTGAGGGCAGTCCCGGCACTGATCGCCAATACCGATGGCGAGATCGCCAACGCGTAGTACAGCGGCTGCCCGTTTTCGCTGCTCCACAGGTAGTGATTGAGCGCAGCGAGCACCTGCACGCTGGCGAGCAGAGCCAGCAGCCAGGCGAGAGCCGCAAGCAATAATCCGTGCAGCAACAGGCTCGCGACGATGCGCTCCGGCGTGGCACCGAGTGCATGCCGTGTCGCCAGTTCGCGGCCGCGCCCCAACCACTGCACCAGCAACAGACCGCCAGCATTGCTCGCCGCCAGCAACATCACCAGCCCCGCCACCACCGCCAGCACCAGCGCCAGCATCTGCGTGGACGGGTCGTCGCTGCCGGTGTTGTCGAACAAGGCGCTGATCCGCAGCGGTTGGCTCTTGGCGGTTTCACCCAGGCGCTGTTCACGATCACTTTGCTGTGCCGCCAGAGCGGCTGCTGCCGCTTGCAGTCGTGCTGGATCGTCGATATGCACCAGTGACTGCCAGGGTCGCGTCTGCTGCTCCGGCAGCGCAGCCAGATTCACCGCACGGTAGAGCTGCTGCTGGAACGGATAGGCGCGCTGCGGCGGCAACACGCCCACCACCGTTGCAGGGCTACCATCGACGCGGATAAGCCGACCGACGATTGACGGATCGGCCGCGAATCGCGCGCGCCACAGCCGATCACCGATCACCACCGACGCGGCGGCGTCTGCTGCAAAATCGGAGTCCGTAAATCCACGGCCAAGCGTCATCGGCCAGCCGAGTAGACCAAAGGGATCGCCATCGACCAGCATGCCGCTGACCCGCTCGGCACGTACGCCGTCCGCCGCGTTGCCGCTTGCCACATTGAAATCGTTCCAGCGCAAAAGAGCACTGTCGGCGAGCCCCGAAATGTCCCGACGCAGCGCCAACCCCTCGCTGCCCGTGACCATCAACGACGACGCTGAGCCCGGTCCGGCGCCGTAGATATAGAGCCCTGCGGTCGGAATCGTCGTCGGCATCACGCCGTTGATCGAGTCCATCAACGAGGCCATGGTGGTCACCACCATCAAGCCACAGGCCAGCACCAGTACGGCGGCGAGATTGCCGAGCGGGCGCGCGCGCAGCAGGCGCCAGGCGTCGAGCATGGCCGAACGCAACAGGTTCATGGGAACACCCGTGTTGCGTGATGGTGCTTTCGTGGGAGGCGGCCTGCCGGCGAACAACTATGCGCGCAGGGCGCGCTCCCACAGGCAACGCAGCCGCCTTGTGCGAGCGCCTCGGTGCGTAGTGAAGCCAGACACGCCATGTCCACATCAACTGCGGCGGACACAAATGATTCGCGGAAAACCGTCATTGCTCAATCCTCCCGCGCCGCGTTGCTGACCTGCGCCTGCAAATCCACGCGCACCTCGCGGCTACGGGCGATCTGCGCATCCAGCCGCGATGCTTCTTCGTGGCGCAGGCGATGCAGGGTTTCCTCGTCCACCACCTGGCCATCGAACATGAAAATCCGGCGCTGGGCGAAATCGGCGTAGCGGCTGTCGTGGGTGACCATGCAGATCGTCGCGCCGCCTTTGTGCAGTTCGTCGAGCAGCGCCATCACCGCTTCGCCATTCTTGGAGTCGAGGTTGCCGGTGGGTTCGTCGGCAAGCAGGATAGAGGGCTTGCCGACCAGCGCGCGAGCCACCGCGATGCGCTGCTGCTGGCCGCCGGAGAGCTGCGCCGGATAGTGCTTCATGCGGTGCGCCATGCCGACCCGTTCCAGCGCTTCGTGTACGCGCTCGCGGCGTTCGGCCTTGCCGACGCCATCGCGATAGGTCAGCGGCAGTTCGACATTTTCGAACACGGTGAGATCGCCGATCAGGTTGAAGGCCTGAAAGATGAAACCGATCTCGCGATTGCGGATGCGCGCACGTTCGCTGGCGCCGATGTTTTGCACTGGCGTGCCATTGAGGGTGTAGGCACCGGCGCTGGCGGTATCGAGCAGGCCGAGGATCGCCAGCAGGGTCGATTTGCCGCAACCCGAAGGCCCGGAGATCGATACGTATTCGCCTTTGCCGATGTCGAAATGCACCCCGGCCAGGGCGTGGGTTTCCACCTCATCGGTGTAGAACACCTTGGTGATGTCGGTGAGGTGGATGAGCGGGGACGAGGCGTTGTTCATAGAAAGTTTCCTTGAGATTTTCCGTATCCTGCGGGTATCCACAAAAGCATCGTAAAGCCCGTTTGTAGGAGCCCACCCTGTGGGCGATGGCTGATCTGCGAATCGCCTTTTTGTAGGAGCCCACCCTGTGGGCGATGGCTGATCTGCGAATCGCCTTTTTGTAGGAGCCCACCCTGTGGGCGACCGGAAAGCGATATCGCCGCACCGGGTCGCCCACAGGGTGGGCTCCTACAGGGGGCGTCGTGGTTTTGGCGATTGCACGTGCGCCTATTCGATCTTGAGGCGGTCATAAGCATCCCATTGCGAGGTGTCGGACAGAATGATCTGGTCGCCCGCGCTGAGGCCACCGGCAATTTCGATCTGGCTCACCGAGGCGCGACCCAGCTTCACCGGAATCCGCAGCGCGCGATCAGAGTCGGCTTCGAGCCGAAACAAGCGCACTTCGCTTTCGGGTTGGCCATAGGCCGGGCGGCCGACATACAGCACATCGCTCAAGCGCTCGATTTCGATGGTGCCATCCACGCTCAGATCGGGACGCGCACCGGCCGGCATTTCACCGCTGAGCTCGACATCCACCTGCACGCTGCCATTGAGCACCGCCGGGTCGATGCGAATCACCTTGCCGGCAACGATGCCGTTGCGGGTGTCCACGCGCACGCTCTGGCCAAACGCGACGTCGCGCACCTGGGTTTCCGGGATACGCAGTTCCGCCATCAGGTCGCCGGGCTTGGCCACCCGCGCCAGATTGCTGCCGGCAGTCACCTGTTGGCCCTCCTGCACCGGCACCTGTTGTAGCACCCCGGCGATGCCGGCTTTCAGATGCAGACCGTCGGCTTGACGCCGGCGCAATTCGGCGGCGTTGCGCAGTTGATCCATCCGCGCACGGTCGGCCGCCAACTGCGCGGCGATGGTCTGCTCGAACTTGGCGATGCGCTCACGTTCAATACCGGTACGCAACTTGAGCTGCTCGGTGGCCAGCTCGCTGCGGCGCGCCTGGATGCGCGGGATGATGCCGCTTGCGGCCAGGTCGCGCTCGGCCTCGGCCTGCAGGCGTGCGGATTCGTAGTCGGACGTGACCCCGGCCAGATTGGCGCGCTGATCCAGCAATTGGCTTTCCAGCGTCATCCGATGCGCCTGGTAGTCGGCCTCGGCGGCCTTGAGCGCGGCCTCGGCACCGAGTTGCTGATCAATCACCTCGGGGTTGCTCAATTCAAGGATGACCGTATCCGCCTGCACCTGTGCGCCAGGCTTGACCACGATGCGTTCGACCCGCGCATTGGTCTCGGCGGCAATCCAGCGGATTTCCCGGGGCACCAAGATGCCGGGGCCGCGCACTTCGCGCAGCATGTCACCGCGCTTGACGCTATCCAGCCACAGGCTGGAACGCGCCACACCGGGCGCCGCCGGCTCCAGCGATGCCGCCGCCCAGCCGGCCAGCACCACCGCGATTGCCGCAGCGGCGAAGTAGAAGATGCGACGGCGTTGCGCACGTTGTTTGAGATCGGGGCGATGAATATCCATGCCCGTCCTCAGCAAGAGGCATGCCAGCCAGCTCATTCCTTATAAATCAATTGCTTGCGATGGACGCGCACCACGTTCTGTCCGTGGATGCACACGCGCTGTCCGGCAATGAACAGTGCGAACATCGGCATTGCGCCCCTACAATGCGCTCTTGCCCCCGCCGAGGTAACCGCGATGCAAAGCTTCCTCTGGTACGACCTCGAAACTTTCGGCAAGGACGCTCGGCGCACGCGGATCGTGCAATTTGCCGCGATCCGCACCGATGCCGAGCTGAACCCGCTCGACGAGCCTTGCGTGTTGTGGTGCCAACCGGCCGATGACCTGCTGCCCTCGCCCGGCGCTACCCTGGTCACCGGCATCACCCCGCAACAGGCACAACGAGAGGGCATGCCCGAAGCCGAGTTCATCGGCCGCATGCACGAGTTGATGGCGCAGCCGGGCACCTGCGCGGTGGGCTACAACAGCCTGCGTTTTGACGACGAGTTTGTGCGCTTCGGCCTGTTCCGCAATTTCCACGATCCCTACGCCCGCGAATGGGCGCGCGGCAATTCGCGCTGGGACCTGCTCGAATACCTGCGCCTGGCCCATGCGATGCGCCCGGAAGGGCTGCAATGGCCACGCCGCGACGATGGGTTCACCAGCTTCAAACTGGTCGATCTGGCCGCCGCCAACGGCATCAGCCACGAACACGCGCACGATGCGCTGTCCGATGTGCAAGCGCTGATCGGCCTCGCCCGACTGGCGCGCAGCGCGCAGCCCAAGCTGTGGGATTACGCGCTGACCCTGCGCAACAAGCGCAGCGCTGCCGCGCACATCGACGTTGCCGCGCAGATGCCGCTGCTGCATGTGTCCGGGCGGTTTCCGGCCAGCCGCCGCCATGCCGCGCTGGTGCTGCCGATTGCGCGGCATCCGCATATCGACAGCCGCATCATTGCCTACGATCTGGCACAAGACCCCGAACCACTGCTGGCGCTGGACGCCGATGGCATCGCTGATCGCCTGTACACGCCAACCGCCGATCTGCCTGAAGGCGAGCAGCGCATCGCGCTCAAGGAAATCCACCTCAATCGCTGCCCGTCGCTGGTGCCGCTGGAGTTTGTGCGCGACGCCGATTGCGTGCGGCTGGGCATCGATATGCAGAGCAGCATGGCCAACGCCGAACTGATCCGCCGCGCCAGTGACCTGCCGGAAACGCTGCGCCAGGTGTATGCGCGGCCATCATCGTTTCCGCCCGGCGATGTCGATGCCTCGTTGTACGACGGTTTCATCGCCGATGCCGACCGCCGCCATTGCGAGCGCGTGCGCGCCACCCCGCCCGAGCGCCTCGGCCACGAACACTTTGCCTTCGCCGATCCGCGCCTTTGTGAATTGCTGTTTCGTTACCGCGCCCGCAACTGGCCCGACACCCTGGATGCCGATGAGCGTACACGCTGGGACGATTACCGCCGCCAGCGCCTGCAAACCGACATCGGCTGGTCGGAATACACCTTCGAAAGCCACGCTGCGGAAATCGCGCAATTGCGCCAGCACCATGCCGGCGATGGCCGCGCGCAGACCCTGCTCGATGCCTTGCAAGCCTGGTCCGCGCATTTGGAGGGCTCGCTATGAGCCGGTCGCTATGCACAGGTCAGCGCCCATCCTGTTGGGTAGGATGGGTAGAGCGCAGCGACCGAGCGAAGCGAAGGCGTGGTTCGCGCAGCGAACGCTGTCGCGAAGCGACCGAAACCCATCGATATCCGACAGCGATGGGTTTCGCTGCGCTCTACCCATCCTTCTATTACTGTCGGTCTGGCTGTGCGTGAGCCGACCTGCCAAGCCCCGTTGCCGAATGGGAGCAACTGATTGAAAGCCTACTTTTCCGACCAGACTTTTCGCTTCCAACGCGCGCTGGCGCGCAACAATACGCGCGAATGGTTCCATGCGCACCGCTCCGATTACGAAGTGCATCTGCGCCGGCCCTGCCTGCAACTGATCGCCGACCTGCAAGCGCCGCTGGCGCAACTGAGCGGGCAGTTTATTGCCAACCCACGCCCGGTCGGCGGCTCGCTGTTTCGCATCCATCGCGATACCCGTTTCAGCAACGACAAAACCCCATACAAAGCGTGGGCCGGGCTGCGCCTGTATCACCAGCGCCATCGCGAGGTGCCAGCGCCCAGTTTCTACGTCCACATCGCGCCGGGCGACAGTTTCGTCGGCGGCGGCCTGTGGCACCCCGACAGCACCACCACCCGCCGCGTGCGCAGCTTCATCGCCGACAACCCGGCGGCGTGGAAGCGCTTCACCCATGCCGCGAAGTTCCGCGAGCGCTGCACCCTGGTCGGCGATTCGTTGGTGCGGCCACCAGCCGGTTTTCCCGCCGACCATCCGCTGATCGCCGATCTCAAGCGCAAGGATTTCGTCGCCATATGCGCGCTCGACGATGCCACTGTCACCGGCGCTACGCTGATCCCGGCCATCACCGAGCGCCTCGCGCTGCTGGCGCCGCTGATCGATTACCTGTGCGCTGCGCTGGAACTGGAGTATTGACGCTTGCCATGAACAGCTGAGGCGGTTACGCGCAGCACGAATGAATACGAATGCATGTTTACGGATATTTAACCTCTCGTCCGACAAACGCCACGCATAGTGCGTCAGCGCAGTGACGCATCGCGGTTCGAAGCCACCCACCATCGAGTGGCGCAATCGCCTGACCAACGGCGCGCACATTCAAACGTTCCTGGGAGGGAAACGTCATGCACCTATTGCTGCGTCTGTTTGGCCGCGTCAGCGTCTGTTTGTTGCTGGGCATCGTCTTGGCATCGTTGCCGGTTCCACCGGCGCAGGCAGCGATCAACACCCATAACCTGGGCGCGAAACTCGATGCCACCCAAGCCAACATCACCTTCCGGGTGTACTCCTCGCGTGCTACGCGGATCGAGGTATGGCTGTACAAAACCCCGTCCGGCGCACAGGAAAAGGTACGCTACGTACTGACCAAGGACGCCAACAACGTCTGGTCGAAAACCGCGTCGGTAGCGACCCTGCAAAATACCTACGGCATCACCGGTGCCGTCTATTACGGCTATCGCGCCTGGGGCCCCAACTGGACCTGGAGCAGTAGCTGGAGCAAGGGCACCGGAACCGGTTTCATTACCGATATCGATGCCAGCGGCAATCGCTTCAATCCGAACAAGTTGCTGATCGACCCCTACGCGCTGGAAATCAGCCAGGACCCCAACACCGCCGCCTGCCCCGACGGCACGATTTACGCGAGCGGCGCGACCCATCGCAACAAGGACAGCGGCGCCTGCGCGCCGAAGGGCATCGTGCTGGCGCCGAGCACCGGCTCGATCGGCAGCAAGCCCACCCGCGCCTTGAAAGACGACATCATCTACGAAGTGCATGTGCGCGGGCTGACGCGCAGCGATACCAGTGTGCCGACCGCCCTTCGCGGCACCTATGCCGGCGCTGCGCTCAAGGCTGGCTATCTGGCCAGTCTGGGCGTTACCGCCGTCGAGTTTCTGCCGGTGCAGGAAACCCAGAACGACAGCAACGATGTCGCTCCCGACTCCACTGCCGGCGACAATTACTGGGGTTACATGACGCTGAACTTTTTCGCACCGGATCGGCGCTATTCCTCCGATAAAACCGCTGGTGGCCCAACCCGCGAATGGAAAGCCATGGTCAAGGCATTCCACGATGCCGGCATCAAGGTGTATATCGACGTGGTGTACAACCACAGTGGCGAAGGCGGCGCCTGGAGCGGCAGCGACGGCCTCACCGTTTACAACATCCTGTCGTGGCGCGGCCTGGATAACCCCACCTACTACTCGTTGACCTCGGATCTCAAGTTTTCGTGGGACAACACCGGTGTCGGCGGCAACTTCAATACCAAGAATCCGATCGCGCAAAACCTGATCGTCGATTCACTGGCCTACTGGCGCGACACCCTGGGCGTGGATGGCTTCCGCTTCGATCTGGCATCGGTATTGGGCAACACCTGCCAACACGGTTGTTTCAATTTCGACAAGATGGATGGCGGCAATGCCCTCAACCGCATCGTCAACGAGCTGCCGCCGCGAGCGGCTGCCGGTGGTACTGGCGTCGATCTGATTGCCGAGCCCTGGGCCATCGGCGGCAATTCGTTCCAGGTTGGCGGTTTCCCCGCCGGCTGGGCGGAGTGGAACGGCATCTATCGTGATTCGCTGCGCAAGAAACAGAACAAGCTGGGCCTGGCGACGGTGACTACCGGCGAGTTGGCCAACCGCTTCGCGGGTTCGTCCGACCTGTACGGCGATGACGGCCGCAAGCCCTGGCACTCGATCAACTTCATGGTCGCGCACGACGGCTTCACCTTGAACGATTTGTACGTCTACAACAGCAAGCAAAATAATCAGCCCTGGCCATACGGCCCATCCGACGGCGGCGACGACAACAACAACAGTTGGAACCAGGGCGGCGTCGGCAGCAATCAACGCAGCGCCGCGCGCACCGGGCTTGCATTCCTGATGCTCAGCGCCGGCGTGCCGATGATCACTGGCGGCGACGAAGTGCTGCGCACGCTGTTCGGCAACAACAATCCGTTCAACCTCGATTCGGCTGCCAACTGGCTGTTCTGGACCCGCAGCACCATCGAAGCCAACCACGAAATCTTCAGCAAACGCCTGATCGCCTTTCGCAAGGCGCACCCGGCGCTGCGCCCAGCCAATTTCTACTCAGGGGTGGACAACAACGGCAATGTGATGGAGCAGTTGCGCTGGTTCAAGCCCGATGGCAATCAGACCGACAGCGTCTACTTCACCAACACTGGCAACCACGCCATTGCGTGGCGCATCGACGGCAGCGAGTTCGGCGATTCGGCAAGCGCGATTTATGTGGCTTACAACGGTTGGTCGAGTCTGGTGAACTTCAGCCTGCCATGGCCTGGCACCGGCAAGAACTGGTACCGCGTCACCGACACCGCGCCCTGGAATGAGAGTGCCAATACCGTCGTCAACCCAGGTTCGGAAGCGTTCATCGGCGGCGAGCATACCGTGTACGGCGTGCAGCCGCGCTCGCTGCTGTTGTTGATCGCCAAGTAGCAGGCCGCCGGGGCGCTCGCGCATGGCGGTGCGGCGAACGCACCGCGTGACGATGCGACGCCTGTATTCAGGTGTGTCTGGCTTTCGCGAACAGCGCCACGCCGGTCAATCCATCGAAATGCGCGTCACAGCAGGAGGAAAAGCCAAAGGCTGCCGTGGAGCACCAGCCTTGCGGCACCGTCATTGCCGCGAAAGCGGAAATCCACCGGGCCTTTGGGCTGGCCGGCAACGCGAAACCCGGCCTGCGCGGTGTGCCCAAACCCGCTGACGACTTCGCGTTGCGGCATCATGGTCGTTTTCAGCGCACTGCCATCGCCCTGTGAGGACATACCATGCTCCGGATACTTGCACTGTTTGCTCTGGTACTTGGCGGCGCCGTACACGCCGAAACCCTGAGCGTGATGAGCTTCAATGTCCGCCTGCCAACGGCGGCCGATGGCGCCAACGCGTGGGACAAACGTCGTGAGCTGTTCATCGACACTGTCCGCGCACAGGCGCCCGACCTGATGGGCACGCAGGAGCTGTATTTCGAGCAGGGCCAGTACATCGTCGAAAAGCTGCCCGAATACCGCTGGTTCGGAATGAGCCGGCGTGGCAACCACGAGGACGAGCACATGGGGGTGTTCTATCGTTCCAATCGCCTGCAACTGATCGATTCCGGCGATTTCTGGTTGTCGAACACCCCCGAGCGCGCCGGCAGCAGCAGTTGGGGCAATCTATTTCCGCGGATGGTGACCTGGGCCCTGTTTGAAACCGTCGAAAGCCATACCCGCTTCCTGTATTACAACACCCACTTCCCCTACCGCGCGGAAGATGACGAGGCCCGTCGCAAAGCGGCCACGCTGATCGTCAATCGGTTGTCGCTGTACGACGTGGCATTGCCGATCATCGTCGGCGGCGATTTCAACACCGAACCTCAGGGAGGTGCTTACGCGATACTGACCGGGCTGTTGAAAGATGTGTGGACTGAAGCGCCATCACGCAGCGGCCCGGACGCAACCTTCCATGGTTTCAGCGGCAAGCCAGATCGGCGCATCGACTGGATTGTGTTCCGGGCGCCGTGGCGCGTGCTATCGGCGCAGGTCGATAGCCACCACGACGGTGTACGTTACCCGTCGGATCACTTCCCGGTCAGTGTGGTTTTCGAACTCGCACCGTAGACGGCGCGCCTTTCACGCACCGCGCATCAACTCGCGGCAGGCAAGCTCCGGCAATGGCCGGCTGAACAGAAAACCCTGCAACTCGTCGCAACCATTGTCGAACAGTGCTTGCGCGTCCACTTCGCGCTCCACGCCTTCGGCAATCACCCGATAACCCAATGCACGCGCCATGGTGGTGATTGCCTGCACGATCACTGCCTGGCGCGGGTCATCGGCGATGTTGGTGACCAGGCTGCGATCAAGCTTCAGCACATCCACCGCGAACAGATACAGGTAGCTGAGGCTGGAATAGCCTGAGCCAAAATCGTCGATGGCGACACCAATACCCAGCCGCTTGAGGCCGGAAAGCACCTGCCGGGTGCGCTCGGAATTGCGCAGCAATTGGCTCTCGGTGATTTCAATCTGCAACAACTCCGGCGCGATACCGGCGGCAAGCAAGGCTTCACCAGCCATATCGACCAATTGCTCTCCGGTGAAGGTCACTACCGAAACATTGACCGAAACCGGGACAAGCGGAAGCCCCTGATCCTGCCAGGCGCGTATTTGTTGACACGCCGCATGCATCACCCAGGCATCGACCCGCATGATCAGATCACTGGTTTCAGCGATAGGCAGGAAATCACAGGGGTAGACCAGCTCCGATTCACTACGCTGCCAACGCACCAGCGCTTCAAGGCCAATCAATCGGCGCGTACCGGCATCGACCTTGGGCTGAAAATGCAGGCGGAGTTGACCGCCATCGATGGCGTCGTGCAACAGCGTTTCCACTTGCAACCGCGCGTGTTCGTGCTGTTCGATTTCCGGCGTGAAAAAAGCGTACTGATTACGGCCGGCATGTTTGGCGTGATACATCGCGGCGTCGGCATTCTTGAGCAAATCGTGCGGCGAGGCGCCATCATCGGGAAACACGCTGATGCCAATCGAACCGGAAATACGCACCTGTTGATCGGCGAGCGTCATCGGTTCATGCAACGCGTGCAACAATTTTTCGGCAACCTGCGCCACATCGCGCGCACTGCCAGTTTCGGGCAATAAAACGACAAACTCATCACCACCGAGGCGGCAGACGGTATCGGAACGGCGAACACCGGCGCTCAGTCGTTCCGCCACATGACAAAGCAACTGATCGCCAGCCTGATGGCCCAATGTGTCATTGATCGCCTTGAAGCGATCCAGGTCGATGAACAGCACGGCAGTCATGCGTGCATTGCGCTCGGCCAATGCAATCGCCTGGCGCAGGCGGTCTTCCAGCACCACCCGATTGGGCAGATTGGTGAGTGCATCATGCTGCGCCAGATGCGCCATGCGCATGGACAATTCGCGTGATGCCCCAACATCACGGAAAACGAGTACCGCACCGTTGACCTGCCCCTGCGCGTCATGAATTGAAGCGATAGAGCCTGAAATCGGTACTGTTGTGCCATCGCGCCGCAACAACACGGCATCATCTGCAATATCTGTGGCCTGCCCCATATCCAATACGCGCTGCATCGAGGCAGCCACTTGCTCACCAGAGCGTGTGGCCACAACCACAAACACTTCGTCGATCTGGCGCCCCATCGCCTCGCATACAGGCCACCCAGTGACCGCCTCGGCGGCCGGGTTGAGCGAGCTGATTTGCCCAACAATGTCGGTCACGATTACCGCATCGGCAATGGCATGCAATGCGGTTCGAGCACGGTCGCTCTCGTCGAACAGTGCATCTTCAGCTGCCTTGAGTGCGCTCACGTCAACCAGCAACATGTATATGCCCGCTGCGCCGTCAGGCACCACCGACACATGTACCCAACGCCCCGCTTGCGGTATCCAGCTGCGCACGCTGCCGCGCTGACCGGCATGACCGCGCTTGACCACATCGTCCACTGCCGGGTTGTATACCGCATCGTCGCCAAAGACCTCCAGGAACGTCCTGCCAATAAATGCGCTGGCATCCAGCCCGAACCAGTCTCTATGTGCCCGATTGATAAACAGGAAGCGACCCTCTCGATCCAGATGCGAAACCAAACCTGGCACGTTGTCGGTGATAGTGCGCAAGCGCTGTTCGCTTTCGCGGTAGGTCGCAGCCCGTATTTCAGCGAGGATACTGGCGCGCACCCGCGTGGTAGCCAACAGCCAGGCAATCGCAGCAAGCAGCAATGCGGTAACCAGACCGCCTTGCAATACGGTTTGCGCCCGTTTGATAGCGTCAGCATCGATGTCGTTTTTGCCTGCACTGTAGCGCACCGACCAGCGACGACCGGCAACCGGCAATTGCCGATCAATCGTGAACTCGGGCGAACGCCTTGCCGCGTCTTGCAGCACCCGCCGCGTATCGGCGTACAGCGGGGTGTCGTTGTCGGACGCGTCGAACAAAGCGAAGTTGACACCCAACGGACCATCGCCGAGTATCCCGGACATCAACAAGTCCACACGCAGAGAAGCCATCACAAAACCCCGCAAGGTTGATTCCTTGCGCGCCACCGAGCCATCACTTGGCAGCCCTTCATACACTGGCAGAAACAACAACACCCGCGCCGGGCCGGTGTCGGCGGTTGCGTTCTGCAGCGGCCCGGTCAACACCGGCCGGCGCTGATCGCGCGCGCTTTGCAATGCCCGGCGACACACCGGATCGGCGTAGAGATCGACGCCCAATGCGTCTGCGGAATCGTGCGGATCGATGGCTGAAAACCAGGTGATGGGCACGTATTGATCGCGTTCACCGGCCGGAATCAACGCAAATTGCGGCGCGGAGCTCCGCCTCGCCTGTGCGAGAAACTCCGGTAATTGCGCACCTGGCACCTGCGCGGCAAACCCCAAACCCTGCAAGCCAGGATAGTGACGTTCAAGTGCGAGCATGCGCACGAACGTCTGCCAGCGCTCTTGATCCATATCGGGATGCAATGCCACTTGCGCCTGCGCTGCGTGCAAAATCAACTCGTATGCGGCGACACGGGTCGCGATGGCTGCGCTGACCTCCTGCGCCCGCGCCGCGAACGCCGCACGCGCTTCGTCGTGTGCCGCAGCGTGCATCGGGCGCCAGATCAGCAGCGTAACCAGCACCATCGCGAAGAACACCAGCGTTGCCAGAAACCATGGCAATCGCGCTCTGTGTGCACGACGCGCAGCTGCAGCTTGGTCCAAGCCAGTGGGCATGAGGGAGACCGCGTCCGTCAATACATCATAAGACGTGAGTGTATGCGATCTGCGGCCACTGACAACAGGCTCAGGCTCAGCAGCCGCCACCTGCGTGGGGTGTCAACTTAAAACGCAGCCTTCTTTGGGTGCTGGATGACGGTCGTGCACAGAGCCTGCCCCAGACTTGATCTGGGGGTGCGCTCCTACAGGAAAATCGTGATCCGCCCCTGTAGGAGCCCACCCTGTGGGCGACCCGGTTGCGCGATGCGTGTTGTGGTCGCGCACAGGGTGCGCTCCTACAGGGGGCTTCAAGGCGTTTGTGGCAGCGCGCCTGCGCGCGAAGCATCAGTCTGCCGGAGTGCGCACCGCGCCCTTGACTCGTTTCGCATGCACGTCGCCGCCACCCTTGCGATGAACAACCACATCACCCTCGATGTCGGTAACGCGCAAGTCGCCGGAACCCATGCGATCCATCGTCACCGAGCCGGCGACGCGTTGCAGGGTGATGTCGCCAGAGCCCAGCGATTCGATGGTTACCGCCCCCTTCACGTCACGCACGGCGACATCGCCCGAACCCACCGTGCCGATCCGGGTGTCGGCGGCAACACCATCCACAACGACATCGCCGGAGCCGACGGAATCGACCTGCAACGTGCCGATGGTATGCGCCACCACATCACCGGAACCGACTTCAAACCGCAGGGTTCCGCTGATGTTCCGGGCATCCAGATCGCCCGAGCCGATATCCGCCGTGAGCGAAGTCGCCTGATGAACGGCGGCGTCACCCGAGCCGATTTCAAGCAGCACGGTTCCACTGATGTTTCGAGCATCCAGATCACCGGAGCCGACCTCCGCCTTGAGCGACGCCACCTGTTGAATGTTCGCGTCGCCGGAGCCCATGTTCAACTCGAGCGCAAGCGACGCTGGCACGTTGACGCTGACATCGTGATAGGCATAGTCAGAACCAAATGACACGGTGATGATGCGGTGCTCGCGCAACAGGCTTAGCGTCAGGCGATCACCATCGCGCTCCTGCTGCAGTGACAACAGATCGAGCCGCTTGTCGGACGAAGCGCAGGCACGGCCGCGAACCACGCCGTCGACACCACTGACGCCGATGATGTTCAGGGTATCGGCGCCCATTTCCACCACCACGGTGGAAATCCCATCCAGATCCAGCACCAACTCTTCGGGCTTTTCGACCTTGCAGCTCTCGGCGGCAGCAAGCGTTGGCAACAACAATGCAGCAGCAAACAGCATTTTCATGGTGAATTCTCCCCGTTCAGTGAATCAGCGGCCACGTTGCAGCCAACACGATCACGCATCATCACGCCAGCGGCGCAGGCGAATGGCGATGGCGATCATCGCCGCGCCAGCCGCTGCCCAAACCCACACTTCAACGCTGGCCAGGCCAGCCCAGGCGTGGCCGGCACTGAACAATGACGCCATGTCTTCCGGGCCATTCATCCGCTCAAACATCTCCATATCGCCACGAAACAGAATGTCGGCGCCGGGCAGCGCACTGCCAAGCAAACGTGCGACCACGTGGCTCCAGTACCAGCCAGTCTTGAGCGAGAACAGTTGCATCACATCAAACCAGCTCACCAGAATGCCGGACAACACCGGGATCATCAACGCCCACAGAAACGGCTTGCTTTTGGCCCATGCACTGCACAGCATCAACCAGCCCACGGTCGGCAGCGCCCACACCACGTAAACCGGGAGTGCTGCAAACAGATTGAACACAACCGTCAATGGATTGGCCGGCCCCCAGATCAGCGCAAGGGGATTGCCGCCGTGAACAAACGCCAAAACACTGAGCAGCACAAAAAAACCAAACCCGGCAATGACCCCGATAACCGTGGCGATCAGCGGCGCAACGACCATCGCACTGGCCACCTTGGCCAACACCGTGTCGCGGTCGGACACCGGCAACGACTTCCAGAACAGCACGCTGCGGTCCTTGCGCTCATCGAACAGGCAGCCAAGGCAATAGAAGAACACCACGAACGCCAGGGTGACGTAGGCCCATGTCGCCGCCATGAAAAAGCTCACATCCAGGCCCATGCCGAGCTTGCTCATCGCATCCGGGCCGAGTTTATCGGTCAGCGCGTTGATATGGATACCGTTGATCTGCACGCCGGTCTTGTTGCCGATTACTTCGGCGGTGATGACCGCCATCATGCTGAGAATCAGGAACGCACTGCTGGCGACAATCGGCGCCCAGAAGAAACCGCCTTTGTGTTCCCAAAACTCACGCTTGAGCAATGTCGGAAAGGTGTTCATGCGTAGGTCCCCTTCATGGAAGCAACAAACAGGTCGGCAATCCCGGGTGTACGGGTTTCCCCGAAACCCGCCAGTTGTGCGCGCGGGATGCCATCAAACAGCATCACCGCTTTGCCAAACACCTGGCGCTCATCGATCGGCTTGAGTGCGCGCGCCGCTGCGGCGTGATCGGCCGACACCATCACTTCAACAAACCGCTCGGCCATGTCATCCATGCTGGTACACAGCGAGATTTTGCCATCGCGGATGAACAGCAGGTCGGTGAGGATGTGCTCGATCTCTTCCACCTGATGGGTGGTAATCAGGATGGTCTTTTCGTCATCGAAATACTGTTCCAGCAGGTTCTGATAGAACTGCTTGCGATAAACGATATCGAGGCCCAGGGTCGGTTCATCCAGCACCAGCAGCTTGGCGTCGATCGCCATTACCAGCGCCAGATGCAACTGCACGATCATGCCCTTGGACAGCTCCTTGACCCGCGAATTGCGCTTGATCTTGGTGTGCGCCAGCGCCGCCTCGCATTTGGCCCGGTCAAAACGCGGGTGTACGCCTTCCACGAAATCGATGGCCTGCGATACTCGAATCCAGCGCGGCAGTACCGCCACATCGGCGATGAAGCAAACCTGCTCCATCAGCGCGTCACGCTGCGTTCGCGGGTCGAGGCCAAGCACGCTGAGCTCACCCTCAAACGGGATCAGGCCGAGAACCGCCTTCAACGCGGTGGTCTTGCCGGCGCCATTGGGGCCGATCAGACCAACGATGCGACCGGCCGGCAACTCAAAGCTGACCCCGTCCATCGCGGTCGTGTTCTTGTAGCGTTTACGCAAATTACGGGCACTGACGACACTGGTCATCACTTTTCCTCCGCGGCAAGCGCCGCCTTCATCAGGGATTTGATATCAAGCCCAAGCCGGCGCATGCGCTCCAGCACCAAGGGCCACTCGTCATTCAAGAAATGCTCACGCTCCGTGCCCAACAGCTTTTCCGGTGCGCCGTCGGTAACGAACATGCCCAACCCGCGACGTTTCTCCACCAGGCTCTCATCGACCAGTTCCTGATAGGCGCGCGATACGGTGATCGGGTTGAGTTGGTAATCGGCTGCAATCTGGCGCACCGAAGGCAATGCATCGCCGGGTTTTAATGCACCATCAAGCATCATTGCCACCACCCGCTCCTTGAGCTGTCGGTAGATCGGGCTGTTGTCATTCCACTGCACTGTACTCATCTCATGACTCCCGGCGCGGTATCAAACGCGCAAAGGAGTAATAAGGCATCGCCAGATTGACGCGAGCACTTTGCCGCTCGCGATCTGGAGCGGCCTGCGGCGCAGTTTGGGGCGCTGATTCGCTATCGATGCGGGCATTGCCAGCCACTTGCATGGTTTCAGATTCGAGCGGTTGCGCAAGCATTAGCGTACTGGCGACAAACCCCAGAGCAACACCCAAGCTGGTCAATGTTGTGCGCAGTTTGTTGTGCATGATCGTCTCCTCGGCGACCGGCGGCTGTCATTGGCAACCGGTGTTGTAGGTAACTATAACACTACATCGAGGAATGTCAACAGCCCCTTCAACCCAACTGATGACACGGTGCCGAACCTGCCAACCCCTGAACAAAAAATGGCGGCGTGGCACAATAGGCATTGCCCAAAAGCTACTCCACCCTGACAATACCGGGCCGCCCATCTGGGCCCGCACCTCATCCCATAGCAGGAGACTGATTGCATGAATGCCGTATCCCGATTCACCTGTGCCCTAGCGGCGGCGCTCGCGCTGGCGATGACGGCCAATGTTTCCGCGCAGGCCAAGCTGGAAACCGAGAAAGACAAGTTCTCCTACACCGTGGGCATGGATTTGGCCAAGATGCTGGAGCCGATCAAGGATGAAATCGACACCAAGATAGCCATCGCTGCAATGCAGAATGCGCTGGCCGGTGGCAAGACCCAGCTCAGCGACGAGGAAGCCGATACCGTGCGCAAGGCGTTCCAACAGCGCATGCAGCAAAAACAGGCCGCTGAATCATCGGCCAAAGCCAGCAAGAACATCGCCGAAGGCGAGGCATTCCTGGCCGCCAACAAGAGCAAGGCCGGAGTGCAAACCACAGCCAGCGGCCTGCAGTACCAAGTGATTCGTGCCGGCAACGGCGGCAAGCCGCAAGCCACCGACACGGTGCGCGTGCATTACCTGGGTACGCTGCTCGATGGCACCACCTTCGACAGCTCCTATGACCGCAACGAGCCGGCGCAATTCGCGCTCAATCAGGTGATCCCAGGTTGGACCGAGGGCGTTGCACTGATGCCGGTCGGCAGCAAATACAAGTTCTGGATTCCGAGCAATCTGGGTTATGGCGAGCGTGGCGCCGGCCCGATCAGCCCCAACTCGACGTTGGTCTTCGAGGTTGAGCTGCTGGAGATCGTGCCGCCTGCGGCAGCACAGTAAGTATCGCTCGTGTTTTTCGCAACGGCCGGCGGTTTTCCGCCGGCCGTTGTCGTTTGCAGGCCATCACAACGTGACCCTGTCATCACTGCCGGTTACCATCACATCCTCGCGCACTGCTTCACTGTCCAGAGTGGATAAGCCATGAACATCACCTTGTTTGGCACCGGCTATGTCGGTTTGGTTACCGGCACCTGCCTGGCTGAGGTCGGCAATGATGTCATTTGCGTGGATATCGATACCGCCAAGGTTGCCGCCTTGAATAATGGGGACATCCCGCTGTTCGAGCCTGGGCTGCAAGACATGGTGCGCGCCAACAGCGCCGCCGGCCGGCTGCGTTTCAGTGGTGATGCGCAGTCCGCCATCGCTCACGCCGAAATCATCTTCATTGCGGTGGGCACGCCATCCGACGAGGACGGCAGCGCAGATATGCGTCATGTCCTTGCCGTTGCCGACACTATCGGCAAACACTTGGTAAAGCCGACGCTGATTGTCAACAAATCTACCGTGCCAGTGGGTACTGCCGCTCGTGTGCAGGCCGCAATACACAGAGCGCTTGCAGCGCGCGGCAGCACGCTCGCCATTGATGTGGTGTCCAATCCCGAGTTCCTCAAGGAAGGCAACGCGGTCAAGGATTGCATGCGCCCGGATCGCATTGTGATCGGCGCACGCGACGCTCAAACGGCAGAGCCGCTGCGCCGCCTGTATGCGCCGTTCAACCGCAATCACGAGCGGGTGGTGCTGATGGACGTGCGTTCGGCAGAGCTGACCAAGTACGCCGCCAACGCCATGCTCGCCACCAAGATCAGCTTCATGAACGAGATGGCCAATATCGCCGAACGGGTGGGCGCCGACATCGAAATGGTGCGCCAGGGCATCGGCTCGGACCCGCGTATCGGCTACCACTTCATCTACCCCGGCGCAGGATACGGCGGCTCGTGCTTTCCCAAAGACGTGCGTGCGCTCGGCCATAGCGCTCGCCAGCATGGTTATGTGCCGGCCTTGCTGAGCGCGGTGGAATCCGTCAACGACGCGCAAAAGGATCATTTGTACGCGTTGATCCATGCGCATTTCAAGGGACAACTCGCAGGACGATGCTTTGCGCTGTGGGGATTGGCATTCAAACCCGACACCGACGACATGCGTGAAGCACCCAGCCGGCGCTTGCTCGAACAACTCTGGGCCGCTGGCGCCAGCGTACGTGCCCACGACCCTGAAGCCATGGGCGAAGCACAGCGCATATTTGGAATGCGCGAAGATCTGTTGCTGTGCGACACGCCCGAACTCGCCTTGCAGGGAGCCGATGCACTGATTCTCTTGACCGAATGGAAGGCCTATTGGAGCCCGGACTTTGGCCGTATCCGCGCCAGCCTGCGCGAGCCGGTATTGTTTGATGGCCGCAACGTCTATGCCCCCGAAGCGGTGGAAGCAGCGGGAATCGCCTATTACGGTATCGGCCGTGGCCGCTCGGTGACCCAGTCATGAATACACCACTCGAAGCCCGCGTGGATGAACTCGAAGCGCGTGTGGCGTTTCAGGAACTCACCGTAACCGAGCTGAGCGACGCACTGGCGCAGGCCCGGGTCGAAAACGAACGCACCCATCGATTGCTGGAGCGCACCCTGGATGAACTGCGCCGCTTTCGTGCGGAACCACTGACTGATCCTGGCATCGAACCCCCACCGCCGCATTACTGAAGTCCGCCATGAGCCATTCATTACGTGACAAATTGTTGGGCCTGGGTTTCACAGCCAGCGCCAAGCCCGAACCCAAACCTGCCCGCCCCCCGGACAAACGGCGGGACAATCAAGCAGCCAAACGCAAAGCCGGCGCGCACGCACATGGCAAAGCCAGGCACGGCGACAAGCCAGGCACCGCGCCGAATGCTGCACGCAATACAGAGGAGATCGACCTGGCCCGCGCTTACGCCATTCGCGCGCAAAAGGAAAAGAACGATCGCCTTGCCGCCGAACGCGCACAGCAGGAACAGGCCCGACTGCGCCGTGAAGCCAAGGCCAAACTCGCCGAGTTATTCAAGGACAACGTGCTCAACGACCCGGCCGCTGAACTCGCCCGTCATTTTGAATACGGCGGCAAGATCAAGCGCATTTATGTCACTGCCGACCAACTCAAGGCGCTCAATGCCGGTGAACTGGGTGTGGTACAAGCCAATGGCCGCTATCTGCTGGTATCTGCGCAAACGCTGAATCGCGCCGAAGCGATTTTTCCGGCAGCCATTGCGCTACGCGTCGATCCCGACGCACCAGCCAGCGCTGAGCCTTATGCCGACCCCCAGTTTCAGGTGCCGGACGATCTGGTCTGGTAGGACAGACTGCGGGACTCGGGACTCGGGACTCGGGACTCGGGACTCGGGACCTCGGGACCTCGGGACTCGGGAAAAGCGTAAAACCATTTGTCCGCAAAGAACGCGAAGCGCAAAGGAAAAGCGCCAAGATCATCCATGTCTGGATGTCGATTCCGCCGCTGTACGGCTTGAACCGACCTACATGAGCATGATGCCGTTGATCTGAGAGGGCGCAGGTCGGATCAAACCGCGAAGCGGTGAATCCGACAACACCATGATGCAGCGGGATAGAACGGCAAAGCCGCGCAGTGACGTAGGATGGGTAGAGCGCAGCGAAACCCATCATTGTCAGATATTGCCGATGGGGTTCGGTCGCTTCGCGACAGCGTTCGCTACGCGAACTACGCCTTCGTTGCACTCGGTCGCTGCGCTCTACCCATCCTACGCAGTTGAGCTTCGCACAGGGCGCTCCCACAGTGCGTGGGACGCAGTCTACGGAACCGACCCTGTCAACACAGACGCTCAGTCGCCCGTTGCGCCGGTTTCAGCCTGATGCAACTCACGCAGCAGCCTGCGCCACTCACGGTATTGCTCTTTGGCCGAGCCATGCAAAGTAACGGTCTGGCCTTCGAGCGATACCACGCGCGGTTCCAGATCACCGCCCAGCGTGGTGTTGAGTTCCTGCAAAGCCAGCACGTGGATTTCGGCGTCACGGCCCTTGTCGAGACCGGTCTTGAACAGGTAACCGCCACCAAGTATCGCCGCTTGCGAACCCACCGACGACGCGTTGCTCTGGTTTTTCTGCGTCATGCCGATAATTCCCGCCAGCACCGCCAGCCCACCCACCACCTTGCGCGTGGTCGCCTCGCGCTTGAGTTCGCGCATCGCGCTGCCTTCCTTGAAACTGGCCAGACGCCATTGCCGATAGGCCGGCGCCATGCCGTCATGAAACATGCCGTAATGCTGATCGAGCGAATCGATCAGCAGATTGTCGCGTTCACGGATTTGTGCGATGCGCGACAGCATGGGATCATCGCTCGCCGGCAAACTGAGCACGTGATAACGCCCGCGTGATTGCTCCAGATGATGCGAAAACGCATCGGGGGCGATGTCTGCTGCAAAACGCAGCTCGGCAACCCGTCGCACTTCAAGCACTGCATCCGCATCCAGACGACGACGTTGCGCCAGCAAATCATTGGCGATCTGGTTGAACAGACTTTGGTACGGATCGCCGCCGCCCACCGAATCGGCATAACTGTCTTCACTGGCCTGCCGCGCATAGGTCTTTTCCAGCCATACCCGACCGGTTGCGTCAGCGGCCGAAATCCTGAGTTCCAGGGTCTCGCCATCGGACGCAATGATGGTGCCGCGCACGATCACTTCGGACGAATCGATGCCCTCGGGCACCACACGAACGGCGCCCCATTGGCCGGTCCCCTCCAGCGTGCTGCGCAGCGAGTACGCCAGGTAACTGGCCTCCGCCTTGCGCACGGCGGGTACCACCGGCAAGTCATCGTCCTGATCTGCCGCTGCCGGCACATTGGGATCGAACTCGACAATGTTGACGTTCAACAATTGGCTTGCCGGAATTTCGCGCTGCGCCATTTCGGCAGCGACCCGGTTGTCCGGCTTGTCCACTGGCCCGCTGGCACAACCAGCCAGCAACGCAATCAGCCCCAATGTAAACACTCGATTTCGCGATAACATCATGACACTCTCTCCTTGTCTCGCTCAGCGAGTCGAATGCCTCATCTTGCAGCCATGCAGTGAATCGTCCTTGAATGGACAACCCATTCAGCGCGTACTGGGCAGGCCCACGAACGTACCACCATTTTCGCTGCTCAGGCTTTGCATCAGGGTAGCAAAGCGTATCGCACCGGCGCCGGCACCGGGCATCGAAAACAAGCTGGGAAAGCCAATACCGTGGATGCGCACCTGCGGCTTGCCATCGCGCCCGCGCGGATTGATGCTGGCAACCGTATTGAGCACGGACTGTATCGATGCGCCGGTAAAGTCGTCGCCAAACACGTAAATACTGATGCGTTTGCCGGGATCGTGAAAACTGCGGATGGCAGCCACGATGCCCTCGGATGGCGAACTGTTGGAAAACGGCGACCACGACGCCATGCGTTGCAACACCGCGCGCCGCCGGCCCGGCGTATCGGGTATCCACTGCCCGGCATATTGCGAATACATGTACTCACCCATGTCGCTCATTACCTGTATGCCTTTGACCCTGGGATAGGCATTGAGCACCTTGTCGAGAGTGCGCACTACCGATGGCCAGATGCTCTGCATGCTGCCAGAGGTGTCGATGACAAAGATGATGTATTCACTGTCCACCGGAATGCCGCCAACCAGTGAATTGGCAGCGGCTGGCCGCACCGCCTGCAAACGCAGCATTTCGGCGGTAAGTTCCTGGCGAGCGATGGCCAGTCGTTGTTCGATGGTGGTGGCCGCGCGTGCATTGAGTGCCGATGCCTCGCGCTCTTTGCGGGCGGCAGCGGCACCCGGTGCCAAGCGGGTGACATCGCGTTGCACCAATGCCAGCAGGTTCTGTGCATCGGCCAATTGTTGCTGCTGGCTTTTGATCTGATGTTCGAGCTCAGGCAGTTCCTTGGCCAACGTGATCGCCGTGTTTTCCAGGCCGATGCCACGATCCTTGGTCACCGTGGGTTCGGCCACTTTCACGATCACCAGCAACATCACGATCGCGCCAAACCCGCCGCTGATGGCGTCCAGAAAGGACAGACTGAACACGTCGTGATCCTTGCGCCGACGCCGTTTCATGGCCAATCCCTTGATGGTGCCAAAAAGCTGCCGCCGGAAATCTGCGCCAGTTGCCAGTAAGCACCGGCCGCTTTGGAGTCGCCGTCCATCGGGAACAACAAGGTATGTATTGCGATACCGCGCGGCATCGCACGCAGCGCCTCGGCGAACAAATCCATGCGCTGATCGCCAGAAACCAGGCCACCCCGGATTGCCGCACCTTGGGTTGGCAGTCCGTCGGTAAGCAGGTAAATGTTGTCTGGCTGTGGCGAGAGCCTGGCAGCGGCAGCGAATGCCCGAGTCAAGCTGGTTCCGCCCGCCGGCAGGCGCTGACGCAAATCGCTTACCGCAGCGCTGAGCTGTGCGCCATTGCCCACTGCCAACCAGTTGCCGGTAGTGCCAGAAACCGCCGACTCAACCGTGGTATTGAACGCGTACACCTGAAACTGCGCCGACGCCGGAACTTGCGTGGTAATCCAATCCAGTGCATTCAACGCCCAACGCCATTTCGCTGATGCGCGCTGGGTGGCGGCATCCATGTTGCGAGCCCGGATCACGCCGACCACAGTCTCATCAAGCATGCTGGCCGAGACATCGACCAGAATCAGGATTCGCTTGCCTTTGACCTCAAGCCCAGCAAGGTACTGGCGCGTGCCCTCACCAGCGCGCTCGCGGGTGGCATTGGTGACTTCGGCCTGTGTTGCGCGCAACGCGTCCACGCGCGCTTGCAAGGTCAGAACTTCGGATTTAAGGCTTGCCAATTTGCTGTCATCACTGCCGGAGCCCTGCGTATCTTGCGATTTCAATTCCTGCGTCAGGCTGGCAGCGCGTGCTTGTGCAGCACGCAGTTGCTGCTGCGTTGCCTGCAATGCCGCAGCCATCTGCGCGGCGGCCTGGCGTTTTTTCAGCACTTCATCCTCAAGCGCACTGACTTTTTCGGCGCTGGCGTGATTCTTCTGGCTGGCAACCACTTCGCTGGCGTGGTGCAGGATCATGAACAGCAAAATCACTGCGCCCAGGCCAACCGACATGGCGTCGATAAATGCCAGATTGGCGGTATTGACCGTCCGCCTATTCTTGGCCATGGCTGGCGTTTGTCACGATGAACTGCCACTGTGCATCGCCCTCGTCCAGGCGCAGGCGATCACCCGCACTCACCACCTGCTCGCCACTCACGCGCTGGCCGTTGAGTTGCGCACTCACTGCGTGCGGCAGATGCAACCATGCCTTGCCCTGATGCAGTCGCACGCTCACACCCGCAGCAGATGTAACCCGCTCCAGAGGCAGCGGCTGCTCGCTCAATGCAAACGCCTGCCAGCCAAGCAGTGCATGGCTGGGCGTTGGTGCGGCCGTAGCTGGTGCGAGCGCGGCAATTGCCGTCACTTCATCGTGTACGCGTGCCAGACGGGTAACAAATGCCGGCGCCGCAGGGTCGGAGCGGATGGTGTCGAAGTGATGCAACACACCCTGCACGATGGCATTTTCCGGGCAAACCTGTGCGGCGATGCCGTGCTGCGCAAAAGCATCCGCCAAGCCGGGGCAACTGGCCAAGTGGTGACCTAACAATACCTGATCAGTATTGTGACCACGCGCCACTGCCACCAACGCCTGATAATCAGCGGCGACCGCAGCGACCAGCGATTGACGCGACATTTCGACACGATAAACGCGGGCGCCAACATTCATCTCAAGCGCAGCCGATGCTTGCTTGCGGAGTGTGCGCAGCCATTCGGGCAGGCGCGTATAGAGCAGTTGCTCGCTCTCGGCGCGATGCAAGGGATCAAACCGAGTCTCGTGTAAAAAATGCTCGGCAATCAAGGCCGCCCAGGTATCGTAAAGCGCACTCATGCCACGTTTTGACGCTTCAATTGAAGTGCCCAGCGCGCGTTGCTGCTCACCACTGAGCGGGGTGGCGCGCACGCGTTGCCATTGCGCGTCGAGGTAAAGCAATCGCTCTCCCTCGGCGACACTGCTGGCCGCAGCAACCGGCGCCGCCACCAGACCAACGGTACGTATTTCACAGGCCTGCGCAATACCCAGCAACAACGCCAATTGCTGTCTGTCCCATTCCGGAGGTACTGCGAAGATGACTTCGTCATCGGCGCGTCCGGCTTTTTTCCAGATGGCATGCAGGTGAAACCAGGCCAGATCGGCATGGTTTTTTGCATTGCCTGCGGCCCGATGCAGCGGCTGTTGATCGAGTTGTGCCCAGAAACGGTCATGGGTCTGCCGCGGGTTGAGCCGCGCCCGCGCACGCGCGTCATCGCCGAGTACGAGCTCGCGCCCATCCACTACCGCACAACAGGCACTGGAATGACGCAGGCCGGCGGCATCCGCCACGCTCAGGGCAATATCACTGATTTCGATGACACAGGGATTGTTCATTCAGCGGGTCTGCAAATGCTGGATCAGGTTGCGATCGCAGGCACTATTGGCATCCAGCACCAAGCGTTCCTGCATCAGTTGCAATTGGTAAAGCACAAACATCAGCACGATCGACAACAACAAGGCAATCAGTGTTGAATTGAACGCCAAGCCAAGTGCAGCCGTTACACCGGTAATATCGCCCTCAACCGCCTTGTACGCCATGCCCAACGCTTCGCCGATACCGCGCACGGTACCGATAAATCCGATCGACGGTATCGCCCAGGCGATATAGCGCACCAACGCCAGCTCTGAATCCAGACGGTCGGTTTCGGTTTCACACACCGAATCCACGACCGCAGAAACATCCTGCACACTGCGGGTGACGCGAAACCGCCGCAAGGCAGCGAGCAGTGCCCGTGGATAGATGTAATCGCGCTGTTGTTCCGGCAACGCCTCGATGGCGCGGGCATAGTCACGGGCATCCTCGGGCAAGATACTCTCGCCCATCGCAATCGGGATCACATCCAGGTGCAGCAATGCCTGCTGGCGAAACAAACCTCGCCACTTGTAACCGAGAATCGCCATCGCCCACAGCATCAGAATGAAACAGGTTTCCTGCTCGTAATCGCGCACGATGACCCATACCGAACGCTCGGGCACCACATCGGGATTTTCCGCCACCTGCACTTGGTGCGCGGCCTCATCGATTGCTGCCTGCGGCCGGATCACCACCACATAAATCGAATGCACGATCACGATGGACAACAGCAGCGCAAACATCTGAAAAATGAACTCGGATGAAAAACGGCTTCTCACGCGCTACTCTCCGCGGGGTTGTAATGCGGTTGATAATCAAAACACGGGTCAAATATCCGGCGGAAATGCGACATCAGCATCAGCGCGCACTTGTTCTGTCGGTTTAAACGTCTTTGCGGCGGGTGGTTGTGGCGTTGCCGGCTCGGCCGGTGCCGGTAGCCGCATTGGCCCGTTGCCCGTCATCGCTGGCGTATTGGGGGGCGCCTTGGCCGGCGCGGGCGGCGGGTTATTTTGGCCGCTTTGCTGAGCCCATGCCGGCAAAGACCCAAATACCAGAGCTACTGCGACTGCCAGCAGCACCTGCCGGCACTCACTCAGAATTGATTTTCTGGTCATCTTCTCACTCCACATAACGAACAATGCGGAAACCCAGATCATCGCGCGGCGCAGCACTGCTGTCACGCCAGGACAGGCGCAGTTCGGTGACGCGGCTATGCCGCCAGCTGGAGCCGCGCACCACCCACACCGAGCCGCTGCTCAACCCGAACGGATCGCTCTCCACTGCACTGGTGGGCATCAATGCCGCGCTATAGCGATCATTCACCCATTCCGACACATTGCCGCCCAAATCAAAAATACCCAGCGTGTTGGCCTTGAAGCTAGCCACTGGCGCCGCCGCCTGATAGCCATCGTCATAGTTATCCAGGCCCTCGCCAAGCAATTTGCGGGCACTGGCATCGGCAAAATTACCCACCTTGCCGCTGGGTGGCATCGCATCTCCGCCCAGCTTGACATCACCCCACGGGTATTTCAGCGAGCGGCCACCGGCAAAGCGCGCGGCGTATTCCCACTCTGCTTCACTGGGCAAACGATAACCGGTGTTGACCGGTGTTATCAGGCGATCACCACTGTACGCCTGCGGCAAGCCCTCACGCTGGCTCAACCAATTGCAGTAGGCCACCGCATCTTCCCAGCTCACCCGCACGACCGGATAAGTCTCGTTATCCAGCGTGGTGCGCGCAACGATGCCCGATGAATGCTTGGCACGGAAAGCGCGGAACTCGGCATTGGTGACTTCGGAAACGCTCATGTAAAACGCCCGCGTCAGCTCGACGTTGCGCTCCAGTTCGTTGGCACGGCGGCCCTGCTCGCGTCGAGGCGCGCCCATGCGCAGGCGGCCAGCCGGCACCCGTACCATGCGCTGGCCGGCCACGCTGGAGATTTGCGCCGGGGTTCGCGCGGCAGTTGCCTGTGCTTCGCTGAGCAAGCGGGCATTGACCTCCAGCGCCATGCCCGGCCGCGGCGTCAAGGTGGTCTGAAACTCGACATAGCCAGGCTTGCGCACCGTAATCTGATGCGGCAACGCAATCAACGATACGGTCTGATTGGCTTGACCAAGCGATTTTCCATCAATCAGCAATTGCGCATCGGCGGGCGTTGCGGTAATGCGTACTTCGCCAAGGATCGGCTCCAGCTTTGGTTGCCATGTCGCTTGCGCACCACTGGCGATGCTCAGGGTGCGCGTTATGGATTTGTAGCCCGGCAGCGAAGCCACCACTTGCGTTTCACGGTCCGGCAGCAGCGGCACATCGACCGGCGAGCGGCCAATAAACGTGCCAGCGGCGGTAACGCTGGCGCCTGCCGGGTCGCTGCTTACGCGCAAGGTCCCGCGCAGCGGCGCCAGCACGACTTCGGGAACGCTTTGTGGTTGATTGGCCACCACGTCGAGTGCGCCCTGCCATTTCTGGTAACCCGCCAGATGCATTTCCACACGATGATTGCCGGCACCGATTTCGGCAGTGAGCGGGGTGACACCCATGTTGGAGCCATCAACCTGCACCGTGGCACCAGCGGGCTTGGACGCCAGCTTGACTTCAGCCCAGGCCGGCACCAACGTCACTTCCAGCTTCTGCACCCGATCCATGCCCTCGATTTCGATGGACTGCGTGTGTACCTGATGACGCGCGGCGCGCAGCACGATGTCGTGTTTCCCTGGCGTCAGGGAATAGCCCTCGTCGGGTGCGGCGCCTGCTGCTTTGCCGTCGATCTCGATCACAGCAGCTGCAGGCTGGGTGATGATCTGCAAACGGCCAGGCAGTTTTTCCAGAGCAAAACGGAATACCCCGTCACCCTCACCGTTCACCGTTATCGACTGGCGCAATGGTTGGTAACCGGCAGCCTGCGCCTGCACCACATACTCTCCAGAGCGCATCAGCCGCCGCGCGCCCAGCGCCAAAGAAAAACCGCCACCAACCTCAACCTGTTCTGCTACCGGAGTGAACTCCAACGTCACAGCACGCGCCGTGATGACAAACCAAAGGCTTGTCGCAAGCACCACCAGCGCCAGCGCCGCCACGATGTACCACGGCTGCCAACGCGGCAACACCATGCGCGGCGACGCCTTGCCAGCGGCATTGGGTGGCCTGAACCCGGCTGGCTGAATGCGTTCGTACTGCTCGCTCAAATCGGTTCCTCGCACTGAATAAGGGGCGCGTGTGCGACACCCTGACTGGAAACGGTAAACGCCACGCGCACCTCACGATAACCCGGCCGGCGCCCGATGGCGGTGTACTGCCCGGGCGACAATGATAACGAGTGGCTGGCAAAAGAGCCGATTTCACCCATGGGATACAGCGTTACGGTGGTCTTGCCATTGGAGTGCAAAGTCACTGCTACCGGCGTTGTGGCGCTTTCAAGCAAGCCGGTCAATCGCTGGGTCTGCGCCTGTAGTACCGGCCCGGGAGCCGCGATGCCGGCGGCATCGGCAAGCGCGGCAAGTGCGTCCGTACGCACCGACTGCGCAGCCAAGCGATGCGCCTGATCAATATGCGCCTGCAACCGCGCCGCCAATGCGGCGCGCTGCGCGGCGCGCTCTTGCCCACGCTGGGCAAACGCCAGGCTGGCATCGATCGCCAAAGCCGCCGCATAGGCAGCGCGTGCCGCCGACCATTGCTCGATCGTCTCGGCCTGTTGCGCAGTTTCGCGCAGCGATTGCACACGCTCTGATTGCAGGCCCAGCCGGGCGCGCTCCAGGCCATCCCGAGCCTCGGCTGCGCTTGCACGCATTTTCAATGCCGTGTTGAACGCTATCTGCGCCGCGTTGTAATCACCCTGATCGAGCGCCGCCAAGCCACGCGACATCTGTGTGGCAAATGCGGCGTTGGCCGCAGCCGTTTGCAAGCGCGCCAGCCCCGCACGCGCCGTTTCATTATCGCCATCAAGCTCCAGCACCCGCTGAAATCCGGCGCGCGCCGACGCCATATCGCCTTGCGATTGCGCCGCCTCGGCTTTGTTCAAATGCGCCTGCACGGCATCAAAATTGAGTGCGCGGCGCTGTCCAGCTATCGCCTCGGGGTTATTTGCATCGATGCTGACGGCGCGCGCATAGGCAGCCGCTGCGGTAGCTGCATCGCCTGCCTGCAAGGCATTGCGGCCATCAGCCAACGCCGCAGCCAGCACTTCGCCAGCGCGAACCCGCAATTGCCTGGCGTTGCTGATCGCCTGCTCATAGCTGCTGATCGCTGCACTGTAGTCGCGCGCAACAAACTGCGCGTCCGCTTGCGTGGCATCAAGCATCAACGATTCCACGTCTTTGGCAGCCCACTGCGGCGCATGCATCGCGATCAGCTTTTCTTGCAACGCATACAATTGCGCGGCCAACGACTCGGCTTGCTGGCGTTGCTGCAACGCGGCCTCCACGTCCGCTGGTGGCGCAGCCAGCGCAGGCTGAGGCGCGGTGCTGGCGGATGGCTGCGCTGCCGCATTGACAGGCGTGTTGCTGCCTACAGACTCAGGCTGCGACACGGTTTTCGGCAACCAAAACAGCACCGCCACCACAATCAATAGCAACACCACGAACGCTGCTGGCAACCGCCACGCGACAAAATGCATCGACGCAGTTTTGTTGGGCGCAGGTTCGCTGGCTGGCGAATTCGGGGCTAGCGGTACGATGCGCTCAAAATGGTCACCGCCGCCCCCGGCAGCACTGCCCATCATCCTCAGCCACCTCGTTTATAGGCGCGGTATTCGACCCACAGCTTTTCGCGCAACGCCGGGTCTGCCTCGCTTTCCGCTGCCTCACGCAATTGCCGGGCGACTACATCGTCATCATTGCCGTTACCCACATCCGATGGCGCATCGTGCGGCAAGTCTGCCCGCGTGCCGGTCGCAGCACCGCGCTGACGCCCGGCCGACTGCGGCGGCGCCTGACCATATCCGGCACCGCTCTGTGCCAATGGATCGCTGCCGCCACCCTGGCTGGCGCTACCCGAATAGCCACCAGCCGCCTCGGTGTCGCCATCGTGCTGGCCGGCCAGGCCACCACCCTGGGCAAAGGCTTTCGTCTGCTCCTCGCGCAACGACTCCATCTCACCCTGCTCACGGCCAAGGCGTTGGTCAAATTGCCCTAGTGAACTGCCAAACGTCTGCTGCAACTGCTGGACGCGCTCGCCGCGGGTCTGACCACCAGCGGTAGCGATGCCTGCGGCCGATCCCGACGGCAATGCCCCACCGCCGCCCGAGCCATTGCTGTCCGGCAAGCCTGCTACTGCACCCGCCTGCGTGCCTGCGCCGGCAGAGCCGGGCTCGCGCTGATCCGAGCGCTCCGTGCCACTGCCAGCGGGATCAATTGCCGCCGCCGCTTGCTGCGCCAACGATTGCCCAGCCAGTGCTGCTTGCTTTGCCGACGCCGCCGCTTGTTGCGCAGCCGCTGCCTGGCGCGCGGCTTCTTGCGCCTGCCCGCCAGCCCCGGTTGCATCGCCGTCCGTCGCCGCTTGCGCCGATGCAGCGGCAGCGCGTTGTGCTGCTGCGGCGGCCTGGCCAGCAGTTGCCGCTGCCTGTTGCGCCGTCTTGGCCTGCTGTATCGCCGCCAGCGTGCGTGCGGCCTGTGCTGAACGAATGGACTCGGCCACCGATTGCCTGGCGGCATCCGCTGCCTGCTGCGCGGCTTGCGCCGATTGTTCCGCCGCCTCGGCCTGTTGCGCTGCCTGGCTTTGCCCTGACGCCGTGGACTGTCTCGCCACCGCTGCCGCCTGCTTTGCCGCCGCAGCCTGGCGCGCGGCTTCTGCCGCCTGCTCGCTGGCCACAACCGGATTCGCTGCGACAGCAGCCTGCGCTGACGCCGCTGCCGCCTTTTGCGCGGCTTCAGCTGCCTTTGTCGCTGCCGCAGCCGCCTGCTGCGCTGCTTTTGCCTGCTGCGTGGATGCCGCGCTCGGCGCGGCTTGTGCCGCCTGGCTGGCGGCCGCAGCCGATTGCTCGGCAGATGCAGCGGCTTGACGTGCTTCCTCCGCCGACTGTTTGGCCGCTTCAGCTTGCTTCGTCGCGTCAGATGATTCCGGCGACGCCGCCTGTTTCGCCATTGCTGCCGCCTGCTTTGCCGCCTCAGCCTGGCGCGCCGCCTCTGCCGCCTGTTCGCTGGCCGCAGCCGGATTCGCGGTGGCGGCGGCTTTTGCTGCTGCTGCAGCAGCCTGTTGTGCGGCTTCGGCCGCTTTTGCCGCTGTCGCGGCCGCCTGCTGCGCCTTTTTCGCTTGCTGCGTGGACGCCTCACTTGGCGCCGCTTGTGCCGCCTGACTGGCGGACGCAGCCGATTGCTTTGCGGATTCAGCAGCCTCTTTTGCAGCTTGCGCCGATTGCTCGGCCGCTTCGGCCTGTTGCGCGGCTTCGGATTGCTCTGACGGCGCCGTTTGCTGCGTCGCTTGCGACTGCTCGGATGGTTTTGACTGTGTTTCGGGCTGCGGCGGTGTTTGCGATGGTGATGGCGGAGTCGGCAACGTCGGCCGCGTCTGGCTCGGGCAGCCAGCCAGCAGCAACATCAGCACCAGCAGCACTATCGTGCGCATATTCATTGCCTTGCCATTCATTACCCTGCTCCGACCGTGTACAGACGATAGAGTTTCACAACTGGCCAAAGCACATGGATGTTGCAACCCCGGGGATGCAGGATGCCGCAGACAACTGCAAGCGCACATGAACAAAACGCAACTGCCAATAAATGGCAGTTGTCCTTGCACGGGGCGGATGTTACTTGACGGTAATGGTGATCACCTTGGAAAACACTGCCGGCACGTGCGGTATGTGGTTTTGATCGGCCAACAACAATTGCAGGGTGTGCTTGCCCGGACTCAGGGTAATGGTGGTTTCGGTCTGGCCCTTGCCAAAATGCACATGCTGCACATCGGCCGGAACCGGCATATCCAGTGCTGGCAAGCCAGTGTCGATCAACAAGTGGTGGTGCCCGGTGTTGGCGGCAACAGTGCCCGCCGGAGCAACGCCCATGCCCTTGAGGCCAAACTGAACCAGAACCTCGGTGCCAACGGTTGCGCCATCGGCTGGGGCGATGAGGTAGACATCGGCATCTTCAGGCGCAGCCGTGCGCGGCAGGCCTTCGGCAAGCGCGGCAACCGGCACCAGCAGCATGGCAAACAAAACACCAGTGAAGATACGCATGTGGATTCTCCTGAACGGGGGAACCCCATCATAACGCCGCCTATCGAATGCGTTATGCAAACACGGTGCAGACCGGGCGATAATGGACGCCATTGTCGCGTTGCCCCGGAGTTCGCCATGTCTGTACGCCACTGGTTTGCCTGCCTCATGCTGATTGCAGCATCCGTTGCCAATGCGCAGTCAACCGCCATCGCGTTGCCAACGGCTGCACCCGCGCCACGCGTGGCACTGCACACCAGCATGGGCGAGATCGTGATCGAACTGGCACCGGACAAAGCACCGGCAACCGTTGAAAACTTCCTTGGCTATGTGCGCGAGGGTTTTTACAACGGCACCATCCTGCATCGGGTGATCGACAACCTGCTGATCCAGGGTGGTGCCTACACCATGGACCTGCAAACCAAGCCCACCCACGCGCCGATTGCGCTGGAGTCGAACAACGGCCTGTCCAATCTGCGCGGCACCATTGCGGCAGCGCGCGCGCCGAGTACATCCGAGTCGGCAACCGCGCAGTTTTTCATCAATGTGGTCGATAACCCACGCTTTGATTACAGTTCGGACAGCAGCGAGTTCACCAAGGGTTTTGCCGTTTTCGGCCACGTCGTCTCGGGCATGGACGTGGTTGATCGCATCCGCCTGGTACCCACCCAGGCGCAGGACCCATTGCCGCGCGATGTACCGGTAACGCCTATCGTGATCGAGCGGATCGAGGTGCTGGCAGCGTCGGAGCAATGAGCGCGCATACGCTTTTCATCTCCGACTTGCATCTGGACGCCAGCCGGCCGCAGGCCACGGCGGCGTTCATCGACTTTCTTGCCGATGAAGCTGTCCGCGCCGACGCGCTGTACATCCTTGGCGACCTGTTTGAAGCCTGGCTGGGCGATGATGATGATGCGCCCCTCGCTGATACGGTTGCGATGGCGCTACACACACTTGAGCAACGTGGTGTCGCGGTGTACTTCCAGCGTGGCAATCGCGATTTCCTGCTCGGCACCAACTACGCCCGCCGATGCGGCATGCGCCTGTTGCCCGACCCCAGCGTGATCGATCTGTATGCAGCTCCCACCCTGCTCTCGCATGGCGATCTGCTGTGCAGCGATGACATCACCTACCAGCAATTCCGCCAGCAGGTACGCTCACCTGAATGGCAGTCGGAGTTTCTGGCACAACCGTTGAGCGAACGCGCCGCATTTGCCGTGCGGGCGCGTGCTGCCAGCCATGCCCACCAGCAAGGCATCGATGAAACCATCTCCGACGTCACTGCCGATACCGTGAACCAGTGGTTCGAGCGCTTCGGCATCCAGCGGATGATCCACGGCCATACCCACCGTCCGGCAATCCATGTTCCGGCAGCCGATCCCGGCACCTGGCAACGCATCGTGCTCGGCGACTGGTACCACCAGGGTTCGGTGCTGCGTATTGCTGCGGACGGCGAAACCACCCTGCGGTGTTTGCCCTTTGCCTGAATCAATCACGCGCCGTGGTCAGACCCGGTGCGGCGTTATAATTTCGCCCCCACAGCCCCCCCGCGGACAGACAATCCCATGACAACGACAATGAAAGCCCTGGTCAAACGCGAGCCGGCCAAGGGCATCTGGATGCAGCAGGTGCCACGCCCTGCTCCGGGTGCAAACGAGGTGCTGGTCAAACTGCACATGACCGCAATCTGCGGCACCGACCTGCACATTTACAAATGGGATGAGTGGAGCCAGCGCACGATCAAACCGGGGCTGGTGATCGGCCATGAGTTCGTCGGTACTATTGCCGAAATTGGCCCCGGCGTAACCGGCTACAGCCTCGGGCAACGGGTATCGGCGGAAGGCCATGTCGTCTGCGGCCATTGCCGCAATTGCCGCGCCGGGCGTCCGCATCTGTGCCCGAACACGGTCGGCATCGGCGTCAATCGCAACGGTGCCTTCGCCGAATACGTGGTGGTACCCAGCAGCAACCTGTGGCCGATTCCTGACGAGATTCCGTCCGAGCTGGCGGCGTTCTTCGACCCGTTCGGCAATGCCGCGCATTGCGCGCTGGAGTTCGACGTGATCGGCGAGGACGTGCTGATTACCGGTGCCGGCCCGATCGGCATCATCGCCGCCGGCATCTGCAAATGGATCGGCGCACGCCATGTCGTTATCACCGACGTCAACGATTATCGGCTGAACCTGGCCCGCGAAATGGGCGCCACCCGCACCGTCAACGTGGGCCGTGAATCGCTGAAGGATGTGATGCGCGAGATCGGCATCGAAGGCTTCGATGTCGGCATGGAGATGTCTGGCCATCCCGGCGCATTCAACGACATGCTCGATGCCATGTACCACGGTGGCAAGGTCGCCCTGCTCGGCATTCTGCCCAAGGGCGCTGGCGTGGACTGGGACCAGATCATCTTCAAGGGGCTGGTCATCCACGGCATCTACGGCCGCAAGATGTACGAGACCTGGTACAAGATGACGCAACTGGTGCGCTCGGGCTTCCCGTTGCAAAAGGCGCTCACCCACCAGATTGCCATTGATGATTTCCAGACCGGTTTTGATTTGATGGAATCCGGGCAATGCGGCAAAGTGGTGTGTCGTTGGGGCTGATGGCGATTACCAGCGCCTGTAACGGCGTTACCATTCACAGCAACATCCAACTTCGCCAGGATCCGGCATGAAATCTCGTTTCATCACCCTGCTGCTGCTCGCGCTCACTGCGAGCACCGTACATGCACTGATCGCGCTGATTGGTGCCGACACCGCCATCGAGCGCCTCGCCTGGGCCGGCTCACTGCTGGCGACTGGCAGCTTCATGGGTTTTTTTGCATGGTTGATGCGCGGCAAGGCGGCACGCACCTCAGCCGAGTTGCGCACCATCCTGGTACTCACCGGCATTGGTGCAGGCATCACCTTGTACGCGGCGCTGCGTGGCGGCCCGCTGCTGCCGTTGTTGTACGCACTGGTGATCGGCCTTGATGGCTGCATCGCGTATGTCTACTGGTATTCGCGTTTCGCTGATCGCGACCGCAACACGCTTGCCGTTGGCAACTCCCTGCCCTCGTTCACCCTGAAAACCGCAGACGGCAAACTGATCGATAGCGCCAGCCTGGTCGGCAAGGTGACGCTGCTGCTGTTTTATCGTGGCAACTGGTGCCCGCTGTGCATGGCACAGATCCAGGAAATCGCGGGCCGCTATCGTGAATTGGCACAGCGCGGCGTACAGGTACTGCTGGTCAGCCCACAGTCGCAAAAACACACGCAAGACCTGTCCGCGCGTTTTGATGCGCCGATGCAGTTTCTAATCGATGAAGACAACGCCGCCGCCAAGACACTGGGCATCGATGCGCCAAACAGCCTGCCGCTGGGCCTTGGCGCGATGGGTTACGACAGCGATACCGTGCTGCCGACCGTCTTGCTGATTGACCGTTCGGGCCATATCGCCTGGAATCATCTGACCGACAACTACCGTGTGCGCCCGGAGCCCGATACCTTTATCGCAGTGATCGACCGGCTCGGGCTTGCGCCTGCACAGTGACGCCTATCCGCCACAGGAAACCCCATGAGCCTGAACACACGCATTGCCGACGAACTTGAAGCCATCCGCGAGCAGGGCCTGTTCAAGAGCGAGCGCATCATCACCAGCCCGCAATCGGCGCAAATCACACTGGCCGATGGCCGCCAGGTGCTCAACTTTTGCGCCAACAATTATCTGGGGCTGGCCGATCATCCCGCGGTGATCGCTGCCGCCAAGGACGCGCTCGATAGCCACGGCTTTGGCATGGCCTCGGTGCGTTTCATCTGCGGCACCCAGGATTTGCACAAGCAACTGGAACAGCGCATCGCCGCGTTTTTCGGCAAGGATGACGCCATCCTTTACGCCGCCTGCTTTGATGCCAATGGCGGCTTGTTCGAGCCGTTGCTGGGCGACAACGATGCGATCATTTCCGATTCGCTCAATCACGCATCGATCATCGATGGCGTGCGCCTGTGCAAGGCCAAACGCTATCGCTACGCCAATTGCGACATGAGCGATCTGGAAGCGCAGCTCAAGCAAGCCCGCGCCGATGGCGTGCGCGACATCCTGATCACCAGCGACGGCGTGTTCTCGATGGATGGATTTATTGCGCCACTTGATGAGATCACCGCGCTGGCCGCGCGCTACGATGCCTTGGTACACATCGACGAATGCCATGCCACCGGCTTTCTCGGTGCCAGTGGCCGCGGCTCGGCGGAAGTGCGCGGCGTACTTGATCGCATCGACATCATCACCGGCACCCTGGGCAAGGCACTCGGCGGCGCGCTGGGCGGCTTCACCGTCGGCAACAAGGCGGTGATCGAAATGCTGCGGCAACGCTCGCGCCCGTACCTGTTTTCCAACTCGTTGCCGCCGCATGTGGTTGCCGCCGGCAGCAAGGTGTTCGAGATGCTGGCCAGCGCCGATGATCTGCGTGCGCGACTGCGCGAGAACACCGCCTATTTCCGCGAACGCATGACTACTGCCGGCTTCGACCTCAAGCCTGGCGAACACCCGATCGTGCCGGTGATGTTGTACGACGCACCGCTGGCGCAGCGCTTCGCCGCCCGCCTGCTGGAACAAGGCATTTACGCGATCGGCTTCTTCTTCCCCGTCGTGCCCAAAGGCCAGGCGCGTATCCGCACCCAGATCAGCGCCGCGCACACGCGCGAACACCTCGACCAGGCCGTAAGCGCATTCACCGCCATCGGTCGCGAGTTGGGCGTGATCAAATAGCGGCAAAACAACGACGGTTTCGCCTGCGAGTTTGGCGAGGTGGTAGGTGAAGATGTGGCGATGCGGTACTCCGTTATCGCAAGATCAACCGGACCGCCACTCGTCTCCGGGCATGATGCGTTTCATGAACGCATCGAACATCGGCACGGTAAACGCAGTATCCCCGTGACTTGGGCTCCAGATCATGCCCTTGGCAATGAGTTGGCTACGGACCGGCCCGAATGTCGTAACTTTGCGACCCAGAACCTCGGCGACATCGCCTGATCGGTGTGGGCCGGGGCCGATTTCCGCCATCGCGCGCAGGTAGCGCTTTTCGGCAGGTGTCAGGCGGTCGAATCGCACCCGGAAAAAACTTTCATCAAGCGCCGCAATCGCCTCACGCGCTCCGCGCTCCACATCGCCTTCGGTAATAGGGGATGCGGACGCAACATCCCAAATATGCTTTCCCCACTCTTGAAGAAAGTAGGGATAGCCGTGCGTTTCTTGCACAATGCGCTGCAAAGCGAGCGGCTCGAACGACACCCCCTGGCTTGCTGCGGGCTTTTCAATAGCCAGCCGTGCCGCGTTCGGATCCAGAGGTCCCACGTCGGGGTAATCAAACAATCGCTCCGCATAGGACTTGGCCCGGCCCATCCGCCCCGGCAACTGGGGCAGTCCGGCGCCGATCAACACCACCGGCAGTTGACGCTGCGATGTACGGTGCAGCGCGGTAATCAGGGCCGCCAGTTGCTCCTCCTCGACGTACTGAAGCTCGTCAACGAAAAGAACCAGCGCCGTACCCGCTTGCTGTGCGGCAATGCCGGCTGCTTCCAGAAGCGCTTGCAGATCATGTTCAAGATCACCGTTGTCGGCCAGTCCTGGCTCCGGCTCGAAATCGAATCCCACCTCGATGTCCTGATACTTGACCTTCAGACTTTTGGCAAAGCCGGCCAACGCCCGCAGTGCGCGATGCCCAAACTCCCGCGCTTGCTCGTTGCGCGACAGCCGCAGCAGCGCCTGACGCAACTGCGGAGCCAAAATAGCCGGCAGCGAGCGCGCCTCGGGCGCTTCGATGCGTAGCGTTTGCAGCCCTGCCGACTCGGCTTCGTCACGCATGCGATCGAGCAGTACGGTTTTGCCCACACCTCGCAAACCGACCAGCAACAGACTCTTGGCCGGTCGCCCGGCGCGGATACGCGCGGTGGCGATACGCGCCGTCTCCAGCAGCAGATCGCGGCCAGCGAGCTCAGGCGGAGGAGTGCCCGCGCCGGGCGCATAGGGATTGGCAATCGGGTCCATGACCGCAGATTATACTAATGTTTTGGATATTATCCACCAGCGATAATATGCCAAAACACCCTCAATCTGTGCTCAAGCTGCGCTGGTCGAGGCGATTGGAGGTCACGCCGTGGATTCACAACCTCGCGCTGGCTATCAGAACCGATACCGACTATTCCGCTACGCCGCGTCATCGGGTTCGAAGAAGCTCCAGCGCACTTCGGGAAACTGCTTGCGCAGATCCCGCTCCACCGTATTGATGGCTGCGATCAGCTCCGGTACCGATGCCATCGGCGCCATCCGCGCCTTGACTGAAACCAGCACATCCTCGCCCAGTTGCAGGGCAATCAGGTTGTAGACCTCGGCCAGCTCGGCGCGGCTGTCAAGAAATGTCCGGATATGCGCCTTCAGCGTCGGATCGACGCCCTGGCCAATCAGCAGCCCCTTGACCTCGATCGCCACGAATACCGCGATGACGATCAGCAACACACCGATCATCATGGTGCCGATGGCATCGAACACGGGGTTGCCGGTGACCATGGTCAGCACCACCGCCACCAGCGCAAAGACCAGACCCAGCAGCGCGGCGAGGTCTTCACCGAACACCACCACCAGTTCGGCCTGCCGGCTTTCACGAAACCAGTGCCACAGGCTGTTGCGACCGCGCACCTTGTTCACTTCCTGCAACGCTGCGCGCATTGATGCCGATTCGGCAATGATCGCGAACACCAGCACGCCGATGGCCACCCATGGATGATTCAACGGCTCCGGCGAGTTGAGCTTGTGCAGGCCTTCGTACAGCGAAAACATGCCGCCGACACTGAACAGCAGCAACGCTACGAGAAACGACCAGAAATAGATTTCCCTGCCGAAGCCGAGCGGATAATCCGGCGATGGCGGCCGCTTGGCGCGGCGCATGCCGAGCAACAGCAAGCCCTGATTGCCCACATCGGCCAGCGAATGCACTGCCTCGGCCAGCATCGCGCCCGAACCCGATAGCACGGCAGCAACGCCTTTGGCGAGAAAGATGGCGAAGTTCGCGCCCAGGGCAAAAAAAATCGTGCGCGTCGTATTGGCTTTTGCGGTCATGTTGCGCCCTGCCTGCGTTGAAGGCCGGAATTGTAGGCGATGATGCCACTGTGCCGTCACCTGAACACATTAGAGTGAGTTAACCAAAGACCCGTGCCAGCATGAGCCCCATGTTCGAACCCAAACACAAGCACCGCCTTGCCCGCAAACCCAGACCAGGGCCGTGGTGCGAACGCGTCCATCTACCCGATCAGCGCGAACTGTGGATTCGACCGATCACGGCGGAGGATGCCGAGCCGATCAAGGCCGGTTTTGCCTTGCTGCACCCGGACGAAATCCGCAAACGCTACGGCTATGCGATGAAAGAGATTTCCGACGAATACGCGCATCGCCTGTGCCATCCGCTGCCGGGGCGTGACTTTGTGCTGGTGGCCACCGATCCGATGCCGCCGGGTCAGGCGCTGGTCGGGGCGGTTGCGCGACTGGTTATGGATGATGACGGGCACGGCGCCGAGTTCGCCATTCTGGTGTCGCACTTTCTCGCAGGCCAGGGCCTGGGGCGGCACCTGCTGTGCCGTCTGATCCAGTGGGGCCGGCGCAAGCGTTTGCGTGATATCCACGGTGATGTGTTGGCCGACAACCACCCGATGCTGGAACTGGCACACGCGCTGGGCTTTGTGCGCGACAACAACCACGAGCCCGACGACATGGTGCATGTGCGCCTGCGCCTGCGCTGACGCCGGAGTGCCCACAGAGTCTGCTCCGGACCTGATCTGGCAGGGTTCCTACAGCAGGATGGGTAGAGCGCAGCGAAACCAATCGACCTCAGATAAAGATGCGTTTCGTTGCGCTCTACCCGTCCGGGCTCGGAACTCGAAAATGCGAATGGTCCGCAAAAGGCGCAAAGTTCGCAAAGGTAAGCCCACAGCTTGATTCGTTTTTTTGCGCTCTTCGCGTTCTTTGCAGACTATCTGCTCTTGCCCTTGCTGAAACGAGGACCTTCGTGATTGAGGGGTTTTATAGCTGACTGCGATTGTTACCGCTCCTGCGGCAGCAACGCCGTAGCGAAGCGACATTCCACACCCAACCCCTGCGCCTCGCGCTACACTGCGCGCCCTCATGAATACACATTCCCTTCTCTCGCCGCCGCTACCGCGCGCCGGCCAACAACGCGCCTGGTGGCAGCAGCCGGCCAGCGCCAGCGCACAAGCACTGGCCTTGATCGGTGCCGCGCAACAACACAGCGGCCTGCTGCTGGTGGTGGTTCGCGATACCCACGGTGCGCACACCCTGGAACAGGATTTGCGGGTGTTTGCCGGCGATTTGCCGGTACTGCACTTCCCGGACTGGGAAACCCTGCCTTACGACCAGTTCAGCCCGCATCCGGACATCATCTCGCAGCGCATTGCGGCGTTGTACCGCCTGCCCAGTGTGGCGCGTGGAGTGCTGGTGGTGCCGGCCAGCACCCTGATGCAGCGGCTGCCGCCAACCCGCTTCATCGGCGGCAACGCACTGATGGTGCGCAAGGGCCAGCGCCTGGATATGGATGCCGAAAAGCGCCGCCTGGAAGCGGCCGGCTACCGCAATGTCGGCCAAGTGCTCGATCCCGGCGATTTCGCGGTGCGCGGCGCCTTGCTCGATATCTATGCCATGGGCGCCGATGCGCCGTATCGCATCGAGCTGTTCGATGACGAAGTCGAATCCATCCGCAGCTTCGACCCGGAAAGCCAGCGCTCGCAGCACCCGGTCGAGGAAGTCAGCTTGCTGCCGGCACGCGAGTTCCCGCTGGATGACGCAGCCTGCAATGCGGTGCGCAGGCGCCTGAGTGAACGCTTTGACATCGACCCACGGCGCTGCCCGCTGTATCAGGACCTGAAGCAAGGTGGCACCCCGGCCGGCATCGAATATTACCTGCCACTGTTTTTTGATGAAGGCAGCACCCAGACGCTTTTCGACTATCTCGGCGACAACACGTTGGCGGTTATCGCCAGCGACGCATTTGATGCCGCCGACGGCTTTTGGGCGCAAACCGCCGAGCGTTACGAACAGCGCCGTCACGACCTGGAGCGGCCGGTATTGCCGCCCGACGAACTGTATCTGGCGCCCGATGCCTTGCGCACGCGGCTCAATGCCATGGCTCGCATCGAATGGTGCCCGTCCGGGCATCCGCGCCATGCCGAGGCCCATCGCCTGGGCGAGCAGCCGGCACCGAACCTGCCGTTGGCGCAGAAAGGCGAGCCGGCCGCCGCGCTGAAAAGCTTCCTCGGCAACTACCCGGGCCGAGTGCTGCTGGCCACCGATTCCGCCGGCCGCCGCGAAGCGCTGCTCGAATTGCTCGATGCCGATGGCATCAAGCCGGCCACCGTCGCCGACTGGCACGCCTTCCTCGCCGACACCAACAGCCGTTGGGCCATCACCGTTGCCGCACTCGATGACGGCTTCGCGCTCACCGAGCCGGTGCTTACCGTGCTCACCGAGCGCCAGTTGTACCCCGAACGCGCAGCACAGCCGCGCCGTCGCAAGCGTGCCGGCCGCGACCCCGACAGCATCATCCGCGACCTTACCCAGATCGCCATCGGCGCGCCGATCGTACACGAGGATCACGGCGTCGGCCGCTATCAGGGCTTGGCCACGCTCGATGCCGGCGGCCAGACCGCCGAGTTCCTGGAAATCCTCTACGCCAAGGGCGACAAGCTGTACGTGCCGGTGGCGCAACTGCATCTGGTCAGCCGCTACAGTGGCGCCACGCCTGAATTGGCGCCGCTGCATGCGCTGGGTGGCGAGGCCTGGGAAAAAGCCAAACGCCGTGCCGCCGAAAAGGTGCGCGATGTCGCCGCCGAGCTGCTGGAAATCCAGGCACGTCGGCAGGCACGCAAGGGCCTTGCGCTGACATTGGATCGCGCGATGTACGAGCCATTCGCCGCCGGATTCCCATTCGAGGAAACGCCGGATCAGCTGGCCGCGATCGAAGCGGTGATCGCCGACCTTGACCGACCGACGCCGATGGACCGTGTGGTCTGTGGCGATGTCGGGTTCGGCAAGACCGAAGTCGCGGTGCGTGCGGCCTTCGTCGCCGCCAACGCTGGAAAACAGGTAGCGGTGCTGGTGCCAACCACCCTGCTCGCCGAGCAGCATTATCGTAATTTCCGTGATCGCTTTGCCGATTGGCCGATCCGGGTCGAAGTGCTGTCGCGCTTCAAGTCGCCCAAGGAAACCCGCGCCGCGCTCATTCAACTGGCCAGCGGCGGCATCGATGTCGTGGTCGGCACCCACAAGCTGTTGCAGAACGACGTCAAGTTCCACGATCTTGGCTTGGTGATCGTCGATGAGGAGCAGCGCTTTGGCGTGCGCCAGAAGGAGCGGCTGAAGGCGCTGCGCGCCGAAGTGCATCTGCTTACCCTTACCGCCACCCCGATTCCGCGCACCCTGAACATGGCGATGAGCGGCCTGCGCGAGCTGAGCTTGATCGCCACCGCACCGGCGCACCGGCTGGCGGTGAAAACCTTCATTGCACCCTGGGATTCGGCGGTGCTGCGCGAGGCGTTTGCCCGTGAGCTGGCGCGCGGTGGCCAGGTCTATTTTCTGCACAATGAGGTCAGCAGTATCGAACGCATGGCGCGCGAACTGGGCGAACTGGTGCCCGATGCCCGCATCCGTGTCGCCCACGGGCAGATGCCCGAACGCGAGCTGGAAGCGACCATGCTCGATTTCCACCGCCAGCGCTTCAATGTGCTGGTGTGTACCACCATCATCGAGTCGGGCATCGATATCCCCAGCGCCAACACCATCATCATCAACCGTGCCGACCGTTTCGGCCTCGCACAGTTGCACCAGTTGCGTGGCCGGGTCGGGCGTAGCCACCACCGCGCTTATGCCTACCTGCTGGTGCCAGCAGATCGCAAGGCGATGACCGGCGATGCCGAAAAACGCCTGGAAGCACTGGCCAACCTCGATGAACTCGGCGCCGGCTTCACCCTGGCCACCCACGACCTGGAAATCCGTGGCGCGGGCGAACTGCTGGGCGAGGAGCAAAGCGGCCAGATTGCCGAGATCGGCTTCTCGCTGTATTCCGAATTGCTGGAACGTGCGGTGCGCTCGCTCAAGCAGGGCAAGATCCCCGACCTGGACGCTAGCCACTCACACGGCGCGCAGATCGAGCTGCACATCGCAGCGCTGATCCCGGACGATTACCTGCCCGATGTGCATACCCGCCTGACCCTGTACAAACGCATCGCCAGCGCCCGTGACAGCGAGGCATTGCGCGAACTGCAAGTCGAGATGATCGACCGTTTCGGCCTGTTGCCGGAGCCGGCCAAGAACCTGTTCGCGGTGGCCGAACTCAAGCTTGGCGCCACCGAGTTGGGCATCCGCAAACTCGACCTGGGCGAACGCGGCGGCCGCATCGAGTTCGACAGCCAGCCCAACGTCGATCCGATGAGCGTCATCCGCCTGATCCAGTCGCAGCCGCGCCATTACCGCATGGATGGCCCGGAGAAACTGCGCATCACCCTGGAACTGCCCGGCGCCAGCGAGCGCCTGCGCTGCTGCCGTGGCCTGCTGCTGGCGCTGCAAAAGGCGGATTGAGGTAGATCGGGAAAGCGCAGCTTGAGCTACGGCCGTTGAAACAACGGCACGAATGAGCTGGAATGCTTGACAAGGTCCATGTGTATTGCTGTACTAATACACATGGACGCATTGCAGTTCCGTATCCAACCCAGTTCCGCCGAACCGATCTATCGCCAGATCGCGGACCAGTTACGCCGGCTCGTTGCCTCCGGACAAGTTACCGAAGGCACCATGCTGCCCTCGGTGCGCGACATGGCTGCCGCGCATGTGATCAACCCGATGACGGTATCCAAAGCTTATAGCTTGCTCGAATCCGAAGGCATGCTGGAGCGTTTGCGTGGCAAAGGCATGGTGATCAGCGCGCAAGTGCGGCGCAGCCAGCCGGTTACCGAACGCTTGCGGCAAATAGAACCCGCGCTTGCTGCCGTCGTCCAGCAGACGCACGACCTCGAACTACCAACGGCCACAGTCCTGACACATCTGCAATCCATGCTGGAGAAAGACGCATGAACGCGATTCCACTGCAATGTTCACCCGCACCGCTGCTGGCAAGCAACCTGAGCAAACGCTACGGCAAACGCACCATACTCGAAGGAATCCATCTGGAACTCGAAGCCGGCAGTGTGCTTGGCCTGATTGGGCGCAATGGCGCTGGCAAAACCACCCTTTTGCGTTGCCTTCTGGGTTTGCAGCTTCCGGATGGTGGTTCCAGTTTGGTCATGGGGCAGACCGCCTTGCATCTCGACGACCACATCAAAGATCGACTCGCCTACGTGCCGCAACAGCCCGAAGCATTTGCCTGGATGCGCGTTGACGCCATGCTCGATCTGGTCGGGCGTTTGTATCGTCGATGGGATCGCGCCTGGGTCAAAACCATGCTGGTAAAATGGGAAATCGATCCCACGCAGATGCTGGCGAAGTTGTCACCGGGCGAGCGCCAGCGTGTTGCATTGATTCGTGCGCTCGCCGCGCAACCTGATCTACTGGTGCTTGACGAGCCTGCGGCGGCATTGGACCCGATAGCACGACGTGAACTGCTGCGTGAAATCGTCGCGCGCGCCGCCGACGCTGGCACCAGTGTGCTGTTTTCCACACACATCGTGTCAGACCTGGAACGCGTCGCGTCGCATGTTGCCTTTCTGCACCACGGACGGTTGTTGTTGCACAGCAGCCTGGATGAAACCAAAGAGCGGATCGGACGCGTCATCTTGCCTCACAGTGCGGGGCAACCGCCCGGCACCGTTGCCGGCGAAATGTCCCGACGCTACCTCGACGATGGCCGCCTCGCACTGGTGCTGCAACGTGTCGACGATTCATGGCCAGCACTGACGCAAACGCCGGATGCGCAGTTCGCTGCCCTCGGCTTGGAAGACCTGTTCATTGAGGTGGCACGATGAGCTACCGCGATGTGATCGCCATCAATCGGCATGTCCTGGGTGGACGGCGTGGTGGCGCGGCGGCGGCTGGCGCCTTCATGACTGTGTTGATGAGTCTCGGAATTTTCATCGCCATCACCCAAAACCCAATGGAAGGGCAAAGCCGGCAATTCATGGCATATGTCCTCACCAGCACAGGGCTGTTCTTTTGGTGGATGTTCATCGCGTCACGCATACTGGCCTTCAGCGTCGCATTCACTGCCATATGCATCCCGCGTGACACATACATGGTCTGGTGCGGCTTGTGCGGACAATTCGTCGTTACCGTAGTGCTGCCCTCGTTGATACTCGCCGCAGCGGTTCACGCACCCGTTTTCGAAAGTCTGTGGATCCTCGGCACGGTGGCAATGGCGGGTCTGTTGTTTTCATTGTTGCCGCCTTGGACTTTCCTCGCGTGGATCGCTGCCGCCGGCATGTTGAAGACGCACCCTGCACCGGATGCGTTGCTCGACGCGCTAATGGCCGATCCGCCCTGGCCATATCTGGCGCCAACGCTGGCAAGTTTCTGCGCACTATTGTGGCTGTGGCTGCGCCGACGTGGCATTGCTGCACCTGCATGGCAGCAACCGACCGCAATTCAGTTGATTGCCACTACGGGGAGCAGTTTTTGGACCAGCAGCACGGCATCGACTGCGCCAAAAGACGTGTTTGGAGCCTGGCTTGCGGCTTCGCCGCAGTTGCCTGACAACGCAGGTCATGGCCACACTGCGATACTGCGCCAGTTGCTTGGCGCGCCTTTTCACTTCATCGGCTGGCGCGGTTTATTGCGGCAACAAATGCCGATCATTCTGATCCTAGTGTTTTGGGGCGCATTGTCGATCAACGATCCACTCTCGCCGGGAGTCACCGGCCCATTCAGCGCCATGCTCATGCTCGCGAGCGGTTTTGCGCCAGCCATGCGCCTACGCGCCATGCACAGCAACATCAGCGCAGAGCGCGCTGAACTGCCGCTGCTACCGGGCTTGCCAAACGGCCAGGCGCTGACACATGCGATCAGCATGTTATGCCTGCGTACAACGGCAACAAGCATGGTATTGACCCTTGCCCTGCTGATGATTTTCGCACTGTTCACCGATGCATCAAGTCGCTGGTTTGTGTGGATGATGGTGATCGCAACAATGAGCCAGCCGCTGCTGCATGCAGCCGCGTTGTCGGCACTGGCTCGCCAATCTGCGCCCTTGACATTCGCATTCATCAGCCTGATCGGATTGTTGGTACTCGCATTCGGTTCTGGTTTTCTGGCCGCTCTGAGCAATCTCGATGCGATGCCAATCGTCGTGATAATGGTTTGGACGATGATCGCGGTGTTTGGCTGGTTCAGCATTAAATGGCAGAACCGCCGCTTGCGGCTTCTACCCAATCCATTCGTGCAACCCTGACTTTGCCAAACGCATTCCACTGCACTTCCGTATCAGGCACTGCAAAAGGCGGATTGATCCGGTGCTTCGTATTGCCGTTGCGGACCGAGCCTGCCAGCAATCGCTTCGCGGCAGACGCAATGGGTTTCTGTGGGAGCCCACCCTGTGGGCGACAGGTGGCGCAACACAGCGACATGACGGTCTCTCGCTTCGCGATAGCGCTCGCTGCGCGAGCTACGCCTTTGCTTCGCTCGGTCGCCCACAGGGTGGGCTCCTACAGGGGTGCTTCGAGGCGCGTTTGCGGACGCCATGCTTCGCCCATCCGCGTTCTACAATACCGGCATGAACTCAGCACCCCCGATTGAAATTGACGCACGTGGCCAATCGCCACTGGGCATGTCGCCGGCACAATTCCTCGCGCGTTACTGGCAGCGCCGGCCGCTGTTGATCCGCAATGCATTCCCGGGATTTGTGTCGCCGATTTCGCCTGATGAGCTGGCCGGGCTGGCCTGCGAGCCGGCGGCGATGGCACGCATCGTACGCCGCGAGCGGCTGGCCGCTGGCGATGACCCGGCGCAGTCGCGCTGGCATCTGCAGTGCGGGCCGTTCGTCGAAAGTGATTTGACCAGCTTGCCCGAGCGCGATTGCAGCCTGCTGGTGCAAGATGTGGACAAGTGGGATGCCGATGTGGCGCCACTGCTCGATGCCTTCGGGTTTTTGCCACGCTGGCGGATCGACGACATCATGATCAGCTTTGCCGAACCCGGTGGCTCGGTCGGGCCACACGTCGATCAATACGATGTGTTCCTGTTGCAGGCGCACGGCCGCCGCCGTTGGCAGATCGACAGCCGCGCCAATGCCGACACCCGCTTGCGCAGCGATAGTGAACTCAAGCTGCTCCAGCACTTCACGCCCGATGCCGACTGGCTGCTGCAACCCGGTGACATGCTGTACCTGCCGCCGGGCATGCCGCACCACGGCGAAGCGGAGGATGCCTGCCTGACCATTTCGGTGGGCATGCGCGCACCGGCGGCCGGTGAACTGGTCAGCGATCTGGCCGAACATCTGGCCGAAGCGATGACGGAAAGCGAGCGCTACCGCGACCCGGATATGGCACCGGCCAAAGACCCCTTCGAGATCGACGCGGCGGCGATGGCGCGATTGCGCACCGCGCTGGGGCCGCTGGGATCACTGGATGAGCGCAGCTTGCGCGACTGGTTTGGCAAGTTCATCACCCGTTACCGCAGCGCAGCGCTCCCCGATGCCGGTGCCAAAGCGAAAACCAGCGAAGCACTGGCCAAGCTGCTGGGCGAGGGCCGCGTACTGACGCGCCATCCGTTTGCACGCAGCGCCTGGACCCGCAATGGTCGGCGTGGCCTCTTGTTCGTTGCCGGTGAAAGCTGGGCCATGGGCCTGCGCTCAGCCAGCGCATTGGCAGCAGCGCAGCCAATCAACGCCGCGGTGTTTGCTGCACTCGACAATGATGGCCATTTGGCTTTGCGCCAATTGTTGGCGCGTGGCTGGTATCAACTGCAACGAAAACCAAGGTTGCGTTCATGATCGAAAACGATTTTTTCATCACCCCCGCCGATTACCACAGCGACCTCGGCGCATTGCGAGCGGTGCGCGAGACGGTGTTTGTGCTGGAACAGCAAGTGCCTATTGAAGAGGAATGGGACGCGCTCGATCCACTCAGCAGCCATGTGCTGGCACGCGATAACGCACAACGGCCAATTGGCACCGCGCGCCTCACCCCGGAGCGCAAAATCGGGCGGATGGCGGTCGTCGCCGAGTGGCGTGGTCGCGGCGTCGGCGACGCGCTGTTGCAAAACCTGATCGACATCGCGCGCAGCCGGGGTTGGCCCGAAGTCAGCCTCAACGCCCAGGTCGATGCCATCGGTTTCTACCACCGCGCCGGGTTTGTTGCCTACGGCGAACCGTTCATGGAAGCCGGCATCCACCATCAAGCCATGCGCAAGGCACTCGATCCGATGACGCGGGTCGCCAGTATCGGTACGCCAAGGCCCACGAGCACCCCGGCGAGCGCCGTGGATTCACTGGCACAGGCCATCGAAATTACCTGCGCGATCATCAATGGCGCGCGCAGCGAGTTGGGCATTTACAGCCGCGATCTCGATCCCGACCTGCTGGCGCACACCGAAGTACTGGCGGCACTGCGTCGCTTTGCCACCGCCTATCCACATGCCGAGGTGCGCCTGCTCGTGCATGATCCCATCGAAGTGGTGCAGGCCGGCCATCCGCTGCTGACACTCGCGCAGCGATTACCCAGCCGTTTTGCATTCCGCTCGCCGAGCGAGCCGGTTGATCGCCAATATGCCGGTGCGTATCTGTTTTCCGACCAGGGTGGCTTCTACCATCGGCCGCTGGGCTCGCGTTACGAGGGCGAGGCCAGCGCTTGCGCCCCGGCCCGTGCGCGGCAACTGGGCAACACCTTCGCGCCGGTATGGGAACGCAGCCGGTTGTGCAACGAGTTTCGGGTGCTGGCAATCTGATGCGAAAAAATTACAACTAAAGCGATGCTCTGCCCCTGTAAGAGCCCTGTGTGGGCGACCCGGTTACGCGTTGAAGGTGGGATTACGGTCGCGCACAGGGTGCGCTCCTACAGGAGACGTTCACCGCTTCCGTGGGAGCGCGCCTGCGCGCGAAGCTTCGCGGCATCGTTCGCCGGCAGGCCGGCTCCCACAGAAGCACCAGTTCCTACACGAAAAATCGGGATTGAACCTCTGCGTGTGGCGCCGGTCACAGCGGCACGCCAAATCGCAAGATTCCCCCAGTGAACACCCGGCGCACAATGGCTATAATGTTGCGCTGCCGCGAAATGAAGTGGCAATAATTTTTTTCATAAACCAATCAATCAGTTAAACTCAAGGAACCTCTTGAAACCGTAGCGAGCGGCCTGAGTGCAAGGCGCACGGAGCGCAGGAACCGCAGTGTACATTCGCGTACATGAGGATTCCGAGCACCGCGCAACGCCGCAATCGAGTCGCGCAGCAGGTTTCATGAGGTTCCTTCACAACCCAAAGGCCCGGGCCAACACCGTGCAAAGCCTCATCAAGCAGTTCGCGCAAACCTCCTTCATTTCCGGTGGCAATGCCAGCTACGTCGAGAATCTGTACGAGGACTACCTCGCCGATCCGGCCAGCGTCGGGCCCAAATGGAAATCCTGGTTCGACGGCCTGAAAGGCCGCGAGGCCGGCGACGTGCCGCACTCGGCAGTGGTGGCGGGCATTCAGCGCGCCGCCGCCGATGCGGCGCGTGGCTCCGATTGCCCGGATGCGACGGTATCGCGCAAACAGGGTGGCGCACTCAAGCTGATCACCGCTTACCGCTCACGCGGCCATTTGCGTGCCGATCTCGACCCGCTGGGCATGGCGGCCAAGCCCGACGCGCCGGATCTGGACTTGCCGTTCCATGGGCTGTCCGATGCCGACCTCAACACCGAGTTTGAGACCGGCGTATTTGGCGGCCCGGCGCGGATGCCGCTCAAGGCGCTGCTGGCGCACCTGCGTGCCACTTACAGCAGCACCATCGGCGCCGAGTTCATGCATATCACCGACGCGCCGCAACGGCGTTGGCTGTATGAACGACTGGAGCGTACCGCCGGGAAGTTCGATTTCACCGAGGCACAGCAACGTCGCATCCTCGCCAAACTGAGCGCCACCGAAGGGCTTGAGCGCTACCTGCACACCAAATACACCGGCCAGAAGCGTTTTTCGCTGGAAGGCGGCGACAGCCTGATCCCCTTGGTGGATACCCTGGTGCAGCGCGCCGGCAGCGCCGGTTTGAAAGAAGTGGTGATCGGCATGGCCCATCGTGGCCGCCTGAACGTGCTGATCAACATCATGGGCAAGCCGCCGCACCTGTTGTTTGCCGAGTTCGAGGGCAAGTTCGAACACGAATCACCGACCCATTCGGGCGATGTGAAATACCACATGGGTTTCAGCTCGGATGTGAAAACCGCAGGCGGGCAGATTCATCTGGCGCTGGGCTTCAACCCGTCGCATCTGGAAATCATCAACCCGGTGGTTGCCGGTTCGGTACGCGCGCGGCAGACCCGCCGCCGTGATGTCGAGCGCAATCAGGTGATGCCGGTATTGGTCCACGGCGATGCCGCATTCGCCGGCCAGGGCGTTGGCATGGAACTGTTGCAGATGTCGCAGGCGCGGGGCTTCGACGTTGGCGGCACCGTGCATATCGTCATCAACAATCAAGTCGGCTTCACCACCAGCCGCACCGACGATGCCCGCTCCACCCTGTACTGCACCGATGTCGCCAAGATGGTTGGCGCACCGATTTTGCATGTCAATGGCGATGATCCCGAAGCGGTGGCGTTTTGCACCGAGCTTGCCTTCGATTTCCGCCAGCAATTCCGCAAGGATGTGGTCATCGATCTGGTCTGCTACCGCCGCCACGGCCACAACGAGGCCGATGAGCCATCGGCGACGCAGCCATTGATGTATCGCAATATCCGCAGCCGCCCGACCACGCGCGAGTTGTATGCCGAGCAACTGCTCAAGGCCGGCGTGCTCAAGGATGGCGAGGCCAAGGTGATCGTGGATGGGGTGCGCGACGGCCTTGATCGCGGCGATATCGATGTCGATCTGGCACCTCCCGCCGCCGACGCATTGGCAGTGGACTGGCACCCGTACCTGCACGGCACCCTGGCAACGCCGGTGGATACCCGCATTGCGCTGGCCACGCTCACGCAACTGGCAACAAAAATAAACACCGTGCCCGACACGCTGAAACTGCATCCACGGGTGGCCAAGATCTACGCCGACCGCATGCAAATGACGGCCGGCAAACTTGAGGGCGACTGGGGCTTTGCTGAAAACCTGGCCTATGCCAGCCTGATCAGCGAAGGCGTCAAGCTGCGTCTGGTTGGGCAGGATTCCGGGCGCGGCACCTTCTTCCACCGCCACGCCGTGCTGCACGATCAGGAAACCGGCGACACCGTGATGCCGCTGCGCGCACTGGTCGAGAATCCCGAGCGCGTCACCATCATCGACTCGTTGCTGTCCGAAGAAGCCGTGATGGCGTTTGAATACGGCTACAGCACCGCCGACCCGTCCTCGCTGGTGATCTGGGAGGGCCAGTTCGGCGACTTCGCCAACGGCGCGCAGGTGGTGATCGATCAATTCATCAGTTCCGGCGAAGCCAAATGGGGCCGTTTGTGCGGGCTGGTGCTGTTGCTGCCGCACGGTTACGAAGGCCAGGGCCCGGAACACAGCTCGGCGCGGCTGGAGCGCTTCCTGCAACTCTCGGCGCTGGACAACATGCAGGTCTGCGTACCGACCACGCCAGCACAGATTTTCCATTTGCTGCGCCGGCAGATGAAGCGCAGCACCCGCAAGCCGTTGGTGGTGATGAGCCCCAAATCGCTGCTGCGCCACAAGCTGGCGGTGTCATCGCTGGCCGAACTCGCCGAGGGCGGCTTCCAGACCGTGATCGCCGACAGCACCGCCGGCAACGCAAAAAAGGTCAAGCGCGTGGTGGCCTGTTCGGGCAAGGTGTATTTCGATCTGATCGAAGAAGCACAAAAACGCGGTATCACCGATGTTGCCATCGTGCGTGTCGAGCAGTTGTACCCATTCCCGCGCCCGCTGCTGATAGAGCAGATCAAGCGTTATCCAGCCGCCTCTGATCTGGTCTGGTGTCAGGAAGAGCCGATGAATCAGGGTGCGTGGTACCAGGTCCAGCATCATCTGCGCGCCTGCCTGCAACCCAAACAGGCGCTGCATTATGCCGGCCGCGCGCGCTCACCGGCGCCGGCTGCGGGGCATTTCAAGACTCACGTTAGCGAACAGACCGCGCTGGTTGAAGATGCACTCACCGGCTCCCCCAATCACGGCGAAAGCGCCGACTGACTCTTTTTGCCTCTCGCCACGCCCAACGCGCAAGGACATCGTTCATGAGCATCGAAGTAAAAGTACCTGTTCTTCCCGAATCGGTTTCCGACGCCACCATCGCCAGCTGGCACAAGAAGGCAGGCGATCGCGTCAGCCGCGATGAAAATCTGGTTGATCTGGAAACCGACAAGGTGGTGCTGGAAGTGCCCTCGCCGGTGGACGGCGTGCTCAAGGAAATCAAGCGCCAGAGCGGCGACACCGTGACCAGCGATGAAATCATCGCGGTGATCGAAGAAGGCGCCGCACCCGCCGAAACCAAGACCGCCGACAAGACCGAGGCAAAGCCCGAGCCAAAAGCTGCCGACAAGCCCGCCGCTGCCGCCAAACCAGCCGACAACGCCGACCTCTCGCCGGCCGGGCGGCGTGTTGCCGAGCAGCACGGTATCGATGCCAAATCGGTCGAAGGAACCGGTCGCCGTGGCCAAGTCACCAAGGAAGACCTGGTGCGCGTGGTCAAGGGCGGCGGCGCGCGTCCCGAGGAGCGGGTGCCGATGACGCGCATCCGCAAGCGCATCGCCGAACGCCTGATGCTGTCCAAGAACTCGATCGCCATGCTGACCTCGTTCAATGAGGTGAATCTGGGCGCAGTGATGGCCATGCGCAAAGCGCAGGGCGAGGCGTTTGCCAGTGCCAACGGCATCAAGCTCGGTTTCATGAGCTTCTTCGTCAAGGCCGCCGCCAATGCGTTGCAACGCTACCCGGTGGTCAACGCCTCGGTTGATGGCGAAGACGTGATCTATCACGGCTACGCCGATATTTCAGTGGCGGTATCCACCGACAAGGGTCTGGTGACGCCGGTACTGCGCAATGCCGAGCGCATGGGCTTTGCCGATATCGAGCGCGCCATCGCCGACTACGCGAAAAAAGCCCGCGACGGCGGCTTGACCATGGACGACCTGCAGGGCGGCACCTTCACCATCACCAATGGCGGCACCTTCGGCTCGCTGTTCTCCACGCCGATCGTCAACCCGCCGCAGTCCGCCATCCTGGGCATGCATGCAATCAAGGAACGCGCCATCGTCGAGAATGGTCAGGTGGTGGCGGCGCCGATGATGTACATCGCGATCAGTTACGATCACCGCATCATCGACGGCAAGGATGCGGTGCTGTTCCTGGTCGATATCAAGAATCAGCTGGAAAACCCGCACCGGATGTTGCTGGGCCTGTAACGGCGCCTGGTCGTTGAGCCGCGCGGATTCTACCCCTCACCCCCTGCCCTCTCCCGGAGGGCGAGGGGTTACACGCACATAGGGATTGGCAATGGATATCAAGCATTTCGATGTAATCGTTATTGGCGGTGGCCCCGGTGGCTACGTGGCGGCCATTCGCGCCGCGCAACTGGGCATGTCCACCGCCTGCGTCGATGCCTTTGTCGGCAAGGATGGCAAACCAGCGCTGGGTGGCACCTGCCTCAATATCGGCTGCATTCCGTCCAAGGCCATGCTCGATTCATCGCGACAATTCCACAACCTGCAGCACAGCTTCAAGGACCACGGCATCAGCGCCAGCGATGCCAGGATCGATGTCGGGGTGATGGTTGGCCGCAAGGACAAGATCGTCAAGCAGTTCACTGGTGGCATCAGCGCGCTGTTCAAGGCCAACAAGGTCACCCATCTGCCCGGCTTCGGCACCTTGCAGGCGGATCGGGTGGTCACGGTCAAGGGTCATGACGGCAAGACGACCTCCTACAGTGCCACCAACGTAATTCTGGCGGCGGGTTCGATTCCGATCGAGCTGCCGTTCGCCAAGTTCGACGGCAAGCATGTGGTCGACAACGCTGGCGCGCTGGATTTCGACAAAGTGCCCAAGCGCCTCGGCGTGATCGGTGCTGGCGTGATCGGGCTTGAGCTGGGTAGCGTCTGGCGCCGGCTTGGCAGCGAGGTTACCGTGCTCGAAGCCCTGCCCGACTTCCTCGCTGCTGCCGATGCCGACATTGCCAAAGTGGCGGCACGCGAGTTCAAGAAGCAGGGCCTCGATATCCAGCTCGGTGCCAAGGTCAGTGCCGTTGCGGTGAAGAAAAACGTGGTTCACGTCACTTACAACGACGGCAAGAACGAGCACAGCGCACAGTTCGACAAACTGCTGGTCGCGGTGGGCCGGCGCCCGGCCACCAAAGGCTTGCTTTCCGACGACTGCGGCGTGCGCTTGAGCGAGCGCGGCCAGATCGAAGTGGACGAACATGGCCACACCGGCGTCGATGGCGTATGGGCGGTAGGCGACTGCGTGCGCGGGCCGATGCTGGCGCACAAGGCCAGCGAAGAAGGCATTGCCGTTGCCGAGTTGATTGCCGGCCTGCCTGGCCATATCAATCTCGACACCATTCCGTGGGTGATCTACACCGAGCCGGAAATTGCCTGGGTCGGCAAGACCGAAGCCCAGCTCAAGGACGATGGCATCGAGTATCGCATCGGCACTTTCCCGTTTGCCGCCATCGGCCGCGCGGTGGCGATGAACGAAACCGCCGGCATGGTCAAGGTGATTGCCGATGCCGAAACCGATCGCGTGCTCGGCGTACACATGTGCGGCCCCAACGTATCCGAGCTGATCGCTGAGGCGGTGGTGACGATGGAGTTCCACGGCGCTGCCGAAGATCTGGCGCGCATCGTTCACGCCCACCCGACACTGAGCGAGGCGGTACACGAGGCCGCGCTGGCGGTGGACAAGCGCGCCATTCACAAGGCCAACTGATGCCAATGGGTTCGCAAAGATCGCCCACAGGGTGGGCTCCTACAAAAAGCGGTTGCGCTCACCTGTAGGAGCCCACCCTGTGGGCGATCTGCCAGCGTGATCGTTGATGCCAATCAACCAGCCATAGGAGAGCCCCATGACCATCCCCAACACCTTTCGCGCCTTTCGCATCCACAACGACAGCCATGGCCATCGCTCGCTGGTGGAGCAAATCAGCCTGGATGATCTCGCCGCCGGCGAAGTGGTGGTGCGCGCTGAATATTCCAGCGTGAATTACAAGGATGCACTCGCTGGCAGCGGCAAGGCACCGATCCTGCGCCAGTACCCGCTGGTTGGCGGTATCGACGTTGCCGGCCATGTGGTGGCGTCAACCGACCCGCGCTTTCGTGAAGGCGATCCGGTGTTGTGTACCGGCTGCGGCTTGTCGGAAACCCGCGACGGCGGCTATTCCGATTATGTTCGCCTCGATGCCAACTGGGTCATTGCCCTACCCAATGGCCTCGGTTTGCGTGAATCGATGATCCTCGGCACCGCAGGCTTCACTGCCGCGCTGGCCTTGCTGCGCATGCAGGAAAACGGCCAAACCCCGGAAATGGGCCCGGTGGTGGTCACCGGCGCCAGCGGCGGCGTCGGCATGCTCGCCATCGACATCCTCACCCGCGCCGGCTACGACGCACACGCGATCACCGGCAAGTTTGAACAGCTCGACTTCCTCACCGGCCTGGGCGCCAAACAGGTGGTTTCACGCCACGACCTGCATTGGGGGCAACGGCCGCTGGAAAGCCCGTTATGGGCCGGCGCAATCGACAACGTCGGCGATGAAATGCTCGCCGGCCTGACCCGTGTAATCTCGCCTTACGGCAATATCGCCAGTTGTGGCCTGGCTGGAGGTGCCGCGTTGGCCACCACGGTGATGCCGTTCATCATCCGCGGCGTGTCCTTGCTTGGCATCGCTTCAGCCGGCACCGGCCGCCCGCACCGTGATGCGGTCTGGGCGCACCTCGCCAGCGACTGGAAGCCGGCACACCTGGAAACCATCTGCACCCGTGAAGTCGGCCTGGAAGAGCTCCCGAGCGTGTTCAACACCATGCTCTCGGGTGGTTCGTTCGGGCGCACACTGGTTCGCCACTGATACGTTTGGCTGGACTTCGGCGTGTGCGCCGCTACAATCAGTACCAGAACTTGGGAGAGCTGCCGCATGGCACGTATTTTGGTCGTTGATGATTCCCCGTCGCAGGCAATGGGCATGAAGCGAATTATCGAAAAACTCGGTCACGAAGCACTGGCCGCAGAAGATGGTGCCGCCGGTGTTGAAGTGGCCAAGAAAGAATTGCCTGACCTGATCCTGATGGATGTGGTGATGCCCAATCTCAACGGATTTCAGGCCACCCGGCTGATCGCCAAAGACCCCACCACGGCGCATATTCCGATCGTGCTGGTCACCACCAAGGACCAGGAAACCGACAAGGTGTGGGGCCTGCGGCAAGGCGCCAAGGCCTACCTGACCAAGCCCTTCAACGAGGCAGCGCTGGTCAAGGTGATTGCGGAATTGCTGCCGGGCTGAGCACGGGGAACCTCAATCAGCGCGCGGATCGAAATCCGCAAACGCACGGGAAAACTGCTTGTACGCAGCGCGCTCAACCTCGTTGCGCGCCTCCGGGGTGCGGATTTCCAGTTCAATGATCTGATCACCCGGCGGCGTGCCCGGCAACCCGCGACCGCGCAAGCGCAGCTTGCGCCCGGCATCACTGCCCGCCGGCACCTTGAGCTCAACTGGGCCACCCAAGGTTGAAACCGTCAACGTGGCACCCAAGGCGGCTTCCCAAGGCGCCACGCTCAGTACATATACAATATTGCGTTCATCAACCTCGAACTCGGGATGCGCCCGGTATTCGATCTCCAGGCGCAAATCGCCATTGCGCACGCGACCGCGATTACCCTGGCCAGCTAGCCGAATGACCTGCCCTGGGCGCACACCGGCCGGTATTTTCACCTCGAGCGTACGGCCGTTGACGTCGATACGCTGGCTACCACCAGAAAAAGCCAACTCCAGCGATATTGCCAAGCGCGCCTGCAAATCGCTGCCAGCTTCCCCGGAAGCGGTATGTCCGCCACGATTGCGGCTGCCAAACAGCGACTCGAAGAAATCGCTGAAACCGGCGCCTTCACCGGCATCGAATCCATATTCCGGCGCACCATGCCCGTGATATCCCGGCGGCGGGCGAAAATCTTCTCCGGGCCGAAAACCGCGTGCGCGCAACTGGTCATACTGCGCACGTTTTTCGCTGTCGCGCAGCACCTCGTAAGCCTCATTGATCGACTTGAAGCGATCCTCAGCACCTGCTTCCTTGCTCACGTCCGGATGGTACTTACGCGCCAGTCGCCGGTATGCCGTCTTGATTTCCGTCTCGCCCGCACCCGGCTCAACACCAAGCACTGTGTAGTAATCCTTGAACTCCATGCCGTCCTCGATCACCAATAAATCATTGTGTTCATGGTAACCGTATATCGGTGCGGCATCGCTCCAGCTCAAGCCCTCACCCTGCCGGAATCGGGCGGAGTGTGCGGCGATGGCGCTTGCGCATCTCCGGGCTGAGCAAATTGTTTACTGATCCTGATTAGTGTCGAACCTCAGCTGTGACGCGCTGTGAATCCTTCTCCCACCGGGACAACCAGCGACTTGGCGGCTTTGCCGCCTAGTCGATTGGCTGGTAGCTCCATCAGAAGGTGGCCCGAAGGGCCGGATGAGGGTGCGGCGCAAGGAAATTATCGTCACGCTTACGTTGAACCCTCTGCAACCCCTCTCCCGTGGGGAGAGGGGCAAAGTCAGCTGAGGTTCGACACTAATCAGGTTACTGATTGACGCCATCACCTTGCATGCAAATTGGCAGGCAGATCGCTGTTCTGCCCTGCGCACCAATGCCAAGCATTGGCCAAAGGCATACGGCTGCGATTCACAACGCGCGATGATTACAATTCATCACCGCGCTTTCACACAATCCCCATGTGGGCTAACGTAGCGGCCAACCACCATGCAACCATCGACAAACCCCATCCATGCCCAGGCTCATCCTCGCCTCCACCTCCGCCTATCGCCGCGAACTGCTGGCACGGCTGCGCCTGCCATTTGACGTAGTGCAACCGGATGTCGATGAAACTGCGCTACCCGGCGAACCCGCCAGCGAGCGTGCGCAGCGCCTGGCCAAAGCCAAATCGCAGATCATCGCGCAACGCCAGCCTGATGCCTGGGTGATTGGCTCCGATCAGGTGGCGCAATGCGCTGACAGCGTGCTCGACAAACCCGGCAGCAGCGAACGAGCGCACACGCAACTGCGTGCCGCATCCGGCCGTGAGCTGCGCTTTCATACCGCGCTGTGTCTCAGCCATGCCGCCAGCACCGCCTGCTGGCAGGCGCTCGACATCACCCATGCACAATTACGCACATTGAGCGACGCCGAAATCAGCCGCTACATCGCCGCCGAACAAGCACTGGATTGCGCCGGCAGCTTCAAGGCCGAAGGCCTCGGCATCAGCCTGTTCGAACACATCCGCAGCGACGACCCGACCGCCCTGATCGGGTTGCCGCTGATTGCACTTTGCCAGTTGCTACGACGCGCGGGGTTTGAATTGCCATGATCCGAAATCGCATTTTGCTCAGCTTGGCGTTTGCCGCCGTCCTGCCATTGCACGCCAGCGCGCCAACACCAGCCACCACTGCCGAGGTGCTGGCCAATGCCCCGGCAGATGCCTGGCGCAATCCCGACCCGGCACGCACGCTGTATCTCGACCTCCCCGCTGGCCGAGTGGTGATCGAACTGGCAGCCGATTTCGCCCCGGCGCATGCGCGCAACATCAGCACCCTCGCCCACAACGGCTACTGGGATGGCCTGAGCATCCTGCGCGCACAGGACAACTACGTGGTGCAGTGGGGCGATGGCAGCGCCGGCAGCGACCAGGCACGGCCGCTGGCACCGGCGAAAACCCATCTCCCGGCCGAGTTCGACCGCAGCGCCGACGGCCTGCCCTTCACCGCGCTCAGCGATGGTGATATCTACGCCCCACAGGTGGGCTGGAGCCAGGGCTTTCCAGTGGGGCACGACCCAGCCAGCGGCCGCATCTGGTTGACCCATTGCTACGGCATGGTTGGTGCCGGCCGCGATGCCGCCGCCGACAGCAGCAACGGCGCCGAGTTATATGTGGTGATCGGCCACGCCCCGCGTCATCTGGATCGCAACATCACCGTGGTCGGGCGCGTGCTCGACGGCATGCAATGGCTATCCACCCTGCCGCGCGGCAGCGGCCCGCTGGGGTTCTACGAAAAACCCGAGCAACGCCTCAGCATTCCGCATCTGCGCCTTGCCAGTGATGTACCCGCAGCCGAGCGCAGCAAGCTGCAGGTGATGCGTACCGACAGCGCCAGCTTCGCGCAACTGATCGACGCGCGCCGCAACCGCCGCGAGGACTGGTTCATCAGCCCGGTCGGCCATGTCGAATTGTGCAATGTGCCGATACCGGTGCGCCAACAACCGTGAGCCTGATTGACGCCAGCATTGGCTGCGATAGATGCGCCGCCGTGTGTTGCCGCATGACCGTGTTGCTGATGCCCGGCGACGCACCACCGGCGCGTTACATTGCCGAAGACCGGCACGGCATGATGGCCATGGCCAAAGCCGATGACGGTTGGTGCGCGGCGCTTGATCGCCACAACATGTGCTGCTCGATTTACCCGCAGCGGCCAACGATCTGCCGCGAGTTTGCGATGGGCGGTGAGGATTGCCAGATCGCCCGCGCCGACTGGGCCAACGGCGTCGGCCTAGGCGACTGACGTGGCCTGGTTCGTGTACCTGCTGCAATGCCGTGATGGCAGCCTGTACACCGGCATTACCGTTGATGTGCAACGCCGCTTTGCGCAACACGCCGCCGGCAAAGGCGCGCGCTACACCCGCGCCCATCCGCCGCAGCGCATCGTCGCGGTGATTGAGCACCCCAACCGCAGCAGCGCCACTCGCGCCGAGGCCGTCATCAAACGCCTCAACATCGAACAAAAACGCGCTCTGTGCGCCGCGCATCCACCCGTGCCGTAGCCGCCCGCACAAGTAGCCTGCCACCCGTTCAAGCCAGGGGCAGGCTCTACGCGCGGCGGCAATGCAACGGATCAACTGCTCGCCTGCCCAAACATCGCCTTGCGTTCGCTGTGCTGGTGCTTGCCCACCGCTACCGATACGATAGGCGCACGAATCCCGACAACAAGGTTACTTCCCATGCGCAGTGGCAATCCGGCACTCAACGCCAATACTTTCCTTGATGCCAGCAGCGGCCGCGTCGTCGGTGCCGGCGACAGCGCGATGACCATCAATGGCACCGTCAACAAGACCGCGTTCCTGTTGTTTCTGGTGTTGCTCACCGCCGGCTACACCTGGAGCCTGTATAGCGGCCCCGAATCAACGGCTGCAATCATGCCGATGGTGCTGGTGGGTGCCATCGGCGGTTTCATCGTTGCCATGGTCACCATCTTCAAGAAAACCTGGGCACCCATCACTGCACCGCTGTACGCCCTGCTTGAAGGCTTCTTCATTGGCGGCATCTCGGCAATCTTCGAAGCTAAATACCCCGGCATCGTGATGCAGGCAGTAGGCCTCACCTTCGGCACCCTGGCCGCGTTGCTGATGGCTTATCGCAGCGGCCTGATCCGCGCCACCGAAAACTTCAAGCTCGGCGTGGTTGCCGCAACCGGCGGCATCGCACTGCTGTATCTGGCCAATATCGTGATGGGTTTCTTCGGCCATTCGATCGGCTTCATCCACGACAACGGCCTGCTGGGCATTGGCTTCAGCGCGGTGGTTGTGGTGGTGGCTGCGCTGAACCTGGTGCTGGATTTCGATTTCATAGAAAAAGGCGCCGAGGCCGGCGCGCCCAAATACATGGAATGGTTCGGCGCGTTCGGCCTGGTCGTTACCCTGGTGTGGCTGTACCTCGAAATTCTGCGCCTGTTGTCCAAGCTGCAGTCGCGTAACTGATTCTCGCGATGGATACGTTGCAATCGCTGCGGATCGAGGGCCAGGGTGCGGTGGCCGAGTTGGTCTTGCTCGGCCCGGGCCGTGGCAATGCCATGGGCCCGGATTTCTGGCGCGAGTTGCCGCAGGCGGTAGCGCAGATTGAAGCCGACGGCGCGGTGCGCACGATCATCGTGCGCGGCAGTGGCGAGCATTTCAGTTACGGGCTCGATCTGCCGGCGATGGCCGCACAATTGCAGCCGATCCTGGGCAATGGCGCCGCTGGCCGTGCCGCCATCATTACGCTGGCACGGCAGATGCACAGTGGCTTCGCCGCGCTCGCCGCCAGCCGCTTGCCGGTGATCGCCGCCATCGATGGCTGGTGCATCGGTGCCGGTATCGAACTGGCGGCGGCGTGCGACATCCGCATCGCCAGTGCCAGCGCCCACTTCGCATTGCGCGAGGTGAATGTTGGCATTGTCGCCGATCTCGGCGGCCTTACCCGGCTGCCGCATCTGATTGGTGAAGCCTGGACGCGGCAACTGGCGCTCACCGGCGATGAAATCGACGCCGCTACCGCTGCGCGCATTGGTCTGGTCACCTCGATGCTTGCCGATTCCACTGCACTGCTCAATGCCGCCCGTGTGCTGGCCGCGCGCATTGCCGCCAATCCGCCGCTGGTGGTGGCCGGCATCAAGCAGGTGATGAATGCCCGCATTGCCGCCGATGTGGCAGACGGCAACCGCGAAGCCGCCACCCTCAACGGCATGCTGATGCAGTCCGAAGATTTTGCCGAAGCGATGCGCGCCTTCATCGAAAAACGCACGCCCGCGTTCAAGGGGCGTTGAACGCCACAATGAAAACCGCGCGTTTCAAAGTGCAACGCCTGCCACCGTGGCGGCGTGCCGTTATCAAGGTGGGCAGCAGCCTGGTTGCCGGTGATGGTGGCTTGAGCACGCGTTATGCCAGCGCCATCGGCCTTGCGGTGTCACGCCTGATCGCTTCCGGGCACGAAGTGTTGCTGGTGTCTTCGGGTGCCGTCGCTGCCGGGCGTGCGGTCTTGGGGTCAGGTCGGCGTGGTCGCGCTGTGGCAGCGCTTCTTCGATCAACCGGTGGCGCAGGTGTTGCTTACTCACGACGACCTGCGCAACCGCCGCCGTTATCTCAATGCGCGCGCCACCCTGCGTGGCCTGCTGGCGCTGGGTGCGGTGCCGGTGATCAACGAAAACGATACCGTCGCCGTCGATGAACTCAAACTCGGCGACAACGACAACCTGGCCGCGCACGTCGCCATTCTGATGCAGGCCGATCTGCTGGTGCTGCTGTCCGATGTCGATGGCCTGTTTGATCGCGACCCGCGCCGTGATGCACAGGCGCAACCGATCCTGCGCGTGCGCCGGATCACCCCAGCCCTGCGCGCTGCCGCCGGCGGTGCCGGCAGCAACGTTGGCACCGGCGGCATGGCCACCAAACTCGATGCCGCGGCACGGGCCGGCGAGGCTGGCATTACCACCGTGGTGATCAACGGTACTTCACATGTTGCGCTCGAAGCCCTGCAAACCAACCGCCTGATCGGTACCCGTTTCGATCACCCGCGCAGCCGCGTTGCCGCACGCAAAACCTGGCTGAAAAACCTGCCACCGGCTGCCGGCCGCCTGCTGGTTGATAGCGGTGCTGCCAAAGCCATCGCCGAACGTGGTGCCTCGTTGCTGCCGCGTGGCCTGGTGGCGGTACACGGTGAGTTCGCGCGTGGCGATGCGGTGCAAGTAACGTATATCAAACGCGGTGTCGAGGTGGCGGTGGCGCGCGGCCTGTGCCAGTACAACGCCAGCGAATGCAATCGCCTGATCGGCACACGCAGCGACGAAATCGGTGTGCGCTTGGGCTATGCCTACACTCCCGAACTGGTGCATCGTGACGATCTTGTTTTGCTGAATACCCGGAGTGCGACTTGACCAACCTCAATGAACAACTGCAGGCCGCACGTGCGGCAGCGCAAGTCGTCGCCGGCATGGGCAGCGAGGCCAAACGCGCCCTGATCCACGCCATGGCGCAAGCGCTGGCCGATGGCCGCGACGCCATCCTCACCGCCAACGCACGCGATGTGGATGCAGCCAACGAAGCGGAACAAAATGCGGCGCTGATCGATCGGCTGCGGCTGAACCCGTCGCGGCTGGATGCCGTGGTTGCCGCACTCAACCAGATTGCCGAGTTGCCTGATCCGGTGGGCGAAGTCACCCACAGCGAGCAGCGCCCGAACGGCCTTGGGGTGCAGCGTGTACGCATCCCGCTCGGCGTAGTCGCGATGATCTACGAAGCCCGGCCAAACGTCACTGCCGATGCCGCCAGCCTGTGCCTGATGGCCGGTAATGCCGTGGTGTTGCGCGGCGGTAGTGAGGCGCTGCATTCCAACCTGGCGATTGCCGCAGCCTTGCATGGTGCGCTGGCTGCGCACGGCGTGCCCGAAGCCGCGCTCACCCTGATTACTGATACCGACCGCGAGCGCATCCGCGAGTTGGTGCAGGCGCAGGGCTTGATCGATCTGGTGATTCCACGCGGTGGCGAAGGCCTGATCCGTTTCGTCACCGACAACGCACGGGTGCCGGTGATCCAGCATTACAAAGGCGTCTGCCACTTGTATGTTGATGTCAGCGCCGACCCGGCATTGGCGCTGAAACTGCTGATCGACGGCAAGACCACCCGCCCAGCGGTATGCAACGCGCTGGAAACGATGCTGGTGCATCGCGATATCGCCGCCACCTTCATCCCCAACGCCGTGGTGCGCCTGCGTGCGCTCGGCGTGCAGGTGCGCGGCTGCCCGCAAACCCACGCGATTTATGCCGGCGTGGTGCCGGCAAACGAAAGCGATTTTGGCGCCGAGTTTCTTGATCGTATCCTGGCCGTGCGCGTGGTCGATGATATCGATCAAGCCATCGCCCACATCCAGCAGCACGGCTCCGATCACACCGAAGTGATCGCCACCCGCGATGCCGATGCCGCCGAGCGTTTCATCCACGGCCTGCGTTCGGCGGTAGTGATGGTCAATGCCTCATCGCGGTTCAGCGATGGCGGTGAGTTGGGCCTCGGTGCCGAAATCGGCATCTCAACCTCGCGCGTACATGCCTATGGCCCGATGGGCTTGGCCGCGCTCACCATTGAACGCTGGGTGGTGCGCGGCGAAGGCCAGGTGCGGCACGGCTAGCGCGCATAGCCGCGCCCATGCAATGCCTGCTTACGGCAACTGCTGCTTTACCAATGCACCGAGGCCAGCCAATCGAACGGCGCGGCCCCAGGCCATTGTCGCAACGGCAAGCTGGGCAAGCACGAATGCACCGAGCAGGCCAAATGCACCAACGGCGGGGGTGTGTGCGCGCAACAGCAACAACGGCAAGTAAATCAGCGCGGTGATCACGGTGCTGAGCAGGTAGATACCGAGCACGCTCAGCGGCCGCCGCAACAACAGCCGACCACCGCGCCACCAGGCGCGAATGGCCGAGTGTTTGGACTGATCGATGCCGAGCCAGGCGCGGCCAGTTTCCACGCTGGCATGCGCAAGCAACAAGAAAAAGCCACCACCGGCCAGCGCCAGCCAGCCGATGTGTTTGGCGTCTGCTTCGAGAATGGCTTTTTCGGCATAGTCATCCGCCATGCCCGACAACGCAACATAAATCGCCATGGCGATGCCCATCGGCAGCAATGCCCATAGCAGCATGCGAAAGAAGCGGCCGTATTCCTTGAGGCCGCCGATGAGCAAGGCAGTGAATCCAGGCGTCGTGTGCGCACGAAGCGCAACGAACACGGTACCAGTGAGCCATGGCGACAGCAGCAGGCTGAACAGCACGCCGAGCAATACCGCACTACTCACTGCTGTGCCGGTGTTGCCGGAAAATACGTTGACCAGTTCGGCCAAGGCGATGCCATCGAAGTGCGTGGCCCATTGCGGTGCCTGCACCGCGTAATCAAAGTGCTGGCCGAGCAGGCGCGTTATCGGCAGCACGGCAATGGCGGTGGGTATTAGCAACGCCAGCAACCAGAGCAGCAATAATCGCCACTGCAACATGCTGCGCGCGCTGTGAAACACGATGGATGCGGCCGATTGACGCAATGGCGTAATCATAGGGTCACCAACAAGGCATATAGATTTTGCAGGAAGGCGGCAGCATCGCTGCTCCAGCGCCGCGCCAGGGTTTTATCCGGTTCCAGCGTGCGGCCATCATCGGCCTTGCTGACATCGAGGTAATGCTGCTGCTCGGGGTCGAGTTGTACCGACAGCGCGCGTACCGGCTTGCTCCAACTGAATCGTTGCCAGCGTTGGTCGCTATCGAATCGTGCGGTTTCCACGCTGCCGTCAGCAAAGATCACGCGCAAGGTCTGCGGCACTGCCGCGCCCTGGCGGGCAACCAGTACGCGGGTAAGGAACGGATACGGGCCAGTACCTTCTTTGGCATCGGGATTGGCCTTCTTCCATTCCTTGCGCGTAGCGCTGATCTGCTCGTCAATCGCATCGCTGTCCAGCTCACTGCGTTTGGAGTCAATCAGTTGGGTTCCAGGCTGCGGCAGCACTTCCTCGCTGCTGAACTCGGCGATGCGATCATCCACCTTGCTGGTGGCGTACACCTGCTGCGCGAATACGCGCTCAACCAGTGCGCGTTGACCACTGACCTCGGCCAGCGTTTCGCGCAGATCGGCAATGCTCGGGTGACGAAACGACCAACGCGCGTAATAGGCCTTGAACGCCTTTTGTGTGGCCTCGGTGCCCAGTTGCGCCTCCAGATCACGCATCACGGTGGCGGTACGCGAATACACCGAACCATAGCTGGAGCTGGACATTCGCTCCCAGGAGTTGGCACCGATGCCATCGGCTGGCTCGCGCAGCATTGCCCCCATGCGCTCGGCCTGGAATTGTGGAAACTGGGCGTTGAAACCCAGTCGCTTCAGCATGCGGTTAGCCAACGGCACGCTCTGCCCACGTTCGCTCAACATGCGGTTGTTCCAGTATTCGTTGAGGCCCTCGTCGAGCATCGGTTCTTCGAACTCGTTGGATGCCAACAGGCCCATGAAATAGCCGTGGCCGAACTCGTGGATGGTGACGAAATCCAGGCCATGGGCGTTGAGGGTGCCGGGGGTGACATCGTCGTAGCTATCCGCGGTGAAAAATGTCGGATACTCCATGCCGGCCGCTTCACCGGCGTTGTACGGCGGGATGACGGCAGTGACCGTGCGATACGGATACGCGCCCAGTGTGCGCGAGAAATAGTCCAGCGAATCAATGGTGGCTTTGAGCACCGGCGCTGCATTGCTGGCGTATTCGGGCGGATACAGCACCTGCACCGTCACCGTCGGGCTGCCCTCACCTTCGTAGTAACCCACCAGCGGTTCGGCGAAGCGCTGGTCGGCGGTGAAGGCGAAGTCGATCACGTCGCCCTGCACGAAATGCCAGGTGGCCTTGCCGTCGCTAATCGTGGGTTCGCCCTGCAATTCGCCAGTGGCGCCCACGCGATAGCCCTCGGGCACAGTGATGCGCACGTCGAACAGGCCAAAATCGGCATGGAACTCGCTGTGCAAATGGAAGGCGTGGGCATTCCAGCGCGGTGCGGTAGCGCCGCGCTCGCCGGGCAATTCCAGCACCGCAATTTTCGGGAACCACTGCGCCACCAGATGAAAGCTGCCGAAGTAGCCGGTACGGGCAACCACGCGCGGCAACTGGTTGAAGAAATCGATTTCCAGGGTGGTGCTGGCGCCGGGCGCCACCGGCTCGGGCAGGTCGAGGCGAACCACGGTGTGATCGCTTTCCGGGCCACCATCGGGGTGTACAAACTGCCACGGCACCGCGATACCGCCCTGCTCGACGCGCTTGAGCTCGGTGTAACCCCACTCGCCGTCATCCATCGGCACTTCGCTGCGAAAGCCGAAGCCGCGCTCGCGCTGTTCGGTGAAAAACAGGCTGCCCGGACCTTCAAACGCATTGAGATACAAATGCAGGTAAACCGAAGCCACCGGTTGCGCACTGCGGTTGCGCCAGGTCAGCCGTTGCTGGCCTTGCATGGTGTGCGCGTCCGGGTCGAGGCTGGCTTCGATGGCATAGTTGACCACGCGATCGGACAACATGGCCTCGTCGCCACTGCGGGCGCCGCCCCATGCCTCGGCATTGCTGGGTTCGCGCACGGCGGCGGCATCAGCGGCAGCCAAAGTGATTTCAGGGATTGGCTCAGCAGCGATCGGCGCAGCCAGCGCCAGCGCTTCGTCCGATCCAGGAGCCTGCGCCCAAACCGACAACCCCAAGCCCAGCGCTAGCGCAATCAGCACTGATCGCAAGGCATTGTGTGTTCGAATTGCGTCCATGGCCGCCTCCTGAATGAATATTAAATCCTGCCTGTCCGTGCCCGATTGCGCAAGGGCGCATTGGCATGCGCCGAAGTGACTTGCAGCGGTGTTGATTTTATTTGACACTGTGCTTGATAATCCGCAACGGAGCGATGTGATGAGCGCCAATCAGGAGTTGCAACAACGCCGCGAACACGCCGTTGCCCGTGGCGTCGGCCATGCCACCCAGCGTTACGCGGTGCGCGCACAGAATGCGGAAATCTGGGACGCCGATGGCCAGCGTTACATCGACTTTGCCGGCGGCATCGGCGTACTCAACACCGGCCACCGCCACCCCAAAGTGATGGCCGCGATCGAGCGCCAACTGGCTGCATTTGTCCACAGTTGCTTTCAGGTGATGCCATACGAGCCGTATATCGCACTGGCGGAAAAGCTCAATGCCTGCGCGCCGATCAACGGGCCGGCAAAATCCGTGTTCGTCAGCACCGGCGCGGAGGCAGTGGAAAATGCAGTGAAGATCGCCCGCGCCTATACCGGCCGCTCCGGGGTGATCGCGTTTACCGGTGGCTTTCATGGCCGCACCCTACTGGGCATGGGCCTCACCGGCAAGGTGGCACCTTACAAGGTCGGTTTCGGACCGTTTCCGGCAGACATTTTCCACGCGCGTTTTCCGCATGCTTACCATGGCGTCAGCGTGGCCGATGCGCTCGACGACATCGCGCATCTGTTCAAGTACGACATCGAGCCGTCGCGGGTGGCGGCGATCCTGATCGAGCCGGTGCAGGGCGAAGGCGGTTTTGTGGTCGCCCCGCCGGAGTTCATGACTGCGCTGCGGGCACTTTGCGATGCGCACGGCATCGTGTTGATCGCCGACGAGGTCCAGAGCGGGTTCGCGCGCACCGGTCTGCTGTTCGCGATGGAGCATTACCAGGTCACTGCGGATCTGATTACCGTCGCCAAGTCGATCGGCGGTGGCTTGCCGCTGGCCGGGGTGGTTGGCCGTGCGCAGATCATGGACGCACCGGCACCGGGCGGCCTTGGCGGCACTTACGGCGGCAACCCGGTTGCATGCGCCGCCGCGCTGGCGGTGTTCGAGGCAATCGAGCACGAAAACCTGCTGGAGTGCGCCACTGCATTGGGCGAGCGGCTGCGCGATTTCATCGAAGTGTTGCAACACGAGACTTTGCTGGGTATCGGTGAGATTCGCGGCCTCGGCGGCATGAGCGCATTCGAGTTGATCGTGCCCGGCAGCGACAACACGCCCGACCCCGATGCGGCGAAAGCGCTTACTGCACGCGCGGCCGAGCTGGGCCTGATTTTGTTGTCGTGCGGCGTGTACGCCAACACCATCCGCGTATTGGTGCCGCTAACCGTGGAAACTACGGTGTTTGAGGAAGGCCTGGCGCTGCTGGAGCGAGCCTTGCGCGATGTGCGCAGATGATGCGTTGACGTGGCGGCACGCGTTAAACCCACCGGCGAATGACTGTGATGGCTCCGGCTGTGACAGCTCGTGTTTTTCCAAGGTTACAAAACCACGACGCTTTCGTCGTATCCATCGGCTCAACCAGCAGCCAAGGTCGCGCGATACACCACGTACGACAGACCCGGAAGTTCAACCCGTACCCGGCCACGATGACCACGCAGTGTGGCCTCGCCTTCGCCGATCAGGCGATTCCATAGCTGACCGCCGACACTGACTTCCACCATCTCCATGTGCGGTTCGCTGCTGTTGTTGATAACGATCAGAAATTCCTCGTTACGGCGGGTGTCGATGCGCGAAAATGCATACAAGCCGGCCTTCTTTCCGGCCATGCGCACGACCTGCTCGCCACGTGCAAGCCCCGGATAATCGCGTCGTACCTGTGCCATCTCGGCAATCGCCCGATACAGCGGATGGGCAGTGTCGAAATTGTCACCGGCGGTGCTGGCCTTGCTGCCAATCAAGCGATTGTCGTTGTAACTGGCAACCTGGCTGGGGAACATGTCCTCACGCGCATCCTGGTCGTTACCATCACCGGTAAAGCCCTGCTCATCGCCGTAATAAATAACCGGCACGCCGCGCGAAAACAGCAGCAGCGCATTGGCGAGGGTGGCACGACGCAGCAGCTCTTCATCGCTGGCCCGGCCTGCGGTCGCTTGCAGCAGAAAGTGACCGATCCGGCCCATGTCGTGGTTGCCGCTGAAGATCGGCAGCATCGCGGCGCCTTTGCTGCCATCGGCATACAGCGCATCGTCCTTGAACAACTTCTGCAACCGGCGCGGGCCAGCGTCATCGGCGATCACCTCGCGCAATGCATTTTGAAACGCGAAGTCGAGCACCGCCGGGAATGCCGCCTCGCGCGTGAACCGACTCAGCACTTTGGGGTTGGGATCGAACACCTCGCCGAACACGTAAAAATCGGGGATGCCCTCGGCCTTGGCATGGGCCCGGATCGCAGGGATGAAACCGCGCCAGAAACTGTCGTTGACGTGCTTGGCAGTATCGATGCGAAAGCCATCGACGCGAAACTCGGTGATCCACTGCTTGTAGATGTCGATCATGCCGGCGAGCACGCGCGGGTGTTCGGTAAACAGATCATCCAGCCCGGCAAAATCACCGTACAAGCCGCTCTCGTCCTTGAACGTCGAGTTGCCGCGGTTGTGGTAATAAATCGGATCGTTGAGCCATGCCGGCACTTTGACGCTGGCTTCTTCCGGTAACACGAACGGGGTGTAGGCAAAACCGGGGTCTCGCAGTTTGGCAAAGTTTTCCGGCGTCTGCTGCAAGGGTGCATCGCCGGCAAAACCGGCATTGATCGGCTCACCCTGAATGCCACCGCGGGTGGTATATGGGTACTGCGCAAGCGAGCGGTACGGGCAGGTCTGGCTGGCATCGCCGCTGGCCAGATCACCGCTGATGCCGCATTCGCGATACTGGATCACATCGGCGCTATGGTTGGTGACGATATCCATGATCACCTTCATGCCGCGCGCGTGCGCGGCATCGACCAGTCGCTTGAACTCGGCATTGCCGCCAAGGTGTGGATCAACCTGGGTGAAATCGGTGATCCAGTAACCGTGATAGCCGGCGCTGCGCTGCCCCGGCCCACCCTGCACCGCCTTGTTCTTGAAAATCGGCGTCACCCAGATCGTAGTGATGCCCATGCCTTGCAGGTATGCAAGGCGTTCGCGCAGGCCCTGTAAATCACCACCGTGGAAAAAACCTTTGTGGCCGGGGTCAAAGCCGTGGTGATCGGCATCACCAGCGATACCACCGCGATCATTCCCCGGATCGCCATTGGCGAAACGGTCGGGCATCACGAAGTAGATCAGTTCATCCTGGATCGGCCGCTCGATGGCTTTGTAGTTCGCAGCAACGGCTGGCGTTTGTGCCAGCGCCGGCGGTGCCGCAACACAAGCCAGCGCTACGGCCAGTGCCACAGACCAAAGTACGGTAAATCGATTCATGCAGTACTCCCGTGTGAAACGCAGTTGCTGATCAGCCCCAATACGCGACTGACGTAGCCCATCGCCACCCAAGATCGGTGCAGGGGTCGGCGCCTTGTGTCGCCCACAGGGTGGGCTCCTACAAAACAGCGGTGATCGTCGGTGTGGGAGCCCACCCTGTGGGCGACAGGCGGCGCCTCCAGACCCTTGAAGCCACCTCGCCAACATGGCGTGGGTGAAACGCACAACGACAAAACCGCTCAACGCAATTTGCCGGCCTTGTTCAACGGCACAAATCGAATCGCACTGCCGCCACCCGGCGCAAGTCGAAGCCGCAGCACGTCATTACTGGTCACTTCACGGGTGCTGATCTCGATCGCTTCGGGGTTCTTGTCCCAACTCGCATCAACGCCATCGGCGTAGATTTGTGCCTGATAACGCACCCCGGATTCGAGGAAGCTCAGCGGTACACTCAGCAAGCGGCCATTTTCATCGCCAACCGCACCGAGGTACCAGTCGCGGCTGTTGCGATCCTGGCGCGCTATCACCACAAGATCGCCGATCTCGCCATCGATCGCCCGGCTCTGCGCCCAGTCCGTCGGCACATCGCGGATGAACTGGAATGCCTTGGGCTTGGCCTCGTAGTTTTCCGGCAGATCGGCCGCCATCTGCAACGGGCTGTACAGCACCACATACAGCGCCAGTTGCTTGGCCAGGGTGCTGCTGAGGTTACGCTCATCGATGGCCTGCTTGCTGCCAAGATCAAAGATGCCGGGAGTGAAATCCATCGGCCCCGACAACATGCGGGTGAATGCCAGGTTGGCGATATGCCCAGGGCCGTTGCCTTCCGACCAAGCGTTGTATTCCTGCCCGCGCGCGCCTTCGCGGGTCATCCAGTTGGGATAGGTACGGCGCAGGCCAGTGTCCTTGATTGGTTCGTGGGTGTTGATCGCGATATGGTGCTTCGCCGCGACCTCTGCGACCTTCTGGTAATGGCGCACCATGAACTGGCCGTGTTGCCATTCGTGTACTGGCTTGCCGTCATCGCCAATGCGCTCGATCAGACCGTTTTGTTTGACGTAGCCGGTCTTGATCGCACGCACATCGTGCGCCTGCATGTAGGCCATCGCGGCTTCGAGCTGGCTCTCGTAATTGGCGATGCCGCCGGATGTTTCGTGATGGCCAATGATGCGCACGCCCTTGCTTTTGGCATAGCGCGACAATCCGTCGAAATCATAATCCGGGTACGGGGTGGTGAAATTGAACAGGTCGCTGTTGGCGATCCAGTCGCCATCCCAGCCGACATTCCAGCCTTCCACCAGCACACCCTTGAAATCGTATTTGGCCGCGAAATCGATAAAGCGCTTCACATTGGCGGTGCTGGCGCCGTGTTTGTCGCCCGATGCCCAGGTCGATTGGCGGATGTGCATCTCCCACCACACGCCCACATATTTACCTGGCTCCAGCCACGACACATCACCCAGCGTGTTGGGCTCGTTGAGATTCAGTATCAGGTCGGAATCGATCAACCCGGTTGCACGTTCCGCCACCGTGAGCGTGCGCCACGGAGTGACGAAAGCACCTTCGGTTTTCACCTTGCTGCCATCCGACCACGGAATCAGATCGGCCTTGAGCCGGTTGCCGCCGACGTTCTCCAGGGTCATCTCGGGGTAATCCACCAGCGCCGCCTCGTGTACGCTGAGATACAAACCCTGCGCGGTTTTCATCGTCAACGGCGTTACCGCTTTCCAGATCGCCGACAGGGGTGATTCGCGATACAGGTATTCGTAGCGATTGGGCAGGTAGGCACCGTTCCACCACGTTTTGTGATCAGCAGCGAACGCGAACTCGGTCAACTCGTTGCTGATCGTGCGTTTTGCGTGCTGCGGATCGGCCAGCACCTCATAGCGAAACCCGAAGCCCTCGTCGTACACCCGAAATACCACCGCCATTGCCGGCGCATCGGCGCTGGTGAAGTTGACGCGCAGTTCGCGGTAACGGTTGCGTACCCACTGGCGCTCGCCCCACGGCTGCTCCCAACGGTCATCAACATCGCGCGTGCTGCTGTCGGCGATGCGCAGGCCATCAGTGAGCGATGACGCATCGGAAAATTGCAGCCCCAGACGCGACCAGCCGAGCACCGGCACACCAAAACGGCTCAGCTGATATTGCAGCTGACCATCGCGCACCTGCACCTGTACCTGCAACACATGATCGGGGGAACTGGCCGTCAACGCCGGCTCGGCGGCAACCACCAAACCCGCCGAAAACATCAATGATCCAGCTACGGCCAACAGCATCTGCAATCGCAGCAAACGGGTATATCGGTACATCGTGCCTCCCTTCGCCTGCGTGGTTGCTATTTGGTTACGGCGGCCGCACGAAGCCATTCGCCAACCGTCGCTGCAAGTCGTCCTGCATCGTAGGCATGCCATGCGCGTATCGACAACGACCTGCATACGTATTCATCCACACGTCTCGACCAGGACACTCTCCCCGTCATTCCAGCGAAAGCTGGAATCCAGCGTCTTTCGCCTGCTTGGCATCGGGTTGGAAGCTGAAGTCACTGGATTCCAGCTTTCGCTGGAATGACGGCAAGGGATGGCTGTGCTACCGCAAACCAGCGCGCGGGGAACACCACCACGTTTCCGCCGCTGCCATCCGGCGCTACAGTGGCGCCATCGACCTGAGGAATCATCATGGACAAGGCAGATCGCGCCATTCGCCGTATCGTCATTGTCGGAGGCGGCACCGCTGGCTGGATGACCGCCGCTTCGCTGGCCCACACGCTGGGCACGAATTGCCGGATCGATCTGATCGAATCCGAGGCAATCGGCATCGTCGGTGTCGGCGAAGCGACCATTCCGCCGATCAAGCTCTTCAATCGCGCGCTGGGCATCGATGAAAACACCTTCATCAAGGCGACCCAGGGCACCTTCAAGCTCGGCATCGAGTTTGTCGACTGGACCCGGCTCGGGCAGCGTTACTTCCATCCGTTCGGCCAGTTCGGCGCCGAGTTCGACGCGGTTCCGCTCTACCAATACTGGCTGCGCGAACGCGCGCGCGGTGACGACACGCCATTGCAGGACTACGCCATGGCCTGGGTGGCGGCGCGCAACAACAAGTTTGCGCCGCCGCTGGCCGATCGCCAGCGTATCCAATCCACCTACGACTATGCCTACCATTTCGATGCCGGCCTGTATGCGCAATTCCTGCGTACCTACGCCGAGCCGCGTGGCGTACAGCGCAGCGAAGGCAAGGTGGTCGATATCAGCCTGCGCGCCGAAGACGGTTTCATCCAGAGCGTGAAGCTGGAAGCTGGCACGGTGATCGAGGGCGATCTGTTCATCGATTGCTCGGGCTTTCGCGGCCTGTTGATCGAAGACGCGCTGCACACCGGCTACGAAAACTGGCAGCACTGGCTGCCCTGTGATCGCGCGGTGGCGGTGGGCAGCACGCACGGCAATGGCGCACTGACGCCGTACACGCGTTCCACCGCGCATCAGGCGGGCTGGCAATGGCGGATTCCTTTGCAACACCGGATGGGCAACGGCCACGTGTATTGCAGCCAGTTCAGCAGCGATGACGAGGCGGCGGCGGTGTTGCTGGCGAATCTGGAAGGCGAGCCACTGGGCACGCCGCGACCGCTGCGTTTCACCACCGGCCGGCGCAAGGCATTCTGGAACCGCAACTGCATCGCCATCGGCCTGTCCGCCGGGTTCATGGAGCCGCTGGAATCGACCAGCATCCACCTGATCCAGAGCGCCATCACCCGGCTGCTGGCACTGTTTCCCGACCGCCACTGCGAACCCTTGCTGGCGCAGGAATACAACCGCATCACCAGCCAGGAATACGAGCGGGTGCGCGATTTCCTGATCCTGCATTACAAGGCCATCGCCCGCGACGATGCACCGCTGTGGCGCTATACCGCCGCGATGCCAATCCCCGACACCCTGCAATACAAGATCGATCAGTTCCGCAGCTCGGGGCGGATCGTCGCCGAGCCGCTGGAGCTGTTCCAGAACCCAAACTGGTTGGCGGTATTGATCGGCCAGGAAGTCTGGCCGCAGCACTACAGCGCACTGGTGGACCTGCGCAGTTCGGTGGATGCAACGGGCAAGCTGGCCAGCCTGCGCCGGATCAGCGAAGAAGCCAGCACCGCGCTGCCCGACCACGCGCACTACATCGCCCAGCATTGCCGCGCGCAGTAGCGTGCCCGGGACTTGGTCGCTCGATCGGTCGCTCACAGGGTGAGCTCCTACAGACAAGCTGTAGCGCTCACCTGTAGGAGCCCACCCTGTGGGCGACCGCAACTCCTCAATCGACGCGCACAGAGCCCGCCAGATGCGCTCCGGGCTGCACTGCAGAGGCAGTACACTAACGGCCCTTGCACCAACATCCTGGTCCCGCGATGCCCGCTGCACCCCTTCTGCCGCCGATCAATCTGCATGCGTGGATCGCGGCGCACCGCGATCAGCTCAAGCCACCGGTCGGCAACCGCTGCATCGTCGATGACGATTTCATCGTGATGGTGGTCGCTGGCCCCAACGTGCGCAGCGACTTTCATTACGACGAAGGGCCGGAGTTTTTCTACCAAATCGAAGGCACCATGTGCCTGCGCGTGCAGGAGGCCGGGGCCATGCGCGAAATACCGATCAGCGCCGGCGAGTTGTTCTACCTGCCGCCAAAGGTGTGGCACTCGCCGCAACGCGCCGCCGGTTCGATCGGCCTGGTGATCGAACGCAAGCGTCTGGCGCATGAACGCGACGCGCTGGCGTGGTTCTGCCCGAACTGCAACCACAAGCTGTACGAAGAACATTTCGCGCTGGGCAATATCGAAACCGACCTGCCGCCCGTCTTTGCGCGTTTCCATGCCTCGCTTGCACAGCGCACCTGCGGCCAATGCGGCCACGTACACCCGGCACCGGAGCCAAGCCCATGAGTTCGCTGTTCAGTGAAGCCCACGCCCTGGCCCTGGATGCTGCCGATCCGCTGCAAGCATTTCGCAGCGAGTTTGCATTTCCGCGCCACGGCGACGATGAGCAGATCTATCTGTGCGGCAATTCGCTGGGGCTGATGCCGCATGCCGCGCGTGACGCAGTAGACGAAGAACTCGATGCCTGGTCGCAGCGTGCGGTGGAAGGCCACTTCCACGGCCTGCGGCCGTGGCTGCACACGCTGGACAGCATCCGCGAACCGCTGGCGCAGTTGGTCGGCGCGCAGCCGCTGGAAGTGGTTGCGATGAACACCCTCACCGTCAACCTGCATCTGATGCTGGCCAGTTTTTATCGCCCTGAGGGCACCCGCAACAAACTGCTGATCGAAGCGGGCGCATTTCCCTCCGATCATCATGCGGTCGAATCACAACTGCGTTGGCATGGTCTCGATCCGGCTTCGACGCTGATTACATTGCAGCCCGACTTGGCCGACGGCTTGTTCAGTAGCGATGCGATCGATGCCGCGATTGCCGAACACGGCAACACGCTGGCGCTGGTGCTGCTGCCCGGCGTGCAATACCGCACCGGGCAAGTGCTCGATATCGCCCGCATCACCGCCAGCGCGCATGCGGTGGGCGCCGTCGCCGGCTTCGATCTCGCGCATGCGGCCGGCAATGTGCCGTTGGCGCTGCACGACAGCGACGCCGACTTCGCGGTCTGGTGTACCTACAAATACCTGAACGCCGGCCCTGGCGCGATTGCCGCAGCCTTTGTGCATCAACGCCACGCGCACAGCGGCCTGCCACGGCTGGCCGGTTGGTGGGGCCACGAAGCGGCCACCCGCTTTGCGATGGCGCCCACGTTCACGCCCAGCCCCGGCGCCGAAGGCTGGCAGGTCAGCAATCCGCCAATCCTCTCGCTGGCGCCGCTGCGCGCGTCGTTGGCGCAGTTTCAGCGCGCCGGCATGGGCGCGCTGCGCAACAAATCGGTGCAACTCACCGGCTACCTTGAAGCGCTGATCCGCGAACAGCTTGACGACACCCTGCACATCCTCACCCCGTCCGAGCCGCAGCAGCGCGGCTGCCAGCTCAGCCTGCGGGTGCGCGCAGGGCGCGCCCAGGGCCGCGACCTCTTCGAATATCTGCTCGCACACGGTATCGTGGGCGACTGGCGCGAGCCGGATGTCATCCGGCTATCACCGACCCCGCTGTATAACCGCCACATCGATGTGCTGCGCGCGGTACTCGCCATTGCGCAATGGCACGCACACGCCTGACCCCTGGAACCTGCGTTGACCATCACACCCCGCCGTATTCTCATTGCCGGCGCCGGACTCGCCGGTGCCCTGCTTGCCACCCTGCTCGCCCGTCGTGGCTGGCACGTTGATGTGCTGGAAAAACGACCCGACCAGCGCATCCGTGGCTACGAATCAGGCCGCTCGATCAACCTCGCACTGGCCGAACGCGGCCTGCACGCGCTGAGCGTGGCCGGGCTGGACAAGGATGTGCTGGCGCGCTCGGTGATGATGCGTGGCCGCATGGTTCACTTCAGCGATGGCCATGTGCAATTGCAGCGTTATGGCAGTGACGATGGCCATGTCATCCACTCCGTGCATCGTGGCCGGCTCAACCATATTCTGCTCGATGCCGCTGAAGCCGCCGGTGCGCGCATCCATTTTCATCACCGCATCGACGGCATCGATTTTGACCGCCGCTGCCTCAACGTGGTCAACGATCACGACCGCAGCCGGGACGAAATGGACTTCACGGTATTGGTCGGTGCCGATGGTGCTGGCTCCGCAGTGCGCCGCGCGATGAATGCACACACCGCGCTGGGCGAGCGGGTGGAGCCGCTGGAGCATGCGTACAAAGAGCTGGAAATTCCGCCAGCAGACGACGGTGGCTTTCGCCTGGAGCCGCACGCTTTGCACATCTGGCCGCGTGGCGGCTACATGTGCATCGCGCTACCCAACACCGAGCGCAGCTTTACCGTCACCCTGTTTTTACCGCACCAGGGCGAAACCAGCTTTGCCACCGTCAGCAGCGCCGCCGATGCGGTTGCGCTGTTCACCCGCGACTTCCCCGATGCCTTTGCGCAAATGCCCGATCTCGCCCGCGATTTTGCCGCCCACCCCACCAGCCCGCTGGCCACGCTGTACCTGGAACGCTGGCACCTCGACAACCGCGCCGTGTTGCTTGGCGACGCCGCCCATGCGATGGTGCCATTTCACGGCCAGGGCATGAATTGCGCGTTCGAGGATTGCGTGGCACTGGCCGAACACCTGCAACGCGACAACGACATCGCCAGCGCCTTTGCCTCGTTCAGTGCCGAACGCCAGCCCAATGCCCTCGCTATCCAGACCATGGCGCTGGAAAATTACGGTGAAATGCGCGACCAGGTGCGCGACCCCGATTTTCTGCTGCAACGGCAACTCGAAACCGTGCTCGCGCAGCGCAATCCGTGCCTGTTCGTGCCGCGCTACACCATGGTCAGTTTCCAGCACGTACCCTACGCCATCGCGCTCGCACGCGGCCGCATCCAGCGGCAGATATTGATCGACGCCTGCGCCGGCTACAGCCGCATTGAGCAGATCGACCTCGACGCCGCCGATACCATGGTGCGCACTCGGTTGACACCGTTGTAACGTGGCGTTGTAGCTCGTGAAATAGCCGTGTAGCGGCGGGGCCGCCTGCGCGTCCGGCAGTTGCTGCCGTGTTGCACTCGGCTGCTGTTCCAAACGCGGCTCTCGGCCGCTGTTCCAGACGCGGCTCTACCTCGGCAACTGCTCCTGCGTTGCTCTACCTCCTGCATCCATGCAGTCGTCCTCCATCCATGGAGTCGTCCTGCATGACCCCCATGGCTGGGGAATGCCGATTTTGCATGGAGCAAAATATCTACCCATGCCCTGCGTCTGAGGCGCTTGCACATCCATGTGCTTCGAAACCAGGGCCGCCGCACTCACGCACCCGTGCGTCACCGAACGGGGCAATGCGTGGCGTGACAATCAACCCTGCGGTACGCCAGCCATATCGGGTAGGCGATGCGCCACGCCCTTGTGGCAATCGATGCAGGTCTTGTCGCCCTCTTGCAGCCAACGTGCGTGTATCTGGCCAGCACGCGGGCTTTGTCGGGTGAAATCCATGTAGGCAAAATTGTGGCAGTTGCGGCATTCCAGCGAGTCGTTGGCCTTCAGCCGTTGCCATTCGTGTGCGGCCAACTCCAATCGCTTCTCAAGAAATTTCTCACGGGTATTGATGGTGCCAAACAACTTGCCCCAGACCTCTTTGGAGGCCTGCATCTTGCGTGCGATCTTGTCGGTCCACTGGTGCGGTACGTGGCAATCCGGGCAGGTGGCGCGCACGCCGGAGCGGTTGCTGTAATGGATGGTGTGCTTGAGCTCTTCAAACACGTTGTCGCGCATCTCGTGGCAACTGGTGCAGAACGCTTCCGAGTTGGTGGCTTCCAGCGCGGTGTTGAACGCTCCCCAGAACACCACACCGGCGATAAAGCCGCCGATGGTGAGGAATCCCAGACTGAAATGCACGCTGGGCCGGCGCAACACCTGCCAGTAACGACGTGCCAGTACACGTAAACGGGCCAGCATGGCTCAGCGCTCCTTGCTGGCTTGCAGCATGGCATCAACATCCACGAAGGTATTGCCAACCAGTAGCCGGGCATCGGTTTGCACCACATGGCATTGGGTGCAGAAGTAACGGCGCGCCGAAATCTGCGCCAATACCTGGCTGTCACGGTCCATGAAGTGGGTGACGCTGACCATCGGCGCCTGGAAGGTTTCGGCATTGGCGCGGGCATGACACAACAGGCAACGATTGGCGTTTTTATCCACCTGATAGCCATCGATGCTGTGCGGGATGGTGGGTGGTTGTTCGGGCCAGGCACGCTGGCGTCGACGATCGGTGTTTTCCACCCGTGCCATGGGTGCCGCGATCGGCTCACTGGTCAGCGGTTCGCCGCGGCGCATGGCGTCGATGGAATGATACTCGCCAGCACTCACCGACACATCGGCATTGGGGTCTTGCGCCGATGCGCCAGCCAGCCAGAACAGGCTGAAAAAAAGCAGGGTTTTCGCCTTGATGATTCGCATGGTGGTGCTCCTCAAACCTTTTCGATGCGGCAGGCGCATTTCTTGAAGTCGGTCTGCTTGGATATCGGGTCGGTGGCATCGAGCGTGAGCTTGTTGATCAGCACGCTGGCATCGAACCACGGCACGAACACCAAGCCGCGCGGCGGGCGATTGCGGCCACGGGTTTCCACCCGCGCACGAACCTCGCCACGGCGCGAAATCAGCCGTGCCTCATCACCACGGCGCAGACCACGGGCCACCGCATCATCGGGATGCATGAATACCGGCGCCTGCGGGAAGCTCTTGTACAGTTCGGGCACGCGCATCGTCATCGAACCCGAATGCCAGTGCTCCAGCACGCGGCCGGTGCTCAACCACAGGTCGTATTCGGCATCGGGCGACTCGGCGGGCGGCTCGTAGGGCAGCGCCCAGATCACCGCCTTGCCGTCGGCGTTGCCGTAAAACTCGAAATCGCTGCCCGGCTTGACGTAGGGATCAGTGCCTTCCTTGTAGCGCCAACGCGTTTCCTTGCCATCGACCACCGGCCAGCGCAGGCCGCGGGTGGCGTGATAGGTATCGAAATCGGCCAGATCGTGGCCGTGGCCACGGCCAAACTGCGCGTATTCCTCGAACAGCCCTTTCTGCACGTAAAAACCGAAGTCTTTCGATTCGTGATTGGCGTAACCCGCCTCAATATCGCTGAGCGGAAATTGATCGACCTGACCGTTCTTGAACAGGACCTCGAACAAGGTCTTGCCGCGATACGCCGGGTTCGCCGCCAGCAGTTCCTCGGGCCACACTTCATCGGTGGTGAAGCGTTTGGAAAACTCCATCAACTGCCACAGATCCGAACGCGATTGCCCAGGCGCCGGCACCAACTCGTGCCAGAACTGCGTGCGCCGCTCGGCATTGCCGTACGCGCCTTCTTTCTCTACCCACATCGCGGTCGGCAAAATCAGATCGGCTGCCTGTGCGGTGACCGTCGGGTAGGCATCGGAGACCACAATGAAGTTGTCGGGATTGCGATAACCGACGATGCCCTCGTTGCCGGTATTGGCACCGGCCTGAATGTTGTTGTTGACCTGCACCCAATAGGCATTGAGCTTGCCATCCTTGAGCGCGCGGTTTTGCGCCACCGCATGCAGACCCGGCTTCTCCTGGATGGTGCCGGCCGGCAGCTTCCATATTTTTTCGGCGATGGCGCGATGTGCCGGGTTCATCACCACCAGATCGGCCGGCAGGCGATGCGAGAAGGTGCCCACTTCGCGTGCGGTGCCGCAGGCCGACGGCTGCCCGGTGAGCGAGAACGGGCTGTTGCCGGGGGTGGCGATCTTGCCGGTCAGCAGATGCAGGTTGTAGACCATGTTGTTGGCCCACACCCCGCGCGTGTGCTGGTTGAAACCCATCGTCCACAGGCTCATCACCTTGACTTTCGGGTCGGCGTACAGCTCGGCAAGCTGTTGCAGCCAGCCGCGTTCGGCACCGCTCATTTTTACCGCGTAATCGAGGGTGTAGGGCTTGACGAACTCGGCAAACTCAGCGAAACCAATCACCTCGCCGCTGTTGGCATCGGCGGCGTGGGTGGCGGCCTGCTCCAGCGGATGCTCCGGGCGCAGGCCGTAGCCGATGTCGGTAACACCGCGTTTGAAGCTGGCGTGCTTGGCGAGGAAATCGCGATTGATGTTTCCGCTTTGAATGATGTGATTGGCGATGTAGTTGAGTATCACCAGATCCGACTGCGGTGTGAACACGATCGGGATGTCGGCCAGATCAAAGCTGCGATGCTCGAAGGTGGACAACACGGCAACTTTTACGTGCGGGTGCGACAGGCGCCGATCAGTAATGCGCGTCCACAGGATCGGGTGCATCTCGGCCATGTTCGAGCCCCACAACACAAAGGCATCGGCCTGCTCCATGTCGTCGTAGCAGCCCATCGGCTCATCCATGCCGAAGGTGCGCATGAAGCCCATCACCGCCGACGCCATGCAATGGCGGGCATTGGGATCGATGTTGTTGCTGCGAAAGCCAGCCTTGAACAACTTGTTGGCGGCGTAACCTTCCCACACCGTCCATTGCCCGGAACCGAACATGCCGACCGCAGTCGGCCCTTTTTCCTTGAGCGTGCGCTTGAACTGCGCGGCCATCACGTCAAACGCTTCCTCCCACGATACCGCTGTGAACTCACCGTCCTTGGCATAGACGCCGTCCTTCTTGCGCAGCAGCGGTGTGGTTAGCCGGTCGGCACCGTACATGATCTTGGCCAGAAAATATCCCTTGACGCAGCTCAGGCCGCGATTGACTTCGGAATGGACATCACCATGCGTGGCCACCACCCGATCATTCTTCACCGCAACATTGATGCCGCAACCGGTGCCGCAAAAACGACACGGTGCCTTGGACCATTTCAATTCGGTTACCGGCCGCTCCAGCACGATGTTGGCAGCGCCTGCGGGCAAGGCGATACCGGCAACCGTAGCGGCGGTGGCAGCGGCGGACTGGCGGATGAAGTCGCGGCGGGTGGTCATGATTCAATCTCCTGCATCAATTCGTTGCTTGGCTCAGCATGGTGGTAGACGAGACTGACGCCGAGTACGCCATCGAGCGCCTGCAAGGCATCAATCGCTTGCATCAGTACCGCTTCACTTTCACCCTCGCACAATACGATGCTGCGGCCATCGGCACGGGCAACGCACTGCATTTGCACTGCCTGGGCCAACAAACCATCCAGCGCGGTTGCGCCGTGCTCGCGATGGCGAACGATAAAGCTGGCGATGTGCAGTATTTCAGTCATGCATGGCTACCGGATCGTTGCGCAAATGCTGCATGGTGATCGCTGAAACCGGGCATACGCTGGTGCAGGCAGCACAGCCGCTGCACCGTGCCGGGTCGAGCGCCGGGCGCGCAGTGCCGGGACTGAAGCGGATCGCGTTTTCCGGGCACACCTCGCGGCAGCTCTGGCAGGTGACCCCCTGTAAGGCCAGACACGCATCGCCAATCGCAGCGCGCCACGGCCAAGGCTGCTGCGCCAGCGGCAGCAATGCTGCGGTTGCGCATGCTGCTACGCAATCGCCGCAAAGGCTGCATTCGCCGCGCTGCCAGTCACGCTCGGGGAACCCGGCTTCGGCGCGTACCAGGAGGTGCTCGGGGCAAGCGGTAATGCAATCGTTGCAGCGGCTACAGCGATCCAGAAACAACGCCTCATCGACTGCGCCGGGCGGTCGAACAAGCATCAGCGGCGATGTTCCGCGCAGCAGTGCGCGGCGGGATCGGTCGGGCTGGGTTGTAACTCGTGGCATCGCTATATCCCCGGTGGCCCGAGGATCATTTGTGAAATCCAGATGGCAAAGCCGAACCCGGATACGATCAGCACCGACAATACTGGCGCCAGCACCACGGTCAGCAACACAAACACCCGAAGCTCAATGCCACGGCTGGACTCGGATTGCGAATTGGGCATCGTGTGGCCCTCCAACGAACCGGAATGACGGGTATCCGCCGGTTTGGCGGGCGTTAGCAGCGCCCGGTTATGCTACCGGGCGATGATGACACCCAACTCACCCCACGCGCCTGATCCTGGTCAAGTTGGCCAGCGTATCGTTGTCAGACCGGTGCGACCCAGGTGTCCTTCTCGCCCGGGCGCAACAGCCAACGACACAACGCCGGCAAGAACACAATTGCGGCCACCATGTTCACCACAAACATGAAGGTCAGCATGATACCCATATCGGCCTGGAACTTGAGATCAGAGAACATCCAGGTGGCAACACCAGCCGCCAAAGTGAGCGCGGTGTAGAAAATGGCGATGCCGGTGGTCTTGAGCGCAATGAAATACGACTCGCTCAAGGTGCGCCCCTGCTTCAGTGCTTCGTTCATGCGAGCGAAGATATAAATCGCGTAATCCACACCGATACCGACACCCAGAGCCACCACCGTGAGGGTGTTGACCTTCATGCCGATGTCCAGGTACACCATCAACGAGTGACCCAGCTCGGTAACCAGCACCAGCGGCAAGACGATGCACAGGCCCGCTCGCCAACTGCGGAAACTGATCAGGCACATCAGGAACACTGCGGCATACAGCAGCCACAAAATGTAATGCTCGACCTTGCGCACGGTGTCGTTGATCGCAGCAGCCACACCCACATTGCCGGTCGCCAGACGCAAGTTGACCTCATCGCTTTGATACTCTTCGCCAATCTCTTGCGCTGCGGCAATGGCTGCATCTTGTTCGACGCGGAAATTGACGTTGTAGGCGTTGTTATCGGTGCGGAACTTCTCCACCGCCGCAACAACACGATCAATGGTCTCGGAGCGATGGTCGTTCAAAAACAGCATCACCGGCATCACACTGCAATCGGCATTGAGCAGCCCAGAGTCCGTTTCAAAACTTTGAGTTGCCACGCGCAGCGAGTCGGGCGAGCGCGGCAAAATCCGCCAACGCAGACTGCCTTCATTCCAGCCGGCGTTGACAACCTTGGCCGCCATCGGCAGGGTGATGACCTGCTCCACCCCCTCGACATTGCGCATGTGCCAGGCAAACCGGTCGATCATTTCCATCGCCGGGTAGCTGGTCGTGCATGCCGACGGCCCTGCTTCGGCGATCACGTTGAGGATGTCCACACCCAATGAAAACTTCTCACTGATCGCCACCGCATCCACGTTGTAGCGGGCATCAGGCCACAGTTCAGCGACACCTTTTTGGGCATCACCAATCATCACCTTGTCGCCTTGAGCCTCGGCGAAATACCAGCCGGTTACGCCCAGGGCCAGAATGATGGCAGCAGCCACCGGACGACTGGAACGCGACAGGAACGCCCAAATGCGATCAAACTGCGTCAACTGGCGCAAACGGTAGTTGCGCTTGCCCTCAAGATTGCGCAGGCGGGTATACGACAGCATCACTGGTAACAGGATGAGATCGGTGAGAATAGTCAGGCCAACGCCCACCGTAGCCGTAATCGCCAACTCGAAGATAATCCGGATCGGAATGATCAGAATGGCGGCAAAGCCGATCGAGCCGGCGATCAAGGCAACGATGCCCGGTGCCAGCAGCATCTTGAAAGCCTGCCGTGCCGCAGGCAGCGGCTCAGTGCCGACGCGCGAACGCAGCTCCTCTACCGTGCCCTCTTCCAGACCACCAAAGAAAATTTCGCCACGGAAGCGATTGATCATCTGCTCGCCGTGGCTGACGGCAATGGCGAAAATGAGAAAGGGTGTCAACATGTTCATCGGGTCGATGCCAAAACCCAATAATCGCAGGGCGCCAAGCATCCACAGTACCGATACCAGCGCGGTAAGCACTGTCAGCGAAGCCAGTTTCACCGAGGCCGAGTAGGCGAACAACAGCAACCAGGTGAACGCCACTGTAAGCAGAAAGAACTTGATGACGGATTTGGCACCATCGGTGATGTCGCCGACAATCTTGGCAAATCCGATCACGCGTACCGTGTGGTTTTCGTCTTCGTACTTCTGGCGGATCGCCTCGAACTTGTTGGCGATGGCCTGATAATCGAGTTTGGTACCAGAGTCTTCGGGGATCAGATCGGCCCATACCATGGCGCCCGACCAGTCCTTGGCGACCAGTCGGCCGACGATACTCGCCTTGACGATATTGCCGCGAACGGTTTCGAAATCTTCTTCGCTGGCCTGCCAACCATCGACGTTCGGCGTGAAGCTGGACGGGATGACGTTGCCGCCCGCCAGGCCATCTTCAACAACCTCAACGAAACGCACATTGGGTGTAAACAACGAGCGGACACGGGCATCATCGGTTTCATCGATGGCAGTGACATCACGAGTCACATTTTCCAAAGTAGCGAAAAACGCTTGATCGAACATGTCGCCATCATTCGCTTCCACCGCAATCAGCACACGGTTGGCGCCGCCAAACTCGCGTTCATGCACCAGGAAGGTCTGCATGTACTCGTGCATCAGCGGTATTTGTTTTTTGAAGCCGGCGTCAATGCGCAACTGGCTGGCATAGAAACTCATCGCAATCGTCACCAATGCAAACAAGAGCAGCACCAGTGGCCGGTTGCCAAAGACGATTTTTTCGGCAATCCGTGTCATTGCCCCGTCTGGATTATGGTTAGCGTGCGTCATGTCGATTCCGTCATTGCGGGCGATAGCGGTCTACACCGCGTTCGCCGTAAACCACAAAACCGCCCTCCGGATGATCCAGAAGTCCGGCCAGAATGGGCGTCTCATTGCTAGGGCTGAGGTATTTAGCGCGCACAAAGGGGGCTGCTGCGCTGCTACGCGATAACACAGCACCCTGCGCACCAACTAAAATCGCGCCGCCATCAGAATGCGCGACACCGCCCATCAACGAGCTGCTGATGCCGGTTTCGATTTCGCGCCAATTGTCGCCAAGATCGTTTGTTTCAAACACTTTTCCGCGCAGACCGTACATCAGCACATGCCCGGCTTCCCAGGCGATCACGCCAAACATCGAGCCGCCGTAGGGCAGCGCGATGCGTTCCCAAGTCACGCCGTCATCGCGCGAGCGAAACGCAGCGCCACGCTCGGCAGCAATCATCAATTCACCCGCAGCCGTGCGTACCAAACCATTGAGATGCGGGTCGGTAACGGCATCGAGCACCAGATCATCGGCATCGAAAGTCCACGAATCACTGTTGGCCAAGCCGTTAGTACCCGCTACATCCGCTTCCTCAGGAGGCGGTGGCAGGGTGCGTTTTTCCCAGCTTGCACCGCCATCGAAAGTTTCGAGGAACAGGCTATAGGCACCAATGGCAAATCCGTGGTTCTTGTCGATAAACAACAAATCAAGTATCGGTGCGCCATCAGCCGGCTCAATTGCTTCGGGGCTCCATACATCAATACGCTGCCGCACCCAAGTGCTGCCTGCATCCGGTGAATGCAGGATCACACCATCGTGACCACCCATCCACAAGTCATCGCCCACTGCGGTGATCGCGTTCAACGTGGCGCGCGTTGGCACCCCTTGCGCTTGCGTCCACTCAACGCCGTTGGGTGACAGCAATAGATGACCACGCTCACCCACTGCGGCGTATCCCGAGAGTGTGCGCACAGCATCGGTAATGATGTGATCAACCGCATGCGGCATCACCTCGGAGGTCAGCACAGCGGGATCATCTGGACGCAATTCACTGGTGTCTGCTTGCTGCGCGAACACGGGCAAGGTTGCGAACACAGCAAGTGTCACCACCCACGTACGCGCAAAATGCAAACCTGAAGATATTGGCATCGAAACCCCTCCCGACGCAGCCGAACGCTGCTGCCATGAACGCAAGAAGATTGCGCCCCGAAGGGCGCAATCGTTGTTCAACAATCAGCGGATACCGCGTGCGCGAAGGTTCTGCGGCGAGAAGTCTTCGGGCGTTGCCTGGTAGCTGAAATCGAACGGGCTTTCTTCGTTGTCCAGCAGACCGGTGATGTAACGACCTGTCTTGAGATCGTGTGAAGTTTCAAGGGTTGCCCAGAATACCGGCACCTCGTAGTAGTTCACCGACGGTGCTTCCATGTAGCGCCAGATATTGCCCTGACCGTCGTAGTGATCGAGAACCAGAATGCCCCAGCTGTCCTCGTCAACATAGAAGGTACGGCGTGGATTGATGTGACGGCTGCCCTTCTTGAGCGTTGCTTCAATCACCCACACCCGATGCAGTTCGTAGCGCAGCAGATCAGGGTTCAAGTGGTTGGGCTGAATCAGATCCTTCACCTTGACCTTGTCGCTGTGCGCCTTGTAGGAGTTGTACGGAACGTAAACTTCTTTCTTTCCGACGATCTTCCACTCGTGCCGGTTCATCGCGCCATTGAACATGTCGGTCATGTCGTTGGTGCGCAGTCCATCGGACGCGGTGCCGGGATTGTCAAACTCGACGTTGGGCGCACGCCGCACGCGACGCTGGCCGGGGTTGTACACCCACGCCTGACGCGATGCCTTGGCCTGATTCAATGTGTCATGCACCAGCAACACCTGGCCGGCCAGCCGTGCCGGGCCTTTCACTTCCTGATAGAAGTAGGCAAGAATGTTGTTGATGTTTTCGCTGGTGTTGCCCGGCTTGAAGTACAGACCAAGCAACTCTTCGCGCAGACGCACCAGATTGTATGAACCACCGGCAGTGACGGCGGCTTGGTTTGACCAGCGCGCCAGCGCTACACCCTTGTACTTGAGCTTGTGATTCCAGATGACCTCATAGGCATTTTGCGGAATCGGGAACGGCAACCCCTCGGCACAATTCTGCACACCCTCGCCATTGGCCACCAACTGGCACTTGGTGGCGTTGACCTTGGTCATCTCATAGGTGCGCTGCGGGAACGATGCAGTGCGTCGGGTCTGGTACACGTTCATCTTGAAGGTCGGGTACTTGGCAAACATCGCCTGCTGCCCGACTGTCAAGTTGTCAGCGTACTGCTTGTAATTCTGCGGCGTAATGGTGAACTCGATCTTGTCACTGGCAAACGGATCGGGGTGCGCCATGCCGACCTTGTAACCAGCCGGTGGCGCGGTAATGCCACCCGACCATGCCGGAATGGTGCCGGCAGCATTGCCAGCCTTTTCTGCGCCCGTGGGTGTCAGATCAACACCCAAACGCGCTGCCTGCTCCGGGCTTACGGCTGCCTGTGCGCCCAAGGTGTAAAACGATGCACAGCCAACGATGCAGGCCGCCACTACGGATTTCTTGATTTGATTCATTAAAGGGCCCTCCCTATGCGCCCGGTTAGAACGAGTACCTGACGCTGACTGAGACAAAATCACGGTCGCGGATCAAGTTGCGATCACCGGCGCCCATGAATGCGGTATAGCTGGTCTCGAACGACCACGCATTGAGGTAAATGAACTCGGTACCCAATGTAAGAGACTTGCGACCCTCGACAAAGTTGCCACCCGGCCCCGGCGTAGTGCCATTGACATCGTGGTTGAAGGCAATGCGAGGAGCGAAGGTGAACGCCGAACCCATGAAGCTCTCATAGGTACTGCGCGCAATCGCACGATAGCCCCACGAGAATGCATTCGGGAAGCCATTGGTCTGGGTGAGCGGATTGCGCAGTGCACCGGTTGAAATATCCGGGCCGCCACCGGTATTGGTGCCATCGCCGTTGAAACGCAGGTTGCGCGCCGACGGCAAATCCCAGAAGTTGGTGAAGCCCACTTCAACAGCCACAGCGGTTTGCTCGGCGCCGAGTATCTGCTGGTAGAGCTTGGTGAACGTCGCCTGCAACTGCGACACCTCATGACGCTCCATGCCGCTGATAAACTCACCCGGCGCAAACTCGCCCAGCTGGCTGACAAACTTCAGGCCTGGCTGTGGGATCAAGGCATTGAGCGGCGTCAGGCCGGCAAACAGCACTTCGACGTCATCGATCTGGATCGGCAGATTGTCGCGATAGCTCAACTCGCCCTGGAACGCCCAACCATCGAGGATGGTGGTGTTCCAGCTGAACCCGAACAGGTCGATATCTTCCGGGTACTCGATCACCACGGTGCCGGTGCTGGTCAGCGAACTGGTGACGGCGGTGCCGGAAATGATCGGCAAACGGCTGTGATAACGCAGGTAGTACAAGCCAAATTCGGTGTCACCGAGCTCCGGCGAGTAATACTTCAGCGCCACGCCCCACTGGCCGGTGTCCTTGGCATTGCGGTTTTCGGCGCGACCAAAGGCCGCGCCACACCCAGCACCCACCAATTGCGGCGACAAGCCGGTGTCGCTGCGGGCAAAACCGGCCGGGCCGCTCTGGCAGACATCACGGAACAGATCGGGGTTGTTGACCGGCTGCGGCACCGTGCCAAAACCGAGCATGGCGAAACTGCCATCTTCGCCGGCGAAATCGTTGGTGGAGAAGAACGTGCCCGGCGGATCAATCTCGATGTTCTCGAACTCGAACATGTACAGCGCTTCGAGCGAGAGATTCTCGTTGAAGCTGAACGAGGTGAAGATCATGTCGATCGGCAGGAAGGCTTCTTTCAACTCGGCGCCGGCCACACGCAGACGCGACACATCAACCGGATTGATGACGTTGATGCCACCCTGGATGAAGGTACTCTCGCCCCAACTCACCACCTGCCGGCCCAGACGCACGTTGCCGGTGCCGGTTTCGCCGAAGGTAAAGTCCTTGTAGATGAAAGCGTCGAGCAGACGCGCGTCCTCACCCACCTTGTTTTGCGCACGCGAGCTGAGCACGTTCTTGTTGGCGTTTTCAAAATCGTAGAAGTAGGTGCCGCGCACGAACGCGCCCCAGTCGCCGTACTTCAGGCTCAACTCGCTGGTGACCTTGGCGGTGTTGGCGAAGATATCGCCGGCATCGCCGTAGTTGCGATTGCCATCATCACCATTGACCGAAAATCCGCCGGGCGCGTTCACCTGCAGCGCCTGCGCCTCAAGAAAACGTCCCTGCGCGGTCAGTGCTCCAACTTGCGCAAACAACGTCGGGTTGAATGCTGCCTTGCCGATCAGGCGCGTGCTCGGGTCTTCGGTACGCAACGAAATGCCGTAGCTCAGCGAGGTATCAAGGCTACCGGCAACGCCACCATCGGTACCAAACTGGAAGGCTTGTGCCGGCGATGTCGCCACCAGCGCCAGCGCAACTGCTGCGGCCAGTGGGCTGCGGGCGCGAAGCCCGCGGAGAATCGTGTTTTTCGTATTCATGTGCTCTGTCCTCGGGTCAGGGCTTACTGCGTGCGAATCACGGTGGGGTTGGCAACCTGTACGGCGGTACCGCCGCTGACCAGGAAGCTCGCCATCTGGCCCTGCATTTCAACCGTTGCCGCCAGCGCCTCTGCGGTAGCAGCGCCCGGTTGCAGGATCGAACCGTGGTTGCCCTGGATGAAACGCACCGCACCGCGCACACCCGCCGCGTTAGCGGTGGTGCCGGTGATGCTGGCAAATCCGAACGCACGGATCAGCGGCTCGGTACCAGCCAGCGGGGCGCCAGCGACGGCATTCGGAATTACCTGATCGGGCAAGGAGGTGCCGCCACCGGTCAAAGCACCACCACCGACAACTTCATGCAGCAAGATGCGCTTGTTGGCGGCGAAGCCGGCGAAGTTGACCGGATCGGCGGAATCGACAGCTTGCTGGGCGGCGCCCATGAAGCGATCAAATGCCGCCGTACCGGCAATGACGCCATTGCCTGCCAAGCCGGCACGAATGACCGGCCCGAAGGTCGGCGAGCCATTGAGGAGTTGGGCAATACCACCACCCGGCACCGACAACACGGCCACGTTGACGGTGGGTTCGAATGCAACAAACCCGGTACCTACCATGCTGCCCAGCGACTGCCCAACAAACGACACGTTGGCGTTGTCAAAATCGCCGGTGGCATCGCCATCGACGCTCATGTTCGGCACGGTCGCACGCAGCACGAACAAATCGGCGATCGCCTGCCGAGTGTTGTCACGCGAGGTCAGCAACGAGGACAGATTGATCGAGTGCGTACCGGAAGCATCCGGGTTACCGTCCGCCTCCGGCGCTCCCGTGGCGTTGTTGACGAAATCGACATCGAAGGTTCGCTCGCGCACGCCGGCTGCGAAGAACGGCGTGTTGTTGACCCGGAACGGCGCCAGCGCGGTGTCGGCCGGGGTGATGCCGTGCAGCGGCTGGTCGATCGACACCATTGCGAAGCCTTGCGATGCCAACGTGGCCGAAATTGCCAAGCCATCACTGCGGTTGCGGGTAATGCCATGCTGGAAGATCACCAGAGGCCAGCCATTGGCCGGCTTGGTGCGGCCGGACGCGGCATTGGGCACCGTCATCAGCACCGGCACCCGCACCGTGCCAGTTGCCAGCGGACGGGTATTGAGGAAGGTCAGGAAGGTGGATGGATTGTTGGCGCCCAGCGCACCGCCGCAGGCCGCTACAGTGCCGCAGGCGGCACCTTTCCAGAAGGTGTTGAGCGGTGCGGTGGGATTTTCAGCAGTCGGTGCGGTGAGGTAGTACGGCAATTCAATGAAACCGACCACGATGTCGGCAATCGGCGGCAGGCTGGGGATCGCCTGCTGAATGTTCAACCCGGTCGGCGCCAGCACCACGGTTCCCGGCTGGGTGGTGGCACGCAAGGTCTGCATCACCGGCGTGATGCTCTGGGTAGTGGCCACCCAGGACAACACAATGTTTTCACGCGGGATACCTGCACCTGCGGCGGCAGCTTCCTGGAAGTTGACCAACTGCCGCAGCGGCTCCAGCGCGGTGGCTTGGGCATTGCTCAACAGTGGCTCGGTGCTTACGCCATTGACCACCAGCGGTGAGGTTCGCTTGGTTATGAAATACGTCTGGTCCGGCGTAGCCACGTTGCCGGCAGCATCGGCGATGCCATTGGTGAGCACCACCATGTACGAGCTGATCTGCGCCAGTGGCTTGAGTGGCACGATGGCCAGCGTGCGGCCGGTGGCATCGCTGCTGGCAAACGCGGTGACAAAATCAACACCACCAGCCAACTCGCGATCAATGCCGATCACTGCGCCGCCCGGGCCGCTGAGCCGTACCTTGAACATGCGCACAGAGCCACCGGGCGTTACCGAAGCCGGTGCCGGCGGTGCCGAGAAACTGGCCGACCACGGCGCTACCGTGCTCCAGCCATCTAGCGCATTGAGCGCGACCGTCGGATCACCGAAGTTGTTCGGATTGGCGACCGGAATGTTCAGCGTCAAATCCGTCGTGCCCTGCAACAGCAGGTTGTTTGGTGTCGGAATGGTGCCACCGGCTGGATCGAAGCGCGCGGTGATCACGCTGGTTACCGGCGGGCCGCCAGGATTGTTGGCGGGAGGCGCAGGCACTGCGCGCGGGCTATCGTTGGAGCCACCGCCACACGCGGCAAGCAGCGCCGTCAGCGACAAGGCAATCAGAATGCGGAATGTCATTTTGTATATCCCCCCAGGAGTGGTACTTCGGGTTGTCGAACGAACGCGATTAACGCTTTTGCAACTTCGGCAATGCTGTAGCGTACGGATTTTTTGCGCGGCTGTGTTGTGCAGTGCAACACGCTACTGTACCGGCCAGTTCAGTGATTCCGAACCCGATTCAGGCCGTGAGAACGCACGCGGCGCCAGCCCAACCCGCTCCCAATCACCGTTGTCGATCACGAGGCTCTGCCGGCTACGCGCCAACTGTGAGGCGATGCTCCGGCCACGGCGACCGAGCAACGGCAACAGCGCCTGCAACACACGCGCCGACCAACCCGGTAGCCACACGATCCGCGCTGTTGCGCCGTGCATTGCCAGGTAGCGTGCCACCATTTGTGCAAACGCAATTCTCTCGCCACCGGCCAGCCGCAGCAAGGCTCCCGCAGTGGCAGCATTCGCCACGCAGGCGAGCAAAGCCTGCGCCAGATCATCGGCATGCACCGGTTGGCGCAATCCGGTGGCATCACGCGGCAAGGGCAGGAAATGCATGCGCTTGGCCAATGCCTGCAACCGATCCAGACTCAACTGCGCTGATTGCGGGTCGTAGATCAAACTGGCGCGGATCACGGTGACCAACCAGCCGCGCGCTTTGCCCAAGGCCAACAGCGCGGCTTCGCAATCGCGCAGGCGCTGTGCCAGCGCACGCTCTTGTGCATTGCCCGAATCGGCTTTGGTTTCGGCGCTTAGCGATGACAACGCAACCAGCCGCGTTCCTTCGCACCAATTTGCACGCGCCGCCCACACCGCCATGCCGTCGAGTGGCCCGGCACTGATTACCACCGCTGCCGTTGGCAAAGCGTTGGGATCATCGTGGTAGACGTTGTGCTGATACCAATGCGTGTTTGCCTGTGCCTGTGGTCGCAACTGTCGGCTAAGCGCCGTTACTTCGTCACCGCGCGCACTCAACCGCGCGAGCACTCGCAAGCCCACTGCACCGCTGGCACCGAGCAACATATACGGTGGATTTTTCCCGATAGTTGATTGCGTCATTGTCACAGCATAGCCGCATGCGATTACCGCGCTGCTGCCACTGGCCATGTTTCCGCTGACCGGTGTATTGAGCGCATCCGAAATTGCCGAAGCTTACGGCAATGAGTTGCAGCCACCGTAGCCAATGCGATTGCTTTCGACAGCGGCAGGTATCAAGCGCACAAATGTTGCGTAACGGCTTGCCGCTGAATCTGTTTGGCGTGATTGCGGTCAGCGCGGTCAGCTACGGGCTGCTGCGCTGAGCAGCAAGCAAGTGTAGCTGGCAGTGCATCACGGCGCCTGCGGTAAGATATCGATGCATAACCGGTGCGACCATGGCAACCGCAGCCCGCACCCGCTGGCAATGCAACAACAACTCACTATTTCGTCAGAGGTTTCATGCTTGAGGCACTGCTAGCCACACCTTTTGTGACCGCCATCCTGGTAGCACTGGCCCGGCACGCTTCGCGCACGCGCATCGCGCAAATCGCCAGCTTGGCACCGCTGCTTGGCTTGCTGATGCTGGCCTTGATCACGCCGCAGATAATGGCTGGCGAAGTGGTGCGCAGCACCTTGCCGTGGATTCCTCAGGCTGGCCTGGCGCTGAGCTTGCGCATTGACGGGCTGGCCTGGATGTTTGCTGGCCTGGTCCTGGGTATCGGCGGGTTGATTGTGATGTATGCCCACTATTACCTGGACAGAAACGATAGCGCAGCGCGTTTTTTCGCCTACCTGTTGCTGTTCATGGGTGCAATGCTGGGCATGGTGATCTCTGGCAATCTGATCTTGCTGGTGGTGTTCTGGGAGCTGACCAGCCTGAGTTCGTTCCTGCTGATCGGGTTCTGGCACAGCCGCGACGACGCGCGTGAGGGCGCCAAGATGGCGCTGGTGATCACCGGGGCCGGTGGCTTGGCTTTGCTTGGTGGCGTGTTGTTGATCGGCCGTATCGTTGGCAGCTACGAGTTGGATGTCGTGCTCAATGCCGGCCCGCAAATACTCGCCAACCCGTTGTATCCAGCAGTGCTGGGGTTGGTTTTGCTGGCAGTATTCACCAAGAGCGCGCAATTTCCGTTCCATTTCTGGCTGCCGCACGCCATGGCGGCACCAACGCCGGTGTCGGCGTATCTGCACTCGGCAACGATGGTCAAGGCTGGCGTGTTCTTGCTGGCGCGCCTGCATCCGGCGCTGGCCGGTAGTGATTTGTTTTTTTACGTGGTCAGTGGCGTTGGTGCCATTACCCTTCTGATTGGCGCCTGGAACGCCATCTTTCAGCACGACCTGAAAGGCTTGCTGGCGTATTCCACGATTTCGCACCTGGGCCTGATCACACTGCTTTTCGGCCTCTCAACCCCGATGGCCGTGGTTGCCGGGCTTTTCCACATCCTCAACCATGCCACGTTCAAGGCGTCGCTGTTCATGGCGGCTGGCATCATCGACCATGAAACCGGCACCCGCGACATGCGCCGCATGGGCGGGTTATGGAAGTTGATGCCACACACCGCCGTGCTTGCGATCGTGGCGGCGTTGGCCATGGCCGGCATTCCACTGCTCAATGGATTTTTGTCCAAGGAGATGTTCTTCGCCGAGGCGCTTGAAATGCAGGGCCACCCAGTGTTTCGCATCGCGATCACCAGCGCTGCGTTGCTGGCAGCCATCATGGGCGTTGCGTACAGCCTGCGTTTTGTCCACGACACCTTCTTTGGTCGCGGGCCTCGCGCGCTGGAAGAAGAGCCGCACCCGATTCCACGCTGGATGCGCATTCCGGTGGAAGTGCTGGCGTTACTGTGCCTGGCAGTTGGCATCGTGCCCGCACTATTGATTGCACCGGCCCTCAATATCGCCGCCTTTGGTGTGCTGGGGGATCGCCTGCCCGAGTACAGTCTGGCGATTTGGCATGGGTTGAGCCTGCCCTTGCTGATGAGCCTTGCTGGCGTGGTTGGCGGCTTGCTGATGTACTTCGGTTTGCGCCGCCTGTTCGACCTGCACGGGATGGTGCAAACATCGTTTGGACAGCGCATATATCGCTGGAAGATCAACCGGATTATCGGCATATCCGTAGCGCTCAGAGCTCGGCTGGAGAACGGGAGCCTGCAACGCTATCTCGGTCTGTTGGTACTGGCTGCGTTGATACTTGGTGCAGCCCCCTTTCTCGGCGCGCACTCGCTCAGCCCATTGCGCGCCGGGCAGCCATTGCCGATGCTCGGCGTATTGCTCTGGGTGATCGGCGTTGTCGCGACCGTAGCCACGGTGTGGTTTCACCAGCAACGCCTGAGTGCTTTGGTTGTAATCGGCGTCGTCGGGCTGGCGGTCAGCCTGAGCTTTGTTCTGCTGTCGGCACCCGACCTGGCGCTGACTCAATTGTTGGTGGAAATGATCACCATCGCGATGATGTTGCTGGCGCTCAATTACCTGCCGCAGCATGCACCACTGCGACCCGAACCATTGCCACGGCGACTACGCGATGGTGTGATTGCGTTGCTTGCCGGCACCGGCGTAGCGACGCTGGTGTACGCGATACTGACCCGGCCTTTGGATACCGTTGCCGGTGAAATGCTCGCACGCTCGTTGTCCGAAGGCGGTGGCAGCAATGTCGTCAACGTCATCCTGGTTGACTTCCGTGGTTTTGACACCTTGGGCGAAATCACGGTGTTCGGTATTGCTGGCCTGATTGTGCATGCGCTACTGCGACAGGTTCGGCTGCGCCGCGACGAGGTGATTGCCGGGCCACCGCCGCGCATGGTAATTCCAACCGTGGTCGCGCAACTGCTGCTGCCGCTGGCCGTTGCGGTATCGATCTATTTCTTCCTGCGCGGCCACAACCTGCCTGGCGGCGGCTTCATCGCCGGCCTGGTGCTGGCAGTACCATTGCTGCTGCAATATCTGGTGTCGGGCAGCCAACGGGTCGATCACCGCCTCGGCCTGAACTACACCGCCTTTATCGGCATGGGCTTGATCGCAGCATTGCTCACGGGTGTTGGCAGCTTCATCCTTGGCTATCCGTTCATGACCAGCGCGCACGGCCATCCGTATTTGCCGGTGCTGGGCGAAATCCCATTGGCCAGTGCCATGGCGTTCGATATCGGTGTGTATCTGGTCGTCTTTGGCAGCGCGCTACTGATGTTGTCGATGCTGGGCCACATCCGCAACCCCGCCTCGGGGCCCACCCCACACGAGGAAGCCACCTGATGGAACTGGCACTCTCATCAGCCATCGGTATCCTGATCGCTGCCGGCGTCTATCTGCTGCTGCGTGCCCGCAGCTTTGATCTGATTCTGGGGCTGACCTTGCTCTCCTACGCGATCAACCTGCTGATCTTCACCATGGGTCGATTGGTGACCGGAAAACCACCGGTACTGAACCCCTCATTGACAAGCACTCTGGCCAACTACGCCGATCCACTTCCGCAAGCACTGGTGCTGACCGCAATCGTGATTGGCTTTGCCATGACAGCGGTACTGCTGGTGGTGGCCATCCGCAACCGCGCCGACAGCGGCAGCGATCATGTTGACGGCCACGAGCCTGACCACAACGACGCGGCGGAAACGAAGCGATGAATCATTTGCCGGTGCTGCCCATCGTCATACCGCTGGCATGTGCGGCGATGATGTTGTTGTTCGAACGCCATGGCATGACTGCCCAGCGCATCCTCGCCTGGACGGGTATGGCAACCATCGCGCTCAGCGTCTTGCTCCTGCTAGGCCCAGCCAACGCGGGCGAAATCACCGTGTATCTGCTCGGCAACTGGCCCGCGCATCTGGGTATCGCGCTAGTGGTGGATCGGCTGACCGTGCTGATGCTGACTGCAACCACGCTGTTGGCAGGGTGCGCACTGCTTTACGCCAGCGGCGGATCGGACAAGCGCGCGCCGCATTTTCATGCACTTTTCCAGTTCCAGTTGGCCGGGCTCAATGGCGCATTCCTGACCGGCGACCTGTTCAACCTGTTCGTGTTCTTCGAGATGCTGCTGATCGCGTCCTATGGCCTGCTACTCAGCGGTGGCAAGGGTTTGCGCATGCGCGCCGGCCTGCACTATGTCGCCTTCAACATCACCGCTTCGCTGCTGTTTCTGGTGGCGCTCGGTTTGCTTTATGGCTTGACCGGCACCCTGAACATGGCCGAGATGGCATACCGCGTAGCGCAGATGCCGCCGGCTGATGCCGGCCTGATCCGCGCTGCCGGCCTGCTGTTGCTGGTGGTGTTTTGTTCCAAGGCGGCATTGCTGCCGCTGTATTTCTGGTTACCTCAAACCTACATGCGCGCGCCGGCCGCCGTGGCTGCACTCTTCGCCATCATGACCAAGGTTGGCGTTTATGCTGTTGTGCGGGTTTTCACCCTCGTATTTGGCACCGATGCGGGGGTTGCCAGCAACCTGGCTATCGCCTGGCTGATGCCCGCAGCCGCAATAACCTTGGTATTGTCGGCACTCGGTGCGTTGGCCGCACGATCACTGCGCACGCTGGCGGCCTATCTGATCATCGGCTCGGCAGCAACCGTATTCATCGCCACCGCGCTGAACAACGCCCCCGCCTTCGCTGCTGGCCTGTATTACCTGCTGCACTCCAGCATGGTGGGTGCCGCGTTGTTTCTCATCGCCGACCTGGTTGGCCAACAGCGTGCGGGTGCGGGCGACAGCCTGCATCGACTCAGCACGATGCACCACGCAGCCTTGCTTGGCGCGCTGTTCATGCTCGCTGCGATGAGCGTTGCCGGCTTGCCGCCGCTATCGGGATTTATCGGAAAGCTCAGTTTGCTGGCCAGCATGAACTCGGCTCAGGCAGCTTGGCTATGGCCGGTGATTTTGCTCAGCAGTTTGCTGGTGCTGCTGGCATTGGCGCGCGCGGGTAGCTACGTCTTTTGGCGCCGACCCGAGCCGGCGCAAGCCGCACCAGTAGAGCCTACGCCGGCGCTGGCGGGTTTGGAGATTGCCGGCACGGGTATTTTACTGGCGCTGGGCATCCTCCTCGCAGTTGCCGCAGCACCGGTGCTGCGCTTCACCACCGCCACCGCAGCCCAGCTTGCAGACCCAGCCCAATACCGAGAAGCCGTGCGCACCGCACAGCCATTACCACCGGCCAAAGGCATCCGGCAATGAACCACCCCCCGCGTGACACGCCCCCGACCCGCAAGTGGCTTTCATCGCCTGCACTGAGCATCAGTGTTGCCGTTGTCTGGCTGCTGCTCGTCAATTCGCTTGCGCCAGCGCACTTGCTCACGGCGGCAATACTCGGCCTGCTACTGCCGTCAATCGCGCAGCGGTTGCGCAGCGAGCATGCCGGGCTGCGCAAGCCGCGCATCGCCGCTCGCTTGGCCGTCATTGTGCTGTGGGACATCATCATGTCCAACATTGAGGTGGCACGACGAATCCTTGGGCCGGAATCAGCACTCACCCCCGCCTTCATCTGGGTGCCGCTCGACTTGACCAACAGCCATGCCATCACCACTCTGGCCGGCATCATCACCATGACCCCGGGCACGCTATCAGCAGACTTGAGTGAGGATCACAAATTTCTGCTGGTGCATTGCTTCAACCTGGCTGATGGCGAGGCGCAAATCCGGCAGATCAAACAACGTTATGAAAATCCGCTACGGGAGATTTTTTCTTGATCGACACCCTTCCGATCCACGCTCCACTGGTTCACCACACCTTGTCACTGGTGATGGCCATGATCGGCCTGGCGATGCTGCTCAACCTGTGGCGGCTGCTGCGCGGGCCTACCGTGCCTGATCGCATCCTGGCGCTGGACACCCTGTACATCAACACCGTCGCGCTGGTGATCTTGTTCGGCATCCGCATGGGCACCAGCATGTATTTCGAGGCCGCGCTGGTGATCGCAATGCTGGGCTTCGTCGGCACCGTGGCCTTGTCGAAGTACGTGATGCGTCGGGACATCATCGAATGACCATGCCCACGCTCGTTGAAGTCCTTATCGCGGCCCTGTTGCTGATCGGCGGCTTCTTTTCCCTCGTCGGCTCGATAGGGCTGGCCAAGCTGTCGGACTTTCTCAAACGACTGCATGGCCCCACCAAAGCCACCACACTTGGCGTCGGCGGCATCTTGCTTGCGTCAATTTTGCAGCACAGCGTGCTCGGTGACGGCCTTGGCCTGCGTGAGTTGCTGATCTCGGTGTTTTTGTTTCTGACCGCGCCAGTGAGTGCTCATCTAATGGTTCGAGCCGCGATGGCCAGCAACCCCAACGCCAACCCACCACCACCGCCGCGCACGGCACAAGCCACCGTCAAGCCGTCAACCGGCAACCCACAAGACAACGCGCGTCAATAATTGACAGCCGCCAACGCATCCGGGCAGCAAGGCTGATGACACCTGGTCGCCGCTGATCAGCCTGCGGCGAGAAAAAACTGCAAGGCCAGAAACCCGGCGTATGCCAGCAACAACAGCATGGCCTCATTGCGACTGACCACACGCCCGCTGCGCACAATCGGATACAGCAGCAACGCAAAACCGATCATCAGCGGCAGATCGATGCGCAACGATGAATGACCCACCGACAACGGATGAATGGCAGCCGTTGCACCCAGAATCAGCAGGATGTTGAACAGGTTCGAGCCCACGACATTGCCCAGCGCGATGTCGCTGTGACCCCGCCAGGCCGCCATCGCCGATGCCGCCAATTCCGGTAAAGAGGTGCCGATCGCAACAATCGTCAAACCGATCAGCAGCTCGCTCATGCCCCACAAGGTGGCCAGCTTGACCGCCGCATCGACCATCTGCTGCGAGCCATACAGCAGCAACGCCAGGCCGGCAACCAGACGGATCAGGTTCAACTTCAGCCCCGTTTGCGTGCTCGCCGCCTCCGTCAATTCATCCTGTACCTGGGTCGACTCAAGCTTGGAATCGCGGGCGATCAACACCAGCAATCCAGCCAGGCCAATCAACAAAATGACCGCATCGATTCGTCCGATCAAGCCATCGAGGCTGAGCAGCCACAGCCCGACGCTGACCGCAATCAGCAACGGCACTTCGATCCGGATCAGACGCGCGTTAACCGCCAATGGCGCAATCAGTGCGCTGACGCCCAGAATCAAACCGATATTGGCGATATTGCTGCCCACCACGTTACCGATGGCTATTTCGTATCGGCCTGCAAACGCCGCAGTCAGGTTGACCGAAAGTTCCGGCGCCGAAGTACCCAGCCCGACCAGTACCAGACCCACAACGAACGGGCTGATTCCAAAGCGGATTGCCAGGCCACTGGCACCGCGCACGAACGAATCGGCGCCCAGCACCAACAGCAGCAGGCCAAGCGCGAACTGCCCCAGTTCGACAAGCACAAACACCTCCTACAGCCACGGCGGCCGCGAACGGGTTAGTTTACCGCTAGGAGCCTGTCGGGCTTTGCCGGTCGAGGCGAAAATCTGGCTGCGCGAGGACAGATTTTCGCCGGATCGCCGGCGCGTAGCACCGCTACGGGCCAAGATTCGGCGGAAATATGCACCGCGCAGACGGATTTGCAGCCCG
>JAUXUI010000030.1 GCA_030681035.1 Lysobacteraceae bacterium | reverse complement strand
GTGCAGGTCGCAGGCAATGAAACGAAACGCCAACGAGTCGTAGGTGGCTCGCTCGATCTTGCGGCTCGAATGCGTACCGGTGGCATAGCCGTAAATCAACAGCGAGAGCAGCAATGCCGGGTGATAGGCCTCGCTGCCGCGCCCGGCATAGGCGCGCTCCAGTTCCGACAGGTCAAGCCCCTCGACCACATCCACCACGTAGCGCGCCAAGTGCGCAGGCGGCAGCCAGTCCTGCACCGATGGCGGCAGCAGGTAGTCGGTCTCTCGATCAATCGGGCGAAATCGGCTCATGCGGTTGCGCTTGTGCGAAGGTGCGTCATATTAACGGAAACGCGCGCAAGTCCGACAGGCTGCTAGACTGCGCCATGGGTAATTCAGCCGACATTGATGCCGATACGCTTGCAGCTGCGCACGCCTTCATGGATGCCGTGGCGGGGCGCTACGACATGATTGGAGCCATTCTTTTCGGCAGTCGAGCGCGTAAATCCCATCGTCGCGACAGCGATGCCGACGTTGCGGTATTGCTGCATGGGCAGCCGGGCAGGTTCATCGCCACGAAGCTGGCGATGGACGACCTTGCCTATGATGTACTCCTGCACACCGGCATCCGCATCCAACCGCTTCCAATATGGGAGGACGAATGGAAACATCCCGAGTCCTATTCCAATCCTCATTTGCTGGTCAACATCGAGCGTGAAGGGATTTGGTTATGACCGCCGAGAGCTTGATGGCAAAAGCACGGCAGGCTGCGGTATCGGCAAGGGTGCTGCTGGATACCGGAGATGCGGACGGAGCGTGCAATCGAGCGTACTACGCCATGTTTGATGCCGCTCGTGCAGCGCTACTGGCATCCGGTGCGCCGGTTGAACCGGAGTTGGCCAGGACACACAACGGCCTGATTTCCGCGTTCAGTTTGCACCTTGTCAAAACGCGGCGTGTGCCGATAGAGCTTGGCAAGGCGCTCAACAAAGTTGAGGACCTGCGCTTGGTAGCGGACTACAAGGGCGACCCCATTGAGAATGCTGTGGCTGGATGGGCCGTAGAGCAAGCGGAGGCGTTCGTTCACGCAATGCAGTCCAGATTCATCCCGCTGTAAACCCGTCGCGGTGGATGTCGTGCCCGGGTTACGGCGGCGTGGCGCATCACGCATTGACGCGGTTGTAGCGACCAGCACCCGCGATGCCCATCCGGGTCGCGCACACAGCGCTCCACAAAATCGCGGTGATCTACCCCTGTAGGAGCCCACCCTGTGGGCGACAGATGCCATGTGCGCAGCGTATGCCTGGTCGCGCGCAGAGCCTGCCCCAGACGTGATCTGGGAGCGAGCCCCGCAGAAAAACCGTGGTCTACCCCTGGAGCCCTGTGCGGGCGACACGGTTACGCGTTGCTGGTGGGATCACGGTCGCTCACAGGGCGAGCTCCTACAAAATCGCGGTGATCTCTCCCTGTAGATCACGGTCGCTCACAGGGTGAGCTCCTACAAAAATCGCGGTGATCTCTCCCTGTAGATCACGGTCGCTCACAGGGTGAGCTACAAAATCGCGGTGATCTCTCCTTGTAGGAGCCCACCCTGCACGCGAAGCGGTTCGCGCGTGGCATCCGGTTGCCCGGCAACAAGGCCACGCGCTAGACTGCGCCATGCCGGTTATCTTCCGCTACAAGGGCTTCCGGTTTTTCTTTTATTCCAACGAAGGAAGCCCGCGTGAGCCGCTCCACGTGCATGTGGAGAAGAACGCGCTCGAGGCAAAGCTCTGGCTGCGCCCCGGCGTGCGCGTCGCCTACAACGACGGCTTCAACGCCAAGACGCTGAATGACCTGCTGAGTATCGTCGAGCAGCACCGCGAGCAGATCGAGAGGGCCTGGAATGAGTTCTTCGGTTAACGCCAAAAATATCCGATTCGACCGTGACAGCATGTGGGTCGAGCTTTCCGACGGGCGTGTGCTGGGCGTTCCGCTGGCATGGTTTCCGCGCCTGCTGCACAGTTCGGCCGCGCAGCGCAAACAGGTGCGCATCAGCTCGCATGGGCTGCACTGGGACGCGCTTGACGAAGACATATCCATTGCCGGGCTGCTTGCCGGGCTTGGCGACCTGAGCGGCAATCGCACCGTCGCGGCGTAGCGCATTGCCCCGGACTTGATCCGGCAGCGCTCCAATCCACCCAAGTCAAGGCTCAGTCTGCGGCAACCTGTCAGAGTGATCGTTGGTGCGGATACTCGCGCCGCCGGAGCACGTCGAGTAGATCAGCATCAAGCCCGACAGGCTGCTAGCCCAGACGTGCGGGCTTAACTTGGGTGGATTGCACTGCCATGATGCTACCCGCATTGCTGTGCAAGCTGCGGGATGTGCAGTACGCCAGGTCGCCAGGTCGCCAAGGAGAATTGCGTTGCTGAGTGTCAATGTACTGATTGTCGCGGGCTTGCTCTGGCTCGGTCTGTTATTTGGTGCAGCGCTGTGGGGTGAGCGAAGACCTGGGGTTTTTTCCCGGCATTGGGGTGTGATTTACGCCTTGTCGTTGGCGGTGTACTGCACCAGTTGGACGTTCTATGGCACAGTCACCCAGGCTGCGCGTTCGGGTTGGTGGCTGCCGCCGACATTCGTTGGCACGATCGTGCTCTACACGTTTGGCATTGGCTTGTTGCAGCGCACGGTGCGCTTGGCGCGGGAGCACAATGCCACCTCATTGGCCGATTTGATCGCAACCCGTCTGGGCAAGGATTCGTGGCTGGCCGCAGCGGTAACTGCGGTCACTGTGGTCGGCATGATTCCGTATATCGCGTTGCAGCTCAAAGCCGTTGCGATGAGCCATGGTCTGCTGACCCACACATCGAGCCTCAGCCTTCCACCTTGGCGGGACAGCGCCTTGTACGTTGCGCTGGCAATGGCGGTATTTGCCATGCTGTTCGGCACCCGCCGAGCCTCGGCCGCAGAACACAATCGCGGGTTGGTGCTGGCAATGGCCTTTGAATCGTTGCTCAAACTGGGCGCAATGCTGGCGCTTGGTGCATTTGTTGCGTTCGGGCTCGACGATGTCGCGGCGGCAGCACCACCACCGGTTGGCAATACCGATGGTTTCGCACCATTGGTGATGCTCGGTGTACTGGCGATTTTTACCCTGCCGCACCAGTTTCATGTCGGCGTGGTCGAGTGTCAGGACGAGCGGCATTTACGCACCGCACGCTGGCTGTTTCCACTGTACATGTTGCTGATTGCATTGCCGATATTGCCGCTGGCACGCGCTGGGCAGAAGCATCTGGCAGCGTTGGGTGTACCTTCGGACTTGTACGTGCTGGCGTTGCCGCTGAGTCAAGGGCATGACGGCCTGGCCCTGCTGGCATTTCTCGGTGGCCTGAGCGCGGCCACCGGCATGGTGATTCTGGCCACGCTGGCGCTCAGCTTGATGATCGGCAATCACTGGATCGCACCGCTGCTGCTGCAACGGCGCTCGGCGCTTCGCGCGGGCCGTGATCTGCGTGGCGCGGTGCTGATGCAGCGACGTTTTGCGATCCTGGCGGTGCTGATGCTGGCCTGGATCTACAACCGGCTGGTTGGCGGCAACGATGCGTTGGCGGACATGGGCGCTGTGTCGTTCTCAGCCTTGGGCACGCTGGCGCCGGCATTGGGTTTTGCAATGTGGCGCCCCAACACGCCATCACGTGCGGTGATCTTTGGCATGGTGATCGGCTTCGCGTTCTGGTTCTGGGCGTTGCCGCTGCCGGCACTGATGGAGGCAATGGGATCGAGCCCGGCATGGCTGCACGATGGCCCGTTCGGTATGCACTGGCTGGCACCAGACAGTTTGTTCGGCCTGACCGGCTGGAGCCGGCTAGGGCGTGCGGTCGCACTTAGCCTGTTGTTTGGCCCGATCGCCACCTTGCTTTGGGCAACGCGTGGACGGGGCCCGGCACGTGATTCAGGATTGAGTCTGTCCAAGCCGCAGCTGCGCGATATTGCCTCGCGCCTGTTGCCGGGTGAGCGCGTGCATGCCTTGTTTGACGCCAGCACGACGACGGATCATCAACTCGTTGCCGCTGTTGAACGCGAGTTGTCGGCGGTGCTTGGCGCTGCGTCTACGCGGCTGTTGTTTGATGCAGCGCGGCGCGAAGCCGGACGCGATCTGGATACCGTCGTTACCATCGTTGGTGAGGCGTCGCAGGCGCTGCGCTTCAACCAGCAGGTGCTGGAGGCTGCGTTGGAAAACATGAGCCAGGGCATCAGCGTGGTTGATCGCAATCTGTGTCTGGTGGCCTGGAATCGGCGCTATGTCGAACTGTTTGGATTCCCTGCAGAACTGTTGCAGGTTGGGCGGCCTATTGCTGATTTGGCGGCGTTTGCGCTGAATGCTGACCCGAATATTGCAGAGTCGGTAAATGAAAAAATACAACGGCGGCTGGCGCATATGCGCGCCGGTACCGCGCACTTGTCCGAACGCCAGTTTCCCGATGGCGCCATCGTGGAAATTCGCGGCAACCCGATGCCGGGTGGCGGTTTTGTCGCCACCTTTACCGATGTCACCGCTTTCCGGCGTGCCGAAGAGGCTCTGCGCCGCGCCAACGAAACACTGGAGCAGCGAGTGCGCGCGCGCACCGTTGAGCTCGAAGCCGCCAGCCGTGCCGCGCAACGCGCCAACGAGGGCAAGAGCCGGTTTTTGGCTGCGGTCGGCCATGACCTGATGCAACCGCTGCATGCGGCGCAGTTGTTCAATCACGCGCTGGCGCAACGATTGCGTCACCCCGAATACCGCGAAACGGTGGATCACATTCGTGGGGCGCTGGCCTCCACTGAGTCGTTGCTGGCAGGCCTGCTTGATTTGTCGCGGCTGGATGCCGGCGGCATGGAGCCGCAACGCCACGATTTCGCATTGAGCGAGGTGCTCGACAACCTGGCCTCGGAGTTCGGCGTGTTGGCCGCAGAACAGCAGATCCGTCTGCATTACCAAGCGACCAGACAATGGGTGAACAGCGACCCGGCATTGTTGCGCCGGGTATTGCAGAACTTTCTGTCCAATGCCGTGCGCTATGCCGAACGTGGCCGCGTGTTGCTTGGTGTGAGGCGCTGCGGCACGATGCTGGAGATCCAGGTGTGGGACACCGGGGCCGGAATCACACCGGGAGAGCAAAGCCTGGTTTTTGAGGAGTTTCGCCGCGGCGACAGCGCGCGCGGGCAGGGGCTGGGCCTGGGCTTGTCGATTGCCGAGCGTATGGCGCGCTTGCTTGAGCACCCGTTGCGGCTGCAATCATGGCCCGGTCGCGGCAGCCTGTTTGCGGTGCGCGTGCCGCGGGTGACGACGCGTACCCTCACCCTCGGCGCAGTTCCGACCGCGCCAATGCCGACAACCGCATCTGGCAATATCGTAATCGTCGATAACGACCTTAGCGTGCGGCGTGCCATGGAAGCGCTGCTCTCGGCATGGGGCTTCACGGTGTCAAGTGCGCGCGATGGCGCGCAGGCGGCGGTACTTTGCGCGCAAAATCGGCCGGCGTTGCTGGTGCTCGATTACCACCTCGATTGCGGTGCTACCGGTCTTGATGTATGGCGCAGTCTGTGTGCGCGGTTCGGGCCATTGCCGGCGTTGGTGATTACCGCCGATCACAGCGATAGCGTCAGCCGTGCGGTGTTTGATGCTGGCCTGCTGTTGTTGCACAAACCACTCAAGCCGCTGGCCTTGCGTTCGGCGCTGGAGCGCTTGCTGCGGGCAGCACTGGCGCGGTAGGCGCGCGGCAACTCAGGGTGAAATCCGGGCCGCCGGGTCAGTCAATGACAACTCGCGCAACACCACCCCGGCCTGGGTGCGGTTGCGCACGCCAAGTTTTTCAAATATCACGCTGATATGCGCTTTGACCGTACGTTCCTGAATATCGAGCCGGTCCGCAATCTGCTTGTTGAGCAGACCATCGGCGACCAGCGCGAGCACGCGGAATTGCTGTGCGGTCAGGCTGGCCAGACGTACCGCCAAATCGGTATCGCGCTGGTGCGAGTGAGTCATCGCCACCACGTTGCGAAGGGCGTTTGGCAACCAGGGTTGACCGCTCAGCACACTCAGAACGGCGTCGCGCAGGGACTCAAGGTTGGCGCTTTTCGGGATGAAGCCCGCTGCGCCGTGATCCAGCGCGCGACGAATCACCTGGGGATCGTCGTTGGCGGATACCACCACCACACCCACCGTTGGGTGCTGCGCGCGAATCGCCGCCAGCCCCGCGAGGCCATGATTGCCGGGCATGTGCAGGTCGAGCAGCACCAGGTCGGTGTCCGGCATTGATGTCAGCGCGGCCAATGCTTCGTCCAGATTGCCCGCTTCGGTAATGCACACGTCGGCGATGGCGCCGGCCAATGCCTGGCGCAGCGCGGCACGAAATAGCGGGTGATCGTCGGCAATCAGCAGATGGGGCATGACCGCAGTGTAATGCCTTGGGCTGGATTCCCCCGGAATCGAGATGAACGGCAATCATGAGGGTTGTTGACGCAATACGATTCACTAAACGTGACTTTCGGCACGGTGCGTGTATGGGTGCGATCATGCCAATCTCGGCAGTCTCCTTGCCGGAAGCTTCCATGCGCATGATTGCAGTCGCCAAAGTCAGCCTGCTCGTGCTCGCGCTGGTTGCAGGCTTTGCTCGCGCAGCCACCGTATCGGAAGCCAGGGAATGGTTGGATAAAAAAGATGTGCGAGCGACAGCGGCGATTGTGGCCCTGGCCAAGGCCGAGCCGAAGAACGCCGATGTCAAGGTGCTTTGGGTGCGCATTCTGTTGCAGCAAGGTGAAGTGAAGAAAGCACTTGATGTGGCCAAGGATGCGGTCGATCTGGCGCCAAACAACGCGCAAACGCACTACTGGCTGGGTAACGCGTATGGCAACCGGGTCGGCCAGGTCGGGATGATTTCGAAAATGGTGATTGCGCCCAAGTTGCGCAACGCGTTCGAGCGTGCGGTGGCGCTCGACCCGGATCTGGTAGCTGCCCGCAACAATCTGGTCGACTTTTACTTGCAGGCGCCGTCGGCGATGGGCGGCAGCATCGACAAGGCCAAGGCACAAGTGGCGCAGATCGCCACTCGCGATGTTGCGCTTGGGCATTCAGCCAACGCCAGGTTATTGCTTGCTGAAAAAAAGCCGGAAGAAGCGTTGGCAGAGATGGAGGCTGCCCACGCGGCCAAACCCGAAGAGGAGCGATATCGTTTGAATCTGGGGCTGGCGTACCAGCAAGCGGAAAAATGGCAACAAGCGTTCGCTTTGTTCCAGACGTGGGTCGATGAAGATGAAGGCGCCACCAGCGCCTGGTATCAATTGGGCCGAACCTCGGCTTTGTCGGGGTTGCAGGCGGATACCGGCATCGCTGCTTTGCAGCATTACGTGAGTGTGCCGATAGCGGCCGGGCAGCCCGAAGCGCAGCATGCCTGGTTTCGTCTGGGGCAAGTGTTCGTCCATGCAGGACGCAAGGACGAAGCGCGCAGCGCGTTCCGCAAGGCGCTTGAGCTTGACTCACACCATGCCGAGGCAAAGGCGGCACTGGCAAAGCTGTAACCTGGCCATTTGCTGCGGCGTATGCTTGTACCAAAGTACGATGCCTTGTAGAACGATTCGCGCTAATGTGCCGCCATGAAATCTTCCATGCCGATTGCTGCCGCACTCGTTATCTCGATGAGCCTTGCGAGTTGCGTTGTACCAACCCCACCGCTTTCTTCAACACGTGAGGTGGATAGCGTGCGTGTTACCAGCCATCGCGACAATGATGACCTGCTCACCGCCGGTCTGGGTGCTGATGGCCTGCGCGCCGCTACCGCGCCCGAGTTTGCGAATCCGGCGCAACCTTCGCCCGGCGACCTGCGGCGGCGCGCAATCTGGAGCAACTGGCGCGGCATTGCCGATCTCAGTGCCGGTGGTGGTTACGGCGAGGCGTACGGCAGCGTGGCATCGGTGCCGGGGCGGGAGTTTCACGCGCTGCGCACGGTGCCGGGCGCCAGTCAGCCGCATCGGGTGATGGTGCAGATTCCCGACGGCTTCGATCACGCGGCACGTTGTGTGGTGGTGTCTGCCTCATCGGGCTCACGCGGCATCTACGGCGCGATCGCGCTTGCCGGTGCTTGGGGATTGCCGCATGGCTGCGCGGTGGCGTACACCGACAAGGGTGCCGGCACGGATTATTTCGATGTGGCGACAGCCACCGGAGTGGCACTGGACGGCAGCCGGTCTGCCGGCCCAGCTCTGGCGTTCAGTCCACGCGTCAGCGAGGCCAGCGGCGCATCGCCGGTATTGAGCAAGCACGCGCATTCGGGCGATAACCCCGAGGCCGATTGGGGTCGCCACGTCAAGCAGGCCGCGCAGTATGCGTTGGAAATACTTGATCGCAGCTACCCGATGCAGGCCCCATTCACCTTCGCCAACACTCGGGTGATCGCGGTGGGGGTGTCCAACGGCGGCGGCGCGGTGTTGCGGGCCAGTGAGGACGAAGAACCGTGGCTTGATGGAGTTGTCGCGATTTCGCCCAATATCTACGCCGCATCGGGCCGGCCGTTGTTTGATTACGCCACCGAAGCCGGCCTGCTGGCACCCTGTGCATTGCAGGCGCCGGAATTTGCGCAGGCAGCGTTCGCCGGTGTTGGCGTGCTGAATGTGGCCAGCGCGCAGGCACGTTGCAACAATTTGCACGCGGCAGGGTTGCTGCAAGCAGACACCCCTTCACAGCAGGCTGCCGAAGCCTTGGCGATCTTGCGCGACAGCGGCTGGAGTGACGGCGCAGTGCGCGCGGCGGCGTTATCCAGCGCATTTGATGTGTGGCGCGCGGTTGGCGTGACTTACGCAGCGGCCTATGCCCGCATCGCTGCGGCACCGATGCCGTGTGCTGCAAGCTATATTTCCATCGCCAGCCACGGCATACCCATGCCGGCCACCGAGGCCGAGCGCGCCGCATGGTGGGCCGACAGTTCGGGTATACCGCCGGGTGCCGGCTTGTGGATCGCTGATGGATTGGCCGAGGCCGGCGTTGACCCGGGGTTCGCAGTGGCGCGTTGTCTGCGTGGACTGTGGGACGGGCAGGGCGGAATGGCGGCACTGGTCATCGAAGGTGTGCAGCAAACCCAGGCCGGCTTGCCGCGTGCCGGCCTGCCAATCATTGTCGTTCACGGCCGTGATGACGGTCTGATCCCGCAGGCATTCAGTTCCGAACCATGGGTGCGTGCGGCACAGGCGCAGCAGCGCACAGTACGTTTCTGGTCAGTGGCCGACGCCCAGCACTTTGACGGATTCCTTGGCCTGCCGCCGATGACGGCGCGCTACGTGCCGATGTTGGCGTATGGCTATCGTGCGCTCGACAGGCTGTGGGCGCATTTGCGCGAGGGTTCGCCGTTGCCGGCCGATGCCCGCATCCAGCCGACGCTGCGCAAGTTTGAAAGCGGCGGTTTCACGCCGTTGCGGGTTCAGGATCTGGCGCTTCCCGAAGGTTGAGCGTAGGCGACGTCCGGCTTGACCGATCACAGTGAGGGGAAGCCGAGCATTCGCTTCGCCCGGTCGCTACGCGGCTCGCTCGGCCTGCCTGCCGGTAGGCAGGTCGCCCACAGGGTGGGCTCCTACAAAAAAAGTTGCGCTTACCTGTAGGAGCCCACCCTGTGGGCGACCGAATGCCGCAGTGTACGGTGACACTACACGATTGCTGCGCCTACCTCACGATGGGGTCGAAACAAAGAATCCGCTCAATCTCGGCTTTTCAGCAGCGGATCAGCGTCAAGTCCGACCGGCTCCCGGATGCGATTGGGTTACCGGCCGTTTTGCGCAGCGATGATCAGATCAGCCGCACGTTCGGCGATCATGATCGTCGGTGCATTGGTGTTGCCGCCGATCAGCTTGGGCATCACCGATGCGTCCACCACCCGCAGGCCATCAACGCCGCGCACGCGCAATTCGGGGTCAACCACTGCCTGCGCATCATCGCTGCGCCCCATCCGACAGGTACCAACCGGGTGGTAAATGGTTTCGGCCTTGTCGCGGATGAACTGGATCAGGCGGGTTTCATCCACGGCATCCTCGCCGGGGAATATTTCGTCGCCGCGATAGGCATCAAATGCTGGCTGCGCAAATATTTCACGCGATACCCGTACGCCTTCGAGCAGCATCTTGAGGTCGTAGCCCTCACTGTCGGTGAGGTATTCGGGTTCGATGCGCGGTGGGTCCAGCGGATTGCTCGACTGCAACAGCAATCGACCACGGCTGCGCGGGCGCAAGGCGCAGGCGTGCAGGGTAAAGCCATCGCCCGGCAAGCGATGGCGGCCGTGATCGTCGAGCTGTGCGGGCACGAAGTGGAATTGCAGGTCGGGGCGTTCGTCCTCGGCCAGCCGTGAGCGCAGAAAGCCACCAGATTCCGCAATGTTGCTGGTGCCAGGCCCGCTCCGCGTAAACAGATATTGCAGCGCAATCGACACGTTGTTGGTGTGGTCGTAAGTCACCGGCTGGGTGCATTTGTGCAGGGTGCATATGTCCAGATGGTCTTGCAGGTTGGCGCCAACGCCGGGCAGGTTGGTGCGCGGCTCAATCCCGAGCCGGCGCAGTTCCTCAGCCGGGCCGATGCCCGAGAGCATCAACAGTTGCGGCGAGTTGATGGCGCCGCCGCTGAGGATGACCTCACGGCTTGCCCCTTCGCAAAAAATGCCGCGCCCGGCAACGCTATAGGCCACGCCGCTGACTCGGTCACCTTCATAGACCAGGCGGGTAGCGGTAGCACGGGTGATCACGCGCAGATTGGGCCGTGCCCGCACCGGGCGCAGATAAGCGGTAGCGGCCGAACAGCGCGCACCATTGCGCTGGTTGACCTGATACCAACCAAAGCCCTGTTGTTCGAGGCTGTTGAAGTCGTTGCTCGCCGGGAAGCCCGCCTCGCGGGCCGCGTCCAGAAACACCTGCGAAACCGGATTGGTGTAGCGCAGGTCACTGACCGCGAGCGGGCCATCGCTGCCATGCAGGGCATCGGCACCACGGCTGTTGTTTTCAGAATGTTTGAACCAGGGCAACACCGCATCCCAGTTCCAGCCAGTGGCGCCCAATTGCTCCCATTCATCGTAATCACGGGCGTGGCCGCGCACGTAGCACATCGCATTGATCGAACTGGAGCCGCCGAGCACGCGTCCGCGCGGCCACCACAGGCGGCGACCACCGAGCGTAGGTACCGGCGCGGTGTTGTAATTCCAGTTGACACCCTTGCGGCTGACCAGCTTGGCGATACCGGCCGGCATGTGGATGAACGGGTGCCAGTCACTCGGGCCGGCTTCCAGCAGCAGTACCTTCACTGCCGGATCGGCACTCAGCCGATTGGCCAGAACGCAACCTGCGGAGCCAGCGCCAACGATGATGTAGTCGTACACGATGCGAGCCTTTTCGGAGTGCGTTTCACACTAGGCGCTGGGCGTAGAGCAAATGCTCCACCGCGTACGCACAAAAGCTGGCGGACAAGCGCCAGTTCACGCTAACGTGCGCAAGCTCTCGCCACGGTAATCACGAATGAACGATGCATTGGCAAAATGGACCAACGGTCTGCGCAGCGCGTGGAGCGAGTCGAGCCCGATGCGCTGGGCATTCGCCTATTTTTTCTTCCTGCTCACCGGTTACTACGTGCTGCGGCCGGTACGCGATGCCTTGGGATCGACGCAAAACCTGCAATTGCTGTTTACCGGCACCTTCATTTCGATGCTGTTGCTGCAACCACTTTATGGCGCGCTGGTAAGCCGTTATCCACGGCGGGTATTCCTGCCGGTGGTGTATGCGGTGTTCATCGCCTGTCTGCTGTTCTTCTACTGGGCGTTTCATCAACCCTTCGCCTGGCGCAGCGGTGCTTTTTTCATCTGGGTGGCGGTGTTCAACCTGTTTGCGGTGTCGGTATTCTGGAGCTTCATGGCCGACGTGTTCAGCCATGCCGAAGCCAAACGGTTTTATGGCTATATCGGCGCCGGCGGCACTTTGGGTGGATTTCTCGGTCCAATCCTCAGTCGCAATCTGGTGGGGCATGTCGGCGTGGCGAATCTGCTGCTGCTATCGGCATTCATGCTGGCCCTGTGCATCGTCTGCATCCAGCGCCTGCGGCCGTGGGCGCGCGCGCGCGAGAAGGCCGAAACCGGTTACCAATCCGACACGGCGATGGGCGGCAGTGTGCTCGCCGGCCTGCGCCTGATCCGCGAACAACCGCTGTTGCGCGCGCTGGCGGTGTTGATGTTCTTTGGCGTTGGCGTGGGCACCTTGTTGTACAACGAGCAGGCGGCGATAGCGCGAACGCTGTTCGCTACCGATGCGGCACGCACGGAGTATTTCTCCACCCTTGATCTGCTGATAAACGCTCTCACCTTGATCATCCAGGTGCTATTGACGCGTGGACTGCTGCAGCGTTTCGGTGTGGCGCCGGTGTTGATGATCCCTGCGGTGATGGTATTGCTCGGATTTTCGGTGCTCACCGCTTCGCCGCTGCCGCTGCTGGTGGCCGTGGTGCAGGTAATGACGCGTGCCGGTGAGTTTTCCCTTTTGAAGCCGGCGCGCGAAACACTGTATACGCGGGTCAATCGCGAAGCACGCTACAAGGCCAAGGCGGCAATCGACACCGTGGTGTATCGCGGTGGTGACCTGACCTTTGTATGGCTGCACAAGCTGCTGGTGGGCTTCGGGCCGACCGCAGTGTTCGGCTCAGGGGTGTTGGTGGCCGCCGGTTTGTGTGCAAGCGCCTGGTGGGTGGGACGTGAGCAGGCCCGGCTGGCACCGCTTGCACCGCTTGCATCGCCCGCTGTTCCCGATCACCTGGATGAGGGCACGACATGATCACTCCCCGACGTTGGCTTGGACGTTGGTTGGCGCGTTACCTCTCGGCGCCGGCGAGTGCGGCGCCGGCAGGATCGACCAGCAAGCCCGAGGCGCTGGCCGCCACCTTGCGCAAAGGCGATGTGTTGCTGGTCGAAGGCACCAGCCGGATCAGTTCGGCGATCAAGTACATCACCCAATCCACCTGGTCGCATGCGGCGCTGTGTTTCGTCGATCCGATCGGCTGCAATGATCCGGTGGCGACCGCAGTATTGGTCGAGGCCGATCTGAATGACGGCGTACGCACGGTGCCATTGTCGGAATACTGTCAATTCCACACTCGAATCTGTCGCCCGGTGGGTTTGTCCGCCGAGGAGATCGACGCAGTGTGCCAGTACATGCTGGCGCGGGTAGGGCATCAATACGATTTGAAGAATGTTTTTGACTTGGCGCGCTACCTGATCCGCACCCCTCCAGTGCCGCAAGACAAACGCCGTCGCCTGCTGGCGCTGGGCAGCGGCGATCCGACCCGGGCGATTTGCTCATCGCTGATCGCGCAGGCATTCCAGTCGATGCATTATCCATTGCTGCCGCAAGCGGTTGCGCCGACCGACGGTGCGCCGATGTCGGCGAGTCAACGCGAACTGCTGCATATCCGCCACCACAGTCTGTTCGCGCCGCGTGATTTCGATATTTCGCCTTACTTCCGTATCGTCAAACCCACACTTGAGTGTGGCTTTGATTTTCGTGCGCTGAACTGGGCCGAGCCTCGCGTATAGGGCGATGGCAGTGAACGGGTACACGCCCCAAAAGTGATACGCAGCCCGAAGGATGGGTAGAAGCCGCTCTCGCGCAGCCTGCGACGTGCATCCATGCAGTCGTACACATCGCGTAGCGAAACCCATCCTGCGAACCCGTGAATAGCGTAAAGCACACTGGGACGCGAAAGACGCAAATAAAGGCGTTGGGCGGCCAACCTCATCACGGTCGCCCACAGGGTGGGCTCCTACAGGGCACAACACCGCTCTGTGTGGGAGCGCGCCTCGCGCGCGAAGCTTCCGCAACGTTGTTCGCCGGCAGGCCGGCTCCCACAAAGGCACGCACTGGCACCAGCGGGCAACACGGTTGCTCCTGCAAAGTGCAGTTGCGCTCACCTGTAGGAGCCCACCCTGTGGGCGACTGACGGGTTTCGCTACACTCTACGCATCCCTACGGACTCGGCTTCGTGCTCTCCTTTGCGCTCTTGGCGTCCTTTGCGGACCCATGGGTTGCTATTTTTTCCCGGTTCGCGCATCGCCGCATGCGCCAATCAACCAATCAACCATGCAGCAGTGAACCTGGTCTTGATGACAAACAGGCATTGCCTGCGATACTTGCGCCTTTGACGTGAGCCCTCGCCATGCCATCACCATCCCGTCGCCTGCCCTGGATCGCCGCCGGTGACATCAACGGCTTTTTCGGCCTTGTCGTCGACAACCTGTCGATTCTGGGTTTTATCGCCAGTGCCTTGATCGGCGTATTCGGGCTGCCCGCCGAGATCGTGTTTGCGCGCATGTTTCCGGGCACCGCGCTCGGGGTGTTGATCGGTAATCTGATATACACCGCCATGGCGCGGCGACTGGCGCGCCAGACCGGGCGCGACGATGTCACTGCAATGCCGCTTGGCCTGGATGCTCCGACCTCGATCGGCATGGCCTTGCTGGTGCTTGGGCCGGCATTCGTCGGCTTCAAGGCGCAGGGCATGGGTGAGCACGCCGCTGCGATCACCACCTGGCAATTGGGCATGGCGGCGCTGGTGGTGATGGGCGTGCTCAAGCTGGTGCTGGCATTCGTTGGCGATGCCGTTACCCGTTGGGTGCCGCGCGCCGGTTTGCTGGGTTCTATCGCGGGCATTGCGCTGATGCTGATGGGCTTTCTGCCGCTGCTGGAGGCGTTGCGGGTGCCGGTGGTGGGCTTTGTCACCCTCGGGTTGTTGCTTTATGTGCTGATCGCAAAGGGGCCATTGCCATGGCGTGTGCCGGGAGTGGTGTTCGCGTTTGCCGTCGGTTTGGCCCTGTACTACGGCCTCGGCGGTGCCGGCTTGCTGGGCAGCGGTTATCAGTCGCCGCATCTGCCGCAGTTGCGGCTGGCGCTGCCTTGGCCGGGCCTGGGGTTTATTGATGGCATGGCATACCTTGGCCCGTACCTGGCGCTGGTACTGCCGTTTGGTCTGTTGATGGTGGTTGGCGGCATCAACGTCAGTGAAAGCGCGCGTGCTGCCGGTGATGATTACCGCACCCGCGACATTCTGCTCACCGAAGCCTTCTCAACGCTGGTTGCCGGGGTCTGCGGCGGGGTGGCACAAACCACGCCGTACATCGGCCAGCCGGCCTACAAGCACATGGGCGCACGCAGTGGTTACACCCTGCTCACCGGGCTGTTCATTGGCCTTGGCGGCATGCTGGGTTATGTGTCGGGGTTGGTGGAACTGCTGCCACTGGCGGTGCTGGCGCCGATCATCATCTACGTGGCGATGGATATTGCGGTGCAGGCATTCGCGGCAACGCCGCCCAGACACGCGCCGGCAGTGGTGTTCGCGTTCCTGCCGGCCATCGCCTATCTGTTGACGATCAAACTCGGCAACCCAGGTGTTGTGCCGGCAGAGCAGTTCGCCCGTATGTTCGCCGATGCCAGCCACGGCATCAGCGAACTGGCGGTAATCGTGGTGCTCGGCAACGGCTTCATCATCACCGCGATGTTGTGGGCGACGATGCTGGCGGCGTTGATCGACCAGCAATCGCGGCGCGCAGCCAAAACCTTGATGATTGCTGCCGTACTCACCGGATTTGGCGTGATCCACTCGGTGCAGCCACAGGGCGGGGTGTATTGGCCGTGGTCGCTGAGTGGCCACAGCGCGATGATCGCAGTGCAATTCATGGCTGCCTATGGGGTGTTGGCGGTGCTGTTTTGGGGTTTGTCGTGGCGCGCTCGGAATCAGTGATGCATGCGATGACTGATCACAGTGTTCGCTTGAATCCATACTTAAATGACCACATTTAAGGGGCATTGGCGGCTCTGCTGCCCCTTCCCTGTGGAGAGATTGCATGCGCATGGACAAACTCACCTCGCGCTTTCAACAGGCGCTGGCCGATGCCCAGAGCCTGGCGGTAGGGCGCGACCATAATCTGATCGAACCGACGCATCTGCTGATCGCGCTGATCGATGCGTCCGGTGGCTCGACCAAGCCGATGCTGGCGCAGGCTGGCGTGAATGTGGCGGCCCTGCGAATGCGGCTGGGCGAACTGCTCGACAAACTGCCGACGGTGAAAGGGCAGGAGGGCAATATCACGGTCGGTAACGACCTTGGCCGCCTGCTCAATATCACCGACAAGCTGGCGCAGCAGCGCGGCGATGCCTACATCGCCTCGGAACTGTTTGTGTTGGCCTGCCTCGACGACAAGGGCGATATTGGCCGCGCGCTCAAGGATGCCGGCGCTGACAAGAGCCGACTGGAAACCGCGATCGAGGCGCTGCGCGGTGGCGAGAAGGTCAGCGATCCGGGCGCTGAGGAAAACCGACAGGCATTGGAGAAATACACCATCGATCTCACCGCCCGCGCCGAGAGCGGCAAACTCGATCCGGTCATCGGCCGCGATGAGGAGATCCGCCGCACCATCCAGGTGTTGCAGCGGCGCACCAAGAACAACCCGGTGCTGATCGGCGAGCCGGGCGTCGGCAAGACTGCCATCGTCGAGGGCCTCGCGCAGCGCATCGTCAACGGCGAGGTGCCCGAAGGCCTGCGCGGTCGGCGGGTGTTGTCGCTCGACATGGGTCTGTTGATCGCCGGCGCCAAGTTTCGCGGCGATTTCGAGGAACGGCTCAAAGGCGTGCTCAGCGATCTGTCCAAGCAGGAAGGCAATGTCATCCTGTTTATCGACGAACTGCACACCATGGTCGGTGCCGGCAAGGCCGAGGGTTCGATGGACGCCGGCAACATGCTCAAGCCCGCACTCGCCCGTGGCGAGCTGCATTGCATCGGCGCCACCACGCTCGATGAATATCGCAAATACGTGGAGAAGGACGCCGCGCTGGAGCGACGTTTCCAGAAGGTGCTGGTCGGTGAGCCCAGCGTCGAGGACACCATCGCCATTCTGCGTGGCTTGAAGGAGCGCTACGCGGTGCATCACGGGGTTGAAATCACCGACCCGGCTATCGTTGCTGCGGCGACGCTCAGCCATCGCTACATCGCTGACCGGCAGTTGCCGGACAAGGCCATCGACCTGATGGACGAGGCGGCATCGCGGATCCGCATGGAGATCGATTCCAAGCCCGAAGAAATGGATCGCATGGAGCGCCGGCTGATCCAGCTCAAGATCCAGCGCGAGGCCTTGAAGAAAGAAAAAGACGCCGAGTCAAAACAGCGGCTGGCCGACCTGCAGGCGGAGATCGAACCGCTGGAACGCAAGTTTTCGGACATGGAAGAAGTGTGGAAGGCGGAAAAGGCGTCGCTCACCGGCGCGACGAAAATCAAGGAGCAGATCGAGCAACTCAAGATCGAGCTCGATGCTGCGCACCGCCATCAGGACCTGGCCCGCGCCTCGGAAATCCAGTACGGCAAGCTGCCGGAGCTGGAGCGTCAGCTCAAGACCGCGCAGGAAGTCGAGACCAAGGGTTTCACCTTGTTGCAGGACAAGGTGACTGCGGAGGAAATTGCCGAAGTGGTCAGCCGCTGGACCGGCATTCCGGTCAGCAAAATGCTGGAGGGCGAGCGCGAAAAACTGCTGAAGATGGAGGATGCTCTGCATGCGCGCGTGATCGGCCAGGACGAAGCGGTGAAGGCGGTGTCCGACGCGATCCGGCGTTCGCGCGCCGGCCTGTCCGACCCCAACCGACCAAATGGCTCGTTCCTGTTCCTCGGCCCCACCGGCGTCGGCAAGACCGAGTTGTGCAAGGCGCTGGCCGGGTTCCTGTTCGATACCGAGGAAGCGATGGTGCGCATCGACATGAGCGAGTTCATGGAGAAGCACTCGGTAGCGCGGTTGATCGGAGCGCCTCCGGGCTACGTCGGTTACGAGGAGGGTGGCTACCTCACCGAGGCGGTGCGCCGCCGTCCCTACTCGGTGCTGCTGCTCGACGAGGTGGAAAAGGCGCACCCGGACGTGTTCAACGTGCTGTTGCAGGTGCTCGATGATGGCCGCCTTACCGATGGCCAAGGCCGCACTGTCGACTTCCGCAATACCGTGATCGTGATGACCTCGAACCTTGGCTCCAATTTGATCCAGGAACTGTCCGGCGACGATTCACCCGAGGCATACACCCAGATCAAGGCATCGGTGATGGGCGCGGTGCAGGGCCACTTTCGCCCTGAGTTCATCAACCGGCTCGACGAGATTGTGGTGTTCCATCCGCTGGCCAAGGATCAAATCCGCGCCATCGCCGCGATCCAGATCCAGCACTTGCAAAAGCGTCTGGTCGAGCGCCAGATCAAGCTGGAACTCAGCGATGTCGCGCTCACCTTGCTCGGTGATGCCGGGTTTGATCCGGTGTATGGCGCACGCCCGCTCAAGCGTGCAATCCAGCAACAACTGGAAAACCCGTTGGCGCAGAAAATCCTGTCCGGCGCGTTTGGCTCAGGCGATGTGGTGCACGTCGATGCCGCAGCCGGCGCGCTGGTGTTTCGCAAGTACTGAGGCTGGCGCGTAAAGCATTCGGTCCGCAAAGGGCGCAAACAGCGCAAATAAAGACAAATTAAAATTGTGACGTCGCGAAACGACGCATCGGAAACGATGCGTCACAAGGCGAGAGGATGCGTGGAATCGCAAAGTGGCAGCAGGGCGTCCAAAGGCTCCAGCCAGCCATGACGATCCGGCGTCTTGCCGGAGAACAGGCCAAAGAACAATTCCTGTATCGTGCCGGTCAGCGGCCCGGGCTTGCCGCTGCCAACCGGTTTGCCATCGACCGAGCGGATCGGGGTGATTTCCGCTGCGGTGCCGCACATGAACAGCTCATCGCACAGGTACAGGTATTCGCGCGGCATTTCGCGCTCCACCACCGCGATGCCGGCATCGTGCGCCAACCGCATGATGCAATCGCGGGTGAAGCCATTGAGGATGGCCGAACTGACCGGGGTGGTATGCAGCGCGCCATCAAAAACCAGGAACAGGTTCTCGCCCGCACCTTCCGACAACAACCCGTTGTACGCCAGCGCGATGCCTTCGCCAAAACCCAGACGCCGCGCCTCGCGCGCGATCAATTGCCCGGATAGGTAATTGCCACCGGCCTTGGCACCGGTCGGGATGGTGTTCGGCGCCATCCGCTGCCAGCTTGACACGCAGGCATCAATGCCGGCTTCCAGCGCGCCTTCACCCAGATATGGCCCCATCGGCCATGCAGCGACGGCAACATCGGTCGGGCAGTCAGCGCTCAAGCCAAAGCCGCCAAGGCCACGAAAAGCGACCGGACGCAGGTAGGCGCTGGTCAAGCCGTTGGCACGCATTACCTCGCGGCTGGCGTCGCGCAACTGCTGCAGTGAGTAAGGGATGGCGATGTCATAAATCTTGGCCGACTGGAACAACCGACGCAGGTGGTCGGTGAGCCGAAAGATCGCCGGGCCATTGCCGGTTTGATAGCTGCGAATACCCTCGAACACCGAGGAGCCATAATGCAGGGCATGCGCCATGACATGGGTGGTGGCCTGCGCCCAGGGTTTGAGTTGGCCGTTGTGCCAGATGTGTTCCGGGTAGATTTGCGACATGGGGTTGGTCCAGTAGTGATGGCAAAGTGTAACCGGGACCACGGGGACACGGGAAAAGCGTAATGCCCTTTGTCCGCAAAGCACGCAAAGGCAAGTGACGTAGGATGGGTAGAGCGCAGCGAAACCCATCGATTACATTTGGCGATGATGGGTTTCGGTCGCTACGCGACAGCGTTCGCTGCGCGAACTACGCCTTCGTTGCACTCGGTCGCTGCGCTCTACCCATCCTACGGATTCGGGATTCGGTCGCTGCGGAAACAATGATTGCAGCGGGATGAAACGGAAAAGCCGAGATTGGTCAGATTTTCCGCTCTTTCTCGTTAAAGGGCCCTGCCATTCGCCTCAAAAGACCAAAAAATCTGCCTCAAACCGGCTTTCCCTCGCTACGATCGGTCAAGTCCGACAGGCTGCTAGATCGCTTTGGCCTTTTCGGGTCCCGTGGTCCCGGCTTCACCCCAACCGCTCAAGCACCGCCAACGTCGGCCGCGCCAGATTCAGCGTATAAAAATGCAGCGCCGGTGCGCCACCAGCCAACAGCCGCTGGCACATGCCGGCCACCAGGTCGGTGGCGAACTCGCGGACCGCTTCACGATCATCACCAAACGCCGCCATGTGCTTTACCACCCAGCGCGGAATCTCGGCGCCGCAGCCTTCCGAGAAGCGCCGCAATTGGGTGAAGTTGGCGATCGGCATGATGCCGGGCAGGATCGGGATGTCGATGCCGAGCCGTCGTGCGGCATCCACGAAGTGAAAGTAGGCATCGGCATTGTAGAAATACTGGGTGATCGCCGCATCGGCGCCGGCATCCACCTTCAACTTGAAATGGGCAAGGTCGGCGGCGGCATGATCGGCCTGCGGGTGGGTTTCGGGATAACAGCCGACCACAACTTCAAACGCATCGCCGTGCTCGGCACGGATGAAGCTGACCAGCTCCGAGGCGTAGCGAAAATCACCGGCACGGGCCATGCCCGAGGGCATGTCGCCGCGCAGCGCAACCAGACGCCTGCAACCCTGTGCGCGATATTGCGTCAGCAAGGCGCGGATTTCTTCACGGCTGCCGCCCACGCAAGAAATATGTGGTGTCGCGTCCAGAGCGAAGTCGTCGTGCAATCGACGCACCGTTTCCGGGGTGTAACTCAGGGTCGAACCACCGGCACCAAAGGTGACCGACACATATTCGGGCTGGCGTTTTGCCAGCTTGGCTGCGCTCTTGTCCAGTTGTTCGCGTTGCTCATCGGTCTTGGGCGGGAAAAACTCGAAACTCACTGCGTTCATGGCAACCCCCTCTGTGTTGCCGCGCATTATATCGCTTCATGCGGATAAAGCGATTGACAGGTGCAGAATCCTGTTGTAGCCTTCATTCATCCGACTCATCGAGACCGGCTGAGGGACAGGCCCTTAGACGCCGGGGCAACCAGCAGGAAACTGCAAGGTGCCAAATCCTACGGTGGCAATGCCACTGAAAGATGAGCCGTAGCAATTGCCGCAAGGCAGTTGCCGCGCGATTCCCTTCGTGGGCTCGCCGGGTCGGATCACTACAGGACCCGATGCCGTGAGCGCGAACCCAACCGAACCCCGCCCGTGTACCACCGCCGCGCCCGAGCTGGGCGTGCAACGCATCGTGATCCACGGCGCACTGGAAGGCATCGCCGCCCCATTCGATATCCGCTATGCGCGCTATGGCCGTGCCGATGCGCCGTGCATCGTGGTGATGGGCGGCATTTCAGCCTCGCGGCGGGTCGGTGATTGGTGGGCTGCGCAGGTTGGCCCGGGCAAGGCGCTCGACACCCGTTACTACTGCGTACTGGGCTTTGATTATCTGTCGGCGCTGCCAACGGGCTGGAGCGGGATCAGCCCGCACGATCAGGCGGCGGCATTGAATGCGTTGCTCGACGCCTTGGCGATCGAACGCGCGCATGCACTGGTCGGCGCCTCTTATGGCGGCGCGGTGGCGTTGGCGTTTGCCGAACGGTATCCCGATCGTCTTGAATCGGCATTGGTGTTGTCGATGGCCGCGCGTCCCTCACCGATGGCGTCGGCGTTGCGCGCGCTGCAACGCGATCTGCTGCGCCTGGGCGAGGATCTGGGTTTCCAGGCCGAAGCGGTGGCGATGGCGCGCGCGCTGGCGATCACCACGTACCGCAGCGATGCCGAGTTTTCGCGGCGGTTCGCCGGCACGCCTGAACGGCAGGGCGGCTGCTGGCGGTTGCCGGTGGAAGGCTACCTTCGCGCACAGGGTGAGCGCTTCGCCCGCCAGTTCGATGCCGACGCCTACCGCGTGCTGTCCGAATCGCTCGATCTGCATCAGGTCGATCCACGGCAACTGCAAACCGCGCTGCATCTGTTGGCGGTCGATCAGGACCGGCTAGTGCCGCGCGCCGATATCCAGGCGTTGGCGCGCGCCACCGGCGCCTCGTTTACCTGCCTCGCATCGGACTATGGCCACGATGCGTTTTTGAAGGAACCTGCGGCAATCGGTGACTGGTTGGCGGCCTGTCTGCGCCAGGATTTGCGAATGCGAAGGCCAGCGTTGACTGCCTGAGCACGCCTGCACGAGCAGGGCCTAGACGAGCCGGCCTTCGTCAATCCATTACGAGATCAAAACCATGAGCCAGCAATCCGCCACCCGCGCTGTTCGCAGCGGCATCGATACCGACCCGAACTTTGGCGCGGTGATTCCGCCGCTGCATCTGTCGAGCAATTTTTCATTTGCTGGCCTTGATGGCAAACGCCGTTACGACTACACGCGCAGCGGCAACCCCACCCGCGACTTGCTGGCCGAGGCGTTGAACGAGCTCGAAGGCGGCGCTGGCGCAGTGATCACCGCCAGTGGCATGGCGGCGGTCGGGTTGGTGCTGGAGCTGCTTGAGCCGGGCCAACTGCTGGTGGTGCCGCACGATTGTTATGGCGGCTCGCACCGCTTGTTTCGTGCCTGTGCCGGCAAGGGCCGCTTCGAGCTGACGGTGATTGATTTCCACGATCCCGGCGCGCTCGGCGCGGCGTTGGCGCGCGGCCCGGCCATGGTATGGATTGAAACCCCCAGCAACCCGTTGCTGCGCATTACCGACATCCGCCATGTTGCCGCCGCAGCAAAAGCGGCGGGCGCCACGGTGGTGGTGGACAACACGTTTTTGTCGCCGGCCTTGCAACAACCCATTGCTCTGGGTGCCGATGTCGTGGTGCATTCCACCACCAAATACATCAACGGCCATAGCGATGTGGTGGGTGGTGCGGTGGTGGCGGCCGACGCGGCGCTGCACGAAACCCTGGCCTGGTGGGCCAATGCCACCGGTGTTACCGGCGCGCCGTTCGACAGCTATCTCACCTTGCGTGGCCTTCGCACCTTGAATGTGCGGCTGCGTGCGCATCAGGAAAACGCTCTGGTATTGGCCGAGCATCTGTCCGCACACCCGGCAGTGGCGGCCGTGCATTTCCCCGGTCTTGCCAGCCATCCGGGGCATGCGCTGGCAGCGCGGCAGCAGGCCGGATTCGGCGCGATGCTCAGCTTTGATCTGCATGGCGGGGTGGCCGCCGTGCGTGCCTTCGTCGATGGCCTGGCCTGTTTTACGCTGGCCGAATCACTGGGTGGGGTGGAGAGCCTGATTGCGCACCCTGCGAGCATGACCCATGCCGCGATGCCTGAAGACGTGCGCCGCGCCGCTGGCATTGGCGATGGCCTGCTGCGGCTGTCGGTGGGGATCGAGGACGTGCGCGATCTGGGTGCCGATCTCGATGCCGCGTTGGCGCGCGCTGAAATTGTGGTTTGCGAGGGGTCGCCCACAGGGTGGGCTCCTACAAAAAGCCTCGGCGTACATCTGTAGGTCGCCCACAGGGTGGGCTCCTGCAGAGCCGAACACCGCTCCTCTGTGGGAGCGCACCCTGTGCGCGACCGTAATTTCTCAAATCGCGGTGTGCTGGTCGCCCACAGGGTGAGCCCCTATCAAAAAAACGGTCGCGTTCACCGGTAGCAGTCCGCCCTGCGGGCGAGCCAAAAAACCGTTACCAGCCAATGCAGCATCCCACACGCGATGACGATGTGCTTTTCAAATCGCACGCACGCGAAAATTGCGGCCCTTGATCTTGCCGGCGCTCAATCGCTTGAGTGCCTGCGCCAGCAGTTCGCGCCGGATCGCAACATAGGAGCGGGTTGGGAAGATGTCGATCTTGCCGATGGCATCGGCCTTCAGGCCGGCGTCACCGGTCAGGGCACCGAGAATATCGCCAGCGCGCAGCTTGTCGGTTTTGCCGGCGTCGATGCGCAGCGTTGCCATCTTCGGTTGTGGCGCTTCAGCGCTGCGGGTGCGCAGCGGCACCACGCTGGCCCAGCGATACTCCTGCCCATGCTGATCGCGCAGCGCGTGCGCGCGCGGCATCTCGCGCGGTGCAACCAGGCTCAGTGCCATTCCACCGCGCCCGGCGCGGCCGGTGCGCCCGATCCGATGCAGGTACACGTCCGGGTCGCTCGGTAGCTCATAATTGATGACCGCCGCCAGATCCTTGATGTCGAGGCCACGCGCGGCGACATCACTTGCCGCCAGCACGTTGCAACTGCCGTTGGCGAAGCGCAGCAAAATCTCGTCGCGGTCGCGCTGCTCCATGTCGCCATGCAACGCCAATGCGCTGAACCCAAAACCGTGCAGCGCGGTAACCAGCTCTTCGGTATCGCGGCGCATATTGCAGAACACCACCGCCGACTCGGGCCGGTGCGCCAGCAGCAGTGCGGCCAGAGCGCCCGGCCGTAGTGCTGCATCGACTTCATGGAAAATTTGTTCGATCGCTGGCTGCTCGTCCGCCGCACCCACCGTGATTTCGGCGGGCTCACGCATCAGGCTTGGCGCCAGTTCACGGATTGCGGCGGGGAAGGTGGCCGAAAACAACAGGGTCTGGCGCTCCTTGCTGGTCTTGCTGGCGATCTGCCGGATATCGTCCTCAAAACCCATGTCGAGCATGCGATCGGCCTCATCCAACACCAAGGTGCGTACGCTGCCCAGCTTGAGTGCCTGCTGCTTGAGCAGTTCCAGCACCCGCCCCGGTGTGCCCACAATCAGATGCGGCGGCCGGCCCAAGGACGCAAGTTGCGGCCGCAGCGATACGCCGCCGGTCAGCAGCAGTACCTTGAGGTTGGCGATGCCGGTGGCGAGCTTGCGGATTTCCTTGGCGACTTGGTCGGCCAGTTCGCGGGTGGGGCACAGCACCAGCGCCTGCACCCGCGCGTTGGACGCATCAATGCGCTGCAACAGACCCAAACCGAAGGCGGCGGTCTTGCCGCTGCCGGTAGGTGCCTGCGCGATCAGATCACGTCCGGCGAGGATCAATGGCAGGCCCTGCGCCTGCACCGGCGTCATTTCGGTATAGCCCAGGGCATCAAGCCCGTGGCTCAAGGAGGGGTCAAGTTCAAGCGTGGCGAAAGTATTCATGCACCATCATCGCAGGGCCGGGCCGCAGCGCAAAGCGTTTTGCTCAGGCGTCAGCGGTGGGCTGCAACACCCCTCAGTCGGCAAGCAGGTTGTCGCACTGTTCACGCGACTGTGCGCCAGGCATCCTGGGTTGGGCCGGTATCAAATAGGTTGCACCAGCGGTATCACAACGGTTGCACGCGCTGATGGTGCGCGCCGTAGCTCGACGTAAATCACAAGTTGGCTTGTTCGCGTCTATGTATACTCAAGTTTTTCGAGTGATGCGATGGGTCGCGTCAAGCGTTGTGTACGGTGTCTATTCCGGGGGTGTCATGGATAGTGATATCCGCAACGATGCCGAGCACGCCAGCATACTGGCCGACGAGCCATTAAGCGCAGCGCCGGTCGCCGTTGGGTTTGAGCGCAAGGTACGCCGTCAGGCGTGGTGGATTGCCACCAAGGTGGCCGGCCTCTACGCGGTGTGTGGCATGGTCTGGATCGTGTTGAGTGACCGTTTGCTGGGTCGGCTGGGCGCTACGGTCAGCGCTGACTTGTTGCAGTACGGCACACTCAAGGGCCTGGCGTTTGTGCTGGTCACCGCGGCCGTGTTGTTGTTGGGGCTGCATCGCGCGCTGTTGCGTTGGCATCGATTCGAGATCAACGCCCGTGCGTCAGCAGCATTGATGTGGACCGTGGCTGCGACCTTGCCCGATGCATTGGTGGTGCTCGGCGCGGATGGTCGAATCCGCTTCGCCAACCGGCAAGCGCGTACGTTGCTGGGTATCAGCCGATCGGCGTTGATCGGCAATGCTTTCGATGCCCCGGAGTGGGCGATCACCGATGTTGACGGTGCAGCAATGGATCCCGACCGGCTGCCATTTGCCAGGGTGCGCGCGCAGATGCAGCCGGTAATGGACATGGTGCATGCCATCCATCCGGTCGGATCAACACGCAAGCTGTTGTCGGTCAACGCCGCGCCACTGCTTGCCGCAGACGGCGGGTTTGCCGGCATGGTGGCGAGCATCCGCGATATCACCCAGACCCGACGCGAGCAGATCATTGATGAACGCAGTAGCAGCGTGCTGCGCGCATTGTCGGATTTCGATGCTTTTGTGCTGGAACCGCGCACGGCGCATGAAATCCTCGAATATGCGTGCCGCAGCCTGACCGAGCGTGGCGTCTGCATGATGTCCTGGATCGGATATGTGCAAGCCGATACCGAGCGCTCGGTAACGCCCATGGCTTCCTCCGGCGGTGGGCGCATCTACCTCGACACTCTGCGTGTGTCATGGGACAACTCGGACACCGGTGCCGGTCCGGTTGGGCGGGCAGTGCGCAGCCGCAAGCTGGTGGTGGTCGACGATATCGCCAACGACCCCGGGTTTGCGCACTGGCGGCAATTTGCGCTGGAGCACGGGTTTTCCTGCGCTTTTGCCGCGCCGGTCATTGGTCGCACCGATGTGCCCGATTTCGTGCTTTGCGGCTATCACCGCGAGGCGTGTGCCTACGCCGAACCGGTACAAGAGTTGATCGCCGAGTTTTCCCATCGGCTCGGTTACGCGTTGGAAATGACCCGGCGCCGGGCCGAAAGTGATCTGGGTGCGCAGCGTATCGCGGCCGCGCTGCGTTTCACCATCATCGCCTTGCAACGCATGGTCGAGGCCCGTGACCCGTATACGTTCGGGCACGAGGAGCGCGTGGCCAGGCTCGCGGTCGCAATCGCCGATGTGCTGGGGTTTCCGCCGGCGCAGCGGCAGGCGCTGGATATCGCGGCGCAATTGCACGACATCGGCAAGATGAGCGTGCCCGCCGAGATCCTCAGCAAACCGACCCGGCTGACCGCCGCAGAGTATGAACTTATCAAGGGCCATGTCGAATCCGGCTATCGCATTCTGGAGCATATCGATTTCGGCATGCCGGTCGCCGACATCATGCGCCAGCATCACGAACGGCTGGATGGCTCGGGTTATCCCAATGGCTTGCACGGCGAGCAGATACGGTTCGAGGCGCGGGTGTTGGCGGTTGCCGACGTGGCCGAATCGATGTTGTCGCATCGGCCCTATCGCGCATCCCTTGGTCTGGATGCGGTGCGCAAAGAGCTACTCGCTGGAAGCGGCACACACTATGACGCCGATGCGGTGGATGCGTGCATACAGGTGTTGACCGGCCCGCTCTCGCCACTGTGATGGGTACTGTTTTCAGCGTTCGACAAATGCACGCTCGAACACATAATGCCCGGCCTGGCCGATGCGCGGCGCCGCACTGAAGCCGCGGGCATCAAGCAGTGCGCGGGTGTCGGCCAGCATCTGCGGGCTGCCGCAGATCATCACCCGGTCGTGCTGGGGGTCCAACGCTGGCAGGCCCGCTGCGGCCGACATTGCGCCGTTGTCGAGCAGGGTGGTAAGTCGGCCCTGATTGGCAAACGGCTCACGGGTCACCGCCGGAAAATAGTGCAGCTTTTCACGGATCGCCTCACCAAGGTATTCATGGCGCGGCAATTCGTGGGTCAGATAATCGCGATAGGCGAGGTCGGCAACCTGGCGCACGCCCTGTGCCAGCACCACATGCTCAAAGCGCTCCCAGGTTTCCGGGTCCTTGATGATCGACAGGAATGGCGCGAGGCCGGTGCCGGTGCCGAGCAGGTACAGGTTGCGCCCCGGCAACAAGTCGCTGATCAACAGGGTGCCGGTCGGCTTGGTGCTAACGATCAGATCATCGCCCGCTTGGATATGTTGCAAGCGCGAGGTGAGCGGGCCATCGGCAACCTTGATGCTGAAGAACTCCAGTTCTTCTTCCCAGTTGGCACTGGCGATGGAGTAGGCGCGCATCAGCGGCTTGTCATTCACCTTCAGGCCGATCATCACGAACTGGCCATTGGCGAAACGCAGACTGCTGTCACGGCTGGTGGTGAAGCTGAAGTAATCGGGCGTCCAGTGGCGCACGGCCAGCACGCGCTCGGTGTGCAGATTCGACATGTGTGGGCTTGCGAGGGGTAAACACCACATTTTACGTCAGCCACCGACGTTCCACCTTGATCGTGCGCAAGCATTTCATCACGGTGTTGACCTTTGCCCCGCCAACTCGGATGCTGTGCAGGCGCATACCGGGCTTGCACTGTATCCGAGCCGGCGCCGGGCAGTAACAGCCCGACATAACAATGTTTCTTGGAAAGCATGGGAGAGGCACGAATGAACAAGTTCGCAGATCTGATTGGACGCATCCTGATCGCATTGATTTTCGTGATGGCTGGTATGAACAAAGTCATGCATTACGACGCAACCGTTGCCGATATGGCGTTGCATGGCCTTCCCGGTATGTTGCTGCCGGTAGTCATCTTCACCGAGTTGGTTGGCGGCATCTTGATCATCATCGGCTTCCAGACCCGTCTGGCGGCTTTGGCTTTGGCTGGCTTTTCGATTGTCACGGGGTTGTTGATGCATGCCGTCCCGGTTGAAGGCGCAGACGTGGTCAATGAAGGCATCATGCTGATGAAGAACCTGGCGATGGCCGGTGGCTTCCTGTTCCTGTTTGTCAACGGTGCGGGCCCGCTGAGCTTCGATCGCAAGTGGGGCAAAGCCTGACCTGATTAGCGCTATATCTCAGCGGTCGAAGTCCCTCTCCCACCGGGAGAGGGGTTGGGGTGAGGGTCCGGCGAGCATAGAAGCTGCTGCATGGCATCGAACCCTCATCCGGCGCTTCGCGCCACCTTCTCCCGGCGGGAGA
>JAUXUI010000020.1 GCA_030681035.1 Lysobacteraceae bacterium | reverse complement strand
TGGCCCGCACCACGCAAGTGCCGAATGCGGGGTCCTTGAATGGAACACCCTTGGCAGGGCGTGCCGAGGATGGCGAGGGCGAGGCGATCTTGCCGGTAACGGCAGTGAAGCTGCTGCCATAAAGCGCAGCACAGTCGGCATCAACGTTTACTGCATTGGCCTGGCCAAACTGCAGCAGCGCCAGCGGCATCACGATGAGGCTCAAGCAAGAGGGGAGGAAGCGATGGAGCAAAGTTGGGGTGCGCACAGGGGGTCTCCGCGATTTTCGGTGATACGGCCCCCTGACCGTAGGGCGCATTCTCCCGGTGACCCGGATCGCGATTTGAGACACGAAACACATTTCGATGATGACGTCGCGCAGAAACCGAGATAACCGTCACGTTTTTGAAATGCCAGCGCACAATGAATCCATTTCCACTTGTCATGTGCGCTCAAGTGTGGGCGACGCACGCAAATCATCACAGCGAGGCAGACCACCGTTTTTTTGTGGAGTAACGGTGTTGCCTGCTGCTGTCAGTGATTGCCTTTGTGGGAGCCTGCCCAGGATCACGTCCCAATACTGTTCTGGTAAGTCGCCTACGGCTTCAATGTCGTCATTCCCGCGAAGCGGAAATCCAGGTTGCACTTGATTCGTAACGAAAAGTCAAAATGGACCCCAGCTTTCGCTGGGGTGACGACCTGATGGGTTGTCGCCTAAACGAACAGTATTGGATCACGTCCGTGGCAGGCTCTGCCGGCGAACACCGTTGCGCAAGCTTCGCGGGCAAGGCCCGCTCCCACAGGAGCGATGTTGTGCCCCTGCAGGAGATCACCCTGTGAGCGACCCGTGCGCACCGCCACAAATGCGCAAGGCCGGCATTTGCCGGCCTTGCGCATTTTCAAACAAGCTTACCGGTTCCTTAAAGTGCGGCCGCAATGCCTTTGTTCGCCGTGGAAAGATTGGTCAAGATGCCGCCGGGATCGCGCAACAGGCTCATCACCTTGATGGGCTGCGTGGCAGTGACGGTAAGCATCCACTTGCCGCTGCCATTGCCAATGCCCTTGCCGCCAAGCAATGTATTGCCCAATTCGATGTCGGAAGCACTCAGGTCGCGTGCGGAGCCCGCCGGCAGCAGCAATGTAATCGCGCCGTTTGGTGCAGGCTGCCCCTCGTCATCCTGACCGCTGATGGTAACTGTGGTGGCAACCGCGTTGGGATTGATCAGACGCAGAGAACTGACCTGTTTGAGGTTTTCGGCAGGATTGAATGTCGGCACCTGGGTAATCAGTCCGCTGCCGGAAACAATGTCGTGGATCGTGGTAAGAAAACCATCAGGGGTGCGGATCAAGGCCATAGGCAACAGATTCAGGTCGCTTTGCAGCAGTAGCCGCCAGTTACCGCTGCCCACGCCCAGACTGCCACTCAAGCCCTTGTCTGGATTGCCGTTCTCCAAATCCAGTGAATTGAACTGGCGCGATTCATTGGGTGCCAGGGTCAGCGTCATCGTGCCTGTTGAGCGCCGACCATCATCATCGACACCCCAAACACGTACCTCGCCACTGCGGTTCTCACGATTCACGAGGCGCACAAAGCCCTGCTGCTGTGTATTGGCTGCTGGCGGCAGCATCCACAGCACGTGTTCGCCGGGTAGCGGCTGTGAAAGATCAGCGACGGTAGAGAGATTGGTCAACTTGCCCAGCGGATCGAACAACAAGCTCTGCACAGTGACACGGCCTGTCGCGGAAACGGTCAACTGCCACTTGCCTTCTCCATCCCCCAGTTTGCCAAGCAATCCCTTGCCAGGGTTTCCGTTCTCCATATCCACCGAGCTTAGTTCGATCGAAGCCAGCGGAGCAAGAGTGGTGGTGACGGTAGCCTGAGCAACACGACCGCTGTCATCGCGACCACTGATTTGCACGCCAACCGCTTGCAGGTTGGTATTGATTACACGCAATCGACTCAACTGATTGAGGTTCTGGGCTGGGTTGAAGATTGGCACCAACCAATCCACACCGTCGCCGGAAACGCGGTCATGCATCGCAGTAAGAAAGCCATCGGGCGTGCGGATATACGACAACGGCTCCACATCCAGGTCGCTGCGAATCACCAGCGTCCAATTGCCCACGCCTGTACCAATGCTGCCAACCAGCCCTTTGTTGGTGTTGCCAAACTGCACGTCTTGGCCGAATTCCAAATCTTGCGAGTTGAACTGGTGCGATTCATTCGGTCCCAAGGTCAGGCTCATCGTGCCAGGTGAGCGATGACCGGTTGCATCAATACCCCACACCATGACCTCGCCTGAACGATTCTCGAGGTTTCTTAAGCGCACGAACCCCTGTTGTTCGCTATTGAACGACGAGGGCAACGTCCAGACATATTTATCGGTCGGTTGCAGTGGTTGTGGCGCTGACCCGCTTGGGTCAAGGATGCTATCCGGCAAGCGGATCATGAAGGCATCCACGTCCAGGTCCGACGAGGTACCCCAGTTGGAGGAAAACAAGACGTGGGTGAAATCACGGCTGACCGATGCATGTGGTTCAGTCCAGTAACCGTTGTAGCGGGTGTGATGATGGGCCAGATTGATAATGCGTGGACTGGCCTTGAGCTCTACCGCCATCACCCGCTCATGCAACCATTTTTCCGCACCGGAGCGCGCATACGTGGACATCAGCACCCAACCAGGTCGGGAAAAGTTCTTGCCCGAGATGTGGTAGGCAGTGGCAGTGCCCTGGATATAGGTTGGAAACAATACCGTGCGCAGGCCCGTACTCAGGTTGACCATGTACAGATCACCACCGCTGCTTTGGTAGTCCACCGCGACGTAGTAATCGCTACCATCCGGCCCTAGCGCCAGGTCGGAGTGTTCGCCACCGTGATGGACCACCCGCGAATTGCTGAAGGTGCGATCCCAAGCGACGGTGCCATTGGATACGTCACCACCGGAGATGACGCAGTAGCGCCCGGATGGCGACATGCTGACATGATCGGGGCGCGAACTCAGGTTGCGGGTACCGAGCACACTCTGGGTTTGCAAATCGTAGATAAAGACGCCGCGAATCCCGAAACTGCTGGTCTCGGCCATGAAGCACCAGTAGCGGCCATCCGCAGACGGGCTGCCTTCCGACTTGCTCCATACCCGTGTCACATTGGACCATGGCAACTTGTCGGTGAAGTCGGCGACCTTGGTGCTGAGATTGGTCTCGACGTTGAGCTTGTTGAGCACCATGCCGCCGTTGATCGGAATCCAGTACAACGAATTGGGTTCGGTTGGGTGCCATTGCGGCTCGGCATCACCGGCCGGGCCATTGAGCACCTTTAGCGGCGCCAGCGAGTTGGCGTCGTACAGATGCCACGCGCCGTTCAGGGCATAGACCAGTACGCGGGTGTTATCGACGTTGAACGCTTGGCGGCGCGAATAATCGTTGCGCGCAAAGCCTGATGGCGGCTCGGACGCATGGTTGGTCGCGCGCACCACGCAGGTGCCGAAGGCGGGGTCTTTGAATGGTACGCCTTTGGCAGGGCGCGATGAGCTTGGCGAGGGTGCCGCGACCATGCCCTCAACGGCCGTGAAGCCGCTTGCATACAAAGCAGCACAGTCGGTGTTGATGTTGGCAGCAATCGCTTCAGTCGAGTTGCAAGCGGCGATCATGAAAAACAGTGCACATAAACCACAGATCCGGGGATTGACCACAGACGACACTCCGAAGTTGGACGAGCGGCCCCCCTGAGCCGTGCGCGGATTGTATCCACACGTCATTAATAAAATGTGACGCGCAACTCATACACTATGCTCAGCGAGGTGTCAATGCGTGATGTGCATCACGCCTGCTTGCTCGTTAATACTGTATGGGATTTTCCTGTGTGCATGCATTGCATCACCTGATTAGCGCTATATCTCAGCGGTAGAAGCCCCTCTCCCGCCGGGAGAGGGGTTGGGGGTGAGGGTTCGGTGCGAGTATCGGCTATCGTACGGGCTTGAACCCTCATCCGGCGCTTCGCGCCACCTTCTCCCGGAGG
>JAUXUI010000019.1 GCA_030681035.1 Lysobacteraceae bacterium | reverse complement strand
CCTCCGGGAGAAGGTGGCGCGAAGCGCCGGATGAGGGTTCAAGCCCGTACGATAGCCGATACTCGCACCGAACCCTCACCCCCAACCCCTCTCCCGGCGGGAGAGGGGCTTCTACCGCTGAGATATAGCGCTAATCAGGTGCCCCGATTGCCGCAGCGGCCCGTTGGCGGCTATGCTGGCACGTCATTGGCTATATTGGACTGGCTTATGCGCAAGCGCCTCGTTGCTGCCAATTGGAAATTGAACGGAAGCCGGCGGTTCGCGGTTGAGTTGCTCGATGCGCTGCTGGCCGGTGGCTGGCCAGGCAGCACTGATCTGGCGATATTTCCGCCGCTGCCGTACCTCTCGGAATTGATTGTTCGCTACGCGGACAGCGGCCTGAGTTTTGGTGCGCAGGATGTCAGCCGCAACAAGCAAGGTGCCTTTACCGGCGAGGTGTCGGCGGTGATGCTGGCGGATATTGGTTGCCGCTACGTGCTGGTTGGGCATTCCGAGCGGCGCGAATACCACGGTGAGAGCGACGAGTTGATCGCGCAAAAAGTGCTTGTGGCGAAGGCTTCTGGCTTGATTCCGGTGTTGTGTGTGGGCGAGACGCTGCATCAGCGCGATGCCGGGCAAACCCAGTGGGCGCTTGCGCGGCAGCTTGAGCCGATATTCGAGTTGCTCGGCAACAAGGCGCTGGGCGGGTTGGTGGTGGCATACGAGCCGCGTTGGGCGATTGGTACCGGGCGGGCCGCCAGCCCTGAGCAGGTGCAGGAGGTCCATGCCTTTATTCGTGGCGAAATGCGCGCGCGGGATGCTAGAATTGCGGATTCGCTGCTGATTCTTTATGGCGGTAGCGTCAAACCGTCCAACGCGGGGGCCTTGTTCGACTTGCCGGATGTCGATGGCGGTTTGATCGGCGGCGCTTCGCTGGTTGCGTCGGATTTTCTTGCAATCGCCGCTGCGGCGGCACCTTGAGCACTGGTCATGATTCTTAAACTTGTCAATATTGTTCACGTGCTGCTCGCCATTGCGATGATCGGCCTGATCTTGCTGCAACGCGGTTCGGGTGCGGCTGCTGGCTCCGGGTTCGGTGCGGGCGCCTCAGGCACCGTTTTTGGTTCCACCGGGGCTTCCAATTTTTTGTCGAAATCAACCAAATTGTTGGCGGTGGCGTTTTTCGCACTCAGCCTTGGCATGGCGGTTTATGCCAGCCGTTCGGCCAATCGCCCGGTTGCTGATGATCTGGGCGTGATGGGCGGTACAACGTCGAGTGCGCTGGTGCAGCCAGCCGCAAACGGTGAAGTGCCAGCGGCGCCGGATGCAGAGCCGTCAACGCAGCCTTCAGCCGTGCCCGAAGTGCCGGTTGACGAGCAGGCTGAAGCACCGGCAATTGACAAGGATCAAGATAAAAACTGAAGCGCTGATACAATGGCGCAGGCCGGTTTGCTGGCTGAAATGAAGCCGGCTGCAATTAAGCCGGCTGCGATAAAACGAGTTGCCCAGGTGGCGGAATTGGTAGACGCACTACCTTGAGGTGGTAGCGACTTAGGTCGTGGGGGTTCGAGTCCCCCCTTGGGCACCAAAACACACAATGCGCTGTTCGCGTCGCCTCGCGGCCAGTGTCTGATCGCGCTGTAAGCGCGGCTGAGAGGGTTCTCGTGCTGGGCGAATATCTGCCGGTTCTCCTGTTCATGGTTGTCGCCGTCGGCTTCGGTGCTTCCTTGCTGATTCTGGGCTGGTTGCTGGGGCCAAAGCGCCCGGATGCCGAGAAGCTGTCGCCCTACGAGTGCGGTTTTGAGCCCTTCGAGGATGCGCGCATGAAGTTCGATGTGCGCTATTACCTCATCGCCATCCTGTTTATCATCTTTGATCTCGAAATTGCCTTCCTGTTTCCGTGGGCGGTGGTCTATCGGGAAATTGGTCTGGTCGCGATTCTGGCGATGACCGAATTCCTCGCTGTCTTGGTGGTCGGGTTCATCTACGCATGGAAGAAGGGCGCGCTGGAATGGGAGTGAAGGAGTTATTTCATAACCCCGAGCCGCTGGGCCGGGTGGACGACATTCTGCGGCCGGAAGGGGATAACCCCCTCGTGCAGCACGGTTTTGCCGTTACCTCGGTGGACACGCTGATCAACTGGGCGCGCACCGGTTCAATGTGGCCGATGACCTTTGGCCTGGCCTGTTGTGCAGTGGAGATGATGCATGCCGGCGCTTCGCGCCTGGATTTGGATCGCTTCGGCGTGATCTTCCGCCCATCGCCACGTCAGTCCGACGTGATGATCGTGGCCGGCACCCTGGTCAACAAGATGGCGCCAGCACTGCGCAAGGTGTACGACCAGATGCCCGAGCCCAAGTGGGTGATTTCGATGGGCTCGTGCGCCAATGGCGGCGGCTACTACCATTATTCGTATTCGGTGGTGCGCGGCTGTGATCGCGTGGTGCCGGTCGATATCTATGTCCCCGGTTGTCCGCCGACCGCCGAGGCCCTGATCTACGGCATTCTTCAGTTGCAAAAGAAGATCCGCCGCACCAACACCATTGCGCGCTGAGCCATGCCCGAGCCGACATTGACCCTGGTTGAACGCCTGAAGACCCGCTTCGGCGAGGTGCAGCTATCCATCGTCGAGGCACGCGCTGAAGTGACGCTGGAAGTGGCGCCCGAGAACTGGCTTGCCACCGCCAAGGCTTTACGAGACGAGCCGGAGTTCCGCTTTGAGCTGTGCATGGATGTGTGCGGCGTTGATTACCTGAGCTACGGGCAGGTGGAATGGGATACCAGCGACGTTTCCTCTGGAGGTTTCTCGCGCGGTGTCGAGGCACTGGGGCCGGGCCGGTTCTCCTGGGCCGAGCGGCCACAGGGTGCGGCACCTACCCGGCGTTTTGCGGTGGTAGCGCACCTGCTGTCGGTGAGCAACAACGAGCGCTTGCGTATCCGTTGTTTTGCGCCGGATGACGGCCTGCCGATCGTGCCGTCGTTGCTGCCGATCTGGCCGGGTGTCAACTGGTTCGAGCGCGAGGCATTCGATCTGTTCGGCATCATTTTCGAGGGCCATCCCGACCTGCGCCGCATCCTCACCGACTACGGTTTCGTCGGCCATCCGTTCCGCAAGGATTTTCCGCTGATCGGCAACGTCGAGGTGAGCTACGACTCGGAACGGGGGCGGGTGATTTACCAGCCGGTGTCGATCGAGCCGCGCGTGGGCGTGCCGCGCGTGGTGCGCCACGATTCGGGCCTGCAGCAGGCGGCGGCTGAAGCCGCTGCGGCCAAGCGTTGAGGGTCCGCTGATGAATCAGGAAATCCGCAATTACACGATGAACTTCGGCCCGCAGCATCCGGCCGCGCACGGCGTGCTACGCCTGGTGCTGGAGATGGATGGCGAGACGGTGATGCGCGCCGATCCGCATGTTGGCTTGCTGCACCGTGCCACCGAAAAGTTGGCCGAGAGCAAGCCGTTCAATCAGTCGATTGGCTACATGGATCGGCTCGATTACATGTCGATGATGTGCAACGAGCATGCCTACGTGCTGGCGATCGAACGCCTGCTGGGTATCGAAGCGCCAGATCGTGCGCAGTACATCCGCACGATGTTCGACGAAGTGACCCGCATCCTCAATCACCTGCTCTGGATCGGCTCCAACGGCCTGGACCTGGGTGCGATGGCGCTGTTCCTGTATGCCTTCCGCGAACGCGAAGAGCTGATGGACTGCTACGAGGCAGTTTCCGGCGCGCGCATGCACGCGGCCTATTACCGGCCCGGCGGTGTCTATCGCGACCTGCCCGACAGCATGCCCAAGTACAAGGAATCGCCGTGGCGCAAGGGCAAGGAGCTCACCCGCAGCAATGCATGGCGCGAAGGCTCGATGCTCGATTTTCTCGATGCCTTTGCCGACGACTTTCCGCGCCGGGTGGATGAGTACGAAACCCTGCTGACCGATAACCGCATCTGGAAACAGCGCACGGTCGGTATCGGCGTGGTGCCGCCGGAGCTGGCGATGACCTGGGGTATGAGCGGCCCGATGTTGCGCGGCTCGGGTATTGCCTGGGACCTGCGCAAGAAGCAGCCGTACGCCAAGTACGCCGAAGTCGATTTCGATATTCCGGTGGGTGTCACCGGCGATTGCTACGACCGTTATCTGGTGCGGGTCGAGGAAATGCGCCAGTCGGCGCGCATCATCAAGCAGTGCGTGACGTGGCTGCGTGCCAACCCCGGCCCGGTGATGCTGGATAATTTCAAGGTGTCGCCGCCACCGCGTGAAGCGATGAAGGACGACATGGAAGCCCTGATCCACCATTTCAAGCTGTTCACCGAAGGCTATTGCGTGCCGGAAGGCGAGGTTTACGCTGCGGTGGAAGCGCCCAAGGGCGAGTTTGCCGCCTACATCGTGTCCGATGGCGCCAACAAGCCGTTCCGCCTGAAGTTGCGGGCGCCGGGTTTCGCCCACCTGTCGTCGATGGATACCGTCGTGCGCGGGCACATGCTGCCCGACGTGGTCGCAATGATCGGCACCTACGACATCGTATTCGGGGAGATTGACCGATGAACTGCTATGAAACGACGGGACCCGGGACCCGGGACCCGGGACCACGGGAACGTCAAGAGCACGTCGCGTTTCGTTGTCCCGGTTTGCGCCGGCAGTTGCTGCTGCCCGTACGCTCGCTTTTCCGGGTTCCGGGTCCCGGGTCCCGGGTCCCGGCTCCACAAGCGTCCCGGGTCCCGAAAATGGCAGGGCGCAACGCATGAAAGCCACCGGCAATTTCGAGGCCTGCCAGCACGTCGATCCGCTGCTGGCGCTGAACGATCACACCCGCGCCACCATCGATCAATGGCGCGCCAAGTTTCCGCCGGATCGCTCGCGCTCGGCGTTGATCCAGGGTTTGATCGCAGCGCAAGAGCAAAACCACGGCTGGCTCGGCGACGAAATGATGGCAGCGGTGGCCAAGTATCTCGGTGTGCCGCCGGTGTGGGCGTATGAGGTGGCGACGTTTTATTCGATGATCGAGACCGCGCCGGTTGGCCGCAACAATGTCGCGATCTGCACCAATATCAGTTGCTGGCTCAATGGCGCCGAGGACATCGTGCGTTATTGCGAAGGCAAGCTCGGCATCACGCTGGGTGAGAGCACGGCAGATGGACGCGTCTATCTCAAGCGCGAGGAAGAATGCCTCGCCGCGTGCTGCGGCGCGCCGATGATGGTCGTCAATGGTCATTACCACGAAAATCTGGACACTGAAAAGGTGGACCGGATTCTCGCAGCGCTGAAGTGAGGTCGGAACAGATGGCAGTCGGGCCCCCGCCGCAGGAACACAACGTCGTCAACACGACGTTGCACTTTGATACCCCGTGGTCTTATGAGAATTATCTCAAGGCCGGTGGTTACGCCGCATGGCGCAAGATTCTGAGCGAAAAGATTCCGCCAGAGCAAGTCGTCGAGATGGTCAAGCAGTCAGGTCTGCGTGGCCGCGGCGGTGCGGGTTTCCCGACCGGCTTGAAGTGGAGCTTCATGCCCAAGGGCAACGTCGGCCAGAAATACATCCTGTGCAATTCCGATGAATCCGAGCCGGGCACCTGCAAGGATCGCGACATCCTGCGCTACAACCCGCACGCGGTGCTCGAAGGCATGGCGATTGCCTGCTACGCCACCGGCAGTACGGTTGCCTACAACTACTTGCGCGGTGAGTTCCACCACGAGCCGTTCGAGCATATCGAGCTGGCATTGGCGGATGCGTATCGGCACGGCTGGCTGGGCAAGAACATTCTGGATTCGGGCGTGGATGTCGATATCCACAACGCACTCGGCGCCGGCGCCTATATCTGCGGCGAAGAAACTGCGTTGATGGAGTCGCTGGAAGGCAAGAAAGGCCAGCCGCGTTACAAGCCGCCGTTCCCGGCGAACTTTGGTTTGTACGGGCGGCCGACCACGATCAACAACACCGAAACCTACGCCTCGGTGCCGGCGATCATCCGCAATGGCCCGGAATGGTTTCTTGGGCTGGGCAAGCCGAACAATGGCGGCGCCAAGGTGTTTTCGGTATCCGGCCATGTCGCAAAACCCGGCAATTACGAAGTGCGTCTGGGTACCCCGTTCAGTGAATTGCTGGCGTTGGCCGGTGGCATGCGCCCCGGGCGCACCCTGAAGGCGGTCATTCCCGGCGGTTCCTCGATGCCGGTGTTGCCGGGCGAGACCATGCTCGGGCTGACCATGGATTACGACAGCATCCAGAAGGCCGGTTCCGGCCTGGGCTCGGGTGCGGTGGTGGTGATGGACGACACCACCTGCATGGTGCGTGCCTGCCAGCGCATCGCGCGGTTTTATTTTGCTGAATCGTGCGGTCAATGCACGCCGTGCCGCGAAGGTACCGGCTGGATGTATCGGGTGCTTACACGCATTGTCGAAGGCAAGGCCGAGTTGGAAGATCTGAACATGCTCAAGGCAGTGGCCGGGCAGATCGAAGGCCACACCATCTGTGCTTTTGGCGAAGCTGCCGCGTGGCCGGTGCAGGGTTTCCTGCGCCAGTTCTGGTCCGAGTTTGAATATGCGATCGTCAATCGGCGCTTCCTGGTCGATGACGCGCACTTGGGGGTGGCGGCATGAATCTATCGATGAAGCCGGGACCCGGGACCCGGGACCCGGGACCACGGGGACATCAAGATCGGCCCGCGCTTCGTCGGCCCGATTCTCACCAGCAACTGTCGCTGCCCGTACGCTCGCTTTTCCGGGTCCCGGGTCCCGGGTCCCGGGTCCCGGCTTCGCAAGGACGAAACGCATGAGCGCACAGCCGATCAACAGCACAGCGCCGGACCTGGTCAATATCGAAATCGACGGTATTGCCCTGCAGGCGCCGAAGGGGTCGATGATTATCCAGGCCGCCGACAAGGCGGGCGTCGCCGTTCCGCGTTTTTGTTACCACGAAAAACTGCCGATCGCCGCCAACTGCCGGATGTGCATGGTGGATGTCGAGAAAATGCCCAAGCCGGCGCCGGCCTGCGCCACGCCGGTGATGGAGGGCATGAAGATTTACACCCAGTCCAAGCGTGCGCTCGATGCCCAGCGCAACGTGATGGAATTCCTGCTGATCAATCACCCGCTGGATTGCCCGATCTGCGATCAGGGCGGTGAATGCGAGTTGCAGGATCTGTCGCTGGGCTACGGCCGCTCGGTCAGCCGCTTCAACGAGCGCAAGCGTGTCGTTGCCGACGAGGATTTTGGCCCGCTAGTTTCCTCCGACATGACCCGTTGCATCCAGTGTACGCGCTGCATCCGGGTGTCGTCCGAGATTTGCGGTACCTTCGAGCTGGGCGGCATGCAGCGCGGTGAGCGCCTTGAGATCGGCACTTATGACGGCAAGCCGCTGACCAGCGAGCTGTCGGGCAATGTCATCGATGTCTGCCCGGTTGGCGCACTCACCAACAAGGTGTTCCGCTTCCGCGCCCGCGCCTGGGATCTGATGGCGCGGCAGAGTATCGGTTATCACGATGCCTTGGGCTCCAACCTGTATCTGCATGTGCGCCGTGGTGAAGTGCTGCGCAGCGTGCCGCGCGATAACGAGGCTATCAACGAGTGCTGGTTGTCTGATCGCGATCGCTATTCGCATCAGGGCCTGTACGCGCTCGATCGGCTCAGCACGCCATTGCTGAAGGACAACGGTAGCTGGCGTGAGGCAAGCTGGAGCGATGCGCTGGCGCGCGCGGCCAACCTGCTCAAGGCGCAAGCTGGCGAACAGTTGGGCGTGCTGGTGCATCCGGCGAGTTCGAACGAAGAAGGTGCGCTGCTGGCGCGGATGGCGGCAGCGCTTGGCTGCGCCAATATCGATCATCGCCTGCGTGCGCTTGATCTCGCCGATGCGCCGGCTGCGATGCCATTTGCTGCATCGGCGCAGGCACTTGCGAATGCGCCAGCCGTGCTGCTGGTGGGCAGCAATATCCGCCACGAGCTGCCGCTCGTGCATCAGCGCTTGCATCAGGCGGCCAAGCGCGGCGCGCAGGTGTTCGCGCTCAATCCAGTCGATTTTCCATTTACATTCGCCCTTGCTGGCAAGCGCATCGTTGCGCCATCGCAGTTGCCAGCGGCGCTGGCATCGGTAGCAAAGGCGGCGGGTGCGGTTCTGCCAGCGCCATTGGCTGATCTGGGCAGTGTCGATGATTCGGCGCAACGTATCGCCGATGCGCTCAAGGCGGCACCGGGCACGGTAATCGTGCTTGGCGAACTGGCTGAAAACCATGCGCATGCATCGTGGTTGCGGGCCCTTGCCGAGGCATTGGCGGCGGCTACCGGCGCGGTGCTCAATCGGGTGCCGGGCGGCGCCAATGCAGTGGGCTTGAGCGCGTACGGCGTGTTGCCGACAGCGCTCGATGCACGCGCGATGCTGGCATCGCCACGGGCTGCCTATGTCGTTTATGGTGCCGAACCGCCACATGATTTCGCTGATGGTGGCGCCACGATGCGCGCGCTGGCCGGAGCGCAGGTTGTGGCGTTCAGTGCGTTCGCACCAGCCAGCCTGCGCGATGTTGCCGACGTGATTCTGCCTATTGCGTTGCTGCCGGAAATGGACGCAAGCCTGACCAACCTCGATGGCATAGAGCAGCGCACCCAGACCGGTGGCAAGCCGCCGGGTGAGGCGCGGCCGGGATGGCGCGTGTTGCGCGCACTGGGCGAGCAATTGGGGCTGGCCGATTTTGCTTTCACCGATCTGGCGCAGTTGCGCAGTTCGCTGGCGGCAAAGGCGCCGGTAGCCGGCAAGGGCCTTGCTACCGCACCAGTACACAGCAACGACGGGCTGGAACGCATTACCAGCACGCCGATCTATCGCACCGATGCCGTGTTGCGACGTGCCACTGCGCTCAATGCCCATCCGCTGACTACTGGCGCCCGTGCGGTACTCAATCCCGAGGATGCACTGGCAGCCGGAATCAATGCCGGGGCGGCCGTGCGTGTCGGCGACAACACCGGTACTGCAACCGTGCCGGCCGCTATCGATGTTGCTGTCCCGCGTGGCTGCGTCTGGCTTGAATCGGGTTATGACGCCACCGCACCGCTGTCGGCAGCGGCAGCACTCAGCGTGACGAGGGCCTGAGCGTGATCGACTTCATTCGCGAACTTTTTCTGGGGTGGGGCACGTTCGGTCTGGTTGTCTGGACCCTCGTCAAGATAATGGTCGTGGTGCTTCCGATCACCCTGGCGGTGGCGTTCTACACTTTGGCCGAACGCAAGGTGATCGGTTGGATGCATGTCCGCCATGGGCCGGTCTATATCGGCCAGATATTTGGCATCGGTTTGATCCAGCCGTTCGCCGATGTGTTCAAGATGTTGTTCAAAGAGCTGATCGTCCCCAGCAACGCACACCGCTTCCTGTATCGGCTGGCACCCATTCTGGCGATTGGCCCCGCGTTGGCGGCATGGGCGGTTGTGCCATTCGAGGACGGGCTGGTGTTGTCCAATGCCAACGCGGGCCTGTTGTACCTGCTGGCGATGACTTCGATGGGCATCTACGGCATCGTGATCGCCGGCTGGGCGTCAAACTCGAAATACGCTTTCCTCGGGGCACTGCGTTCCACCGCGCAGGTGGTGAGTTACGAAATCGCAATGGGCTTTGCGCTGGTTGGCGTGCTCGTCGCCGCCGGCTCGCTCAACCTGACCGATATCGTGCGTGCCCAGGCCGGCAATGCCGGATTCTTTGAATGGTTCTGGTTTCCGCTACTGCCATTGTTCGTCATCTACTTCATTTCCGGCGTGGCGGAGACCAATCGCGCGCCGTTCGATGTCGCCGAAGGTGAGTCCGAGATCGTTGCCGGCTTTCACGTTGAGTATTCCGGCTCGGCGTTTGCGGTATTTTTCCTCGCCGAATACGCCAACATGATTCTGGTCAGCATGCTGGCCTCGTTGCTGTTCCTGGGTGGCTGGCTGTCGCCATTCCAAGGTTGGACTGACACCTGGCTGGGTGCGCCCAGTGTGGCCTGGTTGTTTCTCAAGGCGATATTTTTTGCCTTCTGTTTTCTGTGGTTTCGCGCCACTTTCCCACGCTATCGCTATGACCAGATCATGCGTCTGGGTTGGAAAGTATTCATCCCGATCACCATCGTCTGGATTCTGGTCGTGGCCTTTGCGGGTTATGCCAATTGGTTCGTGGTTGGCAGCTGAGGATTGACATGAAACGCGTTGTCGCCTATTTCAAAAGTTTGTTGCTGCTCGAACTGTTGCAGGGAATGTGGTTGACCCTGAAGTACATGTTCGCGCCCAAGTACACCATCCATTACCCGTTCGAGAAGTATCCGCAGTCGGTGCGTTTTCGTGGGCTGCATGCGCTGCGTCGCTACCCCAATGGCGAAGAGCGCTGCATTGCCTGCAAGCTGTGCGAAGCGGTGTGTCCGGCATTGGCGATCACCATCGACTCGGAGCAACGCGCGGACGGCAGCCGCCGCACCACGCGCTACGACATCGATCTGTTCAAGTGCATTTTCTGCGGGTTTTGCGAGGAGTCGTGCCCGGTCGATTCGATCGTGGAGACGCATATTTACGAATATCACTTCGAGAATCGCAGCGAAGCCGTGGTCAACAAGGCGCAGTTGCTGGCGATCGGTGATCGTCTGGAATCCGAAATCGCTGAGCGCAAGTCGCTCGACGCCGCGTATCGCTAAGGGATTGGATCATGGCTTTTACGTCCATCGCGTTTTGTGCGTTTGCACTGGTCACTGTGCTGGCGGCGCTCGGAGTTATCACCGTGCGCAACTCGGTATATGCGGCGCTGTTGCTGGTGCTGACATTTTTTTCCACCGCTTGCCTGTGGCTGCTTTTGCAGGCTGAGTTCCTCGGTATCGCACTGGTGCTGGTCTATGTTGGTGCGGTAATGGTGTTGTTCCTGTTCGTGGTGATGATGCTTGATATCAACTCCGAGTCGTTACGCGAGGGCTTCACGCGGCATTTGCCTGTGGCAGTAGTGGTTGCGATCATCATGTTTGCCGAGATGATCACGTTGATCGGTGTGCAGCGCTTTGATCAGGCATTCGCCGCAGCGGACCCCGCCGCAGTGGCGGGTGGCAGCAACATCCTGTGGATTGCCCGCACCTTGTTCAATGATTACCTGCTGCCATTTGAAGTGGCGTCGATAATCCTGACCGTGGCCTTGATTGCCGCCATAACGATCACCTTGCGTCGGCGTCAGGGCACCAAGCACCAGGATCCGTCGCGGCAGGTGCAGGTAAAGAGCGCTGATCGGGTGCGTCTGGTCAAGATGGCCGCAGTGCGCAAAGAGGGGAAAACGCCATGATTTCGTTGGGACACTATCTCGCGCTGGGTGCGGTGCTGTTTTGTATCAGCGTTGCCGGCATCGTGATCAACCGCAAAAACGTGATTATCCTGCTGATGGCCATCGAACTGATGCTGCTGGCGGTGAACATCAATTTCGTCGCGTTTTCGCGCTTTCTGGGCAATGTGGATGGCCAGATATTCGTTTTTTTCATACTCACGGTGGCGGCTGCTGAAGCGGCGATTGGTCTCGCCATTCTGGTGTCGTTGTTCCGTAACCGGCGCACGATCAATGTCGCCGAACTCGATTCACTGAAGGGCTAGGGGATTGCCATGACGTTTCTCTCGGGATACGCGCCCTGGAAAAAGCCAAGGCAGTCCGCAAAGGACGCCAAGGGCGAAAAGAAAAGCATGTTGGAAGCCAATGGTGCTTCCTCAAACCGGAATTTCCTCGATTCGTCATTTCCGCTAAAGCGGGAATCCAGCGACTTCAAGAGATCGAGCGACAGCAAAAGGCGCTGGATGCCAGCTTTCGCTGGCATGACGACGCTAAAGGAACTGCCATTGGTGGCGGAAATTTCGTTTGTGGTCTTTGCGTTTTTTGCGTCCTTTGCGTCCTTTGCGGACCAATCGCTCTTGCTTCTCGCGAGTCCCAAGTCCCGAGTCCCGAGTCACCGCTTTCGAGGTTTCGCGCCGTGATCTCCCAGAACGTCCTTCTCCTGATCGCCTTGGCGCCGTTGTTCGGCGCGATCATTGCCGGCCTGTTCGGCCGCCAGGTTGGCCGCGCTGGCGCGCACACCATCACCATTCTTGGCGTGGCGCTGAGTTTCGTGCTCTCGGCCAAGGTGCTGTTTGACCTTTGGCAAGGAGGCGCAGCTCCGTTCAACGCCAACCTGTACACCTGGTTTGAGGTCGGCGGCTATTCGGCACACATCGGCTTCATGGTGGATCGTCTGAGCGCGATGATGATGGTGGTGGTCACCTTCGTCTCGCTGCTGGTGCATGTCTACACCGTCGGCTACATGGCGGAAGATCCGGGTTATCAGCGTTTCTTCAGCTATATCTCGTTGTTCACCTTCTCGATGTTGATGCTGGTGATGAGCAACAACTTCCTGCAACTGTTTTTTGGCTGGGAAGCGGTGGGTTTGGTGTCTTACCTGTTGATCGGTTTCTGGTTCAAGAAGCCGAGCGCCATATTCGCCAATCTCAAGGCATTTTTGGTCAACCGGGTCGGCGATTTCGGTTTCCTGCTCGGTATTGCCGGTGTGCTGATGTGGTTTGGCACGCTGGATTACGCCAACGTATTCGCCAACGCCACCGGTATTGAAGGCCAGTTGGTTGAAGTGTGGCCGGGTGTGGTGTGGTCGGTGCCCACCGTCATCGCGATCTGCCTGTTCATCGGCGCGATGGGCAAGTCGGCGCAGGTGCCTTTGCATGTGTGGTTGCCCGATTCGATGGAAGGTCCGACCCCGATTTCGGCACTGATCCATGCCGCGACCATGGTCACCGCCGGTATCTTCATGGTGGCGCGCATGTCGCCGCTGTTTGAACTGAGCGAAACCGCGTTGTCGTTTGTGCTGTTCATCGGTGCCACCACGGCCTTCTTTACCGGCCTGATCGGTATCGTGCAAAACGACATCAAGCGCGTGGTCGCGTATTCCACGCTGTCGCAATTGGGTTACATGACGGTTGCACTGGGTGTATCGGCGTATTCGGGTGCGGTTTACCACCTGATGACCCATGCCTTCTTCAAGGCGCTGCTGTTCCTCGGTGCCGGCTCGGTCATCATCGCGCTGCATCACGAACAAGACATGCGCAAGATGGGTGGGCTGCGCAGGTACATGCCGATTACCTGGATCACCATGTGGATCGGCACCCTGGCGTTGACCGGGCTGCCGTTTCTGTCGGGGTTCTACTCCAAGGACAGCATCATCGAAGCGGCGCATCACGCTGCCGAGCACGGCGGCTGGATTCAGCAATACGGCTATTGGTCGGTGCTGCTGGGTGTGTTCGTGACCAGCTTCTACAGCTTCCGCTTGTTGTACCTCACCTTCCATGGCAAGGAGCGTTTTCGTGAGGTTGATGCGCACGACGCGCACGATCACCATCCGGTAGAGCCGAAAGAGTCGCCCTGGGTGGTAACGGTGCCGCTGGTGCTGCTGGCGATACCGTCATTGCTTGTCGGATTTTTCACTGCCGGCCCGATGCTGTTTGGCGATTTCTTCGAGGGTTCGATCTACGTCAAGGCGGCGCACGACACCATCGCTGCGGTCGGCGAGGAGTTCCATGGTGCGGCGGCGTTTGCGTTGCATGGGTTGATGGCGCCGGCCTTCTGGCTGGCCTTCAGTGGCTTTGCATTGGCGACCTATATCTACCTGTTCAATCCGGGTCTGGCGGCACGTGCGCGTGAGGTGTTCTCGCTGCCGTACCGGGTGCTGGACAACAAGTACGGCTTCGACACGCTGTGGATCAATGGGTTTGCCGCAGGCGGCCTGCGTCTGGGGCGTGGCCTGTGGAAGGGCGGCGATCAGGCAGTGATCGATGGCGTTGCGGTTAATGGCTCGGCCTGGCTGGTGGATCGTATCGCCGGTTTGGTGCGCCATGTGCAATCGGGTTATCTGTACCACTACGCATTTGCCATGATTCTCGGCCTCATTTTCATGCTGGCTGCGCTGATTCGTGTGCAGGGCTGAATAGAACAACAAGGAAGCATCGATGTCTGCGTGGCCTTTGCTGAGTTTGCTGATCTGGCTGCCGATTATTGGCGGTTTTGCCACCCTTTGGTTTGGCCGTGGGCGCTCTGAACAGGCGCGCTGGTTTGCGCTGCTGGTGGCGGCTGCCACGTTTGTCCTGAGCATTGGCCTGTACACCGGGTTCGATGCTGGCAGCGCGAGCATGCAGTTTGTCGAGCATCGTGCCTGGATTTCCAGTTACGACATCTGGTATTCGCTGGGTGTTGACGGCATTTCGATTGCGCTGATGTTGTTGACCACGCTGGTGACTGCTTTGGTGTTGGTGGGTTCGTGGACCGCACTCGACAAGAAGGTGCCGCAGTACCTGGCGTCTTTCCTGATCCTCGAAGGGTTGATGCTCGGCGTGTTCAGTGCCCGCGATGCCATCGTGTTTTACGCATTCTTTGAGGCCATGTTGATACCGATGTTCATCATCATCGGTATCTGGGGTGGTCCGCGCCGGGTGTACGCAGCGGTCAAGTTCTTCCTGTACACCTTTCTTGGCTCGATTTTCATGCTGGCCGGGTTGATCTATCTGTACATCAAGGGCGGCAGCTTCCAACTCGACGATTTGTACGCGCTCAAGCTCACTGCCAACGAACAAATGTGGATTTTCTTCGGCTTCCTCACCGCATTCGCGGTGAAGGTACCGATGTTCCCGGTGCATACCTGGTTGCCCGATGCCCATGTCGAGGCGCCAACCGGCGGTTCGGTGGTGCTGGCGGCCATCATGCTGAAGATCGGTGGCTACGGCTTTGTCCGCTTTTCGTTGCCGATCACACCCGATGCCGGGCAGGAATGGGCGTGGCTGGTGATTGCGCTCAGCCTGATCGCGGTGATCTACATCGGCCTGGTGGCGTTGGCGCAGGCCGACATGAAAAAGCTGATTGCCTATTCGTCCATCGCCCACATGGGCTTTGTCACGCTCGGCACCTTCATCGCGTTCGCGCTGGTGCGTGAAGCAGGAAATACCGATGCCGCCGAGCTGGGTTTGCAGGGCGCGATGGTGCAGATGATTTCGCACGGGTTTATTTCGGCCGCGATGTTTTATTGCGTCGGCGTGCTGTACGAGCGCGTACACAGCCGCATGATCGGCGATTACGGCGGCGTGGTGAACACGATGCCCTGGTTTGCCACCTTGTTCGTATTGTTTGCGATGGCCAACGCCGGTCTTCCCGGGACCTCGGGTTTCGTCGGCGAGTTCATGGTGATTCTGGCCAGCTTCCAGTACCACCCGTTGATTGCATTTGCAGCCGCGTTCACGCTGATTCTGGGCGCGGCCTATACATTGTGGATGGTGAAACGCGTGATCTTTGGTGAAGTGGGCAACGCTCATGTCGCCGAACTCAAGGACATCAGGCCGCACGAAACGATAGTGCTGGTTGTTTATGCGCTTGGCGTGATGGCTATTGGCATTTGGCCCAAGCCGCTGATCGACCTCATGGATTCATCCGTTGCGCAGCTGGTTGCCCAGCTGGCGCTCAGCAAGTTGTAAGGAGAGGCGCACCGTGGTGACATACGCAGATTTCATGCCATTGGCGCCTGAGATATTCCTGCTGGGCGCGACCTGCGCGATATTGCTGGTTGATCTGTTCATCAGCGCGCAACGGCGTGGATTGGTGCATTTTCTTGCGCTGATGGCGCTGATTGCAACGGGAATCCTCACCTTTCGTGCTACTGGCGATGTTCTGGGGCCGGTCAGCGCATTCGGTGGCATGTTCGTGCGCGACACGATGGGCGATGTGCTCAAGCTGGCTGTTTATGTGGTCTCGGGTGCGGCGTTGATCTATGCCAAGCCCTATCTTGTCGAGCGCGGGCTGTTCAAGGGCGAGTTTTACGTACTGGTGCTGCTCGCGGTGCTGGGCATGATGTTGCTGATCTCGGCCGGCAATCTGGTGATGATCTACATGGGACTGGAGTTGCTGGCGTTGTCGTCGTATGCGCTGGTCGCGCTGGATCGTGATTCACCGATCGCGTCGGAAGCAGCGATGAAGTATTTTGTTCTTGGCTCGCTGGCTTCGGGCATGCTGCTGTACGGCCTGTCGCTGATATACGGCACAACCGGTTCGCTGGACTTGGCCACAATCCATCAGGCAGCAGCAGCGCCGGGCCAACACACGTTGATGCTTACCGGGCTGGCGTTTGTGCTGGTCGGGCTGGCTTTCAAGTTTGGTGCTGCACCATTCCATATGTGGCTTCCCGATGTTTATCAAGGTGCGCCAACCGCAGTTACCCTGTTCATCGGCTCGGCACCCAAGCTGGCGGCATTTGCCATGGCCTATCGCTTGCTGGAAGGTGCTGCAGGGCCGCTTGATGCGTATTGGCGCGACATGGTTGCCGTGCTTGCATTGTTGTCGCTGGCAACAGGTAATCTGCTGGCGTTGATGCAGACCAACCTGAAGCGCATGCTGGCCTATTCGACGATTTCCCATGTCGGTTTCCTGTTCCTCGGGCTTTCGGCAGGCAGTGCGCAAGGTTATGCGGCAGCGATGTTCTACGCCATAAGTTATGCGCTGATGTCGGCAGCAGCGTTTGCTTCGATCATTGCACTCTCGCGGCGCGGCTTCGAGGCGGAGAACATCGAGGATTTCAAAGGACTCAATACCACCAACCCATGGTTGGCTGCTTTGGTGCTGTGCGTGATGGCGTCGCTGGCTGGTATCCCGTTTTTCCTCGGTTTTTGGGCCAAACTGGCGGTGTTGCGTGCTGCGATCGAGGGCGGCGCGCTGTGGCTGGCGATTGCCGGCCTGGTTTTTGCGGTCATCGGCGCGTTCTACTATTTGCGCGTCATCAAGGTGATGTACTTTGACGAACCCGGTGCCGCGCCTACCAGTGAAGGCCATGAGGGAATTGCTGATCCACACTTCCGCTGGCTGCTGTCCGTCAACGCGCTGCTGTTGCTGGTGCTGGGCTTTACTTGGGACAGCCTGATGCAGTGGTGTCAGCGCGCCTTTTTGATCTGAGGCTCGTCGGCGAGTGTGGGTGTGCAGAAATCCACGTTTTTTGCCAAGACGCCATGTGCTCTCGCCAAGACACCAAGAACGCAGAGGAATCCGTCGGCCGCTTCGTGGAGGGGGTCGATGGTTCGGGTAATCCTGCTCTTCATGAGCGTGTCCTTCATGGGCGTGTCCTTCATGGGCGTGACTTTCATCAGCGCCATGCTGCAATGGATCGAGCATGAATGGCATCGCTTGAGTCCGGGGAGCCTCGGATCTTCATTTCAGCGACTTCAGCTTCCGACCTGATGGCATACAGCGAAAGGCTCTGGATTTCAGCATTCGCTGGAATGACGGTGAGGGATGCGCACGTAACCGCAAGCCCGTGCATGCGGCTCCCCAGCCACCCGCCTATGTGCTGCGAATTGGGCTTTCCTTTCGCGTTCTTTGCGTTCTTTGCGGACTACCTCGCTTTTCCCGAGTCTCCAGTTTCCAGCCCCGAGTACCGACCTAAGCATTGCGTTGCGATGCACAACCGCCTATAATCGTCGTTCTACTGCTGCGGGGTGGAGCAGTCTGGCAGCTCGTCGGGCTCATAACCCGAAGGTCGCAGGTTCAAATCCTGCCCCCGCTACCAGTTTTAGTTGACAAAAAAGCCTCCTCGCGGGGCTTTTTTGTTGGTAGGCCCCGGGGCTGTTGTTGGCAGCCCTGTGCCGGAACCTGGATGGATCGGGGGATGTACCGGAAGGGGCCGCATGGCCCCTTTTGTGTTTTCCCCGGCGGCATGCAGTTTCATGACGAAACAAGGGTTGATTTCGTGTCCGATACCGTTACTCGAATTACATCGCTGGTGGCGCCCTTGCTTGAGTCCCTGGGGTTGGAGCTGTGGGGCCTTGAGTACTCGCCGACCAGCGGGCGTTCGTTGTTGCGGGTGTATATCAATGTCGCGGATCGTCATGTTGACATCGAGGATTGCGCGCGAGCCAGTCGCGAGATTTCCGCTGCGATGGATGTGCATGACCCGATCAGCGGCGAGTACACGCTGGAGGTTTCATCGCCGGGCATTGATCGGCCGCTGTACACGCCAGCACATTACGCGCTGTATTGCGGGCATCAAATAAAGCTGACTCTGCGTTTGCCTCAAGACGGCCGGCGCAGGATGCAGGGCGTAATAAAGGCAAGCGATGCGCAAACGCTGAGCTTGCAGATAGAAGATCAGCTTTTGAACATTGCATTGACCAACATCGAAAAAGCACGTGTCGTGCCGGATCTGGTGGCGCTGGGTTTGGCGTCTTCGGGCCCCGTGGGGCGCGCACCACGTAAACATGGCAAGGATTGACGGGCGGATGCGCCTCGAGGAGTTGCAGTCGTGAGCAAAGAACTGTTGATGGTGGTTGAGGCTGTCGCCAATGAAAAAGGCGTGCCGCGGGCGGTGATTATCGAAGCGCTTGAGGCGGCATTGGCGTCTGCTGCCAAGAAACGCTATCCCGATGAGGATGTGTTGGCGCGGGTGGTCATCGACCCCAAGGACGGAACCTATGAGACCTTCCGTCGTTGGCAGATCATTGCCGATGATGCCGAGATGGAGTCGCCATCGTTCCAGTTGCGGCTGATGGACGCGCTTGATGTGCGTGCTGACGCAGTTGTTGACGAATACATCGAGGAGCAAATCGAAAATACCGACTTTGGCCGTATTTCTGCGCAGGCCGCCAAACAGGTCATCGTGCAGCGGGTGCGCGAGGCTGAGCGCGCGCTGGTGGTGGAAGCCTGGGCAGATCGCATTGGCGAGTTGGTTACCGGCGTTGTCAAGCGCGTTGAGCGCGGCAGTGTTTATGTGGACCTTGGCAGCAATGCCGAGGCCTACATTGCCAAGGACAAGGCGATTCCGCGCGATACCCTGCGCGCTGGGGATCGTGTGCGTGGTTACTTGTTCGACGTGCGTGCCGAGGCGCGTGGGCCGCAACTGTTCATTTCGCGTACTGCACCGGAGTTCATGATCGAATTGTTCAAGCTTGAAGTGCCCGAGGTGGGGCAGGGCCTGGTCGAGATCAAGGCCGCCGCGCGCGATCCGGGCGACCGCGCCAAGATCGCCGTCATTGCGCACGATCATCGCACCGACCCGATAGGCGCCTGCATTGGCATGCGTGGTTCACGCGTACAGGCGGTATCCAACGAACTCAATGGCGAGCGCGTCGATATCATCCAGTGGAGCGACAACCCGGCGCAGTTCGTCATCAATGCGATGGCGCCAGCCGAAGTGCAGTCGATCATCGTTGATGAAGAAAAGCACTCCATGGATGTGGCGGTTGCCGAAGACAAGCTGGCTCAGGCGATTGGCAAGGGCGGGCAAAACGTTCGCCTGGCCAGCCGCCTCACCGGTTGGCAACTCAACGTGATGACCCGCGATCAAGTACAGGCCAAAAGTGCTGCAGAGCAGGCGACCGCTCTTCAGCTGTTCATGGCGAAGCTTGAAGTGGATGAAGAAATTGCAGCCATTCTGGTTGCCGAAGGCTTCAGCACCGTCGAAGAAATCGCCTATGTTCCTGCCGCTGAATTGCTGGCGGTTGAAGGCTTCGACGACAGTATTGTTGAGGAGTTGCGTGCCCGTGCGCGTGATGCGTTGCTCAACGAGGCATTGGCGGTTGAGGAAGAAATCGAAGAGCACCGTCCTGCCGATGATCTGTTGGCACTCGAAGGCATGGATGAGTCAACCGCCTACGCGCTGGCAGCTCGCGGAATCATCACCAGCGACGATCTGGGTGAGCTTGCCACTGATGAAATTTCGGATATCGACGGTATCGACGCAGAACGCGCGGCAGCATTGATCCTGGCGGCGCGTGCTGCCGAGATTGCGCGTCTGGAAGCGGCGGGCTGATTGGGGCTGAGTGCCCGCTGTCAAGCGCGGGTGCTCGCCAACGGTTACAATTGCGGGCTTGAGGTTTTGCGGGATATGCCCGCTCAACCTGTCAGATATTTGCAGTTTAGGCGCAATGCGCCACAGGAACAGGAAGTTATATGTCCCAAGTTACGGTTCGCTCGCTAGCGGCGTTGGTCGGTACCCCGGTTGAAAAGCTGCTGGAGCAGCTCGCCGAGGCCGGCATGAAGTTCAGCGGGCCGGATCAGGCGGTTAGCAGCACCGAGAAGCTCAAGCTGCTCGGGTTTCTGCGCCGTGCTCACGGTAAAAATGATGCTGCTACCGATGAATCGGCTCCACGCCAGATCACGCTGAAACGGCGCAAGGTGGAAGAAATCACGGTGCCTGCGGGCAAGGGCAAGTCAACGGTTGCGGTCGAGGTTCGGCAGAAGCGAACTTATGTGAAGCGCAGTGAGGTAGAGGCTCCGGCTGATGCCGAGCGCGTTGATGCGCAACGCAAGCTTGATGAGTCGCGTGCCCAGCAGGATGCGGTCGAAACGGCGCGTCTGGATGCGGCGCGCAAGCGCGCTGAAGAGGTGGCCGCTCGTGAGCAGGAACTGACACGTGAACGCGAAGCGGCTGCTGCCGCAGCGCGTGCGCAGGCAGCAGCACTTGAGCCTGAGCCGCAGGTACAAGAGGCAGTTGCACAGAATGCGGTTGTCGATGCCGATGTCGGTGCTGAAGTACCGCCGCTAGCTACCGACGTGGTGCGCGCCCCGCGCCGTGACGATGACAAAGCGCGGCACAAGCCGCATCGTGCCGCCCCGCGTCGCGAAAACGAGGAAAGCGGTCGCTTTGCAGGTCAGTTGCATCTTTCTGCCAGCGAACGCGCACGCCGTGGCGCCGGCAGCAAGCGACGTGGCAAGGGCCAGACAGCGGAATCCGCACGCGGCAGCAGCGGTCCGCACGGGTTCTCGCGTCCAACCGCGCCGGTGGTACGTGAAGTTGCCATTGGCGACGCGATTTCGGTAGCCGATCTGGCGCAAAAGCTGGCCATGAAAGGCGGCGAAGTGGTCAAGGCGCTGTTCAAGATGGGTGTGATGACTACCATCAACGAGGTGCTCGATCACGACACGGCTGTGCTGGTTGTGGAAGAACTTGGCCACCATTCGATACGTGCCGAAGCCAAAGACGCCGAGATGGCATTGTCGGAATTGGTGGGTTCGGCCAGCGGCGATGCCGCGCAGCGCCCGCCAGTGGTGACCATCATGGGCCATGTCGATCACGGCAAGACCTCATTGCTCGATTACATCCGCCGCGCCAAAGTTGCGGACGGTGAAGCCGGTGGCATTACCCAGCACATTGGTGCTTACCATGTGGAAACACCGAAGGGTGTTATTTCTTTCCTCGACACTCCAGGCCATTCCGCGTTTACCTCAATGCGTGCGCGTGGTGCCAAGCTCACCGATATCGTGGTGTTGGTGGTTGCCGCCGATGATGGCGTCAAACCGCAGACCATCGAGGCGATAAAGCACGCGCGTGCCGCCAATGTGCCGTTGATCGTGGCTGTCAACAAAATGGACAAGCCCGGTGCAAACCTGGACAACGTCAAACAGGGGCTGGTCGCGCAGGAAGTCGTTCCCGAGGATTGGGGTGGTGATGTGCAGTTCGTCCCGCTTTCGGCAAAAACCGGCGATGGCGTTGATGCCTTGCTCGACGCGATCCTGATTCAGGCCGAGGTGATGGAGCTCAAGGCCGTTCAGCACGGTAGCGCTGCGGGTGTGGTGATCGAGTCGAGTCTCGACAAGGGCCGTGGCCCGGTGGCAACCGTGTTGGTGCAGAACGGCAGCCTGAAAAAAGGCGATTACCTGGTTTGCGGCATTCAGTATGGTCGCGTGCGCGCCCTGTTTGACGAAACCGGCAAGCAGGTCGATGAAGCCGGGCCGTCTATACCGGTCGTTGTTCTTGGCCTGTCCGGTGTCCCCGATGCCGGTGACGATTTCGCGGTGGTTGAGGACGAGCGCCTGGCCAAGGATGTGGCACAGCAGCGTGATGCCAGGCGCCGCGAGTCGCGGCTGGTCAAATCTGCCGGCAGCCGGATGGAAGACATCATGGCGCAAATGGGGCAGGGCAATGAGCAGGTCATCCTCAATCTGGTCATCAAGGCGGATGTGCAGGGCTCCACGCAGGCCTTGTGTGAGTCGTTGGTTGCGCTGTCGAACGATCTCATTCGCATCAATGTGATTGCCTCCGGCGTTGGCGGTATCACTGAGTCGGATGCCACGCTGGCAACAGCGTCCAAGGCAGTCATCATCGGTTTCAATGTGCGCGCCGATGCTACTGCGCGCAGGATGATTGAAGCCAGTGGCCTTGATTTGCGTTATTTCTCGATCATCTACGATGTCATCGATCAGGTGAAACAGGTAGCTTCGGGCTTGCTTGGTGTTGAGATACGTGAAGAGATCATCGGCATTGCCGAAGTGCGCGATGTGTTCCGCAGCTCCAAGTTTGGCGCTGTCGCCGGTTCGATCGTGGTCGAAGGTACGGTGCGACGCAACAAGCCGATCCGCGTGTTGCGCGATCACACCGTCATCTTCGAGGGTGAGCTGGAATCATTGCGCCGATTCAAGGACAACGTCGAAGAAGTGCGCATGGGTACCGAATGCGGTATCGCGGTGAAGCAATACAACGATGTCAAACCGGGCGATCAGATTGAGTGCTTCGAGCGGATCGAGGTGGCGCGTAGCCTCTGAGGGTTCGCCGCCAACAAGTATGGATGATAGTGCGACGACGCAAGAGCTTGTGGTCCGCAAAGGACGCAATAGCCGCAAAGAAATCAAATCAAGACTTGGGCCTATACTGTTCGTTTGAACGACAGCTCATCCTGTCGTCACCCCGGCGAAAGCCGGGGTCCAGGCTATTGATTTCGATGGATTCCCGCTTTCGCGGGAATGACGAAAATTCATTTGTTCAGCGTGTCCCTGACATAATTGTATTGAGACTTGGGCTTGCCTTAGCCAACTTTGCGTCCTTTGCGGACCACGAGTCCCGGCTTCATCGATGCCGCTTTGCCAACACCCCAACCTGATCGCCAGCGCCCATGCCAACCAACAAATCCTTCCAGCGTACCGACCGCATTGCGGCGCAGCTGCGTCGTGAAATCGGCGCCCTGGTACATGAAGCCGTGCGCAATGATGGCCTGCCTTCGGTCAGCGTATCCGATGTCGAAGTCAGCCGCGATCTGGCACACGCCAAAGTGTTTGTCACCACACTGCTTCCAGAGCAAGGGCTGCCTGCGGTAAAGGCATTACGTGATCGCGCGCGCGAAATCCGTTTCCGCCTCGGCAAAATGCTCAAACTGCGCTCGGTTCCAGAGCTGCACTTTCATTACGATGACTCAGTGGATCGTGGTGATCGCATCGAGGCGCTGCTGCGCGGCGTAGCCATAAAGCCGGACTGATCTTGGCGCGCAACTTCTCCGCTGCCCGCATCACCTGGCGTGATGTCAATGGCTTGATCCTGCTCGACAAGCCGCAGGGCTTGAGCTCCAATCAGGCTTTGCAGGCCGTTCGCAGGCTGCTGCGCGCTGCCAAGGGCGGCCATACCGGAAGCCTTGATCCGCTGGCCACCGGCATGTTGCCATTGTGTCTGGGCGAGGCAACCAAGCTTGCTGGCGGGCTGCTCGGTGCCAACAAGGCCTACATCGCAACCGCTTGCCTGGGCGTCAACACCGATACCGACGATGCCGAAGGCCGGGTCATCCAGACCCGACCACTGCCGATGTTGAGCATGGCGCAGATCGAGCAAGCATTGGCGCCTTTGCGTGGCACCATTTTTCAGCATCCACCGATCTACTCGGCGCTCAAGCGCGATGGCGAGGCGCAATATGCACGCGCCCGTCGCGGCGAGGAGGTGGTGACGCAGGCGCGCGAAGTGCAGGTGAACTCACTGGCATGTAGCCGATTTGAGCCGCCATTGCTGGATTTGCAAATCGAGTGCGGCTCGGGAACCTACGTGCGCAGTTTGGTCCGCGATCTGGGCGAGTCCTTGGGCTGTGGCGCGCACGTCACCATGCTGCGCCGCACCTGGGTTGATCCGTTTCGCGGAGCACAAATGCAGACCCTTGAATGCCTGCAGGCCATGGGCGAGGATGCGCTGATGTCCTGCCTGCTGCCGGTCGAGCACGCTCTGGCAGCATGGCCCAGGTTAGCGGTCAGTGCATCGGATGCGGCGCGGTTGGGCTGTGGGCAACCCTGTGCGGCAGAGCACGAGCTTGCTCCGGGAGAGGTAGGTTTGTGGCTGGACGAGCGCGGCCTTGGCCTTGGTCGGGTCGATGAGCGCGGCCGGGTGTGGCCCAGGCGCCTGTTTACCTGGGCCTGTGCCAGCGGTTGATCCGGTTCGCCCGCTTGTTTTTCCTTGTTGGCATCAATCGGACGATGTACAATCAGCAAGTTAACGCCAGTGCGTTGACGTCCGCCGCGTGCTCAACGCTTGCTCAGGTGAGCGGCGGTTTTCTTTCAATCGGCGAGTCATGTGGTGCGCCACTTTTTGAACGGCGTTCCTGCAGGCCCCGCATCAATCGAGGTTTCCATGTCCATCGACACCAGCAAGATCATTTCCGAGTTTCAGCGTGGCGCCAACGACACCGGTTCCCCGGAAGTTCAGGTCGCCCTGCTCTCGGCCCGCATCGAGCATCTCACGGGCCACTTCAAGACCCACAAACACGATCATCATTCGCGCCGTGGCCTGCTCATGCTGGTCAATCAGCGCCGCCGTCTCCTGAGCTATCTCAAGGCCAAGGATGCAGAGCGGTACAAGACGCTCATCGAACGTCTCGGCATCCGTCGTTAAGCCTATTCAGGAGTATTGCAACGTGGCGAAAGTAACCAAGACATTCCAGTACGGAAATCACCAGATCACGCTGGAAACGGGTGAAATCGCCCGTCAAGCCAGCGGTGCAGTGATTGTCCGCATGGGTGATACCGTTTTGCTGGTCACCGCAGTGGCCAACAAGGGGCTTCGTGAGGGGTTGGATTTTTTCCCGCTCACGGTCGATTACCAGGAAAAGTTTTACGCCGGTGGCCGCATTCCCGGCGGCTTTTTCAAGCGTGAAGGCCGCCTGACCGAAAAAGAGACGCTGATTTCGCGGCTGATTGACCGCCCGATCCGGCCGTTGTTCCCCGAGGGTTTCCGTCACGAGACCCAGGTTGTCGCCACCGTGATGTCGATGAACCCCGAGATCGACGGCGACATCCCGGCGCTGATTGGCGCCTCTGCCGCGCTCGCGCTGTCCGGCGCGCCGTTCGCTGGCCCCATCGGTGCCGCCAAGGTGGGTTACGCCGACGGCAAGTACCTGCTCAACCCCACCGCCACCGAGCTCAAAACCTCGGAGCTGGAACTGGTTGTCGCCGGCACTGCGGGCGCGGTGCTGATGGTGGAGTCGGAAGCCAATCTGCTGTCCGAAGAGGTGATGCTGGGCGCGGTGATGTTCGGTCATCGTGAATTGCAAACCGTGATCAAGGCGATCAACGAGCTGGTTGCCGAGGTTGGTGCCAAGGATTTCCCGTGGCAGGCACCGGCGCCGCAGACCGAGCTGATCGATGCCATCAAGGCGGTGATCGGCAACCGTTTGGCTGATGCGTTCCGCATCCAGGTCAAGGCCGAGCGCAAGGATGCGATTTCTGCGCTGAAGAAAGAAGTGATCGAAGCGCTGAAGGAGCAGGCCGCCGCCAAGGGCTGGACTCCGGGCCAGATCGGCAAGGAATTCGGCGAGTTGGAATATGAAACGATGCGCGCCATGGTGCTGGCCACCAAGGTCCGTGTCGATGGTCGTGACTTGACTACGGTGCGCGCGATTTCGATCAATACCGGTGTGTTGCCACGGACCCATGGCTCGGCACTGTTTACCCGCGGCGAGACGCAGGCAATCGTGGTGACCACGCTGGGCACTGCCCGCGACGGCCAGGTGATCGATGCCGTTTCCGGCGAATACAAAGAACACTTCATGTTCCATTACAACTTTCCTCCCTACTGCACCGGCGAGACCCGTCCGATGATGGGCCCCAAGCGCCGCGAAATCGGCCATGGCCGTCTCGCCAAGCGCGGCGTGCTGGCGGTGATGCCGAGCATCGAGGAGTTCCCGTACACCGTGCGTTGCGTGTCCGAGATCACTGAATCCAACGGTTCTTCGTCGATGGCGTCGGTGTGCGGTTCCTCGCTGTCGATGATGGATGCGGGCGTGCCGCTGAAGGCGCCGGTGGCCGGTATCGCCATGGGCCTGATCAAGGAAGGCAGCGACTTTGCCGTGCTCTCCGACATCCTCGGCGACGAAGATCATCTCGGCGACATGGATTTCAAGGTGGCCGGCTCGGCTGACGGTATTTCCGCCCTGCAGATGGACATCAAGATCGACGGCATCACCGAAGAGATCATGAAGATCGCGCTGGCCCAGGCCAAGCAGGGTCGTCTGCATATCCTCGGCGAAATGGCCAAGGCGCTGAACACACCGCGCGCTGAAATGTCCGAGTTTGCGCCGCGCCTGATCACCATCAAAATCCATCCGGACAAGATCCGCGAAGTGATCGGCAAGGGTGGTTCGGTGATCCAGGCGATCACCAAGGAAACCGGCACCCAGATCGATATCCAGGATGACGGCACCATCGTCATCGCCTCGGCCAATGCCATTGCCGCGCAAGCGGCCAAGGCGCGGATCGAGCAGATCACCTCCGATGTCGAGCCAGGCCGGATCTACGAAGGCAAGGTCGCCAAGATCATGGACTTCGGTGCATTTGTCACCATCGCTCCGGGCAAGGATGGCTTGGTACACGTGTCGCAGATCTCCGATGAGCGGGTCGAGAAGGTATCCGACAAGCTCAAGGAAGGCGATCTGGTCAAGGTCAAAGTGCTGGAAGTCGACAAGCAGGGCCGCATCCGCCTGTCGATGAAGGCAGTCAACGAGACTACCGAAGCCTGATTGCAACCATCATCACGGCGACAAGAAAAGGCGGGCTTCGGCCCGCTTTTTTGTGGTGCCGGCGATGCCGCGACCAACACGTTCATGATTCGCAGCGTCAACAAGCGCGGTCCGCAAAGAACGCAAAAGACGCAAAATAATTCTTGATCAGAGCCGAGTGTCGGGGATGGACGTGACAAGGTATATCGCGCTTTGGGGCGGGTGCGCAGGAGCGCTGAAATTCGACGCCAATCAAGAGTGATTTGAACGCAGCCCTCGCGTCCTTTGCGGACCCGACGTTTCGGTTGCGAACAGCACGGAGCCTACAACCCCAGCGCGAACAATCCCAGGCACAGCAACAGGCCGAGTCCGGGCACGATCACCGTCAGCGCGCCGACCGGCGCGTAGGCGTCGCGATGGGTTTCGTTGCAAATCGCGCGGATGGTGGTGACCACGTAGCCGTTGTGCGGCAGCGAGTCGAGCACACCCGAGGAGATCGCTACCGCACGGTGCAACTGGTCCGGGTTCACCCCTTGCGCCAGAAATGCCGGCGCCAGCAAGGGCAGGGCAATCGCCTGGCCGCCGGATGCCGACCCGGTCATGGCAGCGATGACGCTGACCGCGAGGGCAGCGGTGCCGACCCCTGAGCCGGGCAGATGGGTCAAGGCATTGACTGCCACCATGAACGCCGGTGCCGCTTTGGCGACCGCGCCAAAGCCCACGACCGCTGCGGTGTTGCCGATTGCGATCAGGGCACCGGTGCTACCGTCGGCGATGGCTTTGGACGGTGTTTGGCGGTGACGCCAGCAGCCAGCCATCACTCCCAGTGCGCCCGCCAGCAACGCAAGGATCAGCGCCGAGGTGTGTAGCTGATCATGCAGCGCGAAGCTGACCACGAGCACCAATACCGGGCCGATCAATGCACGCCACGGCGCAGGCAGGTCGTCGCGGCGAACGGTTGGGTCATCCGCACGGGCGACAAAGGTCTCGCCACGCTTTTTGGCGCGGCGAAGCATTGCCGCCAACCACGCGTAGCCGAGTAACGCCATTGCCACGGCAACGATGGCGCTGGCCTGCCATGCCGCCCACGGCGAAGTACCAAGAAACGGGATCGGTATCCAGTTCTGGATTTCCGGCGAGCCCGCCGAGGTCATGGTGAAGGTCACTGAGCCGAATGCCAATGCGGCAGGAATGAAACGGCGAGGCAGATCGGCAGCGCGGAACATGCTCAGCGCGGTCGGGTAGACCGAGAATGCGACAACGAACAAACTGACGCCGCCGTAGGTGAGAATGGCACACGCCACCACCACCGCCAGGGCCGCGCGTTGATGGCCAATGCCGGTAAGCACCCAGCGCGCGATGCTCTCGGCGGCGCCGGTATCCTCCATCAACTTGCCGAAGATCGAGCCAAGCAAGAACATGAAAAACCAGCTGCCGATAAAGCCGGTAAAGCCATCCATGTAGGCGTTGACGAGGTCGCTTTGGCCGCTAGCCGCCAGCGGTGGCAGCAAGGCGATGTCGCTGGTCATCGCAATGATCAGCGCACAGGCTGGTGTTGCGATAAACAGGCTCATCCCGCGCACGGTAAGCACAACCAGCAGGGTGAGCGCAGCGAGTAGCCCGATCAGGCTGAGCATGGGCACGATCCACAAACAATAAGACCGGAGTATCGCGGCATCGTGCATTGATCGGCACTGTACCAAGGTACACGTGTGCCGATGGCGGAGTCTGGTTAGTCTTGCTCGCGTCGGCTGTGTGGCCGAGGCAGATATTCGGAGAGGGGACACCATGCAGATCAAGTCATTAGCTACCGCCATAAGTTTTGCGTTGCTGTGCGTTGCGATGCCGACCTCGGCGCAAACTGCCGATGACGACGCGCCGGAGGCGGCAACGGCCGGCACAGACAGCGCCAAAAAGCTCGATCAGGTAATGGTCACGGCGCGTCGGCGCGAGGAAGCTTTGCTCGATGTGCCATTGTCGATCTCGTCATTTTCCGGCGCGCAATTGGAAAAGATTGGTGCGGTGAATATCACCGACCTCAACCAGTTGGTGCCGAATGTGACCCTGGAGCCGACCCGCGGCACCAATTCCACGTTGTCCGCATTCATTCGTGGCGTAGGTCAGCAGGATCCGGTCGCTGGATTCGAACAGGGCGTTGGTGTGTATATCGATGACGTCTATCTCAACCGTCCGCATGGTGCGGTGGTGGATATTTACGATGTTGAACGCATCGAAGTGCTGCGTGGCCCGCAGGGCACCTTGTACGGGCGCAACACCATCGGTGGCGCCATCAAATACGTCACCAAACGGCTGGGGTACGAGCCGGCTGCCGAAGTGTCAGGTTCGGTTGGCCGATTCAATCAGCTCGATTTTTCCGGCAAGTTCACTATGCCGATCACCGATGATCTTCGCGTTGGTGGCAGTGTTGCTTCGTTCAACCGCGATGGTTTTGGCGACAATCTGGTCACCGGTCAGGAGAACTACGACAAGGATGTCGTCGCTGGTCGCTTGAGCATGGAATGGACGCCAAGCGAGTCGGTATTTGTGCGCATTGCCGGTGACTGGACCGAGGACGATTCCAACTCGCGTCAAGGCCATCGTGTGTTGCCGAGCCTGTTGACCAACGAGCCGGTCCTCGACAGCGTTTTCGATACCCAGGCCGGCCTGAATAATCCCGATGCCATGAACCGCGCCCGAGGAATTGCCGGCACGGTGGAGTGGTACATCAACGATGTCTTTACCTTCAAAAGCATCAGCGCATTTCGCAAAACCAATACCGCATTCTCCAACGATTTTGATGGCCTGCAAACGGTCGATATCGATGTGCCGGTGGTTTACAAGGACGATCAGTTCAGCCAGGAACTGCAGTTGCTGTTCACCACCGACCGGGTTTCCGGCGTCGCCGGTTTCTACTACCTCGATGCCAACGCCTTCAACGATTTCGATGTGATTCTGGGTACTACCGGTACCCTGCTCAACTTGCCCGGCCTCAATGCCAACACCATCGGCGACATCGGCACCAAGACCTGGTCGGTGTTCAGTGATGTGTCGATCAAGTTGTTTGACACAGTGGAATTGTCGCTGGGTGGGCGCTTTACCGAAGACAAGCGCAGCGCCTTCATGTTGCGTCGCACCTTGCTCGGTGGCACCTCGGATTTCTTCGGTGGTACGGCGGTGCCGATTGCAACGTCCACCAATTTCACCGGCAGCGAAACCTTCCGCGATTTCACCCCGAAAGCCGGGCTGTCGTGGAAGCCGGCCGACGATCATTTGCTGTATTTCAGCTTTTCGCAAGGTTTCAAGGGCGGCGGCTTCGATCCGCGTGGAGCGGGCACGGCAGCACCCGATCTCAACGGTAACGGTGTCCGCGATCTCAATGAAATAAAGGACTTTCTGCAATTTGAGCCGGAACAGGTTACTGCCTACGAGGTTGGTCACAAGGGTTCGTGGCTGGATGGTCGGGTGAGCACCAGTCTGGCGCTGTTCTGGAACGACTATGAAGACATCCAGGTACCCGGGTCGGTGGGCGTGGATGCCGACAACGATGGCGTTAACGAAACCTTCGTCGGCGTGACCACCAACGCCGGCAAGGCGCGCATTCGCGGTGTCGAGTTTGAAGGGCAGGCTGAATTGGCTGCTGACATGATGAGTGATGGCGATTCATTGCGCTTGAACTGGTCAGCGGGCTACATCGACGCCGAGTTCACCACCTTCATCAACGCCTTCGGCGTCGATATCGCGGATACAGCGACGTTCCAGAACACGCCGGAATGGACCGGCAATGTCGGCTTCGATTACACCGTGCCAACGCGTTTGTTCGGGCTCAATGGTGCATTGTCGTTCCTGCCACGTGCCTCGTATCGCAGCAGTACCAACCAGTTCGAGACCGACAGCTTTCTGCTCGACCAGGGCGGCTATACGCTGTTCGATGCAAGTATCGTCTGGAACTCCGACGATGGTCGCTGGACGCTCGGTCTGCACGGACGCAATCTGGGCGACAAGCGCTACATCACCTCGGGCTGGGATTTCGTCAACGATGCCACGCTGGCGCCGACACTGGGCCGCGAGCGCACGCTCACCGCGTTCTTCGGTGACCCGTTGACCTATCGCGCGCAGGTGACGTACCGGTTCTGATCAACGCCGATTCAGGCACGCTGGTCGAGCAGCGTGCCGAGGGTATCGTGCGCAATCTTCAGGCTGAGCACGTTCGCCTGTATCGCGTAGCTGGCGCTGAGTTGATCGACCTGATCTTGCAACAGCGAGTTGCCGTTTTCACTGGCGGCGGTCACCCGCGACAGGGTGCCGCCACCGGGCTGAGCACTTTGAATCACGCTCTGACGCGCAAAGCCGGGCGTGGCGGCATTGGCGATGTTGTTGGCGGCAACCGCAAGCCGGGCTTGCCCGGCTTCGATTCCGGTGAGGGCAATGGCTTCGATCACATCGGGTGTCCCGTTGCATCCGTTGGCCTCGTTATCGGCTGCATGCAAGCAAGCTTTAGCACCAGCGATGTACAGCGATCGCTATCGCGTGCCGTTCGAGTTCTGGTCGCCCACAGGGTGGGCTCCTACAGGGAGCGTTCACCGCTTACGTGGGAGCGCGCCCGCGCGCGAAGCTCTTTCGCCAGTTCGTTCGCCGGCAGGCCGGCTCCCACAGAAGCACTGGCTCGCAACGGCGTGCAACACAGTTGCTCACAGGGCGAGATCGTCGTGCTTTTTGTAGGAGCTCACCCTGTGAGCGACCGGAAATCACTTGGTCGTCCTGGCCATCGGCCAGCACGATTCAAGTACGGCCTGCTTACGCCGGCAGGCTGACTTCGAGAACCTCCAGGTCATCGCCTGCGCGTAGTTGAAAATCGCAGCCGGCAGGAATCACACAACTGTCGTTCTGAGCCAGTGCCTGTGTGCCGTGCTCCGGGTTGTGCAGGGTCATGCTGCCGCGCAGCACGAACAGGAACAACAACTCGCCGTCATGTCGCAGTGTCGCCTGCAGGGGCGCGGTAGGCGGCTTGTCAGTCCGGGTGATGACCTTGACGCTTGCCAGGCCGTTGGTTGCAGCTGCAATGCCGGAATCACGCGCGGTAAAGCCTGTTGCCCGCCACTGCCCGTGGGCTGCATCGGCAGCGATATGGCGCACGAAGCGCTGTTCGGAGAATTCGCGCTCCGGGGCGTAGCGGGCGTTGGGCAAACTCAAGCCGTGATCGGCGCATGTCTCGTGTACCGCTGGACAGCCCAGTTCGATGACCTCCAGTCCCGCTGATGCCTCCAGTACCCGGTGACGAATCTGCGGCGGTTGCAATACGCAATCGCCGGCATGCAGCACGAACGGTGGCCCTTGGTCTTCATAGACCACGCGCACCCAGCCGGCCTTGCAGAAAATCATCTGGAAGCGTACGCGATGGTAATGCACGTAGTCGGGTACTTCGCCGCCATCGGGGATGCGGATGTGCGAGGCGATGAAGCGGCCACCAAGCCGCCCCGGGATCAGGTCGCGGTAGTGCATGCCGGCACGGCCGATGTGCCCGTCATCGCCTGCACCATGACGGGTGATGATGAATGCTTGCTCGCCATGCGGAACGTGCAGCTCGGGCTCGCCATCGCACACTTCCACGCGCACGCCGCACGGGCTGATGAGTTGCTCCGGGGTGTCACTGGCAAACGCCGCGCGATCACAGGCAAGTTGCATGCAGATGCGGTTTTGCGCGGGTGCCGCCGCCGGCTCGGTGTGCAGGCGCAGGCGCATGCCATGGCCCGACAGCAGCGCAACGCGTGGCGCATCGGCGGGAACGATCTGCTCGACGATAAAGCCCAGCCGCTCGGTGAAGAAGCGCAGCGATGCCTCCAGATCAGGGCAGGGCAAGCACAGTGCCGCACTGCGAATGCGATTGCCGAGTTGGTTATCCGTGCTGCTGTTCATGCCGGGTTTTCCGTGGTTGCGCAAAAGTGGCCCAAATCCATCATTCGCCGTTACAGCGTGCCTGCTCTCGCCAGAGGCTTGGTGTGGTGCCGGTCCAGCGGCGAAAGGTGCGCGAAAAATTGGAAGTGTCACGATAACCGAGGCGTTCGGCAATGCGCTCGATCGACGCATCGCTGTGGCGCAGTTGCCATTGCGCCTGCTCGCAGCGTACCTCGTCAATCACTGCGTGATAACTGATGCCAGCCGAGCGCATGCGTCGAAACAAGCTGCGTGGCGAGAGATTCAGGTGTTGTGCCATTTGCACCGCATTCGGGTAGTCGCCCTCGCAGGCGAGCAAGTGTTTGCGCACGGCGCTGGCCAGGTCGCGGCCGGGCCGGCTTTCTTGCAGTTTGCGCTCGCATTCGCGTTGCGCCGAGCGATAAGCCTCCGGGTCGGCACTGACGCAAGGTTGGTCGAGCAAGTCAGCAGGCAGTTGAATGGATAAATCGGCTGCGCCGAATGTTGTTTGGCCGGCCAGATAGTGCGGATACAGACCCGCCCACGAGGGTTGTGGCCAGGGGATGGCGTAGCGCAGTTGCTTGCAGCCCCGCAGCGACAACGCTTGCAGCAGGCGTTCAACGATCACCAGGCAGGCTTCCAGAATGAAGACGCGCGCTTGGCCCAGATCGATGGATTCCACGATATGCAGGCGGGTGCCGTGAGCATCGTCATTGAGTTCAAAATGTACGACGCGGGTGCGGATTGCAGCGAAGCGACACACCGCGTGCAATGCTTCGCGCACATTGCCACTGGCAACGGCGGCATAACCCACCGCGCCGTGGCTGAACGCATGCACGCTGGCGCCCAATTCGAGCCCCAGCCACGGGCTGCCGGTTGCGGCAATGGCTTGCTGTACCAGCTGATGGATGGGTGCGAAAGCGATCAGTCCGTCGCTGGCAGCAAGCGCAGCAATATCCGGTTTTGTGTTCGCAAGCAAGGTGTCGCCGTCAAGGCCACGGTTGTGCAGCAGGGCCAGCAGCAGCTTGAGGTAAACCGGATGCAGGCTCGGCTGCTGCCACGCCTCGGGCTCGGCATTGCCGGGTGGTCTTGGCAAGGCAAGCGGCATGCGATCAGCTCCTTGTCGGGTCTGCACGATAACGGTCATGCGCAAGCATCGTGGCACAAAAAGACGAAACAATGCCAGTCTGTGCGGTGTTGCCGCGCGGCGTCTGCCGCCATGCTGTGCGTCATCACAACGAGAACTGCCCGCCATGAGTTTATCCCTACCCGAAACGACGGTTGCCGCGACAACGGTTGCCTGGCGCGACCCCGGCCGCTATCGCTGGTTGCTGTCGCTGCTGGTGCCCTCGCTGGTAGGCGCTGGCCCATTGCTGTTCATGGCCTTCGCCGATGTACGCCTGCTGTGGTTGCCGGTAGTGCTGGTCTACATCGGTTTGCCGCTGCTTGATGCCGCGCTGGGTGCCGATACCAGCAACCCGCCGCAAGCAGCGGTGCCGGCGCTGGAGGCGGATCGTTACTATCGTTACATCACCTGGGCACTGGTGCCGATGCTGTGGGCCTGGTTCGTGTTCGCTGCCTGGTTCGTGGCGACGCACACCCTGCCGTGGCATGGGCTGCTGGCGGTCACCCTGGCTACCGGTGTGGTCGGCGGGTTCTGCATCAACGTCGGTCACGAGCTGGGGCACAAACGCTCGCGCTTGGAGCAAACGCTGGCCAAACTGGTGCTGGCACCTACCGGCTACGGTCATTTTTTCATCGAACACAATCGCGGCCATCATCGCGATGTGGCCACGCCCGCAGACCCGGCGTCCTCGCGCATGGGTGAATCGATCTATCGCTTTGTATGGCGTGAAATGCCCGGCGCTGCGCGGCGTGCCTGGGCGCTGGAAAGCGAACGCATGCAGCGGCTTGGCCGCTCGCGCTGGAGCCTGCGCAACGACATCGTGCAGACCAGCATCATTACGCTATTGTTTTGGTCGTTGCTGATGCTGTGGCTGGGGCCGGCGATCATGCTGTTCGTGCTGGCCGCGTCGTTCTGGGCCAACTTTCAGCTCACCTCGGCCAACTACATCGAGCACTACGGCATCGCACGTCTGCGCCTGCCCGACGGCCGTTACGAGCCGTGCCAGCCGCATCACTCATGGAACAGCAATCACCTGATCTCGAACTGGGTGCTGTTTCAGTTGCAACGGCATTCCGATCACCACGCCCATGCCGCACGGCGCTATCAATGCCTGCGCAATTTCGACGACATACCGCAATTGCCAAGCGGCTACTTCGGGATGTTCCTGCTCGCCTACGTGCCGCCGCTGTGGTTTCGGGTGATGGATGCTCGCCTGTTGGCATTGGTCGGCGATGATGTGCTGCGGTTGAATATCGAGCCATCACGCCGCAAACAACTTTTGCGTCGCCACGCACAGCACGGCGCGGAGAGAACAAACGCGCAAGTCGGAGAAAACCGGGCACTATCCGAGCAGAATTGTGACGCTGACACGACGATTGGATAAAACTTCGTCGTAGTGTGCCCGATGCTACAGACCGAGCCCGCCCCCCCTGTGGCAAATTGCCACACATCGGGGATGGCCGAGCGCACAACGCGCGAACGCCAACTTCGGTGGGGAGTCGTAGTACAGGGGGCGGGGGCTCGATGTACCTGTACTTGCCGCAATACAGCCCGGGGAAAGTGCGTTACGCACTTTGGGTGGTTCGCAGGCAAGTACAGGTAGTTTTCGCAGCATCGGTCAACCAATGCTTCCCACAACGGCCGTATCGCCAAGCGTGCGGCCAACGTGGGCAAGTGTTGGCAACCGTCCGCCACCTGGAACCGGCATCAATGTCCGGCGGTACAGGAGCACGGGATCAATGGCCAAGAGAAGAGACGTACTTAAAGGCGGCGCTGCAGCGTTGGCAACAACGCCCGCCATATTCGGCGGCAGCATGCTGCCGCGCGTAGCACAGGCGCAGTTGTGCAGGCCCGAGGGTTTAATCACCCCGGAAACAGAGCCGCTTAGTCCACAAGTCGGCTACTTCAATCAGAGTGTCTACATTCCACCGCCGATGGTGGAAGTTGATCCGTCACTGTTCAGCCCCGGCCCGAACAACGGCCGCTTCCGTCACCAGCGCTTCAACGAGTTTCCGCCGGTCAAGCATTACATACAGCAGGAAACCGAAGGCTACTGGACCTATCACCCGGATATGGATCAGCTGACCGAAGGCAAGAAGGGTTCGCTGGGCTGGATGTTCGACAACGCAATGCCAGGCAACACGTTGGTTGCGCGCTATGGCGAGCCGGTGTTCATGCGCCGCTTCAACAACCTGCCGCACGCCGAAGACGCCAAGATTCAGGAGTTCGGCTACCCGGCAACGACCACGCATTTGCACAATGCCCACGTCGGCAGCGAGAGCGATGGCTTCCCGATGGATTTCATGGAGCCGGGCGAGTTCTGGGATCACCATTACGCGATGATCTACGCACGCCATGACGAGCGTGAAGCGCTGGGCAGCCTGTGGTACCACGATCACATGATCGACTTCACCGCGACCAACGTGTACGCGGGTCTGTCGGGCATGGCGATCTTCTACGATCACATCGACTCGGGTGACGAGAACGATACCAACGAAAGCGCGCTGCGCCTGCCGGGTGGCTACGGTGAGTACGATCTGTACTTCATCCTGCACGATGTGCGCTTCACCGCCGATGGCCAGCCGACCTACAACGTGTTCAACACCGATGGTCACCTCGGCGATGTCATCACGGTCAACCGCAAGGCGTTCCCGACCCTTGAAGTCGAACCGCGCAAGTATCGTCTGCGCTGGCTCGATGGCGGCCCGTCGCGTTTCTACGAACTGGCGTTCTTCGAGCATGTCAGTGGCGGCGGTGCGACCCGTCCGGTCAGCACTGAGACCCCGATCGGCTTCCTGTCGATTGCCAACGACGGCAACTTGCTGGAAGAGCCGGTTGACACCACCACCATCGTTGTCGGCCCGGCCAACCGTATCGACACCATCGTCGATTTCTCCGGCTTCCGTGGCAAGTCCATCAACGTGCTGAACTTGATGGAGCAGATCAACGGCCAGGGCCCCACCGGGCGCCGTCTGGAAGGCCCTGATCGCGTACCAGTGATGCAGATTCGCGTCAAGGACGTCAACACCGTGGACAACAGCCGCGTGCCCGACTTCCTGCGTGCGCTGCCGGATATCGACCTCGGTGAAGTGGTTGCCGAGCGCGAGTGGGTGTTCGATCACGACATGGGCTTGTGGACGGTCAACGGCCAGTTCATGGATCCGACCATCACCTCAGCCTATCCCAAGCAGGGCACTGCCGAAATCTGGCGCTTCCGCAACGCTGGTGCCACTTGGGCGCATCCGGTACACGTTCACTTTGAAGAAGCGCAAATCCTCACCTGGAATGGCCGTCCGCCGACCGGTGTGGGCAAATCGCGCAAGGACGTGTTCACGATCGGGCCAGGCGACGACGTTCGCGTGTTCTATCGCTTCAGCGACTTCCTCAGCCGCTATCCCATCCATTGCCATAACAACACGCATGAGGACAACGCGATGATGTTGACCTGGGAAATTGTTCCCTGATCACTCAGCACTCGCGCAATTCACGATCCGATATGCAAGGAGTTTGAAATGAACAGCAGAAGAAATGTTGTAAAGGCATTGGGCTTGGGAGTACCCGCGCTCGCGTTGGCTGCCAATGCCGCAGCAAAAACACCGGTCGTCGCCGACCCGAGCAACCCGATGTTGCTGGCGTGCGAGCGCCCGGCCGACAGCAAGCTGGCCAAGCGTTTTCCACAGGTGCTGGTACAAGATCAAAACGGTGAAAAGTTCTGGTTCTACGAGAACCTGATTCAGAACAAACTGGTGTTGCTGAACTTTGCGTCGATTGACGGTGAGCAGGCTTACCCGATCATCGACAATATGGTGAAAGTGCAGGAAATGCTGGGTGATCGCCTGGGTGATGACGTACACATCTACACAGTCACCACCAAGCCCGAGGTGGACACCGCCGAAGCCCTGAAGCAGTACGCCGCTGCCAAGGGCGCTCGCTGGCAGTTCCTCAACGGTGATCCGGCATCCATCCGCAAGATCCTGATGGCATTCAATGTGATGGGCTCCATCCACGGCCTTACCTGGGTAGGCAACCAGCGTACCGGCCGATGGCTGACCAAGCCCTCGCGCGTGCAGCCGATTTTCATCGCCGAAGCGGTGGGGCTGCTCAGCACGGGCAAGCATCACAAGCCATTCCTGATCGACATGCGCAGCACGATCGCCTGAGCGCGAGCGTGCTATCCCATGACCTGCAAACAATCATCCATTGTGCGGGCAGCTCGCGCTGGCTCGACAACGGAGGGGGTTAAAGACAATGCGTAAAATACAAGCGACTTTGGCAAGAACACTGGCCGCCGCGCTGGTGCTGGGGCTTTCCGCCTCGGTCAGCGTGATGGCACAGACAACGTTTCCACCCAGCAGATGCGATAACGAGGAGCCCGCAGTAGGGACGGGGCAACATCCGCAGGCACAACCGAAACCGGTAAACAACTGTAACGTCCGGATACCGGCAGACCCGAATCTGCCGGCGACGGCCTTCATCATCACCACGCCGGAAAACCCGATTTTCGAACCGAGCAATATCTTCACCGATGCACCCGGTTCCAACTTCTTGCCGACGGTGTACGAGAATTACCGTCTGCCCGATGGCACCGAAATGCCCAACACTTTGCCGTCTACTGAAGATGGTAAGTACAACCTGCATGACGGTCCGGTAAAGGTGAAGTCGATTCGTCGCGATTCACCGAACTCCGATCTGCTGGTGCAGATCGAGGCGATCGAGCGCTTCTTCCGCTCGGGTGAGGTGCGTCGTCTGGAGTTGCGTCGTATCTACGTGCAGAACGCGATCGACATCTTGGAGGGCAACAAGCTGCACGTGCAGACTTTGCCGAATCGTGCCTACGAGGGGATGCCGTTGCTGCACTACAACGGTCCGCTCAAGCGCAAGGTGGTGCAGCCGATCTATGATCCCAGGACGAAGCGAGTCGTTGGCGGCAATGTCGATGTTAACCTGGTGTATTTTGGTGAAAACATCGAGTCCGACACGGCGATGATCGACCCGTCGCTGGTACTGAATGTGCCGTTTACCATCACGTACCACGTCAATATCCTCAAGAACGGTATCGAGGATTTCTCGCCATTCGTGATGTATTTCGATAACGACAATCAAAGCACGCCGCTTCCGGTTCGTGCTTCGAGCGCCGGTATCGCGATGGATACGTCGTTCTTCCCGATGCTCAAGGAAGGCACGCGCTACACCGTCAAGGTCAAGCAGTCCTACGGCAAGAATTGGAGCTTGGCTTATCACTGGGGTTGGCGTATTCACCCGCCGCGGGTGCAGGTGCTGGAGAACTCGACCAAAATTTTCCCGGTCGACGCGTTCGGTGCCCCCCGTCGCACCACATTGTGGGAAATGGAAGCGCAGGTGTTTGGTGCCAATCCGCGCAAGAACCAGGCTGCCAAGGAAAAAGCGATCGGCATGATCGGCGATGTGGCCCCGGCCAAGCGGATGTGGAATCTGCTGCGTGAGCTGCAGACCATGCTCAAGGATCGTAACTACGATCCCGATGAGGCCGCGCCGCTGGTGGCAGACCTGCGTGAGACCTATCTCGAACAGCTGACTCGGCGCAAGCTGCCGCGCGGCGTCGAGGTCGATCCCGATGCCAACCTGACCATGCTCTACGTCAACAACACCATCTACGGTGAGTCGCCGCGCAACGTGTCTGGCGAAGGCAGTGGCTTGGGTGCGGAGAGCTTCAAGGGTACGATGGAAAATACCCTGGTTGACTGGAACACCCGTGGTTTTGAGTTCAACGTCAAACTGCTCAACGCCGACCACTTCCCGCACATGTATGTGAACGTCGACTTTGGCGGCACTCGCGGTTGGGAAAACCAGTTCCAGTTCACCGATCCGACAACAGTCATTGACGAAGATACGGGCGAAGCGATTTTCCCGTTGGATCGTGGCGGCACCGACGAGCATCTGGAAGCGGATCCGCGCAGCCCGGACATCAACTCCAGCCTGCAGTTGGGCTCGGGTTGCTTCTTCACCTTCGGTCGCACGCACTACTGGCTCAATGCCGGTCCGCCGGTCGGTGCGTTCACCATGGTCATGCCGGCGCAGGGTGGACAGCTCGGTTCGCTGGATGTTGCGATCAAGTTGAACCACGAGCCGAGCATGCGCTTGCGCATGTACCAGTTCGACCCGTTCCACCATGATGTGGCGGTGTTCTCGCTGCATTGATTAGGTAATACAGCGGTAATTCGCAGCCCCTCCGGCAACGGAGGGGCTGCGTCGTTTCTGGCTTGTGGATTGGCGCGGCCATGCCGAGTGCCAGTCTGAGGCCGATGGCGTTCCTTCGCGCAGGTCGCCCACAGGGTGGGCTCCTGCAAAATCGCGGTGGCGCTCACTGTAGGAGCCCACCCTGTGGGCGACTGGGCGAGGCATCGCAATGAATATCCGCGCCGTCGGTGTTCGCTGCCGGCACAATGCACGGCGTTTGTGTAGCATTGGTTGCGGCAATATGCCTCTTGTTACGTGTACCCTCAGCGATCATGATTCCGGGTGGGCATTCCGGGTGGGCATGTTGCGATGGGGGAGTGCAATGAATTCGATGAAAATCACCGCGCTATGCGCGTTGGTGGCGTTGGTCGCGTATCTGGCCGGCGTGTATGACCGCTCCGACGTGCATTCGCGCGAGCGACCCGGCCCGGCGGCGGTGCTGGCGGCCGATTCTGCGATGCCACCGGCAGCGCCGCTCGGGAATCTGACGTTGGGCGACGCCGATGAAGCGTCCTACGTATGCCCGATGCACTCGCATATCGTGTCCGATCACGAAGGGGAATGTCCGATCTGCGGCATGGACCTGGTCAAACAGGCCGTTGCCAAGCGCACGACGGACTCGCCCGATACTGCACACGGTCACGACCCGCAGCTTGCCGAGCACCAGGCTACTGGCGCGGCGATCCAGATTGATTCTGCGGTGCGCAACAACCTCAGCGTGCGGCTGGCAAAAGTGGTGCGTGGTGATCTGCGTCGGCAGATACGTACCGTCGGCAAAATCTCGCGTATCGATCCAACGTCCCGGCGCAACCTTTCGCCACCAACCGCTGGCACGTTGCTGTCGTTGTCCGAGAAGAAGGAAGGCGACCGTGTGAGTAGTGGCGAACTGCTGTTCAGCATTGGCTCGGATGAATTGTTTGCGTTGCAAGCGGAGTACCAGACGGCAATGACTGGCGGCCGTCGCGACGAGGCGCTGAGCCTGGTGTCGCGTTTGAGCGAGCATGGCCTTGATGCCGGCCAGATCGCCCAATTGCAGGGCGGCGCTGAACCCAGGTTGCCGGCGCAGGTGTATGCGCCGCAGGATGGCTTTGTGTTCATCCGCCGCGGCGAGGTGGGCATGGCAGTGACTGACGGCATGATGATCTACAGCCTTGGCACCAACTCACGCGCTATCGAGGTGATTGCCGAAATCTACGAGACGCAATGGGGATGGGTACGCGACGGGCAAGAGGCCGAAATGCGTGTCAAATTGTTTCCCGAGACCGTGTTTGCCGGACGCATCACCCGCGTCGAACCGCCCGTGGGCTATACCACGCGCACTCTTGAGGTACGTCTTCGCTTTGATACCGGCGAGGAAGGGTTGACGCAGGGTATGTTCTCGGAAGTGCAGATCAAGGGCGAGTTGCTGTCTGATGCGATCAGTGTGCCGGCTGAGTCGGTGATACGAACCGCGGCGGGCCCACGTGTTGTTTTACGCCGCGATGATGGTGGCTTTGTACCCGTGGCGGTCAGGTTGGGTGAGGAAATCGGCGACCGCATCGTGATTATCTCTGGCCTCAAAGGCGATGAAACCGTGGTGGTTTCCGGGCAGTTTCTGCTCGACTCGGAAAGCAATCGCCTGGCCGGTTTGGCGCGCATCAGTGCGCCATCGCATAGCCATTGATCAAGTCGTTACAGGTTCCTGTGGGTGTGCGCCTTGCGCCTGCCCGCATCACGTAGTGAGTGAATGCTTGTGATCGAAAAACTGATTCGCTGGTCGCTGGGTAATCGATTGCTGGTGCTGTTGCTGGCGGCAATTCTGGCCTTGGCCGGATTGTTTTCCATGCGCACGGTGCCGCTTGATGCCATCCCTGATTTGACCGATGTGCAGGTAACCATCCGCGTCAGCATGCCCGGCCAGGCGCCGCAGGTGATCGAAGACCAGGTGACGTATCCGCTATCCACAGCAATGCTGGCGGTGCCCGGCGCAGTAGCCGTGCGTGGTTATTCGTTTTTTGGTGATTCCTACATCTATGTCATTTTTGCCGATGGCACCGACTTGTACTGGGCGCGCTCCCGGGTGCTGGAATACCTCAACTCTGCCGCCAAGGAATTGCCGCCCGATGCGGTGCCAAGCATCGGCCCGGATGCCACCGGTGTGGGCTGGGTGTATCAGTACGCACTGGTTGATCGCACCGGGCAACACGATCTGGCGCAGCTGCGTTCGCTGCAAGACTGGTTTTTGAAGTTCGAGCTGGAGGCGGTGCCGGGCGTTGCCGAAGTCGCCAGCGTGGGCGGCATGGTCAAGCAATATCAGATCGTGATGGATCCGGATCGATTGCGCGGTTATTACGTCACTCTGGATCGGGTCGAGCAAGCGATCAAGGACGCCAATCAGGAGTCGGGTGGCGGCGCTGTGGAAATGGCCGAGGCCGAATACATGGTGCGCCTGCGCGGCTATATCCGCTCACTGGAGGATATCGGCCTGATCAGTGTTGACGTGCAGCGCAGCCGTGTTTCGCTGACCAACGTGCCGCTATTCGATTTGGCGCAGGAAATACGCATCGGCCCGGCTGCACGCCGTGGCATCGCCGACCTCAATGGCGAGGGCGAAGTGACCGGTGGCATCGTGGTGATGCGTGCTGGCAGCAATGCACGCGATGTGATCACCGCCGTGCGCGCCAAGCTGGACACATTGAAGGCGGGACTTCCCGATGGCATCGAGCTGGTGGAAACCTACGACCGCTCGGCATTGATCGAGCGTACCGTTGATACGTTGAAAACGCGATTGATTGAAGAGTTCATCGTTGTCATCGCAGTGTGTGCGCTGTTTTTGTACCACTTCCGCTCGTCGCTGGTGATTCTGCTGACCTTGCCAGTGGGCATCCTTACGGCCTTTCTGGTGATCCGCGTGCAAGGTATCAATGCCAATGTCATGTCCTTGGGGGGCATCGCCATTGCCATCGGCACCATGGTCGATGCCGCCATCGTGATGATTGAAAATGTGCATAAACATCTGGAGCGTCTGGGCGATAACGCCAGTGGGCGGTTGCAGGCAATCGAGCGCGCTTTGGTTGAAGTCGGCCCTGCGTTGTTTTTCTCGCTGCTGATCATCACCCTGAGCTTCTTGCCGGTGTTTGCGCTGGAGGGGCAAGAGTTGCGTTTGTTCGCGCCATTGGCGTACACCAAGACCTATGCCATGGCTGCGGCAGCCGGCCTGTCGGTCACTTTGCTGCCGGTGCTGGTGTCGTATCTGGTGCGTGGCAAGATACGCCCCGAGCAGGCCAACCCGATCAATCGCTGGCTGATCGATACCTATATGCCGCTCATTCGCCGGGCAATGGCTGCACCGTGGCTCACTTTGGCCTTGGGCGGTGTTTTGGTACTGTCGGCGATATGGCCTTGGGCTAACCTCGGGCGCGAGTTCATGCCCGATCTGGATGAGGGCGATTTGTTGTACATGCCCTCGGCACCGCCGGGCATTTCGGTGGGCAAGGCGCGCCAGTTGTTGCAGCAGGTGGATCGCTTGATCAAGACGGTACCCGAAGTGGATAGCGTATTTGGCAAGGTGGGGCGCGCCGATACCGCGACCGATCCCGCGCCGCTGGCGATGATTGAATCGACAATCCGGCTCAAGCCGCGCGAGCAGTGGCGGCCGGGAATGGACATGGACGACATCAAGCGCGAGCTTGATGATGTAGTGCGCATACCAGGCCTCAACAATGCCTGGCTGATGCCGATTCGCGCGCGCATCGACATGCAATCCACCGGCATCAATACGCCCATCGGCATCAAGATCGCGGGCGCCGATAACCAGGTGATCGAGCGTATTGGCCTGGACATCGAGCGCATTCTGGGCGGCCTTGAAAATACCCGTACCGTGTTCTCTGATCGCACGTCCAGTGGCCGTTACATCGATATCGACATCGATCGCCGTGCCGCTGAACACTATGGGCTGAGCATCGCCGAAATTCAGAACGCAGCAGCGATCGCGATCGGCGGCAAGGACGTCACCCGCACCATCGAGGGACGCGAACGTTACCCGGTCAATCTTCGCTACCCCGAGGAGTTTCGCGACTCGCTGACGAAATTGCGTGGTCTGCCGTTGGTGGCTACCGATGACATCCAGGTGCAGTTGGGTGACGTGGCCAATGTACAGATTGTCGATGGCCCGGACATGATCAAGAGCGAAGATGCGCGGGTCAACGGCTGGGTGTACATCACCGCCAAAGACGACGACATCGGCGGCTATGTCGGTACCGCTCAAGCTGCACTCGCCGAGCAACTGAAGCTGCCGGCGGGCTATTCCTGGACCTGGGTTGGGCACTACCAGTTCATGCAGCGTGCCGAGCAGCGCATGGCGGTGATTATCCCGATCACGGTCATCGGCCTGTTCCTGCTGCTGTTCATGGGCTTGCGCAGTGTCAGCGAGGCCTTGATGGTGATGGTGGCGGTGCCGCTGTCGCTGGTCGGCGGGTTCTGGCTGTTGTACCTGCTGGATTATCAGATGTCGGTGGCGGTCGGCGTGGGCCTTATCGCGCTTGCCGGCGTTGCTGCCGAGTTCGGGGTGGTGATGCTGGTGTACCTGCGCGAGTCGCAACTGCGCAACCAGCCGACTGATCGCGCCGGGCTGTTGGCGGCGGTGATCGAAGGTGCGGTGATGCGGGTGCGCCCCAAGGCCATGACGGCCGCAGTGGTGGTGGCTGGCCTGTTGCCGATCATGCTGGGTGAGGGCAGTGGTTCGGATGTGATGCGGCGTATCGCAGCGCCGATGGTGGGCGGCATGATTACTGCGCCGATTGTGTCGATGCTGCTGATACCGGTGATGTACTACCTGTGGCATGGCCGGCGGTTTGCTGCAAAGTCCGCAGCAGAGCCGGTAAGCGCAGACACGCCGTGAACAATTGCACCCGGGCCGCAGGGCCCGGGTGCAGCATCCTTGACGGGTTCAGATATTCGCCAACACGTGCTCGGCACTGGAAACCTTGAACTCACCCGGCGCCTCGATGAACAGCGACTTCACCACGCCGTTGTCGGCATAAAGCGCAAACCGCTGGCTGCGGATGCCCATGCCAAAACCGCTGGCGTCCAGCTCCAGGCCCAGGGCTTTGGTGAACTCGGCGTTGCCGTCGGCCAGCAGGTGCAAGGTTTCCGGCGCGTTCTGCGCCTTGCCCCAGGCGGCCATTACAAAACCATCGTTGACCGATACGCAGGCGACCTCAATACCGCGCTTGCTGAAGCTGTCCAGATGCTCAATGAAGCCGGGCAGGTGCTTGGCCGAACAGGTGGGGGTAAACGCGCCCGGGACGGCAAACAAAACCACTTTCTTGCCGGCAAAGAAGGTCGCGCTATCGGTGGCCTGAATGGCGTCCTTGACGACATTGATGGTGGTCTTGGGAATGGTGTCGCCTATCTTGATGCTCATTGTTAGCACTCCGTGTTTGTGAAGATCGCCAGTGTAACGGTCATGCCGTGATAGCCGCTATCACCACCCCGTTGGCTGCAACGCTGCAACGCAGCGATTTGACCTGCGCCGCCCGGATCGCTTATGCTTGCGGGTCTGTCTCGCGCTCGCGGGCAGTGTTTTGCGCAACCTGAAAAATAACTACAGAAGGAAGTTGTTCATGTACGCAGTAATTGTCACTGGCGGTAAGCAATACCGCGTGATGGAAGGTGAGGTGCTCCGGGTCGAACTGCTCGACGCCGAAGCCGGCAGCGAGATTTCGTTCGAGCAAGTGTTGTTGCTCGGTGATGGCGAAAAAATCACGGTCGGTGCGCCGAACGTGGCTGGCGCCAAGGTTACTGCCAACATCAAGGGCCACGGCCGCGCCGACAAGATACGCATTGTCAAATTCCGTCGCCGCAAGCACCATCGCAAGCAGATGGGCCATCGGCAACACTACACCGAAATCCAGATCACCGGCATCAGCGCCTGAAACGCGAGGAGTAAGCACTCATGGCACATAAAAAGGCAGGCGGCTCCACCCGTAACGGCCGCGATTCAAATCCCAAATACCTCGGCGTGAAGATGTATGGCGGTCAGGCGATCAATGCCGGCAACATCATCGTGCGCCAGCGCGGCACCCAGTTTCATCCCGGCAGCAATGTCGGCCTGGGCCGCGATCACACCCTGTTTGCCTTGACCGACGGCGTGGTGTCGTTCGCCATCAAGGGCCCCAACAAGCGTCGCACCGTCAGCGTTGTTCCGGCAGCCTGAGCAACCCTCACGGTAGCGCGAACAACCCCGCTTCGGCGGGGTTTTTCGTTTGCGGGAAGCTCGGGACTCGGGACTCGGGACTCGGGACTCGGGACTCGGGACTCGGGACTCGGGACTCGGGACTCGGGACTCGGGACTCGGGACTCGGGACTCGGGACTCGGGACTCGGGACTCGGGACTCGGGACGACAAGCTCGCGAAATTTCTGCTTTTGCTACTGTGTTGTTGCTTTGGCTTTTCCGAGTCCCCAGTCCCCAGTCCCCAGTCCCGGCTTCTTGGCTTTTCCGAGTCCCCAGTCCCCAGTCCCCAGTCCCGGCTTCTTGGCTTTTCCGAGTCCCCAGTCCCCAGTCCCCAGTCCCCAGTCCCCAAGTCCATGAAATTCGTCGACGAAGCTGAAATCACTGTCATCGCCGGCAACGGCGGCAATGGCTGCGCCAGTTTTCGGCGCGAAAAGTTCATTCCGCTGGGCGGCCCCAATGGTGGCGACGGCGGCAATGGTGGCAGTGTCTGGGTCAAGGCCGATGAAAATCTCAATACCCTGGTCGATTTTCGTCACCAGCGCCTGTTCCGTGCCGAGCGTGGCGAAAATGGTATGAGCAGCCAGAAATACGGCCGTGCCGGTATCGATGTGGTGATCCGGGTGCCGGTGGGCACGTTGGTTTATAACGTCGCCACCGACGAGGTGATTGGCGACCTCACCGAGCACGGGCAAACCGTGCTGGTGGCGCAGGGCGGGCAGGGTGGCCTTGGCAATATGCATTTCAAGAGCTCGGTCAACCGGGCGCCGCGCAAGGCGACCTCGGGCACCGACGGTGATGAGCGCGATGTCCGTTTCGAGCTCAAGCTGCTCGCCGATGTCGGCTTGCTGGGCTTCCCCAATGCCGGCAAATCCACGTTGATCCGTGCGGTGTCGGCCGCTACACCCAAGGTGGCGGATTACCCGTTTACCACCTTGTACCCAAATCTTGGCGTCGTGCGTATCGAAACCGACCGCAGTTTTGTGATCGCCGATATTCCCGGTCTGATTGAAGGCGCGGCCGACGGTGCGGGTCTGGGTGCCTTGTTCCTGCGTCACATCCAGCGCACCCGGCTGTTGTTGCATCTGGTCGATTTGTCGCCGCTCGATGAGGATATCGATCCGGCGATGCAGGTGCGGGCGATCGAACGCGAACTGGAGCGATTCGATGCCGATTTGCTGGCCAAGCCGCGCTGGTTGATTTTCAACAAGGCGGACCTGCTGGCCGAGGAGGAGCGCCAAGGACGCGCCCAGGCCGTGGTTGATGCCCTGGGCTGGACTGGGCCGTGGTTTGTGGTGTCGGCGCTTGCCCGCGAAGGTACCTGGCCGGTGATGCTGCAAACCATGGCTTTTCTCGATGCGATGCGCGCCGAGGCCGATGAGGAACGGGCCGATCTGGCGCGGGCCGAAGCCAACGCGCAATCACAGTAATACGCACGAATTGCAGGCACAAAAAAGCCGGCGCAAGCCGGCTTTTTTGTGTTGCGATCATTGCCGCAAGTGTGCAGGCAGCAAAGCCCGCGCGCCGGGCTCAGGCAGCAGTCTTGAGCGCCTTGATCCGCGCGTTGACGCGGCTCTTGTGACGCGACGCCTTGTTGCGGTGGATCAGGCCACGGCTGGCGTAGCGATCCAGAATCGGCTCGGCGATTTTGTAAGCGGTTTCTGCGGCAGCCACGTCCTTCGCTTCGATGGCCTTGAGGACCTTCTTGACGGCGGTACGCAGCATCGAGCGCGCACTGGCGTTGCGGCCGCGGCGGACCTCTGCCTGCTTGGCGCGCTTCTTGGCGGACTTGATGTTGGCCACGGTGTTGCTCCTGAATTGGTACGGATGCGGGGTAAAGACCGGCAATTATGGCGTGTGTGGAGCGGCGAGTCAATGCGATTGCTGTTCATGGCGCGTGATGTCGCCCACAGGGTGCTGGGACGCGTTGGCGGCCATTGGGTACTTGCCTATTGCTGTGCGTGGCGCTTGATGTCGCCCACAGGGTGGGCTCCTACACAAGAACGGCGCTCGACTCGTCTACACAAGAACGGCGTTCCACTATCGTCTACACAAAAACGGCGCTCCACTGTGGGAGCCCACCCTGTGGGCGACCGGTATCGCGAGCAAGGTACCGTTTATTGCGCTCGCCCGCTGAGGTTGAGCGACACGCTGGTGCGGTACAGATGCCGCATCGTGCCTGCAATTTGCCATGAACGCATGGCAACGGTGTGCTGTAATGCCGCCTTCGTCCGATGATGGTCGGCTTTCGCTGTTTGGATGGGACGCGGGGAATGGAGATGGACATCATGCGTTTGGCGCTTCGCGCTTCCGGGTGTACTCGATGAGCGCCGCTCCACCGCCTCGGCCGGCCGGATTGCTCCGTTCCACTGCGGTTTTCAGCGCGATGACGCTGCTGTCGCGGCTGGCGGGTTTTGCCCGCGACATGCTGCAGGCCAGTCTGTTCGGCGTGTCTGCGGCGATGGATGCGTTTGTCATCGCCTATCGCATCCCCAACTACCTGCGCCGGATCTTTGCCGAGGGCTCGTTTGCCTCGGCGTTCGTGCCGGTGTTCAACGAAATCAAGGAACGTGGTGATCACGCCGCGCTGAAGGACTTTCTCGATCATGTCGCCGGTGCCCTATGCGTGATCGTGCTGCTGGTGACTGGATTAGGGATGTTGCTGGCGCCGTGGGTGGTCACCTTGATGGCTCCCGGTACGCTGGACGAGCCGGAAAAGCACGCGCTCACAGCCGAGATGTTGCGCATCGTGTTTCCTTACCTGTTATTCATCTCGATGACGGCGCTGTCCGGTGCCGTGCTCAACAGTTTTCGGCAATTTGCACTGCCGGCGGTGACTCCGGTTTTGCACAACGTCATGGTGATTGCGGCGATGTTGTGGCTGGCGCCTTATTTTAGTGTGCCGCCAAAGGCGTTGGCCTGGGGCGTGCTGGCGGCCGGGCTGGTGCAATTGCTGCTGCTGTGGCCGGCGATGGGCCGGCTCGGCCTGACACCGCGGTTACGGCTCAATTTCAAACATGCCGGCGTGCGCCGGGTGTTCACGTTGATGCTGCCGACCCTGTTCTCGTCGTCGGTGGCACAGCTCAATCTGATCGTTGGCACTGCGTTTGCCTCGCTGCTGGCAACCGGCAGCCAGACCTGGCTGTATCTGTCGGATCGGTTGATCGAGTTTCCGCTCGGCCTGTTTGGTGTCGCCCTGGGCACGGTGATCTTGCCGCATTTGTCCAGCCGCTTTGCCGCAGCGGATGACGAAGGCTATGGCAGTGCGCTGGATTGGGCTCTGCGCACGGTATTGCTGGTGGCGTTGCCGGCGGCGCTGGGCTTGCTGCTGCTGGCTGAGCCGCTGACCGCCACCATCTATCAGCATGGGCGTTTTACCGGCTTTGATACGCAGATGGCGGCGCTCAGCCTGGCGGCGATGAGTATCGGCGTGCCCGGTTTCATGGTGTCGCGGGTGTTGCTGTCGGCGTTCTATGCGCGGCAGGATACCCGCACGCCGATGCGTGCGGCTATTTTCACCGTGCTCAGCAATGTCTCGTTGATGGCAATCATCGTGACCCCGTTGTGGATGTTCCAGGTTTCCGGTGCCCATGCCGGCATCGCGCTGGCAACCGGTCTGGCCGGTTTGATCAATCCGTGGCTGCTGTGGCGGGCGCTGCGCCGGCAAGGCATATACCGCGCCAGTGCCGGTTGGGGCTGGCATCTGACCCGGCTGGCGCTGGCCTGCGCGGCGATGGCGGCGGTGTTGTTGTGGTTGGCGAGTGGTGTGGGGGTATGGGGCGAACTGCATGGTCTGGCACGTTGGGGCATGGTGCTGCTGACCGTGGCGGCTGGCGCGACAACCTACGGTGTGGCGTTATTGGCCATGGGCTGGCGGCCGTCGGAGTTGCGGCATCGGTAGTGCTCGTGATGGGTTTCGCTGCGCTCTACCCATCCTACGACCCGGCGCCATCGTTGGTGATCGCGATGGGTTCACGAGGTTGCATTAATGCCGATCCTTTGCCCGACCCGCACCCCTCCTGCCGCGCCCGCTATACTTGTCGCGGTGAGCAGGCTTTTTCGAGACATCCAAGGCGGGTTGTTGTGCCCGCACGGTAGCGTGGTCTGCATCGGCGCCTTCGATGGCCTGCATTTGGGGCATCAAGCGCTGGTGGGCCGCGCGCGTTCGCGTGCGCAGGAGTTGGGCTGCGCCAGTGCGGTGCTCAGCTTCGAGCCGTTGCCGCGCGAGTTTTTCGCCCATGGCGCGGCGCCAGCGCGGTTATTGCTGCCGGCAGCGCGCATCCACGGCCTGACTGCGCTGGGTATCGATGTAATCGGCATGCTGCGCTTCAATGCGCAGTTGGCGGCGATGTCGGCACGGGCGTTTGTCGAGTCGGTGCTGGTGCGGCGGCTGGGCGCACGCGAAGTGTGGGTGGGGCCGGGCTTTCGCTTCGGTCATGGCCGTGAGGGCGATCTGGCGCTGCTGCAATCGCTGGGCACGCAGTACGGTTTCACTGCGTTGAGCATCAACGCCGTGGCGCTCGATGGCGAGCGGGTTTCCGCCAGCCGCATTCGTGCCGATCTGGCGACTGGCGATCTGCCAGGCGCAGCGCGTCTGCTGGGCCGGCCGTATCGCATCGAGGGCCGGGTGGTGCGCGGCGCGCAGTTGGGCCGCAAGCTGGGTTATCCGACCGCCAACATCCGCCTCGGTGGTCGGATGCCGGCGTTGTCGGGTATTTTCGCCACCCGCGTGCATGGCGTTGGTGCGCTGCCGCGCGCCAGCGTGGCCAGCCTGGGCACGCGGCCGACGGTACACGGCACCGAGCCATTGCTTGAAGCGCATCTGTTCGACTTCGATGGCGATCTCTACGGCCAGCGCATCGGCGTGGAGTTTGTGTACAAGCTGCGCGATGAGCAGGCTTTTGCCGATCTGCCGGCATTGGTGGCGCAAATGGATATTGATGCGCGGCGCGCCCGCGAAATACTGCAAGAATGCACCGACCCGAACACCCCTTTCAGGAAACAATCCGCGTGAGCCGAGACTACAAATCCAGCATCCATCTGCCGCAGACCGAGTTTGCGATGCGCGGCGACCTGCCCAAGCGTGAGCCCATCACTCTGGAACGTTGGCAGAGCCAAGGCTTGTACGCGGCGGTTCGCGCCAACTCGGCTGGCCGGCCACGTTATGTGCTGCACGATGGCCCGCCCTACGCCAACGGCGCGATCCACATCGGCCATGCGGTCAACAAGGTGCTCAAGGATATCGTGGTCAAGTCACGGTTGATGGCGGGCTTTGATGCACCGTACGTGCCGGGCTGGGATTGCCACGGCCTGCCGATCGAAGTGGCGGTTGAGAAAAAATTCGGCAAGGTCGGCGACAAACTCGATGCCGCCGCATTTCGCGCCAAGTGTCGCGAATACGCGACCGAACAGATCGCCGGGCAGTCGCGCGATTTTCAGCGCCTCGGCGTTTTGGGCGACTGGGACAAACCCTATCGCACCATGGATTTTGCCTTCGAGGCGGACATGCTGCGCGCGCTGGCCAAGGTGATCGAGCGCGGCCATCTGGCGCGCGGTGTGAAGCCGGTGCATTGGTGCTTCGATTGTGGTTCGGCACTGGCCGAGGCCGAAATCGAATACGCCGACAAAGTGTCGCCGGCGGTGGACGTGGCCTACGACGCGGTGGATGGCAAAGCAGTGGCTGGCGTGTTTGGCGTGGACCCGGGTGCTGCGATTGTCAGCGTGCCGATCTGGACCACCACGCCGTGGACGTTGCCGGCCAGCCTGGCGGTAACGCTGGGCGCCGAGCTCGATTACGTGCTGGTGCGTGGCCCCGAGCGCCATGGCAAGGCGGTGTTGCTGGTGCTCGCCGAGGCTTTGGCCGAGGCAGCCTTGCAGCGCTACGGTGTTGCCGCATTCGAAGTGCTGGGCCGCGCCAAAGGTGCGGCACTGGAAGGCATGCAGCTCAATCACCCGTTCTACCAGCGCATCGTGCCGCTGATTCTGGGCGATCACGTCACCACCGAGGCCGGTACCGGCGCGGTACACACGGCGCCGGGTCACGGCCAGGAAGATTTCGTGGTTGGCCAGAAATACGGCCTCGATGTGCTCAACCCGATCGATGGCCGCGGCGTGTTTTTGCCCAACACCGAATTGTTCGCCGGGCAGTACATCTGGAAAGCCAACGACACCATTGCGGCGTTGCTCGCCGAGCGCGGCATGCTGTTGGCGCTCGAAAAGTTGAACCACAGCTACCCGCATTGCTGGCGGCACAAATCGCCGGTGGCATTTCGCGCTACCCCGCAGTGGTTCATCGCGATGGAACAGGCTGGCTTGCGCCGCGACGCACTGGCTGCGATCAAGACCGTGCGCTGGGTGCCGGAGTGGGGTCAAGCGCGGATTGCCGGCATGATCGCCGGCCGCCCGGACTGGTGTATCAGCCGGCAGCGCACCTGGGGTGTGCCGATTGCGCTGTTCATTCACCGCGAAACCGGCGAACCGCACCCGCGCAGCGTCGAGCTGATGCGGCAGGTTGCTGATCGCGTGGCGCGCGAAGGCGTGGATTGCTGGTATACGCTGGACGCTAGCGAATGGCTGGGTGATGAGGCCGCGCAGTACGAAAAGGTGGGCGACATTCTCGATGTCTGGTTCGATTCTGGCGTTACCCACGAGGCGGTGCTTGCCGCACATCCCGAGCAGGGGCTGAGCAAACCGGCCGACCTGTATCTGGAAGGCTCGGATCAGCATCGTGGCTGGTTCCACAGCTCCCTGCTCACCGGCGTGGCGATGGATGGCGTGGCGCCCTATCGGCAGGTGCTGACGCACGGCTTCGTGGTCGATGCCAACGGCCGCAAGATGTCAAAGTCGGTGGGCAATGTGGTCGAGCCGCAAAAGGTGATCGACCAGATGGGCGCGGATGTACTGCGGCTGTGGATTGCCGGTGCCGATTACCGCGATGAAATGTCGGTGTCCGATGACATCCTCAAGCGTGCCGGTGATGCCTATCGCCGTATCCGCAATACCGCGCGTTTTTTGCTCGGTAATCTGCATGGCTTCGATCCGGCACGCGATTTGCTGGCGCATGCCGACATGCTGCTGCTCGATCAGTGGGCGCTGCATCGCGCCCACGAATTGCAGGGCCAGATCAGCGCCGCTTACGAGCGCTACGATTTTGCCGAAGTGGTGCAGCGGCTGAATAATTTCTGCACGGTCGATATGGGTTCGATCTATCTCGATGTCACCAAGGATCGGCTGTACACCATGCAGCAGCACGCGCTTGGCCGGCGCTCGGCGCAGAGCGCGATGTATCACATTGCACAGGCGTTCGTGCGCTGGATCGCGCCAATCCTCACCTTTACCGCCGATGAGGTGTGGGCGCATCTGCCGGGCGAGCGAGTGACCAACGTGTTGTTCGCAACGTGGTACGACGGGCTGGCACCGATGGCGGCTGGTGCAGCGCTTTCCAGCGAGGACATGCGCGCCGTACTCGACCTGCGCGAAGCGGTGTCGGCAGTGCTGGAACCGATGCGCGGCAACGGCGTGATCGGTGCGGCATTGCAGGCCGAAGTGGATGCGTATCTGCCCGAAGCATTGCTGCAACGCTTGCAACCGGTAGCATCGGAGCTGCGCTTCTTGTTCATCACCTCGCGCCTTGATCTGCATGCGCTCAGCGCGCGGCCCGATGATGCGGTGAAAGGCGAGGGTAGCGATGCTTGGATTCGCGCAGTGGCCAGCAAGCACAGCAAGTGCATCCGCTGCTGGCATTACCGCGCCGATGTTGGCTCTGATCCAGAGCACCCGGAAATCTGTGCGCGCTGTGTCGAGAATGTCGAGGGTGCGGGCGAAAGCCGGCGCTGGTTCTGATGGCGCGCCTCGATAAAAGCGCGCTGCCGTGGCTGTGGCTGTCGTTGCTGTTGGTAGTGCTGGACGCCGCGAGCAAGCAGTGGGCCCTCGCACACCTGCAACTGCACCAGCCGGTGCCGATCATTCCCGGCCTGCTGAGTTGGACATTGGTTTACAACTATGGCGCCGCGTTCAGCTTTCTAGCCGATCACAATGGCTGGCAACGCTGGCTGTTCAGTGCGCTCGCCATTGCCATCAGTGCGATGCTGGCGTGGTGGCTGGCGCGCATCCCGCGCCATGACTGGCGCCAGGCGTTGCCGTACGCGCTGGTGATTGGCGGCGCCATCGGCAATCTGATCGATCGGCTGATGCATGGTTACGTGATCGATTTCATCGATGCCTACTGGGGCGAATACCACTGGCCGGCGTTCAACCTTGCCGACGCGGTGATTGTGGCCGGTGCCATCGGCATCGCGCTGTTCGGCTTTGTGCCGCGCCGCAGCGTTCCAGATCAGGGATAATTGCGCCATGGACATCGTGCTTGCCAATCCGCGTGGTTTTTGTGCCGGCGTGGACCGCGCCATCGAGATCGTCAAACGCGCGATCGATACCCTTGGCGCACCGATCTACGTGCGCCACGAGGTCGTCCACAACCGTTTTGTGGTGGATGACCTGCGCCAGCGCGGCGCGGTGTTTGTCGATGAGCTGGACGAAGTGCCGGCTGGCGCCACCGTCATCTTCAGCGCCCACGGCGTGTCGCAGGCGGTGCGCGCCGAGGCCGCACAACGCGGCCTGAAAGTGTTCGATGCGACCTGCCCGCTGGTGACCAAGGTGCATATCGAAGTGGCACGCCACTGCCGTGCTGGCCGCGACGTGGTGTTGATCGGCCACGCCGGGCATCCCGAAGTGGAAGGCACCATGGGCCAGTGGCTGGCCGAGGGTGGCCAGGGCAGTATTTATCTGGTCGAGAGTGCTGCGGATGTTGCCGCACTGGTGGTGGGTCAGCCCGACAAGTTCGCCTACACCACGCAAACCACCTTGTCGGTGGATGACACCCGCAATGTCATCGCGGCCCTGCGCCAGCGCTTTCCCGCGATCGAAGGCCCGCGCCACGACGACATCTGCTATGCCACCCAGAACCGCCAGGATGCAGTGCGGCAATTGGCTGAGCAATGCGATCTGGTGCTGGTGGTGGGCTCGCTCAACAGTTCCAACTCCAACCGCCTGAGCGAGTTGTCGCTCAAGCAGGGCACGCAGGCCTACCTGATCGATGGCGCCGATGATATCGACCCGGCATGGCTGCAAGGCAAGCAGCACATCGGCGTTACCGCCGGCGCCTCGGCACCGGAAGTGCTGGTGCAGGGCGTGATCGCTCGCTTGCGTGATTTTGGCGCCGACAACGTGCGCGAGCTTGATGGCGAACCCGAGAGCATGGTGTTTGCCTTGCCGCGCGAGTTGCGCCTTACCCTGGTTGAGTGAACGACACGGGGCGGCTGCAGGCACAGCGGCAAAATTGACCGCAGCCCGGCGACAACTTACACTTTGCAGTTCACATTGTTGGCTCGGTGCGGTAGTTTCGCCCAGCCGTTCGCGTACCCTGCCGGAATAGCTCAGTTGGTAGAGCGGCGCATTCGTAATGCGTAGGTCGTAGGTTCGATTCCTATTTCCGGCACCAATTTCAATACAACCCACGGCGTGATGCATCAGGGCACGACAACCACGGCGCGACAACCAGGGCGCGATGAATCGCGCCCCTACGTGGGTTTTTTCCAACCATTCATTTCCACGGTATCGTGCCCATATGCCCGGCGGTGGGGGCGTATCCAACCATGTTCACGGTTATGCCCGGTAGGGGCGCAATTCATTGCGCCCCACGACCACGGCCGCGATGAACCAGGGCGCGATGAATCGCGCCCCTACGTGGGGTTTTTTCCAACCAACCATTTCCACGGTATCGTGCCCATATGCCCGGCGGTGGGGGCGTCTCCAACCATGTTCACGGTTATCCCCGGTAGGGGCGCAATTCATTGCGCCCCACGACCACGGCCGCGATGAACCAGGGCGCGATGAATCGCGCCCCTACGTGGGGGTTGGTTGATGGCCTATGAACCTGTTCGCCACCACCGGCGCAGTCTGCGTCTGCAAGGTCATGATTATTCGCAGGCCGGGGCCTATTTCGTGACCATCTGCACACATAACCGGGCTTGTTGGTTCGGGCAGGTTGTGGCGGGGGGAATGCGCTTGAACGATGCTGGGCAATGGTTACGCAATCTTTGGATAACCTGGCCGGAGCGATTCGCAGGCGTGGCATCGGATGCGTTCGTGATCATGCCCAATCATTTCCACGGCATCGTGTCCATACACCCGGTAGGGGCGCAATTGATTGCGCCCCATGACCGCGGCGCGATGAAACACGGCGCGATGAATCGCGCCCCAACGGTGGGTGAAATCATCCGCGCGTTCAAGGCGGCTGCGACGCGTGGGCTACGGCAGGCGGGTGTTCCGCAGTTTGCCTGGCAACGCAATTACTACGAACACATTATTCGCAATGAGGCGTCACTGGGCCGGATTCGCCAATATATCGCTGATAATCCTTCGCGCTGGGCACAGGATCGGGAAAATCCTGCGCTCGCTACTTGCGGCGCTGCGGCCTGCCGCGACAAATCGGGTTGCGACACATCAGGGCGCGATGAATCGCGCCCCACGACCCGACCGCGATGAATCAGGGCGCGATGAATCGCGCCCCTACGTGGGTTTTTTCCAACCATGTCCACGGTATCGTGCCCATGCACCCGGCGGTGGGGGCGTATCCAACCATGTTCACGGTTATCCCCGGTAGGGGCGCAATTCATTGCGCCCCACGACCACGGCCGCGATGAATCGCGGGGCGATGAACCACGGCGTGACAATCAGGGCGCGATGAATCGCGCCCCTACGTGGGTTTTTTCCAACCATGTCCAAGGTATCGTGCCCATGCACCCGGCGGTGGGGGCGTATCCAACCATGTTCACGGTTATGCCCGGTAGGGGCGCAATTCATTGCGCCCCACAACCCGACCGCGATGAATCAGGGCGCGATGAATCGCGCCCCTACAGCGGCACATCGCGTTGTGAGAATCGTTTCGCACGGTTTCCCTTTGCGTTGGCGCGTGGCCACGGCACTATACAAGCCCCGCTGATCGAGATTTGCAGATGGCCAAAGCCAAAACCGCTTACGTATGCGCCGATTGCGGCGGCAGCCACAACAAATGGCAGGGCCAGTGCGGTGAATGCGGTGCCTGGAATACCTTGAGCGAAGTTACGCTGGCGCCCGTCAGCACGGCACGCGGTGGTGCGCGCCATGCCGGCTGGGCGGGCGATGGCGGGCCGCAGGTGATTGCACTGAGCGATGTGCAGGGCGGCGATGAGCAGCGCACGTCCACTGGTATCGGTGAACTCGATCGCGTGCTGGGCGGCGGTCTGGTGGAAGGCTCGGTGGTGCTGGTGGGTGGCGATCCGGGTATCGGCAAATCCACGTTGTTGTTGCAGGCGATGGCAGCGATGGGCGAGCGCCTGCCGAGCTTGTATGTCACCGGTGAGGAAAGCCTGGCGCAAGTGGCCGGCCGCGCGCAGCGCCTGGGCCTGTCGGTGCTCGGTATCAAGGCGCTGGCGGAAACCGCAGTGGAGCGCATTCTGGAGCACGCCGCAAAAGTGCGGCCGGCGCTGATCGTTGCCGATTCAATTCAAACCCTGTGGTCGGAAATGCTGACGGCGGCACCGGGCTCGGTGAGCCAGGTGCGCGAGTCGGCGGCGCGGCTGGTGCGTTATGCCAAGGAAACCGGTACCAGCGTGTTTTTGGTCGGTCACGTGACCAAGGAAGGCGGCATCGCCGGGCCGCGCGTGCTTGAACACATGGTCGATGCGGTGCTGTATTTCGAGGGTGAATCGGGCAGTCGTTTTCGCATCCTGCGCGCGTTCAAGAACCGCTTCGGCGCGGTCAATGAACTGGGTGTGTTTGCGATGTCCGACAAGGGCCTGAAGGAAGTGCCCAACCCGAGCGCGATTTTTCTGTCCGGCAGCCGCGAACCGCAGCCGGGCAGTGCGGTGATGGTGACCCGCGAGGGCACCCGCCCGTTGCTGGTGGAAGTGCAGGCGCTGGTTGATAAATCACCGTTGTCCAATCCGCGTCGGGTGGCGCTGGGGCTGGAACAGAACCGCCTGGCGATGCTGCTGGCGGTGCTGCATCGCCATGGCGGGGTTGGCGTGTTCGATCAGGATGTGTTCGTGAACGTGGTCGGTGGTATTCGCGTGCAGGAAACCGCCGCCGACCTGCCGGTGCTGCTGGCGGTGCTGTCCAGCCTGCGTGACCGGCCACTCGCGGAAAAAACCGTGGTGTTCGGTGAGGTGGGTTTGTCCGGTGAAATCCGCCCGGTGCCCAATGGCGAAGAGCGGCTCAAGGAAGCCGCCACCCACGGCTTCAAGCGTGCCATCGTGCCCGCCGCAAATGCGCCCAAACGCAACCCGTACAAAGACATGGAAGTGATAGCGGTGGAACGGCTGGCGCAGGCGCTGGCGGTGGCGTGAGCCGTCAGTCGTCGCGCTTGCTCAAGTCCGGCGGCCACACCCGTACCTGCGCGATCACGTTGTCGCCCAGGCGTTCAACCCGCATCCGGAAACCATCGATCTCGAACTCGGCGCCGGCCTCTGGCAAGGCTTCGTTGTGGCTCACCAGCAGGCCGCTGAGTGTTCGTGCATCGTCGGTCGGCAAGTTCCAGTCAAGGCGGCGGTTCAGGCTGTGTACCGCAATGCGGCCATCGATCAGCAGGCTGCCGTCTGCTTCGTGATGCACATGACGGGTGTCGTTGCTCGGTGTGGTGGTGAACTCACCGACGATCTCTTCCAGGATGTCGGCCATGGTGACCATGCCGATCACCTCTCCGTATTCGTCCACCACCATCGCAAAGCGGCGCTTCATGCGTTGAAACTCGAGCAGTTGCTGCGGCAAGGGCACCCCTTCCGGGATGAAATAGACCTTGCGTGCGCGTGCTTCCACCAGTGCGGGCGTAATCTGCTCGACTGGCACATCCATCAGGGTGCGCAGATGCAAAATGCCAGACACTTGGTCGATGCTGCCGTGGTAAAGCGGCGCTCGGCTGAAGGGGAACTTGGCCAGGTTGTCGCGCAGCGTCTGCGGGTCGTCGTCAAGGTCGATGCCGATGATCTCGCCACGCGGCACCATGATGTCTTCTACGTAAGCCTCTTGCAGCGCCAGGATATTGAGCAGCATGCGCCGGTGCTGGTCAGGAATCAGTCCGCCGCCTTCCAACAACACCGTGCGTAGCTCCTCCTGCGACAGCGTGCTGTCGGCGGCGGCGCCGCGGCGATGGCCAAACACGAACAGCACGCCATTGGCCAGAATGTTCACCAACCAGACAAACGGGTAGGCCACACGCAACAACGGGTACAGCACGTAGGCAGCGGGCAGGGCAACGCGTTCGGGGTGAAATGCGGCCAGCGTTTTCGGTGCGACCTCAGCAAAAATCAGCACGGTTACCGTTAGTACGGAAGTACCGATCAATAGGCCGGCCTCGCCGGCAATGCGCACGAAAGCCAGGGTTGCCAGTGCCGAAGCGAGGATGTTGACGAAATTGTTGCCGAGCAGGATCAGCCCGATCAGCCGCTCTGGTTGTTCCAGCAGCTTGCGAGCCAACCGCGCGCCGCGACTGCCCTCACGAGCGAGGTGCAGCAGGCGATAGCGGTTGATTGACATCAGCGCTGTTTCCGAGCCGGAAAAAAACGCCGAAAGCACCAGCAGCCCAGCGAGCATGCTGAACAGGGTTGTCAGGGGTATGTCATTCACCGCAATTTCATCCGCGCATCAAAACCATTTCAAGCACTAGTTTGCTGCCAAAGAATGCCAGCAGCAACAGCAGCATTGCGCTCAAGGTGAAGCGCACGGCGCGGCGGCCGCGCCAGCCACGCAGATGCCGGCCCAGTAACAAAATTCCGAACAGCGCCCACGACAGGATACTGAGCACGGTCTTGTGTACCAGATGCTGCGCGAACAGGTTTTCGACGAACACCGCACCGGTAATCAGGGTGAGCGTGAGCAGTACAAACCCGACGCTAATGGTGCGAAACAACAATGTTTCGAGTTGCGTCAATGGCGGCAGTGCGCGCAGCAGGCGAGTGAATTGGCGAGCACGCAAGGCGCGCTCTTGCAACCACAGCATGATCGCGAGCAGGGCGGCCAGCGCCAGCGTGGCGTAGGCGAGCAGGGCAAGCCAGGCATGCAAGCCGATGCGCCAGTCGAGTAAATCGGTGCTGGCACTGCGATCACCGATGCTGGCCAGCGCCAGCGCGGCGAGTGCCGCCAACGGGAACACCACCACGCCCAGTGTATCCAGCCGCTGCCGCCGGCCAAGGGTGCTGGTCAGGCCGGCCATACCCAACGCCACCAGCGACAGCGCAGCAAAAAAATGCAGGTCGGCACCGCCTGCGAGCCACCACAAACGCACATGCAGCGCGCCATGCAGCAGCGCGCCGAGCAGGCCGATACGCAGCGCACTGCTGTTGTCGGCATCGGGGTTGAACACGTTGCGAGCCAGCGCTCGGGTCGCAATCAGGTAAGCAAGTGCAGCGGCAAGGGCGGTCAGCATGGTTCAAGTTTGGCACAGCCGGTGCAAAACGGCACCCGTATCGGGGTCGCCCGCAGACGGCGCTTCTGCGTCGGAACGGCATTACTCGTGGGAGCGCGCCTTGCGCGCGAAGCGGTTGGCGAGGTTGTTCGCCGGCAGGCCGGCTGCCACAGAATCAGAGCCGGCAGGCCGGCTGCCACCAAGGCTCAGATTGCTGTCGGTGCCCGGAAAACATGTCGGCGCTATACTTTGCGACCCTTTGCCCTGGTTCAAGTCTCATGTTCGAGTCGCTCTCCCAACGTCTTTCCGGCACCCTGCAACGTCTGCGTGGTCGTGGCCGCCTCAGCGAAGAGAATATCCGCGAGAGTCTGCGCGAGGTGCGTGTGGCCTTGCTGGAAGCCGATGTCGCATTGCCGGTGGTGCAGGCCCTGATCGAGCGGATCAAGGTGCGCGCGGTGGGGCAGGAAGTGCTGCGCAGCCTCACCCCGGGGCAGGCGCTGATCAAAGTGGTGCGCGATGAACTGACTGCCGTGATGGGCGCGCAGTCGGCCGATCTGAACCTCAATGTGCCGGCACCGGCGGTGATCCTGATGGCCGGCCTGCAGGGTGCCGGTAAAACCACCACCGTCGGCAAGCTGGCCAAGCACCTCAAGGAGCGGCGCAAGAAAAAGGTGATGGTGGTGTCGGCCGACGTTTATCGCCCGGCGGCCATCGAGCAGCTCAAAACTCTCGCCGCGCAGGTTGATGTGCTGTTCTTCCCGTCCAGCATCGACCAATCGCCAGAAGCGATCGTGCGCGCTGCGATTGCCGACGCGCGCAAGTTGTTCGTGGATGTGTTGTTGGTCGATACCGCCGGCCGACTTGCCATCGACGAGCAGATGATGGCCGAGATCAAGGCGCTGCATGCCGCCGTGAATCCGGTCGAGACCCTGTTTGTGGTTGATGCGATGACCGGCCAGGACGCCGCCATCACCGCCAAGGCGTTTGCGGAAGCATTGCCGCTGACTGGCGTGGTGCTGACCAAAACCGATGGCGATGCCCGTGGCGGTGCCGCGCTTTCGGTGCGTTACGTTACCGGCCGCCCGATCAAGTTCATCGGTACCAGCGAAAAGCCCGACGGCCTGGATGTATTCCATCCAGATCGTGTCGCCGGCCGCATTCTCGACATGGGCGATGTGCTGTCGCTGGTCGAGCAGGTCGAGCAGCAGGTCGATCAGGACAAGGCCACCAAGTTTGCCGAAAAGCTGGCCAAGGGCAAAAAATTCGACCTCAACGACATGCGCGACCAGTTGCAGCAGATGCAGAGCATGGGCGGCATTGGTGCGCTGATGGAAAAGTTGCCGGGCATGGGGCAGGTTTCCGAGCAGGTCAAGGGTCAGGTCAGTGGCAAGGAAGTGCCGCGTCTGATCGCCATCATTGGCTCGATGACTAGCAAGGAGCGTCGTCACCCAGCCTTGCTCAACGGCTCGCGCCGCGCCCGCATTGCGCGTGGCTCGGGCACCACGCCCGCCGATGTCAATCGCCTGCTCAAGCAATTCCAGCAAATGGAAAAGATGATGAGCAAGCTGTCCAAGGGCGGCATGAAAGGCTTGATGCGCGGCATGCAGGGCATGATGGGTGGGCGGGGGCCGGGTGGTTTCCCGATGCAATAGGGCCGCTGCATTGTCGCCAGCCCCTTTATTTCCCTTGCCCAAGGGGTTGAATTGCTGGCACAATGTGCGGCTCGCGATTGCTCGCGAGCACTTGCCCCACCGCATGCATCGGGTATGACGGGGGGCTGCGGAGCCGGCGCTGCTGTGCTGCCCGCATTCACAAGGAGTTTCCATGCGTCACTACGAAATCGTATTCATGGTCCACCCGGATCAAAGCGAGCAGGTGCCAGCCATGATCGAGCGCTACAAGGCGCTGATCGAAGGCGACAAGGGCACGATCCACCGTCTTGAAGACTGGGGCCGCCGGCAATTGGCGTACCCGATCGAGAAGTTGGTCAAAGCGCATTACGTGATGATGAATGTTGAAGTCAGCCAGCACGCGCTCAATGAGCTCGTCGACGGGTTCCGCTTCAACGATGCGGTGTTGCGCCACTTGGTGATCAAGCGCGAAGGCCCGGATACCGAGCAATCGCTGATCATGAAGACCAAGGACGAGAAGGGTGATCGTCGTCGTCGTGATGACGACAGCGATTCCGACGTGAGCGGCAAGGGCGACGACGTTGTGGTCGACGCTGATGCTGCTGAAGTTACTGAAGCCGTCTGAGCCCCTTCCGGAGAATACCCATGTCCAAGTTTTTTCGTCGTCGCAAGTTCTGCAAGTTCACCGCCGAGGGCGTAACCGAAATTGATTACAAGGATCTCGCCACCCTGCGCCAGTACGTCAGCGAGACCGGCAAGATCGTGCCGAGCCGGATCACCGGTACCAAGGCAAAATATCAGCGCCAGTTGTCGATCGCCATCAAACGCGCCCGCTTCCTTTCGCTGATTCCCTACTGCGACAACCACGACAACTGATCGCCTGCGGTGCCAAGCGCCGCCGGCCACCCCGTCCGTTCGGACAGCCATCGCGTTGCCGGGCCAGTGGCCCTGCTAACGAATACGGAGTTACACCATGGATCTGATTCTTCTGCAAAAAGTGCAAAATCTCGGCAACTTGGGCGACAAGGTCAGCGTCAAGCCGGGTTACGGCCGCAATTACCTGGTGCCCTACGGCAAGGCAGTGCCGGCAACAGCGGCCAATCTGGCCGATTTTGAGCAGCGCCGCGCCGAGTTTGAAGCCAAGGCCAACACCATCCTGGCCGAGGCGCAGGCACGCAAGGCCAAGCTGCAAGGCGGCTCGGTAACCATCAAGGCCAATGCCTCCGCCGAGGGCAAGCTGTTTGGTTCGGTCAGCACCCGCGATATTGCCGAGGCGTTCACCGCCGCCGGCCTGCCGCTGGAAAAGAGCGAAGTGGTGATGGGCGAAGGTCCGCTGCGCCGTACCGGCGAGTTCGACGTGCAGGTAGTGCTGCATGCCGATGTCGAGCTGATGGTCAAGGTGGTCGTACAGCCCGAGGCTTGATCTTCAGTCAGACAGGATTGGCACTGGTTTGAGCCCGAAATGCCTCGGTTCGTCATTCCCGTGAAAACGGGAATCCAGTGGCTTCAGGACATTGTGCGAAAGCGAAAGGCGCGGAATGCCCGCTGTAGCCTCAATCCACCCAAGTCAAGGCTCAATCGTAGGATGGGTAGAGCGCAGCGAAACCCATCAAGCGCGTTGTAATGGCCTGGTTGATGGGTTTCGCTGCGCTCTACCCATCCTTCTATGAGCAATCGATTGTCAAGTACCGCCGCTGCGGTTTTTGCTTTTG